>NZ_AVCK01000025.1 GCF_000747155.1 Arenimonas metalli CF5-1 | reverse complement strand
CCGGCGGCGAGCGCGGCGGCCAGGGCCGCGCGCCGGGCCGGGCCGAGGCCGAGCGCGTCCACGCGCGCCGCGGGCAGGGCGGCGAAGCCGGATTCGAAGGACTGCAGCAGGGCGCTCATGCTCAGGCCGACGCCCCCGGCGCGATCCGGTCCTTCACCCAGGCGTAGCCGTGGGCCTCGAGCTCCAGCGCCAGCTCCGGGCCGCCGCTCTCGACGATGCGGCCGTCGGCCAGCACGTGCACCACGTCGGGCTTGATGTAGTCGAGCAGGCGCTGGTAGTGCGTGATCACGAGGAAGGCGCGCTCGGGCGAGTGCATCAGGTTCACGCCATCGGCGACGGCCTTGAGCGCGTCGATGTCCAGGCCCGAGTCGGTCTCGTCCAGGATCGCCAGCTTCGGTTCCAGCAGGGCGAGCTGGAAGATCTCGTTGCGCTTCTTCTCGCCGCCGCTGAAGCCCTCGTTGACGGCGCGGTGCAGCAGCTCGTCCTTGAGGTGCAGCACGGCCAGCTTCTCGCGCACGCGCTTGAGGAACTGCATGGAATCGAGCTCTTCCTCGCCGCGCGCCTTGCGCTGGGCGTTGAGCGCGGTGCGCAGGAAGTAGGTGTTGTTCACGCCCGGGATCTCGACCGGGTACTGGAAGGCCAGGAACACGCCGGCGGCGGCGCGCGCCTCGGGCTCCAGCGCCAGCAGGTCGATGCCCTCGAGCTCGACGCGGCCTTCGACCACCTCGTAGCCCTCGCGCCCGGCGATGACGTTGCCCAGCGTGGACTTGCCGGCGCCGTTCGGACCCATGATGGCGTGCACCTGCCCGGGCTTCACCTCGAGCGAGAGGCCCTTGAGGATGTCCTTGCCGGCGACGCGGACGTGGAGGTTTTCGATCTTCAGCATGAGTGTTGCATCCATGGTTGTCTTTGCTCCCTCTCCCGCTCGCGGGAGAGGGCTGGGGAGAGGGTTTCGCGGGCTTGCCCTCTTCCGCCCTTCGGGCACCTTCTCCCGCAAGCGGGAGAAGGGAATCTTTTAGCCGACGGCGCCTTCGAGGCTGACTTCAAGCAGCTTCTTGGCCTCCACCGCGAACTCCATCGGCAGCTCCTTGAACACCTGCTTGCAGAAGCCGTCGACGATCATCGACACCGCGTCCTCTTCGCCGATGCCGCGGCTGCGGCAGTAGAACAGCTGGTCGTCGCTGATCTTCGAGGTGGTGGCTTCGTGCTCCACCGTCGCGGTCGGGTGCTTGACCTCGATGTACGGGAAAGTGTGCGCGCCGCACTGCTTGCCGATCAGCAGCGAATCGCACTGGGTGTAGTTGCGCGCGCCGGCGGCGGTCTTCTCCATCTTCACCAGGCCGCGGTAGGTGTTCTGGCCGCGGCCGGCGCTGATGCCCTTGGAGATGATCTTGGACTTGGTGTTCTTGCCCAGGTGGATCATCTTGGTGCCGGTGTCGGCCTGCTGGCGGTGGTGGGTGAGCGCCACCGAATAGAACTCGCCGACCGAGTCGTCGCCCTTGAGCACGCAGCTCGGATACTTCCAGGTGATGGCCGAGCCGGTCTCGACCTGGGTCCAGGAGATCTTCGAGCGCGCGCCGCGGCACTCGCCGCGCTTGGTCACGAAGTTGTAGATGCCGCCGACGCCGTTCTCGTCGCCCGGGTACCAGTTCTGCACGGTCGAGTACTTGATCTCGGCGTCTTCCAGCGCCACCAGCTCGACCACCGCCGCGTGCAGCTGGTTCTCGTCGCGCTGCGGCGCGGTGCAGCCCTCGAGGTAGGAGACGTGGCCCTTGTCCTCGCAGATGATCAGCGTGCGCTCGAACTGGCCGGTGTGGCCGGCGTTGATGCGGAAGTAGGTGCTCAGCTCCATCGGGCAGCGCACGCCCTTGGGGATGAACACGAACGAGCCGTCGGAGAACACCGCGGAATTGAGCGCCGCGAAGTAGTTGTCGCCCACCGGCACCACGCTGCCCAGGTACTGGCGCACCAGCTCCGGGTGCTCCTTGATGGCCTCGGACATCGAGCAGAAGATCACGCCCTTCTCGGCCAGCTCCTTGCGGAAGGTGGTGCCGACCGACACCGAGTCGAACACCGCGTCCACCGCCACGCCGGCCAGCTTGGCGCGCTCGTGCAGCGGCACGCCCAGCTTGTCGTAGGTGTCGAGCAGCTCCTGCGGCACTTCGGAAAGCGACTTGTACTTCGGGCCCTTGGGCGCGCTGTAGTAGCTCAGCGCCTGCAGGTCGATCGGCGCGATCTCGAGCTTGGCCCACTCGGGCACCGGCATGGTGAGGAAATGCCGGTAGGCGGCCAGCCGCCACTCGGTCATCCACTCGGGCTCTTCCTTCTTGGCCGACAGGGCGCGGACGACGTCCTCGTTCAGGCCGGGGAGGAAGGTGTCGGATTCGATGTCGGTGATGAAGCCGGCGTCGTAGCGGCGCGAGAGCTTCTCGACGATTTCCTGGTTCTGGATGGCCATCTCAGCCTCCTGCCGCCGCGAGCTGCAGCGGGATGGATTTGCGGGCGGCCGACGGCGGGAGCATGTCGGCCAGGGTGATGCCGCCGAGGGCGTCGGCGATCACGTCGTTGATGCGGCGCCAGTGCGTCTGCACGCCGCAGTGGGCCTCGTGCTCGCAGCTGGAGTGTTCGCCGGAGCATTCGGTCATGTTGAGCGGGCCTTCGATGGCCTCGACCACCGCCTTGAGCGGGATCTCGGCGGCGGGGCGGGCCAGGCGGTAGCCGCCATTGGATCCGCGGAAGCTCTCGACCAGGCCGGCGTGGGCCAGCGGCTTGAGCACCTTGGCGACCGTGGGGGCCTCGAGCCGCGAGCGCTCGGCCAGTTCGGCGGCGGAATGCACGCGCCCCGGCGCCTCGGCCAGGGCGACCAGGACGACGGTGGCGTAATCAGTGAGCTTGGTGACGCGAAGCATGGCGTCGGCCTGGCGGGTTCAATCAGGACCGAAATTGTACGCTTTGGCCCGGGCCGGCTCAATCCACGCGGTGTGAAGCCGTTCTCAGCCCACGTCGACGCCGATGAGATGCCCGATGAGGAAGACCGTGCCGCCGGCCAGGGCGCCGATGCCCAGCATCCGCAGGCCGCCGAGCCAGGGGCTGCGGCCCGAGAACAGGCTCATGGCCGCGCCGGTGCCGAACAGCCCCGCCGCCGCCATCGCCGTGCCCAGATAGGCCGCCTGCGGCAGGGCGCTGCCGGCGAAGAACGGCACCAGCGGCACCAGCGCCCCCACCGTGAAGGCCGTGAACGAGAACGCCGCGGCGCCCACGGGCGAGCCCAGGTCATCGGGGTTCAGGCCCAGCTCCTCCCGGGCCAGGACGTCGAGCGCCTGCGCCGGGTTCCGCACCAGCTGGCGGGCGAAGTCCCGCGCCTGGGCCGGGTCCATGCCCCGGGCGATGTAGATCAGCGCCAGCTCCTCGGCTTCGGCGTCCGGGTATTGCTTCAGCTCGTCCGCCTCCAGGCCGATCTGGTATTCGAACAGTTCCCGCTGCGAGCGCACCGACACGTACTCGCCGGCCGCCATCGACAGCGCACCCGCCAGCAGCCCGGCGATGCCGGTGGCCAGCACCGTGCCCGTGCTGGCCTGCGCGCCGACCACGCCCAGGATCAGGCTGGCGTTCGAGACCAGGCCGTCGTTGACCCCGAAGATGGCGGCGCGCAGGTTGCCGCCGCCCACCGTGCGGTGGCTGAGGCCGACCTGGGCCAGGTCGGTGGGCAGCAGGTGGCCCGACAGCGCCGCGGTGTAGGCCGACAGGCCCCGCACCTTCAGCGCCGCGAGCGCGGGTTTGACGCGCCGCGGACCGAGCCGGCGCGCCAGCCTGGCCACCAGCCGCGCGCGTGCGGACGGTTGGAACGTGACCGGCAGCGCCTGGCCCGCGGCTCGGGCTGCCTGCTCCCACGTGATGGCCTGGCGATCCGCCGCATCCGCGAGCTCGCGGAACAGGCGGGCGATGCGCGTGTCGCGCTCGGCCTCCGCCAGCGCCCGGTACAGCCAGGCCGACTGCTTTTCCTCGCTCCAACTGTTCGCCGGATCCATCGCGCACCTCCCTCGGATGCGCCCAGCATAGGCCGGGGCTGCGCCGCGCGCCCGGATTGGCGACAATGGCGGCCCTGTCGCCGTCCCGGATGCGCCCGAATGCCCAAGAAGATCGAAGCCCGCCAGTCCGCCATCCACGGCAATGGCGTCTTCGCCACCGAGGCGATCGCCAAGGGCGAGCGGGTGATCCGCTACAAGGGCCTGCTGCGCACCCACGAGGAAGTCGACGCGGTCTACGCCGACGAGGCCGACACCGGCCACACCTTCCTGTTCACGCTCAACGACAAGTACGTGATCGACGCCAACGTCGACGGCAACGACGCCCGCTGGATCAACCACAGCTGCGACCCGAACTGCGAGGCCACCTGGCTCGAGGACGGCAAGAAGAAGCGCAAGGACCGCATCTACATCGAGGCCCTGCGCGATATCGCCGCCGGCGAGGAGCTGACCTACAACTACGGCATCGTGCTGCACGAGCCGCACACCGCCAAGCTCAAGAAGCTCTGGGCCTGCCGCTGCGGCTCGAAGCACTGCACCGGCACCATGCTGCAGCCCAAACCGCCGGCCAAGAAGCGCTGACCGCGCCTGCGGGAGGGCTGTAGGAGGGCCTTCAGGCCCGAAGCCCTTCGCCGAGAAGCTTCGGGCCTGAAGGCCCTCCTACAGCCCTCCCACAGGGACGGGCTTGCCATGACTTACGACCCGCTCGACGCGGCGCCGTTGCGCCGATCATTCGCGCGTCGCTCCACCCGGGAACCTGAATGAAACTCGCTGCCTGCCTCGGCGCCCTGGCGTTCGCCGCCGCGCCTGCTTTTGCCGTCGAAGTCGATGGCCGCATCGATCCGTCCGAATGGGCCGGCGCCCGCCACATCACCGATTTCGAGATGGTGCAGCCGCTCAACGGCGAGCCGGCGCGCCTGCGCACCGAGGCCTGGGTGCTGGCCACGCCGAAGGGCCTGGCCGTGGCCTTCCGCAACCAGCAGCCGGCCGACGTGCCGCGCACCACCCAGCGCACCCGCCGCGACGAGGGCGGGGCGCTGGACCGCGTCAACTTCATGGTCGACTTCGACGGCGACGGCCGCACCGGCTATGACTTCATGGTCACGGTGGGCAACGGCATCAGCGACGAGGTGATCACCAGCGAGCGCAACTTCAACACCGACTGGGACGGCCACTGGCACCACGCGGTGGCGCAGGATGCCGACAGCTGGAGCGTCGAGATGCTGATCCCCTGGCACGTGGCGCCGATGGCGAAGCCCGCGGACGGCCAGCGCACGCTCGGCATCTACGTCGACCGCGTGGTCGGCAGCACCGGCGAGCGCTACGGCTGGCCGGGCATCAGCTTCCAGCGGCCGCGCTTCCTGTCCGAGTTCGCGAAGATCCAGGTGCCGCACTACGAGCAGGCGCTGCTCGCGGTCACGCCCTACGTGGTCGGCGTCAGCGACATCGCCAACGGCGGCACCGATTTCGATGCCGGCGCCGATTTGTTCTGGAAGCCCAATGGCCAGTTCCAGCTGTCGGCGACGCTGAACCCGGACTTCGGCCAGGTCGAGAGCGACGACCTGGTGGTGAACTTCGGCGCGGTCGAGACCTTCTTCGGCGACAAGCGGCCGTTCTTCACCGAGAACCAGGGCATGTTCGACGTGCCCTTCGGCGCCGGCAACAGCCGCCTGCTCTACACGCGCCGCATCGGCCAGTTCGCCGACGTGGACGCGGCGGTCAAGCTCAACGGCAGCCTCGGCCAGGTGCGCTACGGCCTGCTGGCGGCCACGGAGGACGGTGACGTTGGCCGCGACTTCTTCGCCCTGCGCGCCACCCGCGACTTCGGCGCCCAGGACCTGGGCGGCATGATCACCCGCGTGGACGTGCCCTTCGTGGACCGCGAGGCGACCGTGACCTCGGTGGACCACCTGTGGTCGCCGACGCCGGCCTGGAACATCCGCTCGCAGGTGGTGGCGTCCAGCGTCCGCCAGGGCGGCGCGCGCAGCGACGACAGCGGCTTCCAGATTCGCGCCGACCAGGAGCTCGGCGAGGGCTGGCGCCAGCAGGCCTACCTGCTGCACCTGGGCGACGAGCTGCAGCTCAACGACATCGGTTTCATCGACCGCAACGACTTCAACTATCTGCGCTACGAGCTGGCGCGTCGCTACCCGAACCAGCCCGAGGATTCGAAGTACGCCTCGCACGAATGGCGCTGGGCGGCCTCCACGCGCCGCAACGACAGCGGCGTGTCGATCGCCGAGGCCGCGGCGATCCAGCGCTACAGCGAGCGCCGCGACGGCGGCAACGAGTTCTTCGACGTCGCGGCCTGGTCGTCGGGCCACGACGACCTGATCACCCGCGGCAACGGCGTGGTGCGGGTGCCCGAGAAGCTCTACGCGTTCTGGGAGCGTGCGCGCCCGCGGCAGGGCTTCCTGTCCTGGGAGGCCAGTGCGCGGGTCGCTGGCGAGGGCCTGGAAGGCGCGTCCGGCGCCGGCCTGGAGCTGGAGTTCGAGCCGACCCTGCATTTCAGCGACAGCCTGTCGCTGGAGCTGGGCGTCGGCGTGCAGCACATGCCGGACTGGCTGCTGTGGCGCGGCGGGAACCGCCTGGGCAGCTACCGCGCCGACGTCGCGACGCTGGGCGCCAGCCTGCAGTGGCAGATCGGCCACCGCCAGGAGCTGCGCGTGAAGCTCGAGACCATCGCCCTCGACGCCCGCCTGCGCCAGGCCTGGGCCGTGCGCGCCGACGGCGAACCGATCGCCACCGCCACGCCCGCCGACATCACCGACTTCAGCCTCGCCAACCTGGGCTTCCAGGTCCGCTACCGCTACGAGCTGGCGCCGCTGTCGGACCTGTACGTCGTCTACGGCCGCGGCGGCCTGGACCAGCGCGACAGCGGCCGGTCCCTGGCCGACCTGTTCGGCGACGCCAGCTCCCTGGCCGATACCGAGCAGCTGCTGGTCAAGCTCAGCTACCGCTTCGCCAACTGACCGCCTTCTGTAGAAGGGCCTTCAGGCCCGAAGCTGTTCGCCGAAAGCTTCGGGCCTGAAGGCCCTCCTACAGGGGCGGGGTGATGGAATCCTGAATGGGCGGAACCGGGGGCTTGCCCGTTGTCAATGATCCAAGTCTAATGTTTCAGAAATTTCTGAAACTTCGAGGCCGGTCATGGACCTTCCCCCGCTCAGCCAGTCCTTCGTGCTCCATTTCGGTGAAATGGGCAGCCGTTGGGGCATCAACCGTACGGTCGGGCAGATCTACGCCCTGCTGTTCATCTCGGCCCAGCCGCTGACGGCGGACGAGATCACCGAGCGGCTGGGCGTCAGCCGCTCCAACGTCAGCATGGGCCTGAAGGAGCTCTCGTCCTGGCGGCTGGTGCGCCTGAGCCACCAGCCCGGCGACCGCCGCGACTTCTACAGCGCGCCCGAGGACGTCTGGGCCATCTTCAAGACCCTGGCCGAGGAGCGGCAGCGGCGCGAGGTCGACCCGACGCTGTCGATGCTGCGCGACGCGCTGCTGGAAACCCCGGACTCGCCCGAGGAGAAGCACGCCCAGGCCCGCATGCGCGAGATGCACGACCTGATCGAGCAGCTCACCGAATGGTTCGCCGAGGTGCGCAAGCTCTCGCCGTCCACGCTCGAGAAGCTGATGTCGCTGGGCGCCAAGGCCACGGCCCTGCTGCAGTTCACCGAAAAGATGCGGGGGGCGGCGCCGGCCAACGAGGAGAAGGCGTCGTGAGCGAACTCGACCCGGCCCTGCTGGCGCGCATCCAGTTCGCGGCCAACATCAGCTTCCACATCCTGTTCCCCACCATCACGATCGCGCTGGGCTGGTTCCTGCTGTTCTTCAAGCTGCGCTACCTGCGCACGGGCCGGCAGCACTGGCTGGACGCCTACTATTTCTGGGTGAAGGTGTTCGCGCTGACCTTCGCGCTGGGCGTGGTGAGCGGCATCACCATGAGCTTCCAGTTCGGCACCAACTGGCCGGGCTTCATGGAAACGGTGGGCAACATCGCCGGGCCGCTGCTGGCCTACGAGGTGCTGACGGCCTTCTTCCTCGAGGCAAGCTTCCTCGGGATCATGCTGTTCGGCCGCAAGCGCGTCGGCGAGCGCGTGCACACGCTGGCCACCGTGCTGGTGGCGGGCGGCACCACGCTGTCGGCGTTCTGGATCCTGGCGCTGAACTCGTGGATGCAGACGCCGGTCGGCTTCGAGATGATCGATGGCGTGGCGCACCCGACCGACTGGCTGGCCATCATCTTCAATCCTTCCTTCCCGTACCGGCTCATGCACATGCTGCTGGCCTCGGGCCTGACCGCGGCCTTCCTGGTCGCCGGCCTGTCGGCCTACCGCTGGCTGCGCCGCGACCGCACGCCCGACGTGCTGGCCGCCCTGCGGGCCGGCGTCGTCGTCGCCGCCCTGCTGATCCCCGTGCAGATCTTCGTGGGCGACCTGCACGGCCTGAACACGCTCGAGCACCAGCCGGCGAAGGTCGCCGCGATGGAGGGCATCTGGCAGGACGAGAAGGGTGCGCCGATCCTGCTGTTCGCGCTGCCGAACGAGGAAACGCGGAGCAACGACTACGCGATCGGCATTCCCAAGCTCGCGAGCCTGATCCTGACGCACTCGCTGGACGGCGAGATCAAGGGCCTGGATTCCTTCCCGAACGCGCATCCGCCGGTGGCGCCGGTGTTCTGGGGCTTCCGGGTGATGGTGGGCACGGGCCTGCTGATGCTGGCGGTGTCCTGGTGGAGCGCCTGGCGCCTGCGCCGCCACGCCGAGCCGACGAGGTGGCAGGCGCGCGCGCTGCTGGCGATGACCTTCTCGGGCTGGCTGGCGACGCTGGCGGGTTGGTACGTGACCGAGATCGGCCGCCAGCCCTGGCTGGTCACCGGCGTGCTGCGCACGGTAGACGCGATCTCGGCCACGCCGGCCCCGATCATCGGCATCAGCCTGACCGCCTACCTGCTGCTGTACGTGTTGCTGCTGTCGGCCTACGTGTCGGTGCTGTTCTACCTGGCCCGCCACCGCGGCAAGCCCGACCACAAGCCGGCCGTGGCCGGCCTCCAGGAGGCTTGAGATGGAGACCGCACTCCCGGTGGTGTTCACCGCGCTGATGGCGCTGGCGATGCTGCTCTACGTGGTGCTCGACGGCTACGACCTCGGCGTCGGCATCCTGCTGCGCGGCGTGCCCGATGCCGACAAGGACCGGATGATCGCGTCCATCGGCCCGTTCTGGGATGCCAACGAGACCTGGCTGGTGCTGGGCGTGGGCCTGCTGCTGGTGGCGTTCCCGCTCGCGCACGGCGTGATCCTCGGCGCGCTCTACCTGCCGGTGGCGGCGATGCTGATCGGGCTGATCCTGCGCGGCGTCGCCTTCGACTTCCGGGTGAAGGCGCGGGCGGCGCACAAGCCGCTGTGGAATGGCGCGTTCTGGGCGGGCTCGGTGCTGGCGGCGTTTTCGCAGGGCTACATGCTGGGCAGCTACGTGCTGGGCTTTCGCGATGATGCGATCGGCGGGGCATTCTCGGTGGCGATCGGGCTGGCGCTGTGCGCGGGCTATGCGCTGCTGGGCGCTGGCTGGCTGGTGCTCAAGGCCGAGGGCGAGCTGCGCCAGCGCGCGCTGCGCTGGGCCTACGCCAGCCTGTGGCTGACCGGCCTGGGCATCGCGGCGGTGTCGGTGGCGACGCCGTGGGTGAGCCCGCGCATCTTCGAGAAGTGGTTCGCGCTGCCGCAGCTGCTGTTCCTGCTGCCGGTGCCGGTGCTCACCGCGCTGGTGTTCGCCGCCACCGAAGGCGCCATCCGCCGCCTGCGCAAGGGCGAGAGCCGGCGCGACTGGATCCCCTTCGCGGGCGCGATCCTGCTGTTCGTGCTGGCCTTCGCCGGGCTGGCCTACAGCCTGTTCCCCTATCTGGTGATCGACCGCATCACGCTGTGGGACGCGGCGGCGGCCACGGGTTCGCTCAAGATCATGCTGTTCGGCGCCGCGATCACGCTGCCGATGATCCTGCTCTACACGGTCTACGTGTACCGCGTCTTCTGGGGCCGCAGCGCCGAACTCAGCTACGAATGACCACCCTGTAGGAGGGACTTCAGTCCCGAAGCTTTTCGCCGGAGAGCTTCGGGACTGAAGTCCCTCCTACAGGGGTCGGCTAGCGGCAGGTGGGCAGGCGGGTGGCGGCCGGGTAGTTGGTGGCGCGGCACTGCCAGGTCACGCGGCCGTCGGCTTCGATCGACGGCGTGAGGCGGATCACGCCACCGCGGGACACGTGCGGCTTCATCGCGATCGCCACCACGCCCTGCGGCTGGATCGAGATCGCGGCGACGGCGGCATCGGCGTACTGGTCGGGGTTGCCCAGCGACAGCTGGGCGAGGCTGCGGGGCCAGGCCTGGTTCGCTTCGTAGAAAGCCTGCACGGCCGCCTGGATGTCGGCGGCGCGGGCGATGGCGTCGGCGGCCTGGCGCTGCGACGGGGGCAGGGCGGGGGCCTCCGGCTCGGCGGGCGCGGCGGGTTCGGAGGGCGCGGAGGGCGCCGGCACGCCGCCGGCTTCGGGCAGCTGCGCGAAGTGCACCGACACGCGGTAGGCGATCAGCGAGAACAGGACCGCGAACACCAGGACGATGAAAAGGGTGGCGGGCGATTTCATCCTTGGACCGTCAGGCGCGGCGGGGATGCCGCGCCCGCAGTCTAACCGCAAGCGATGTTCAGTCCTCGTCGTGGTGCGGCCGCCAGGATTCCACCAGCTGCTTCTGCACCTGCGGCGGCACCGGCTCGTAGTGGCTGAACTCGAGGTCGTAGCGGCCGCGGCCGGCGGTGGCGCCCTTGAGTTCGGCGGCATAGTCGGTGAGTTCGCTCAGCGGCACCTGCGCCTTCACCAGCACCTCGCCGCCGCGGCCGGCGTCGGTGCCGTGGATGCGCGCGCGCTTGCCCGCCAGCTGGCCGGTGATGTCGCCCATGTGCGATTCCGGCGCGGCGACGGTCAGGTCCACGATCGGCTCGAGCACCTGCGGCCGCGCCTTCAGGATCGCGTCGAGGAAGGCTTTCTTGCCGGCCGCCACGAACGCCACTTCCTTCGAATCGACGCTGTGGTACTTGCCGTCGTACACCGTCACGCGCACGTCCTGGATCGGGTAGCCGGCCACCGCGCCGCCGTGCAGCACCTGCCGCACGCCCTTCTCCACCGCCGGCAGGTACTGGCCGGGGATGGTGCCGCCCTTCACGGCATCCACGAACTCGAAGCCCTGGCCGCGCGCCAGTGGCTCCACCCGCAGGAACACCTCGCCGAACTGGCCGGCGCCGCCGGTCTGCTTCTTGTGGCGATGGTGGCCCTCGGCCGCGGCGCCGATGGTTTCGCGGTAGGCGATGCGCGGCGGGCGCGTCGTCACCGCGACGCCGTAGCGGTCCTTTATCCGCTCGAGCATCACCCGAAGGTGCAGCTCGCCCAGCCCGCGGATCACGGTCTCGTTGAGCTCGGCGTGGTGCTCGACGTGGAAGCCCGGGTCCTCCTCGGCGAAGCGGTGCAGGGCGGTGGCTAGCTTCTGTTCCTGGCCGCGGGTGGCGGCCTCGATCGCCAGCCCGAACATCGGCTTGGGGAAATCCAGCGGATGCAGGCGGATGTCGTCCTCGTCGTGGCTGTCGTGCAGCACGGCGTCGAAGTGGATGTCGTCGACCTTGGCGACCGCGGCGATGTCGCCGGCCACAGCCTCGTCGATCTCGACGTGGTCCTTGCCCTTGAGCCGGAACAGGTGGCCGACCTTGAAGGGCTTGCGGCCGTCGTCGATGAACAGCTGGCTGTCGCGCCGCACCGTGCCCTGGAAGACGCGGAACACGCTTAGCTTGCCGACGAAGGGGTCGTTGACGAGCTTGAACACGTCGGCGATCACGTGCGCCGCCGGGTCCGGCGTGGCGGTGATCGGCTGGCCGTTCTTCTCGAACGGCGGCGGGTTGCCTTCCAGCGGGTTCGGCAGCAGCTTCTCGGCGAGTTCCAGCAGCTCGGCCACGCCCGCGCCCGTGCGCGAGGACGCGAAGCACACCGGCACCAGGTGGCCCTCGCGCAGGCACTGCTCGAAGGCATCGTGCAGGGCCTGGCCGCTCAGGCCTTCCTCGCCCACTTCGAGGTAGCGCTCCATCACCTGCTCGTTGATCTCGACCACCTGGTCGATGATGCGCTGGTGCGCCCCGGCCACGGGCCCGAGGTCGGAGTCGCCATCGGGATTGAAGAAGCAGTCCACCACGCGCTGGCCGCCGTCGGCGGGCAGGTTGATGGGCAGGCATTCGGGGCCGAAGGTCTCGCGGATTTCCTCGACCAGCTGGGCCAGGTGGCCCGGGTCGGCGTCGATGCGGTTGATCACCAGCAGCCGGCACAGGTTGCGCGCTTTGGCGTAGTCCATCATCCGGCGCGTGCCGTACTCGATGCCGGTGGCGGCGTTGATGACGATGGCCACGGTTTCCACCGCCGAGAACGCCGACAGCGTGGGCCCGCGGAAATCGGCGTAGCCCGGCGTGTCGATCAGGTTCACGTTGATGCCGCCGTGGTCGAGGCTGGCCAGCGCGGTGTTGAGCGAATGGCCGCGTGCCTTCTCCATCGGGTCGAAGTCGGACACGGTGGTGCCGCGTTCGAGGCTGCCTGCCGCGGGAAGGGCGCCGCCGGCATGCAGCAGGGCTTCGAACAGGGTGGTCTTGCCGGCGCCGGAGTGGCCTGCCAGGGCCACGTTTCTGATGTTTTCGGTGCGGTACGACATGAGGCCGTCTCTCCCAAGGTGATGGGTGGATAGGCCGTCATGGTCGGCGGCGCAGAGGCGCTGCCAGGTCGTTTATCGCGCGACCGCGCGTCGGTCATGGCGGGACCCCGGCGGGGCCGGGGAGGGCTAGCCTCCCTCCGTCGCGGCGCCGGGTCAACCCGGGCCCGGGGGCGGGGGTAGACTGCGGGTCCCGGCCGCCCCCGCGGCCCGCCAACGGAGCACCGCCATGGGATTCAAACGCCGCGCCACCGCCCACTGGGAAGGCGACCTCAAGTCCGGCCAGGGCCGCATGAGCACGCCGCAGAGCGGCCTGTTCGAAGGCACCCGCTATTCCTTCGGCACCCGCTTCGGCGACGAGAAGGGCACCAATCCCGAGGAGCTGCTGGCCGCGGCGCACGCGGGCTGCTACTCGATGGCGCTCGGCTTCATCCTGCAGAACGCCGGCTTCACCGCCACCCGCATCGACACCCAGGCCGAAGTGGCCATGGAAACCTCGCCCGGCCCGCACGCGGTCGGCGTGCACCTGACCGTGACCGCGACGGTGCCGGGCATCGATGCCGCGGCCTTCGCCGACATCGCCGCCAACGCCAAGGACAACTGCGTGATCTCGAAGGCACTGGCGCTGCCGGTCACGCTGGACGCCAAGCTTGTCTGAAGCCCGGCGCGCCGTCGTCTTCGTGCACGGCGCGGGCGGCGGCGGCTGGGAGTGGGACGCGTGGGTGCGCGGGTTCGCGGCCGAGGGCTGGCGGGTGTTCGCGCCCGACCTGCAGCCGGCCGTGGACGGCCTGGCCGCGACGCGGCTGGCCGACTACCGCGCCCAGGTCGCGGACTGGCTGGCGCGCGCCCGACGCGAAGCCGACCGGGTGGCACTGGTCGGCGCCAGCCTCGGCGGCCTGCTGGTGCTGCTCGAAGGCGCCACGGCCGATGCCCGCGTGCTGGTGAACCCGATGCCGCCCGCCGGTATGCCGGCCGAACCGTCGCCAGCGGTAATCCCCTGGCGCCAGCGCGCGAGCGTGGCGGGCACGCGACGCGCGATCCCCGAGGCCGACGCCGCGGCGGCGCTGTTCGCGTTCCCGCGCTGGCGCGATGAATCCGGTACGGTCATGGACGCGGCGCGCGCTGGTTTCGCGCCGCCCGCCTCGCGCGCGCCGACGCTGGTGATGGCGTCGCGCGAGGATGCCGACGTGCCTTTCGAGGCCAGCGCGGCGCTGGCCGCCGCGCTCGGCGCCGCCTTCCTCCCGCTCGCCGGAAGCCACGTCGCCCCGCTGCTGGGCCGCGACGCCCCTGCCGTCGCCGCCGCGGCCGCCCAGTGGCTCGACACCCCTGTGGGAGGGACTTCAGTCCCGATGCCTCTCGCCGAACAGCATCGGGACTGAAGTCCCTCCCACAGGGGTGGGTAAATGCCCGGCAACGGACGCGCTCCGGGCCCGGCGGCGGCGGGTCGGGTTCAGCGCGGGTTGGGCGCCGCGACCCGAGGATGCGCCCACGCCATCCGGCGTCAGGAGCTGCCATGAACCGCCTCGTTTCCCGACCCCTCGTCCTCGCCGTGGCGCTCGCCGCCGGCGGCGTCAGCGCGCAGGACTACCGATCCCCGGACCATGGCTACGAAGACGGCTATGGCGATTACCGAGGCTACGACGAGCGCAGCTACGAGGCGCGCGGTTCCGCCTACGACCTGGCCCGCGTCACCCGCGTCGAGCCCATCGTCGAGCGCAGCCAGCCGGTCAGCCGCCGCGAGTGCTGGCGTGAAGCCTCGCCGGTGCAGGAAGCGCACGACTACTACGACCCGTACGCGAACCCGCGCTATGCCCGCCGCGACCCGCGCCGCCCCAGCGGCAGCGGCGCCGTGCTTGGCGCCATCGTCGGCGGCGTGCTGGGCAACAGCGTCGGCAACGGCGACGGCCGCCAGGCCGCGACGGTGGTCGGTGCCGTGGTCGGCGGTGCGGTCGGCAACAGCATGGAGCGCCGCAGCCGCGAGCGCGCCTACGGCCCGCACGACGCCCGCTACAACCCGGACCTGCAGGAAGTCGAGCGCTGTCGCATCGTCAGCGACCACCGCGGCGACAGCCGCGTGGTCGGTTACCGCGTCGGCTATGAATACGCCGGCCGCGAGTTCGAGACCGTCACCGACTACCACCCGGGCCGCGAAATCCGCGTCCGCGTCGACGTCACCCCCGAAGGCTGACCCCCTGCAGGAGGGACTTCAGTCCCGAAGCCTTTCGCCGAAAGGCTTCGGGACTGAAGTCCCTCCTGCATCGTTGCGGCGCTGCAGATTTGCGCTGGACGGGATTGCTTGTAGGGTAGGGCCCTTCTCACGGGAGCCCGCCATGCGTCGTCTTCACCTCGCCCTTGCCCTTGCCGCGCTGCTGCCCGGCGCCGCCACCGCCAGCGACATCACCGGCCTGGTGAACGCCCGCATCCACACCGGCGAGGCGGACTGGCCCGTGCGCGCGGTGCTTGCCTGGGATGCCGAGGGGCGCATCGTCCATGTCGGCGACGACGCCAAGGCGATGTCCGACAAGTACCCGGGCATCTCCCTGGTGGATGCCGGCGGCCGCGACGTGGTGCCCGGCCTGATCGATGCGCACGCGCACCTGATGAACCTCGGCTTCGCCCTGCTGCGGGCCGACCTGGTGGATGCGGCCAGCAAGGAAGAGGTCATCGCCCGACTCAAGGACTTCGAGAAGACGCTGCCCGAAGGCGCCTGGCTGCTGGGCCGCGGCTGGGACCAGAACGACTGGCCGGGCAAGGACTTCCCGACCGCCGCCGACCTCGACGCCGCCTTCCCGGACCGCCCGGTCTGGCTCGAGCGCGTGGACGGCCACGCCGGCTGGGCCAACAGCGCGGCGATGCGCGCGGCCAAGCGCGACCTCGGCGGCGACTGGCAGCCCGAGGGCGGCCGCATCCTGCGCGAGGACGGCCGCGCCACCGGCGTGTTCATCGACACCGCGTCGGCCGTGATCGACGAAGTGGTGCCGGCGCCCGACGCCGCCCTGCGCGCCGAGGCGCTCGAGCGCGCGCTCGGGGCCGCCGTGAAGCACGGCCTGACCGGCGTTCACGACATGGGCGTGTCGCTGGCCGACCTGCGCCTGATGCGCGACTTCGCCGATGCGGGTCGCCTGCCGTTGCGCATCCGCGCCTACGCCGACGGCGATTCGGCCTCGCTGGCCGCGCTCTGCCGCGTCGGCCGCGCCTACGAACACGCCAGCGGCCGCCTGGCGATGCGCGGCGTGAAGTTCTACGTCGACGGCGCGCTGGGCAGCCGCGGTGCCGCCCTGCTCGAGGACTACAGCGACGAGCCCGGCCACCGCGGCCTGCTGGTCACCGAGCCGGCGGCCTACGCCGCGGCGGTGGAGAAGGCGCGCGGCTGCGGCGTGCAGCCGGCCAGCCACGCCATCGGCGACCGCGGCAACCGCATCGTGCTCGACACCTACGCCAAGGCGCTCGGCGATGCCGCCGGCACCGACCACCGCTGGCGCGTCGAGCACGCGCAGGTGGTGGCGCCGGCCGACATCCCGCGCTTCGCCACGCTCAAGCTGATCGCCTCGATGCAGCCCACGCACGCCACGTCGGACATGCCGTGGGCCGAAGCCCGCGTCGGCAAGGCGCGGCTGGAAGGCGCCTACGCCTGGCAGCGCTTCCGCGCCGCCGGCGTGCCGCTGGCGCTGGGTTCCGACTTCCCGGTGGAATCGGTGGACCCGCGCCTGGGCCTGTATTCCTCGGTCACCCGCGCCGACCTGCAGGGCATGCCCGCCGGCGGCTGGCTGCCGGACCAGAAGCTGACGCCGCAGCAGGCGCTGGCCGGGTTCACCGCCGACGCCGCGTACGCCTCGTTCGACGAGAAGGAGCTGGGCAAGCTGGTGGCGGGCTACCGCGCCGACTTCGTCATCCTCGGCGGCGATCCGCTGACGATCGCGCCGGCGCAACTGCCGAAGCTCGAGGTCGTCTCGACCTGGGTCGACGGCAAGCCGGTCTACGAGAAAAAGTAATCCACCCCGCTCCCCGTAGGAGGGACTTCAGTCCCGAAGCTCTTCGCGAGGAGCTTCGGGACTGAAGTCCCTCCTACAGGGGGCTGCAGGTTCAACCCCAGTCGAGTTCGCCGCGCACCACGGTCTGCACCTGGCCGCCGGACCAGACGTCGCCGGCGGCATCCACGCGCAGCTCCAGGCGCGCATCGTGGCCGACTTCGCGACCCTGGCTGACGACGTAACGGCCGTCGGCGTGCGGCAGCGCGGCGCGTTCGTGCAGCCAGGCCGCCAGGGTGGCGTTGGCCGCACCCGAGGCCGCGTCCTCGACCTGGCCCGGCTGGCCGACCAGCGCGCGCACCACCAGGTCGTAATCGCGGCCCTCGCAGCGCGCGAACACGCACAGGCCCATCGCCTCGTGGTCGCGCGCCAGCGCCGACACCGCGTCCCAGCGTGGCACCAGGCGACGCACGGACGCCTCGTCGCTCAGTTCCGCCAGCCACCAGCGGCGGCCGCCGTCCATCAGCACCGGCGGCAGCGCGCCGGCGGTGAAGCCTTCGAGCGCGGCGAACAGGCGCGGGTCGTCGGGCTGGCCGATCTCGAGCACGCGGGCTTTCGGCGCGCGCACGGCCAGGCGCCGCTCGCGGCCTTCGCCACGCACTTCGATCGGCAGCAGGCCGACGGCGCATTCCTGCACCAGCTCGCCATCGCGCGGCGTGGCGAGGCCGGCGTCGAGCACCGCGTGCGCGCTGCCGATGCTCGGATGGCCGGCGAAGGGCACTTCGCGGCGCGGGCTGAAGATGCGCAGGCGATAGCTGGCGGCCGGCGTGGTGGGCGGCAGCACGAAGGTGGTTTCCGGCAGCCGCGTCCAGCGCGCGATCGCCTGCATGGCGGCGTCGTCGAGGCCGGCGGCGTCGAGCACGACGGCGAGCGGGTTGCCGTCGCCGGGCTTGGCGGCGAAGACGTCCAGCTGTACGAATTTACGAGGCATGGGGCGTCCTGCCCGGGTGGGGGCGTGCAGGTTACCAGTCCAGCGTGCCGCGGATGACGGTCTGGGTGCAGCCGCCGATCCAGGCCTCGCCGTCCTTGTCCACGCGGACCTCGATCCGGCCGTCGCGGCCCATCTCTCGGCCCTGGCTGACGAGGTAGCGGCTGCCGAGCGTGGGCAGGGCGCCGCATTCATGGATCCAGGCGGCGATGGCGGCGTTGGCGCTGCCGGTGACCGGGTCTTCCGGGATGCCGTCGGCCGGGCAGAAGGCGCGCACGGCGAGCTGGTGGTCGCTGCCGGCCGGCGCCCGCCCGAACACCGCCAGGCCCACGGCCCCGGTGAGTTCGGTGAGCGCGGCGATGGCGGCGAGGTCGGGCACCATCGCACGCACCGCGGCGTCGTCGGCCAGTTCCACCACCCACCAGGCCGGGCCGTTGTCGACCAGGGCCGGGGCCAGCGCGCCGCGGCGGACCCGGGCCAGGGCCGCCGACAGCGCGTCCTCGTGCGGCACCCGCAGCGGCCGCGGCCGGCCGCGGGGCGCGCGTACGGCGATGCGGCGGGCGGCGCCTTCGCCCGACACCGTCATCGGCAGCAGGCCGGCCGCGCACTCCTGC
>NZ_AVCK01000024.1 GCF_000747155.1 Arenimonas metalli CF5-1 | reverse complement strand
CCGGCTCGGCCAGCCCGGCCTCGAGCACGGCGTGGGCGGTGCCGATGCTGGGGTGGCCGGCGAAGGGCAGCTCCTGGCGCGGGGTGAAGATGCGCACGCGGTAGCTGGCGCCGGCTTCGACCGGCGGCAGCACGAAAGTGGTCTCGGACAGGTTGGTCCAGTTCGCGAAGGCCTGCATCGCCGCGGTGTCGAGGTCGCGGGCGTCGAGCACCACGGCCAAGGGGTTGCCGGCCCCGGGCCGGTCGGCGAAGACGTCGAGCTGGAGGAATTCACGGCGGCGCATGGGGGAAGCTCCGTTCTGCATCGGGGGGAGGCCGGCGGGTCGTGGCGGCGGCGCCTTCGTTTACACTGGCACGCGCCGCGCGCAAGCGCCGCGTCCCCTCATCTTAAACCTGGAACCATGAGCCCATCCGCGCCCGCCGCCGGTGCCGACGCACCGGATTGGATCGTCCTGAAGTTCGGAGGCACGTCCGTGTCCCGACGCCATCGCTGGGACACCATCGGCCGCCTGATGAAACGCCGGGTCGAGGAGGAGGGCGCCCGCGTGCTGGTGGTGGTGTCGGCGCTGTCCGGTGTCACCAACGAGCTGCAGGCGATCTGCGATTCCCCCGCCGACCGGGCCGCCCGCCACGCGCGGATCGCGGCGCTGGTGCATCGCCATGAGGACTTCGCGACGGAGCTGGGCGTCACCTCGCCGGAACTCACCGAGCGCCTGGCCACGCTGGTGACGCTGGGCGACGACCCGCGCGCCGACGCCGGCGCGCTGGACTGGCAGGCCGAGGTGCTGGCGCAGGGCGAGCTGCTTTCGTCCACGCTCGGCGTCGCCTACCTGCGCACGCAGGGACTGGACGTCGGCTGGACCGATTCGCGCGAGTGGATCCACGCGCGCCCGCTGCCGAACCAGACCGACTGGGCCAAGCGCCTCTCGGCCAGCTGTGATTACACCGGCGACGCCGGCCTGCGCGCGCGCTTCGCCGCGGCGGGCCCGGCGCTGCGCATCGCCCAGGGCTTCATCGCCCGCGCGCCGGACGGCGGCACCGCCATCCTCGGGCGCGGCGGTTCCGATACCTCGGCGGCGTATTTCGGCGCGCTGCTCGGCGCCCGCCGCGTCGAGATCTGGACCGACGTGCCGGGCATGTTCAGCGCCAACCCGCGCGCCGTGCCCGATGCGCGCCTGCTGTCGCGCCTGGACTACGAGGAAGCGCAGGAAATCGCCACCACCGGCGCCAAGGTGCTGCACCCGCGCTGCATCCATCCCTGCCGCGAGGCGCGGGTGCCGCTGTGGATCCGCGACACCGAGCGGCCGGACATGCCGGGCACGGTCATCGACTCCTCGGCCACCACGATCCCGGGCGTCAAGGCGATCAGCTCGCGCCGCGGCATCGTGCTGGTGTCGATGGAAACCATCGGCATGTGGCAGCAGGTCGGCTTCCTGTCCGACGTGTTCGAGCGCTTCAAGGCGCACGGGCTGTCGATCGATTTGATCGGTTCGTCCGAGGCCAACGTCACCGTCTCGCTCGACCCCAGCGACAACCTGGTCAGCACCAACGTGCTCGACGCGCTCTGCGCCGACCTGGCGCAGGTGTGCCGGGTGAAGGTGATCGCGCCCTGCGCGGCGATCACCCTGGTCGGGCGCGGCATGCGCTCGATGCTGCACAAGCTGTCCGACGTCTGGGCCGAGTTCGGCCGCGAGCGCGTGCACCTGATCTCGCAGTCCTCCAACGACCTCAACCTCACCTTCGTCGTGGACGAGGGCCTGGCCGAAGGCATGCTGCCGCGCCTGCACGCGCTGCTGGCGCAGTCGGGGGCGATGCCGGTGAGCGAGGCCGCGGTGTTCGGCCCGAGCTGGCGCCGCATCGACCAGCCCGCCACGCTGCGCCCGCCCACGTGGTGGCAGCGGCAGTCGGGCCGCCTGCTGCACCTGGCCCAAGCCGGCACGCCGCGCTACGTCTACCACCTGCCCACGGTGCGCGAGCGGGCGCGCGAAATCGCCGGCGTGGCCGCGATCGACCGCCGCTTCTTCGCCCTCAAGGCCAACCCGCATCCGCGCGTGCTGCAGGCGCTCGAGGCCGAAGGCTTCGGCTTCGAGTGCGTGTCGCGCGGCGAGCTGGAGCATCTCTACCGCGTGCTGCCGTCGCTGGCGCCGGACCGCGTGCTGTTCACGCCGAGCTTCGCGCCGCGCGGCGAGTACGCGGCCGCGCTCGACAAGGGCGTGTTCGTCACCATCGATTCGGCCACGCCGCTGCGGCAGTGGCCGGAGTTGTTCCGCGGCCGCGACGTCGTGCTGCGGCTCGACCCCGGCTTCGGCCACGGGCACCACGAAAAGGTGCGCACCGGCGGCAAGGACGCCAAGTTCGGCCTGGCCGCCGAGGCGCTGCCCGAGTTCCTGGACGCCGCGCGCGCCGCCGGCGCCCGAATCATCGGCCTGCACGCGCACATCGGCAGCGGCATCCACGACGCGCGCCACTGGCACACGGTGTACGCCCAGCTGGCGTCGCTGGCCGAGGGCATCGGCACGGTCGGCTTCATCGACGTGGGCGGTGGCCTGGGCGTGGCCTACGACCCCGAGGCCGAGCCCTTCGACGTTGCCGCCTACGCGGCCGCGCTGGCCGAAGTGAAGGCGGCCTACCCGCAGTACGCGCTGTGGGTCGAGCCGGGCCGCTACCTCGTCGCCGAGTGCGGCGTGCTGCTGCTGGGCGTCACCCAGGTCACGCGCAAGCAGGGCCTGCGCCGCGTCGGCGCCGACGGCGGCATGAACGCGCTGCTGCGCCCCGCGCTGTACAACGCCTGGCACGAGATCGTGAACCTCACGCGGCTCGACGACCCCGCCGGCGACGCCTGCGACGTGGTCGGCCCGATCTGCGAGACCGGCGACGTGATCGGCCGCCAGCGCCGCCTGCCCGAGGCGACCGCCGAGGGTGACGTGCTGCTGGTCGGCCACGCCGGCGCCTACGGGGCCGTGATGGCCAACCGCTACAACCTGCGCGAACTGCCGCAGGAGGACGTGATCGATGACTGAGTTCGACCGCGGCGCCATCCGCGCCTTCCGCTTCACCGGCTGCCAGTTCGACCCGGCCACGGGCGAGGCGCGGCTGGGCTACGCCTTCGACGACGGCCCGGTGATGGAGGAGGTCGTGCGCTTCCCCGGCGCGCCGTTCGCGCTGGAGGGTACGCGTGCGGAGGCTGTGCAGCGCGCGCTGCGGCTGCTGCATCTCGTCGCCGGCGTGAGCTATTACAAGGCCGCGGTGCCGCCTCGGATCGTGATCGAAGGCGAGGGCATCGATGCCGCCACCGCGGCGCTGCTCACCTCGATCTACGAGAACGGGCTCGGCGAGTTCGCCTACCGCAACGGCCTGCAGCTGCGCGGCAAGATCCACTTCCCTGTGGGAGGGACTTCAGTCCCGATGCCTTCTGCCGAAAAGCCATCGGGAATGAATTCCCTCCCACAAGGGCGGGCCATCGTCGCCATCGGCGGCGGCAAGGATTCGCTGGTGTCGATCGAGGCGCTGCGGGCGCTGGGCATCGACCAGACCGTGGCCTGGATCGGCAGTTCGCCGCTGATCCGCGCCTGCGCCGAGCGCACGGGGCTGCCGCTGCTCAACGTCACGCGCACGCTGTCGCCGCACTTGTTCGAGCTCAACCGCCAGGGCGCGCTCAACGGCCACATCCCGGTCACGGCGGTGAACTCGGCCATCCTCGCGCTGGCCGCGCTGCTGCAGGGCCAGGACCAGGTTGTGTTCTCGAACGAACGCTCGGCCAGCTACGGCAGCCTGATCCCCGGGACGGGCGAAGTGAACCACCAGTGGTCCAAGGGCTGGGACTTCGAGCGCGATTTTGCCGCCTACCTGCGCAGCCATGTCGCGGGCGACCTGCGCTACTACTCGCTGCTGCGGCCGTTCTCCGAGCTGGCGGTGGCGCGCCAGTTCGCGCGGCTCGACCGCTACGACCAGCATTTTTCCAGCTGCAACCGCAACTTCCACATCCTCGGCGAGCGCCCGGCGCAGCGCTGGTGCGGCGTCTGCCCGAAGTGCCACTTCGTGTTCCTGGCGCTGGCGCCGTTCATGCCCAAGCCGCGGCTGATGGGCATCTTCGGCCGCAACCTGCTCGACGAGCCCGAGCAGGCGCCGGGCTACGACGCGCTGCTCGAGTTCCGCGACCACAAGCCCTTCGAGTGCGTGGGCGAGGGCCGCGAATCGCGCGCCGCCATGGACGTGCTGGCCGACAGCCCGGCCTGGCGCGAGGACGCGCTGGTGAAGCGCTACGCCCGCGAGATCCGGCCGCAGCTGGCGCCGGAAGCGCGGGGGCTGGCGCCGCTGCTCGAAGCCTCGGATGATCACGGCATTCCTGGCGAGCTGTGGGGACCGCTGCGTGCGCATTTCGGAGCTTGAGGGCAAGCGGGTCGCGATCTGGGGCTACGGCCGCGAAGGCCGGGCCGCCCTGGCCGCGCTGCGCTGGCGGCTGCCGAGCCAGCCGGTGACGGTGTTCTGCTCGCCCGAAGAGGCCGAGCCGCTGCGCGAGATGCAGGACCCGGCGCTGCGCATCGAGATCGCCGTGGACGCGGATGCCCTGTGCGAACACGAGGTGGTGATCAAGTCGCCCGGCATCAGCCCCTACGCCTCGCCCGCGGCCGACGCCGCCCTGCGCGGCGTGCGCTTCGTCGGCGGCAGCGGCCTGTGGTTCGCCGAGCCCGTGGCCGGCAAGCGCGTGGCCGTCACCGGCACCAAGGGCAAGTCCACCACCACCGCGCTGATCGCCCACCTGCTGCGCGCCGCCGGCCAGCGCACGGCCCTGGCCGGCAACATCGGCCTGCCGCTGCTGGAGCTGCTGGACGTGCAGCCGCCGCCCGATGTCTGGGCGATCGAACTCTCGAGCTACCAGACCGGCGAAGCCAGCGCGGTCGACGTGGCGGTGGTGCTCAACCTGTTCCCCGAGCACCTGGACTGGCACGGCAACGAGGCCCGCTACTACGCCGACAAGCTGTTGCTGGTGACGAAGGGCGCGCCGCGCGTCGCCGTGTTCAACGCCGCCGACCCGGTGCTGGCCGAGCTGGAAGTGCCGCCCACCACCCGCGTGGCCTGGTTCAACCTGGCCGACGGCTGGCACCTGCGCGAGGGCAGCGTGTACCGCGGCGAGCGCGCGGTGCTCGACGCCCGCAGCCTGCCGCTGCCCGGCCGCCACAACCGGTTGAACCTGTGCGCGGCGCTGGCCGCGATCGAGGCCCTGGGCGTGGACGCGGTGAAGCTGGCGCCGGCCGCGCTGTCCTTCCGCCCGCTGCCGCACCGGCTGCAGACGCTGGGCACGCGCAACGGCGTCGAGGCGGTGAATGATTCGATCGCCACCACGCCGCATGCGTCCATCGCGGCGCTCGACTGCTTCCGCGGCCGGCGCGTGGCCATCCTGGTCGGTGGCTATGACCGCGGGCTCGATTGGGGCGTGTTCGTCGAGCGCATCGCCGCCGAGCCGGTGGCCGCGGTGATCACGATGGGCCAGAACGGCCCGCGCGTTTACGAGAAGCTGCGCACGCTGGCGCTGGGCGACCGCATGGTGCTGGCCGAGGCCGGCGAGATGGAGGAGGCGGTGAAGCTGGGCCTGCAGGCCCTGGGCACCGACGGCGTGCTGCTGCTCTCGCCCGGCGCGCCCAGCTTCCCGCGCTACCTCGACTACGTCGCCCGCGGCCGGCACTTCGCCAAGGCCGCCGGTTTCGACCCGGACCAGATCAGCGCCATCCCGGGCCTCGGCGTTTCCTGACGCTCACGCGGCGCTTACCCCGCGGCGAGGCGCCGGGATTATCATCCCGCCACTTCCCACGGAGGACACGCCATGCGCTCCCTGCTCGCCCTCGCCCTGCTCAGCCTGGGCACCACCGCCGTCGCCCAGCCCGTCGCCGAACCGGTCAGCTGGACCCACGGCGGCACCACCTTCGACGGCTATCTGGTCTACGACAAGGCCGAGGATGACCGCCGCCCCGGCCTGCTGATGGTGCCGAACTGGATGGGCGTCACCGACGCCGCGGTCGAGAAGGCCAAGCAGCTGGCCGCCGACGACTACGTCATCCTGCTGGTTGACATGTACGGCAAGGGCGTGCGCCCGGCCAACGCCGACGAGGCCGGCAAGGCCGCCGGCGCCGTGTACGCCGACCGCGAGGCCCTGCGCGGCCGCATCAATGCCGCGCTGGGCGTGCTGAAGTCGTCCGCGGCCAAGGCGCCACTGGACGCCACCCAGCTCGGCGGCATCGGCTTCTGCTTCGGCGGCGCGGTGGTGCTGGACCTGGCCCGCAGCGGCGCCGACGTGGCCGGCGTGGTCAGCTTCCACGGCAACCTCTCGACCTCGATCCCGGCCCAGGCCGGCGACGTCAAGGCCAGCCTGCTGGTGCTCAACGGCGCCGACGACACCTACGTGCCGGCCGAGCAGATCGCGACCTTCCAGAAGGAAATGACCGACGCCAAGGCCGACTGGCAGTTCGTCAACTACTCCGGCGCCGTCCACTGCTTCGCCGAAGCCGACGCCAACAGCCCGGGCTGCCTCTACGAGCCCCGCGCCGCCAAGCGCGCCTACGCCGCCATGGATTCCTTCTTCGACGAAAAGTTCGGCGACTGAAATCCCGCGTTGGTGCGTCCGCTCGAACCCCCGTCTTCATGGCGGGGGGTTTGTTTTTTGTTTGCCACGGATAAAAGCGGATGAACACAGATGAACACGGATAAAGCAACAGCGGTAGTGGTTCGACGCT
The DNA here is from genome assembly GCF_000747155.1 of Arenimonas metalli CF5-1. Taxonomy (GTDB): domain Bacteria; phylum Pseudomonadota; class Gammaproteobacteria; order Xanthomonadales; family Xanthomonadaceae; genus Arenimonas; species Arenimonas metalli. The sequence goes on along the minus strand of NZ_AVCK01000024.1, from coordinate 34,327 downwards.
AACCAAACCGTCTGGCGAAGACCCCCTCTAATCAGCTCTTGCTCTATCCGTGTTCATCTGTGTTCATTCGCTTTTATCCGTGGCTGAAACCTCTCTCCAGCTTCACCGCGCCAGCCATTTTTCGATGGCAAGACGATCATGGGCGCGGAGGAGGGACTGGGCGCGGCGGCGGAGGCTGGCGTGGTCGGCGTCGCGGATGGCGCGGCGGACCTCCAGCAGCGTCGACGGGTGCAGGCTGAAGTCGCGCAGGCCCAGGGCCAGCAGCAGCGGCACGTTGGCGGCCTCGCCGGCCATTTCGCCGCAGACCGCCACCGGGATGCCGTTGCGGCGGCCGTAGCTGAAGACCTCGGCCAGCAGCCGCAGCATCGCCGGATGCCGCGGCGTGTACAGCGAGGCGAGCGATTCGTGGTTGCGGTCGACGGCCAGCAGGTACTGCACCAGGTCGTTGGTGCCCACCGACACGAAGTCCACCAGGTCGATGAAGTCGGGCAGGCCCAGCGCCGCCGCCGGCACTTCGATCATCGCGCCCAGTTCGACGAACGGGCCGGTCGGCGCACTTTCCGCCAGCAACGAGGCGCGCGCGGCTTCCAGCAGGGCGATCACCGCCTGCATTTCCTCGCGGCAGCAGATCATCGGCACCAGGATGCGCACCGGGCCGTAGGCCGAGGCGCGCAGGATGGCGCGCAGCTGGGTCAGGAACAGCGCCTCGTGGGCGAGCGAGAGCCGCACGCCGCGCAGGCCCAGGGCCGGGTTGGGCTCGGTGCGCAGGGCGAGGCCGCTGTGGTCGGCCTTGTCGGCGCCCAGGTCGAGCGTGCGGATGGTGACCACGCGGCCGGCCATGCCCAGCACCAGGTCGCGGTAGGCGAGGAACTGTTCGTCCTCGGTCGGCAGCTCGCGCCGCTGCAGGAACAGGAACTCGGTGCGGTAGAGGCCAATGCCGTCGGCGCCGAGGGAATGCGCCTCGGCGACGTCCTCGCGCGATTCGGCGTTGGCGTACAGGCGGATGTCGACGCCGTCCTGCGTGCGCGTGGGCTGGCGACGCAGGCGCGTCAGCTGCGCCTGCTCCTTGCCGAGCTCGGCGGCGCGGCGGTGGTAGCGCTTGAGGTCGGCCGGGCCGGGCTCGAGCACCAGCTCGCCGGTGGCGGCGTCCACCATCAGGGCGTCGCCGTCGTTGGCCAGCGCCAGCAGCTCGCCGGCACCCAGCACCAGCGGCAGGTGCAGGCTGCGCGCCAGGATCGCGCTGTGCGAGAGCGGGCTGCCGCTGGCGGCGACCACCGCCACCACGCCCTGCGCCTGCAGCTCGGCCAGCTCCTGCGGCGCGACCGCGTCGCACACCAGGATCTCGCCGGACAGACCGGTGGTGGCGTCGTCGCCGCGCCGCTGCAGGGCCGCGTGCACGCGGCCGATCACGTGGTCCAGGTCCTCGCGCCGACTGCGGAAGTAGTCGTCGTGCATGCCCTCGAACACCGCGGCCAGGCGGTCGCGCTGCAGCTTCAGGGCGTAGTCGGCGGAATAGCGGCCGGTGCTGACCAGATCATCAAGGCCGTGCAGCAGCTCCGGGTCGTCCAGGATCATCGCGTGCAGGTCGAGGAACTCGCCCACCTCCTGCGCCAGCGCGCCGTGCAGGCGCTCGCGCAGGCCATGCAGTTCGGCGCGGGCCGCATCGAGCGCGCGGTGCAGCCGCAGGATCTCGCCAGGCACGTCCTCGGCGCGGATGCGCTGTTCGCTGACCACCAGCGCCTGCGGATGCCGGACGCGGACCCGCCCGAGCGCGATGCCCCGGGATGCCGGCTGGCCGCGCAGGGCGCGCCGCATCAGCCGTCCTCGTCGAACCGGCGCTCGAACAGCGCCACGGCCGCTTCCATCGCCGCCGCCTCGTCGTCGCCGTCCACGCGCAGCACCAGGCTGGCGCCGGGCGCGGCGGCCAGCAGCAGCACGCCCATGATGGACTTGGCGTTGACCTCGCGGCCACGGCCGACCAACGAGGCCTGGCACTGGAAGCCGGACAGCAGCTGCACCAGCTTGGCCGCCGCGCGCGCGTGCAGGCCCAGCCGGTTCACCACCTTGAGTTCACGTTCAAGCATCGTCGATCACCACGCCATTGCGCGCGCCGGCGGCCGCCGTGCGCGCGAGTTCATCCAGGCCCTGCTCGGGATAGTTGAGCGCGCGCAGCAGCATCGGCAGCGACAGGCCGCTGATGCGGTGGCAGGGCGTTCCGAGCCGGGAAAGTCGTTCCGCCACGCGGGCCGGGGTGGCGCCATAAAGATCAACCAGCAGCAGCACGCCGTCGCCGCCATCGACCTTGCGCAGCGCCGCGCTGGCGCCGGGCAGCACGGTGTCGGCATCGGCATCCCACGGCACGTCGAAGGCCTCCACCGCCAGCGGCATCGCACCCACGAGCCGCCGCGCGGCCGCCAGCAAGGGGCTGGCGACGCCTTCGTGGCTGACCATGAGGATTCCGACGGGCATGCCTGAACATTACCAGACGGCCGGGGTCCTACAAATCGATCGTGTTTAAACGCGGATCAAGGCGGATGGGCGCGGATAAAAGCGGATGAATCCAGAAAAACGCAGAGAGACACTGAAGGGCTGGTCTCGCCGCGGCCCAATCCCAAGTCTTTGTCTTATCCGCTTTTATCCGCGTCCATCCGCCTTGATCCGCGTTCGAACGAGAAGCCTCGGGACTGAAGTCCCTCCCACAGGGGGGCTTACTCGAGTTCGCGGTGGAAGGTGACGACGCCTTCGCGGCCCTGGTCGCGGAAGTGGCGGGCCAGGGATTCAGCCAGGTAGACCGAGCGGTGGCGGCCGCCGGTGCAGCCGAAAGCCACGGTGAGGTAGCTGCGGGTCTCGGCTTCGAAGCGCGGTATCCAGGTGTCGAGGAAGGCGGTGACCTGGCCGCGGAACTCCTGCACCAGCGCATCCCGGTCCAGGTGCTCACGCACGGCGGCGTCCCGGCCCGAAAGCGGGCGCAGGCGCGCGTCCCAGTGCGGGTTGGGCAGGGCGCGCGCGTCGAACACGAAATCGGCGTCGGCCGGCAGCCCGCGCTTGTAGGCGAAGGACTCGAACAGCAGCGACAGGCCCTGGTGCGCGCCGACGCCCAGCTCGGTGATCACCTGCCGGCGCATCTGGTGCACGTTCATCTCGGACGTGTCCATCACCAGGTCGGCGATCGCCCGCAGCGGGCGCATGCGCTTGCGCTCGAGCACGATCGCGTCGGCCAGCGGCAGGCCCTCGTGGCTGAGCGGATGCTTGCGGCGGGTGTCGGAATAGCGCTTGAGCAGCACCTCGTCCCGGGTGTCGAAATAAACCAGCTTGTGGTCGAAGCCCAGGTCGCCCACTTCCGACAGCCACTCCGGGATGCGGGTGAGGTCGGGCGTGCGGTTGCGCACGTCGATGCCCACCGCCAGCCGGTGGCGGCCGCGGTTGTCGCTGGCCACCGAGCGCACGAAGCGCGGCAGCAGCTCGGCCGGCAGGTTGTCGGTGCAGAAGAAGTCGAGGTCCTCGAGGGTGTTCAACGCCACCGACTTGCCCGAGCCGGACATGCCGCTGACGACGATGAGCAGCGGGCGCGCAGCCTCGCTCACGGCGCTTCGCCCTGCAGCAGGAACTCGCTGTGCCGGGCCAGGAAGGCCGCGGCCGGGTCCATGCCCTTGCTGCGCAGCAGGTGCAGGCGCACCGCGGCCTCGGCCAGCACCGCCAGGTTGCGGCCGGCGGCCACCGGCAGCTCGACCACCGGCACCTCGAGGTCGAGCACCTTGCGGCTGGTGGATTCGCCGGTGATGCGCGCCATCGCCTCGGCCGACGGGTCCTGCGCGCGCACCAGGTGCACGATCAGGCGCAGGTACTTGTTCTTCTTCACCGCGGTGTCGCCGAACATCTGGCGGATGTTCATGACCCCGAGGCCACGCACTTCCAGCAGGTCCTGCAGCAGGTCCGGGCAGGTGCCGTCGAGCACGTCGGGCGCGATCTGGGTGAACTCGGGCGCGTCGTCGGCGACCAGGCGGTGGCCGCGGCTGATCAGTTCGAGCGCGAGCTCGCTCTTGCCCAGCCCGGAATCGCCGGTGACCAGCACGCCGATCGAGTAGATCTCCATGAACACGCCGTGCAGCGTGACCCGCGGCGCCAGCGCGCGCGCAAGGTGGTACTGCAGCAGGTTCAGCAGCTCGTAGCCGCGGCGCGGCGAGGTCCACAGCGGGGTGTCGGACTCCTCGGCGGCGTCGCGCAGGTCGGTGGGGCAGGTCTGGTTCTGGGTGATGACCATGGCCAGCGGGCGCGCGTCCATGATCTTCTGCAGCACTTCCCAGCGGTTGCGGGCATCGAGGCCGTCGAGCCAGGCGAGTTCGGCCGAACCGATGATCTGCACCTTGTTGGGGTGGATGACGTTCAGGTAGCCCGCCAGCGAGGGCCGGCGCGAGAGGTGCTCGCCGCGCTCGAGCACGCGGGTGGCGCCGCGCTGTCCGGCCAGCCACCGCAGCTCCAGCCGCTCGCCCAGTTCGTCGAACAGCTCGCGGGCGCGCAGCCGGTCGGTCATGTCAGGCGGCCGCCGGGTGCGCTGCCTGCCACTCCGAGAGCAGCGCGTACAGCGCGGCCGAATCGGGCGCCTGGCGCAGGCGCTGGCGGAAATCGCCGTCGCCGAACATCTCGGCGAGGTTGGCCAGCAGCATCAGGTGCTGCGTGGCGAAATGCTCGGGCACCACCAGCGCGAACACCAGGTCCACCGGCTGGCCGTCCGGGGCATTGAAGTCCACGGGTTCGGCCAGGCGGAGGAAGGTGCCGGTGGCGCTGGCCAGGCGGGCGCTGCGACCGTGCGGGATCGCGACGCCGTGGCCCAGGCCGGTGCTGCCGAGTCGTTCACGGCCGCAGAGGCCGTCGTAGATGCCGCGTTCGCTCTCCCCGTCGGCGCCGTTGGCCAACAGCGCCGCCAGTTGCTCCAGCAGGCGCTTCTTGCCGCTGGTGGTGACGTTGGCCTTGACGCGGGCCGGGGAGAGCAGGTCCAGCAGGTGCATGGCGATGTCAGCCGAAGCTGTCCGAACGGGCGGCGGATTCGCCGCGGTGGTGGTCGGTCATCTTCTCTTTCTGCTTGATCACCAGGCGGTCGAGCTTGTCGGCCAGCAGGTCAATGGCGGCGTACATGTCCGGCGCCACGGCCTCGGCGTGCAGGGTCTTGCCGGGAGTGGAGAGCGTGGCCTCGGCCTTCTGGTCGAGCTTGTCGACGGAGAGGACGACCCGGGTTTCGAGGTGGTGGTCGAAATGCCGCGCGACGCGCGCGAGCTTGTCCTGCACGTAGTCGCGCAGGGCCGGGGTAACGTCGATCTGGTGGCCGCTGATGTCGATCCGCATGATCACGATCCTCCTGTTGTTGTCACGCACAGCTAAACACGGCCACGGGCAACGCGCCGTGACCGATGTCAAAAGGGGTGGGGAACTTTTCGCCGCGGGGGCGTGGACGGGCAATCGCCATCGGAGGGGGGCCTCAGGCCAGGCGCTGCCGTTCGTTGGAGGCGGAGATGTTCATCGCTTCGCGGTATTTTGCCACGGTTCGCCGGGCGACGGGGATGCCTTCGCCCTTCAGTATCTCGGCCAGGCGCTGGTCGGACAGCGGGGAGCGCGGGTTCTCGGCGTCGATCAGCTTGCGCAGCATGGCCTGGATGGCCGTGGCCGAGGCCGTGCCGCCGTGCTCGGTGGCGATGCCGGAGCTGAAGAAATGCTTGAACTCGAAGGTGCCGCGGGGGGTGCGCAGGTATTTGCGGGTGGTGGCGCGTGAAATGGTGGATTCGTGCAGCCCCATCTCCTCGGCCACCTGGCGCAGGGTGAGCGGGCGCATGGCCACGCTGCCGTGGTCCAGGAAGCCGCTCTGCTGGCGGACGATGGCCTTGGCCACCCGGGTAAGGGTGTCGGCCCGGGTCTCGAGGCTCTTGATCAGCCAGCGGGCCTCCTGCAGCTGGCCGCGCAGGTAGCTGTCGTCCTCGCGGCTGGCCTTGCCGATCAGGCGCTCGTAGTGGCGGTTGATGCCCAGGCGGGGCTGGCTGCCCGGGGCCAGGGCCACCTTCCAGACGCCGCCCTGGCGGTACGCGATCACGTCGGGGGCGATGTATTCGGCATCACCGCCGCCGATCTGTGCGCCGGGCTTGGGGTCGAGCGAGCGCAGCAAGGCCACGGCCTGGTCCATGGCCTCGGCCGGCTGCTGCAGCTGGGCCGCCAGCTTACCCGCACCCAGCCTCGCCAGGCCGTCCAGGTGCCGGCTGCAGACCTCGCGGGCCAGGGCCAGGCCCGGGGTGTCCTCGCTGAGCAGGCGCAGCTGCACGCACAGGCATTCGGACAGGCTGCGGGCGCCCGCGCCGACCGGGTCGAAGTGCTGGATGATGTGGAGAACGGTTTCGATCTCCGCCTCACTGGCGGTGATCTCCGGCAAAAGCGCGGCCTGGATGTCCGCCAGCGGGCCCTCGAGGTAGCCGTCGTCGTTGATCGCCTCGACCAGGGCCTGGCCGATGGCGATGTCGCGCGGGCCCAGGTGGCTGAGCTGGAGCTGCCAGAGCAGGTGGTCGTGGAGACCCACCGGGGCGGCGGCCGTGAACTCGTCGTGGTCGTCGTCGCCCTGGCCGCGGCGCTCGCTGCCGCCGGCGCTGGACTCGAACCAGTCGGGCTGCTCGCCGGGGTCGAAGTCGCCGCTGTCGGGGCTGTCGCCGGCGTCCTCGCCCGAGGGCGCGTCGGTGGGCCGGTCGCCGTCGGGCGGCGTGAAGGCGGGTTCGGCGTCTTCCTCACGCTCGAGCAGGGGGTTGGCGTCCAGCGCCTGGTTGAGCTCGGCCTCGAGCTCCATCGCCGACAGCTGCAGCAGCCGGATCGCCTGGCGCAGCTGGGGCGTCAGGGACAGCTGCTGGCCGAGCCGGGTCTGGAGGGTGGGCTTCATGGCACTCCGCGGGGGGACGGAACGCGCGCGGCACTCAGAGGCGGAAGGAATCGCCCAGATAGACGCGACGCACGTCGGCGTTGGCCAGGACCTCGTCGGGCGAACCCTGCGCGAGCACCCGGCCGGCATTGAGGATATACGCCCGGTCGCAAATGCCCAAGGTCTCGCGCACGTTGTGGTCGGTGATCAGCACGCCGATGCCGCGCTGCTTGAGGTGGCGGACGATGCGCTGGATCTCGCCGACCGAGATCGGGTCGACGCCGGCGAAGGGTTCGTCGAGCAGCATGAAGCGCGGTGCAGCCGCGAGTGCGCGCGCGATCTCGACGCGTCGGCGCTCGCCGCCCGACAGGCTGGCGCCGGGCTGGCCGGCGACGTGGCTGACCTGCAGCTCCTCGAGCAACGCGCCGAGTTCGCGCTCGCGCGCGGCGGCGTTTAGCTCGGGCCGCAGTTCGAGCACGGCGCTGATGTTGTCGGCCACCGACAGCTTGCGGAACACCGAAGCTTCCTGCGGCAGGTAGCCCAGGCCGCGGCGCGCACGCTCGTGCATCGGCAGTGCGGTGATGTCGTTGCCGTCGAGCAGGATCTGGCCGGAATCGGTCGCGACCAGGCCGACGATCATGTAGAAGCAGGTGGTCTTGCCGGCGCCGTTGGGGCCGAGCAGGCCGACCACTTCGCCCGGGCGCAGCGACAGCCCGAAGTCGTGCACGACCTGGCGCGATTTGTAGCTCTTGGCCAGCCCCGCCGCGGTCAGCATCAGTTGGCCGGCGCGGTCTTGGGCAGGATGCGCATGGAAATACCCTGACCGTCGCCGCCACCTTCGATGCGGCCGGTGTCGAGGTTGTACTTCAGGGTCTCGCCGCGCACGCTGCCGCGCGGCTGCTCGATCAGCACGGCGCCGGTAAGCACCATGATCTCGCTGGTTCGGTCGTAGACGACGCGCTGGGCGCGGGCGTCCATCGGCTCGCCGGTATCGGACACCTGGCGCAGCCGCGCCGGCGCGCCGGTGAGCACGATCTGCGAGATGTCGCCGCCGGCGCGATGGATCTCGGCGCGGTCGGCGTCCACCTCGAGCGTGCCCTGGCGGATGCGGACGTTCCCGTTCATCGTGGTCACGGCATCGTCGCCGAGCAGCGCGTCGGTGCTGTCGGCATCGATGTCCATCGGCTGGCTGCGGTCGGTGGACCGGGCGAAGGCCGGGCCGGTGGCGGCGAGGCAGAGGATCAGCAGGCTAGTTGCGGCGGGGCGCATAGTGTCCTTTGACATCGTTCAGCAGCTGGAAACGCTTGGCCGACATGTCCACGTCGAGGCCGGTGCCCACGAGTATAGAGTCGCCGTGGGTGACGGTCACGGGCCCGGCGGCGTCGGCCCGGTCCACGTCCGGCAGCACCCGCAGGCGGTCGGTGGCGAAGCGCACGCGCAGGCCGGCCTCGGACGGCGGGCCGACCATCTCGACCTGGCGCAGCAGGTGCACCTGGTCGGCGCCCGGGCTGACCCAGGCGGCCTCGGAGCTGGCCTGCCAGCGCCCGCCCTGCGAGGCCGGAAAGGAGAAGCGCGGCTCGACCAGGCTCAGGCTCTTGCCGCCGACGTCGCGCTGCAGGTAGGGACCGCGCACCGTGAAGGACTCGCGGCCCTCCTTGTCGAGCGTGGTCAGTTCGTAGTCGCGCAGGATGTAGTCGGAGCGCTGCGGCACCTCCACCGGCGGCCGCTGGCGCTGGCTCCACTGCCACACGGCCAGGCTCACCAGCACCAGCGCCAGCAGGCCGAGCACGCCGTTGAGCCAGGCGCGGCTCATTCGATGCCGAAGCGGGCGAGCACGGCGGCGCGCAGGCCGCGCGCCTCGAGCAGCAGGTCGCAGAGCTCGCGCACCGCGCCTTCGCCGCCGCGGGCGCGGGTCTGCCAGTGCACGCGTTCGGCGACCCAGGGATGGGCATTGGCCGGGGCCACGGCCAGCCCAGCCAGCGCCAGCGCCGGCAGGTCGGGCAGGTCGTCGCCCATGTGCGCGGTTTCCAGCGCCCCGATGCCGAGCTGCGCGCAGAGCATGCGCAGGGTGGCGGCCTTGTCCTTCACGCCGGTGTGCACGTGGGCGATGCGCAGGTCGCGGGCGCGGGCCAGCACGGCGGCGCTTTCGCGCGCGGTGACGAGCGCGACGGCGATGCCGTGGTCCTCGAGCAGGCGCAGGCCTTGGCCGTCGAGCACGTGGAAGGCCTTGGATTCCTTGCCGTCGGCGTCGTAATGCAGGCGGCCATCGGTGAGCGTGCCGTCGACGTCGAAGCAGGCCAGGCGGATGCCGGCGGCGCGGGCGCGGAGGTCGCTGTCGGAGAGGATCATGGCCGGATCAGACCACGCGTGCGCGCAACAGGTCATGAATGTTCAGGGCGCCGACGACCTTGCGCTGCGCATCCACCACGACCAGCGAGCTGATCTTGAACTCTTCCATCAGGTGCGCGGCCTCGACCGCCAGCGCGTCGGCGCCGATGGTCTTGGGCGTGCGGCCCATCAGCTTCGACACCGGGGTGGCGTGCAGGTCGGTCTGTTCGTCGTCGAGCGCGCGGCGCAGGTCGCCGTCGGTGAAGACGCCCTGCAGCACGCCGTCGGCATCGACCACGGCGGTCATGCCGAGGCGTTTGCGGGTCATTTCCAGCAGGGCCGCGGTGGTGCTGGCGTCGGCCGGCACCACCGGCACGGCGTCGCCGGTGTGCATGATGTCGCGTATGTGCAGCAGCAGCTTGCGGCCGAGGCTGCCGGCCGGGTGCGAGCGGGCGAAGTCCTCGGCGGTGAAGCCGCGGGCCTCGAGCAGAGCCACCGCCAGCGCGTCGCCGAGCACCAGCGCCGCGGTGGTGCTGGAGGTGGGCGCCAGGCCCAGCGGGCAGGCTTCGGCCGGGACGCTGGCGTCGAGGTGCACCTCGGCCAGCCGGCCCAGGCTGGAGGCGGGGCGGCCGGTCATGGCGATCATCAGGTTGCCCTGGCGCTTGAGCGCCGGGACGATGGCCAGGATTTCGTCGGATTCGCCGGAATTGGACAGGGCCAGCACCAGGTCGGCGTCGGTGACCATGCCCAGGTCGCCGTGGCTGGCTTCGCCCGGGTGCATGAAGAAGGCCGGGGTGCCGGTGGAGGCCAGGGTGGCGGCGATCTTCTTGGCGATATGGCCGGACTTGCCCATGCCGGTGCAGACCACCCGGCCGCGGCAGCCCAGCATCAGCCGGCAGGCGGCGGCGAAGTCAGCGCCGATCCGGGCCTGCAGCGCGGCCAGGGCCTCGGCCTCGACGGCGATCACGGCGCGGCCGCTGGCGGCCAAGGCGGCATCGGTGACGGTCGGGGCCTGCGTGGGATCGTTCATGCCTGGGGCGTTGGGGGTATGATGCGGGGCCTCATTGTAAGGCCTGCGCGCCAGCCGCGCCCCCGTCTCCCATGACCCCCGACATCATCCAGAACCTGATCGAAACCGGCCTGCCCGGCGCCCGCGCCCGAGTCGTGGGCGACGACGGCGTGCATTTCGAAGCCACCGTGGTCAGCGAGGCCTTCCGCGGCAAGCTGCCGCTGGCCCGCCACCGCATGGTCTACGCCACCCTCGGCGAGCGCATGGGCGGCGAGATCCACGCGCTGGCCCTGCGTACGCTGACTCCCGAAGAAGCCGCCTGACCCGCGCCCCCACCCTGTAGGAGGGACTTCAGTCCCGAAGCTTCTCGGCGAAAAGCTTCGGGACTGAAGTCCCTCCTACAAAGAACACAAGAAGAAGAACATGGCCAAGATTGTGATTACGGGCGGCGAGCCGCTGAACGGCGAAGTGCAGATCTCCGGCGCGAAGAACGCCGTGCTGCCGATCCTGGCCGCGACCTTGCTGGCCGACGGCCCGATCTCGATCGGCAACGTGCCGCACCTGCACGACGTCACCACCACCATGGAGCTGCTGGGCGCGATGGGCGTGCAGCTGATGGTGGACGAGAAGCTCACCATCACCGCCGACCCGCGCTTCATCACCTCCACCGTGGCGCCCTACGAGCTGGTGAAGACCATGCGCGCCTCGATCCTGGTGCTGGGCCCGCTGCTGGCGCGCTTCGGCCACGCCGAGGTCTCGCTGCCCGGCGGCTGCGCGATCGGTTCGCGCCCTGTGGAGCAGCACATCCGCGGCCTGCAGGCGCTGGGCGCCGAGGTCACGGTCGAGAATGGCTTCATCAAGGCCCGGGCCGAGCGCCTGCGCGGCGGCCGCTACGTGTTCGACATGATCACCGTCACCGGCACCGAGAACGTGCTGATGGCGGCGGCGCTGGCCAAGGGCACCACGGTGCTCGAGAACTGCGCGCAGGAGCCCGAGGTGGTGGACCTGGCCAACTGCCTGATCGCGATGGGCGCCCACATCGAGGGCGCCGGCAGCAACCGCATCGTCGTGCACGGCGTCGACCGCCTGGCCGGCATCCACTACGACGTGCTGCCCGACCGCATCGAGGCCGGCACCTTCCTGGTCGCCGGCGCGATGACCGGCGGCAAGGTCACGGTGCGCCGCGCGCGCGCCGACACCATGGACGCGATCCTGGTGAAGCTGGAGGAGTCCGGCGCGCACATCAACACCCGCGACGACATGATCGAAGTGGACATGCGCGGCCGCCGCCCGAAGGCGGTGAACCTGACCACGGCGCCGTACCCGGCGTTCCCGACCGACATGCAGGCGCAGTTCGCGGCGCTCAATACGGTGGCCGAGGGCGTGGGCGTGATCACCGAGACGATCTTCGAGAACCGCTTCATGCACCTCAACGAGTTGCAGCGCCTGGGCGCCGACATCCGGGTCGAGGGCAACACCGCGATCATCCGTGGCGTCGAGCGCATGACGGGCGCGCCGATCATGGCCACCGACCTGCGCGCCTCGGCCTCGCTGGTGCTGGCCGGCCTCGTCGCCCACGGCGAAACCGTCGTGGACCGCATCTACCACATCGACCGCGGCTACGAGAACATCGAAGAAAAGCTCGGCACCCTCGGCGCCAAGATCCGGCGCCTGCCGGGCTGATTTCGCCCGTCCCGGCGAGGGAGGGGCGTGGCTGAGGCGGGCAAGGCCAGCGGCTTGGTGAGAGCCAGCCGACCCCACGGTTCTTTGATCAGTCCGGCCCAGCCGAAGTGTCGCCGGTTGCCGGGCTGGGCTGGCCCGCCATGGCCAGCAGCGTGTTCGCCCCGGCAGGCAGCGTCTGTGTCGCGGATCCTGCTCCCTGCACGAGCTGCCGCACTGCGCCTTCCTGCAAGTAGTTGTTGACCTTTCGTCGCGTCAGGTCCTCGTGGAAATCCACGATGCGCGAGAACTGCGTGGCGCACTCATCCGGAAGGCGGTCCAGGCTTTGGATGTAGCGGTCGCCCTTGCGCGAGAAGGCGACGCTTTCCACCCTGGCCACGGCAACCCAGAACTCCACGTGCTCGATGCGGATCGCCTTCTCGGTCAGCGAGCCGTCGCCGGTGATGGTGTTGCCCGCCACCCGCTGCGCCTGGTCGTAGCTGCCCTTGAAGAAAATGCGATAGACGGTCGAAGTGAAGTCAACCCGGTTCCAGAGGCCGCGCGCCGCCAGGAGCGAAAACTGGGACGCCGCGAATAGGGACAGGGCCGTCAGCATCGGGGTCAGGCCGATCCCGGTGCGGGTCGCGACGAAGGCCAGCACCGTGGCGGCGATCCCGGTGGCGACGCCGAAGGCGCCGAGCGCGACCAGCGGCTTCTGCTCCGGGTCCTTCCATGCGCCCCGCAGAGCAGCCAGCGGCGTGCCGACGCTGCCCACGGCGTTCAGGCGCTGCCGCGCCTCGACGAGCAAATGGCCGCCGAAATTCCCGTCCTTCTGCCAGCCTGTGTTGCGGGACAGGACCGAGCGCGGGAACGGAAGGTCGTTCTCAAGACGGTCAATCAGGCCGGTCCCGAGGTTTGGGATGTCCAGGTCCTTGCGGACGTCATGGCCCACGCCTGAGGTCCTCAGGTCACGCGTCTGCGACTTCAGCGAGAAAACGAACAGCGTGCTGGCGACCAGCAGCACCGCCATCGCGCATACCGTCGGGATGACGAAGGTCGATGTGGCCCAGGGCGCCGGGGGCAGGCTGCCCGGCGGAAGCAGCCCGAGCAGGATCGGCACGAAGACCGACGACAGCAGGATGGCAACCGAGCGGTGTGGCGTGGGCGCGGCGGGGCGGTCCAGTTGCCTTGCCCCGGCGACGCCACTGGTGAGGTTTCGCCAGACCGACAGCGGGTCAATCGCCAGCAGCAGGTAGGCCGGCACCAGCCATGCGAACACCTCGGGCCGGGCGAAGATCCAGGTCAGGATGAAGCCCGTCGTGGCCACGACAAGGTTGACGATGCGGAGCGACTGGGTCTCGGCATGCCAGCGGATCAGCAGCGGCGCCAGTTCGAGTTTCGGCAGCCAGCTGTAGAGCTTGTTAAGCAGGGCGTTGTCCGGCGTCGGTTCCGGCAGCACCCCGTTGTTGAGGACGTCGATGACGTAACTGGCTTGGTCGGGACTGGCGCTCTTGGCCACCTTTCCGGTGATGGCGAACTTGCCGATGTCGTCCGGGTGGAACCGGAACTTCTCGTCTCGCCAGGCACGCCCAACCTGCGTGAGGCCCAGCACCAGCAGCGCGCCGGCGATGCCAACCATCGGGAAGATCTGGATCCTGAGCGCCTCGACTTCCCTGGAGAGCAGGAAGGCGAGCACGCCCCCCGCCAGCAGGTTGAAAGCGCCGAGGCCTAGATGGAAGAAGTTGGAGACACGAAGCGGATTGGTTTCGGTGGACTGGCTTGCAGCCTCGGAAAATTCGGTGGTCACTGCCGCCCCTGGACTTATTGCAACTCTGACTTCCGGCGTGGATCGCGATCCGATGCCACGCAGGCCCCTGTTGCGGGACGGTAGCAAACCGCCTTGGCTTGTCAATCCGAAAAAGCCTTGCCCCGGGTCAGCGCACCGCGGTGATGCGGAGGTCGAGGGTGCTGCCGTCGGATTCGTATTGCTTGATGCGCAGGGGCAGCCAGCCGCGGTTGCGGGCGAACCAGATCTTGGTCACGCGGCCGCTGTCGTCGTCCCGCAGGCGCTCGATGCGGATCGCGCGTTCGGTGCCCAGCGCGGTCTTGAGGCGCACGTTGGCGGCGGTGCGGTAGCGCTGGGTTTCCACGCCGCGGCGGTCGGCGACCGCGAACTCCATTTCCCCGCGGCGGCCCGCCGTGAGTTCCGCCATCAGCGCGGCGGTGACCGCGTGGCGGTCGAGCAGGTCGGCACGCCAGGGCAGGTCGGTGCGCTGGTCCTTGTAGGTGGCGGTGGCGGTGCGGCGCGCCGGGTCAACGCGCAGGGTTTCGCGACGCTCGTTCCAGGCGGCCTTCTGGCGCATGTCGTAGGACAAGGACTGCGGGCCGCCCGTGCCCCAGGCCAGCACCGAGGTTTCCTCGCGGCGCACGCCAGCCAGCGCGGCCACGCCCTGGGTGGCCTCGCTGCGCGTCACCATTTCCCAGCGGCCATCGGGCAGGCGGTGCAGCGTGATGCGGCCGGTGCCGATCGGCTGGCCGTCCTGGTACACCGCGTAGTCGGCGCTGAACGGGGCCGGCGGCGCGGCGGCGGTGGCTGCGGCCGCGGGCAGCAGCAGGGCGAGGGCGATCGCGAACAGGCGCATGGGTCAGGCCTCCTGGAGCTGGTCGTGGGCGTCGAGCTGAAGTGGTGCCGCCAGGTCGCGGCCGTCGAAGCGCACGCGCCCGCCGCCGATATCCAGCCGCCGCGTCGCCAGCAGGCTGCAAGTGGCGGCGAGCAGCGCGTGTTCGCGCGGCAGCAGGCGTGCGGCCAGGCCGGCGGCATCGTCGCCCGGCAACACCGGGATGCGCACCTGCGCCAGCCGCGGGCCGGCATCGAGCTCGGGCACCACCACGTGCACGCTGGCGCCATGCTCGGCGTCGCCGGCGGCGAGTGCGCGCGCGTGGGTGTCGAGCCCGGGGTATTTGGGCAGCAGCGACGGATGGATGTTGATCATGCGGCCCTCGAATCGTCGCACCGAAGCGGCGCTGATGATGCGCAGGTATCCCGCACACACGATGAGGTCGGGCTGAACAGCCGCCACGGCGCTGAACAGCGCTTCATCGTGCGCATCCCGATCGGCGAAGTCGCGCGGCCGCAGCGCGACGGTGGCGATGCCCGCCTCCCGCGCCAGCGCGATCGCGCCGCAGTTGGGTTTGTCCGAGAACACGCCGACCACGCGCGCCGGCAGCGAGCCACCCTCGATCGCGTCCAGCAACGCCTGCAGGTTGCTGCCGCGGCCCGAGGCCAGTACGGCGATCCTGTATTCCTCGGTTGGCTTACCGTCTGGGCGCAACTTCATTCCCTCGGCGGTGAATCAGGTGGAAGGCTTTTTTTGCCACTGATGAACACAGATGAACACGGATAGAGCAAAGAACCTGGATTGCCCCGTGGCACGCCCCGGCCATTCCGCGCTCGCCGTGCCCAACTGAAAGACGCTTTATCGGTGTTTATCAGTGTTTATCAGTGTTTATCAGTGTTCATCAGTGGCCAAAAAAGAGCTTCCATCAGCCCGCCTGCAAGTCCGGCAGTGATGCCATTCCAGCGGGTCAGCCGATGTGGACGCGCTCTTCGCCGCGGGCCTTGACGACCTGGCCGATGGCGCGGTGGGCGAGGCCGAGGCGCTGCAGGTCGGCCGAGACCGCCGCCACGTCGCCCGGGGCCAGCACCAGCACGAAGCCGACGCCGCAGTTGAAGGTGCGCCACATCTCCGGGTTCGGCACCGCGCCTTCGCGCTGCAGCCACTCGAACACCGGCGGCAGCGCGATCGCCGAGGCTTCGATGTCCAGGCCCAGGCCGTCCGGGATGACGCGGATGATGTTCTCGGTCAGGCCGCCGCCGGTGATGTGGGCCATGGCGTGCAGGTCGTGCTTGCCCAGCAGCTCCAGGATCGGCTTGACGTAGATCGTGGTCGGCGCCATCAGCGCGTCCACCAGCTTCACGCCGCCGACGTCGAGCTCGGCCGGGCGGCCGGCGCGGTCGTAGATGCGGCGCACCAGCGAGTAGCCGTTCGAATGCGGGCCGGAGGAGGCGATGCCCAGCAGCACGTCGCCCTCGCGTACCTTGGCGCCGTCGAGCAGCATCGACTTCTCCACCGCGCCGACGGTGAAGCCGGCCAGGTCGTATTCGCCCGGCGGGTACATGTCGGGCATTTCGGCGGTCTCGCCGCCGATCAGGGCGCAGCCGGCCAGCTCGCAGCCCTTGGCGATGCCGCCGACGACCGACACCGTGGTGTCCACGTGCAGCTTGCCGGTGGCGAAATAGTCGAGGAAGAACAGCGGCTCGGCGCCCTGCACCAGCACGTCGTTGACGCACATGCCCACCAGGTCGATGCCGATGGTGTCGTGGCGGTTGAGCTGCTGGGCCAGCTTGAGCTTGGTGCCGACGCCGTCGGTGCCGCTGACCAGCACCGGCTCGCGGTACTTGCCGGAGAGGTTGAACAGGGCGCCGAAGCCGCCCAGCCCGCCCATCACCTCGGGCCGGAAGGTGCGCTTGACCAGGGGCTTGATGCGCTCGACGACTTCGTTGCCGGCGTCGATATCAACGCCCGCATCGCGGTAGGTGAGGGGGGTGGGGGTGGTCAAGGGCGGCATCCGGGCGCGGGGAAGGGAGGCATTCTAGCAAGAGCGTTCGGGCCTGAAGGCCCTCCTACAGGCCCGCGGCCCCTGTAGGAGGCCCTTCAGGCCCGAAGCTTCCCGCCCGGAGGTTGGACGCCCCAGCCCCCCATGCGGCACCATGCGGCCTGTGTTTCCTGCGAAGCCCCCCATGCGTACGAGCCTGATCAAAACCTGCCTGTTGGCCTGCCTGGTGGCGCTTGCGCCGGCCGTGGCGATCGGGACTGAAGTCCCTCCCACAGGAGGGGCTGCGGTGGGGGTCGCGGTTCCTCCCACGGAAGGGGCAGCGCCTGAGCCGGTGGCGGGGCCGCTGGCCGATGCGCCGGCGGGCGGGCTGCCGGCCGAGCGCGACCTGAGCCTTTACCAGGGCCAGGTGACGCTGATCTCGCAGGGCGCCGGCGAGCGCCGCGCCGCCACTGCCCGCGCCCTGGCCCAGGTGGTGGTGAAGCTGACCGGCGACCCGCAGGCCGCCAACCATCCGGTGGTGCGCCGGGCCCTGGCCAGCGCGCAGACCTACGTCACCACCAGCGACACCCGCGAATCGAGCGACCAGCAGGGCAACACCGCCATCGGCGGCGTGCCGGTCTACCGGACCACGATGAGCTTCGCCTTCGAGCCCAACGGCGTGGACGCGCTGGTGGCCGCCGCCGGCCTGAAGTACTGGGGCGGCAGCCGCCCGCGGCCGATCCTGTGGCTGGCGATCGACGACGGCCGCGGCGCGCGCCTGGTCAACGCCCAGCAGCTGGCGGTGGTGAAGCCGCTGGCCGAGCGCGGCCTCGAGCGCGGCCTGCGCTTCGGCATGCCGGCCGGCAGCGCGGTCGAACAGGCCGCGGTGCAGACCGTCTGGAGCCAGACCCCGGCGCCGATGCTGCCGCTGACCGCGCGCTACGGCGGGCAGGTGCAGCTGCTGGGCCGCGTTTACCGCGCCGGCGCCGGCTGGACCGCCGACTGGGTGCTGAGCGACGGCGAGACCGAGCTCTCGCGCTGGTCCTTCAGCGACGCCAGCCCGCAGCGCGCGATCGCCTCGGGCGCCGACGGCGCCGCCGACGCCATCGCCCGCCGCGACGCCGTGCCGCTGCAGGCCGGCGAGCCGACCCAGCTCGCCGTCGCCGTGACCGGCCTGCGCGACGGCACCGATTTCACCCGCGCGATGGGCTACCTGCAGACGCTGGCGGTGGTGAAGGGCCTGCGCGTGGTGCGCGCCGAAGCCGATGCGCTGACGCTGGAGCTCGACCTGGCCGTCGGCGTGGAGGGCTTCGACCGCTTCGTGGCCGCCGGCAGCGTGCTGGCCCGGGATCCCGTCGTTGCCGACGGCGTGCCCACCTACCGGCTGCTGCCGTGACCGCGCCCGCCGCACCGCTGCCCGATCCGTTCAGCGACCGCCGCCGCTGGCAGTGGCTGGCCCTGGCCGCCGCGGTCGGCGTGCTGGTGTGGCTGCTGGCGCCGATCCTCACCCCGTTCGTGGTGTCGGCCCTGCTGGCCTGGCTGGGCGAGCCGCTGGTGCGCCGCCTCGAGCGCGGCGGCCGCTCGCGTTCGATCGCGGTGCTGCTGGTGTTCTCGCTGATGACGCTGGTGATCGTGCTTGCGGTGCTGCTGCTGATCCCGCTGATCGAGAACCAGGTGTCGAAGTTCATCGACTGGCTGCCGCGTTTCGGGGCCTGGCTCACCGGCACCGCGGTGCCCTGGGCCGAGCAGCGCTTCAAGATCGAGCTGGCCGGCTACATCGATCCGAGCGCGATCATCGAACTGCTCAAGCAGCACTGGCAGGAAGCCGGCGGCGTCGCGGCGACGGTGTTCGGCGGCGTGTCGAAGTCGGGCATGGCCATCCTGGGCTGGATCGCCAACCTCGCGCTGATCCCGGTGGTGACCTTCTACTTCATGCGCGATGGCGCCGGCATGCTGGCGAAAGTGCGCGACCTGCTGCCGCGGCCGGTCGAGCCGGTGGTGACCCAGCTCACGCACGAGTCCGACCAGGTGCTGGGCGGCTTCATCCGCGGCCAGCTCAGCGTGATGATCGCGCTGGGTGCGATCTACGCGATCGGCCTGACGGCGGTCGGCGTCGACCTCGGCATCCTGATCGGCATCGTCGCCGGCCTGGTGAGCTTCGTGCCTTACCTGGGCGCCATCGTGGGCCTGGGCGCGGCGGTGATCGCCACCCTGGTGCAGCACGGCGACCTGATGCACCTGGCGCTGGTGCTGGGCGTGTTCGGCCTGGGCCAGCTGCTCGAGAGCTTCTGGCTGACGCCGTGGCTGGTGGGCGACAAGATCGGCCTGCATCCGGTGGCGGTGATCTTCGCGATCATGGCCGGCGGCCAGCTCTTCGGCTTCCTCGGCGTGCTGCTGGCGCTGCCGTTCGCGGCGGTGCTGGTGGTGGTGCTGCGCTACGCCCACGCGCGCTACACCGCCAGCCAGCTCTACGGCGCCGACGAGTCGGTGATCATCAAAGAGCCGTGAGTACCCCGCAGCTTCCGCTGTCGCTGCGCACGCCGCCCGACCAGCAGTTCGATGCCTTCCATGGCCAGCCGGCCGTGCGCGATGCGGTGCGCGCCGGCGCGCGCGGCGAGGCGGGCGACTGGCTGTTCCTCGCGGGCCCGGCGGGCAGCGGCAAGACGCATCTCCTGCTCGCCGCCTGCGCCGAAGCCACCGCCGCCGGCCGGCGCGCCGCCTACCTGCCGCTGGCCGCGTTCGCCGGGCGACTGGGCGACGCCCTGGCCGCGCAGGAGGGCAGCGCGCTGCTCTGCCTCGATGGCCTCGACGCCATCGCGGGCAGCCGCGAGGACGAGGAAGCGCTGTTCCATTTCCACAACCGCGCGCGCGCCAGCGGCGCCGTGGTGATCTACGCCGCGCGCGGCAATCCGGCCGCGCTCGGCCTGCAGCTGCCGGATCTGGTCACGCGCCTGGGGCAGTGCGTGCGCTTCGCGCTCGAGCCGCTCGATGACGCCGGCCGGCGCGAAGTGCTGCGCCAGCGCGGCTTCCGCCGCGGACTGGAGCTCGACGACGCAGTGCTCGATTACCTGCTGCGCCGCGTCGACCGCGATCTGGCCAGCCTGACCAAACTGCTGGAGCGGATCGATCGCGCCAGCCTGGCCGCGCAGCGCCGCATCACCATTCCCTTCCTGCGCACCCTGCTGCAGGACGGCGCGGCCTAGCGCTCAGCCCAGCGCGGCGAGCCGCTCGGGGGTGCCCACGTCGGTCCATTCGCCGCGGTGGTGGCGGCCGTCCACCTCGCCGCGGGCCATGGCGGCGCGTAGCAGGGGCGCGAGCTTGAAGCGCGGCGGTGACTCGTCGGCGCCCGGGGCGGGGCCGATGACGTCGCGCCAGTTCGCCAGCAGGGCGGGGCGGTACACGCCGATGCCGGCGAAGGTCAGGCGCGCGGCGCCGTCGGCGTGCAGCCGGCCTTCGGCATCGAGCGCGAAGTCGCCGCGCGGGTTGTGCCCGGGGTTGTCCACCATCACCAGGTGCGCGAGGCCGTGCGGCTCGCGCGGCAAGGCGGCGAAATCGCAGTCGCAGAAGATGTCACCGTTCACCGCGAGGAAGGGCGCGTCGCCCAGCAGCGGCATCGCCTGCAGCATGCCACCGCCGGTTTCCAGCGGTTCGGCGCCTTCGCGCGAATAGTGCAGGCGCAGGCCCCAGCGCGAGCCGTCGCCGAGCGCGGGCTCGAAGCAGTCGGCCAGCCAGGCGATGTTCACCACCACGTCGCGGACGCCCGCCGCGGCGAGCCGCTCGAGGTGCCAGGCGATCAGCGGCTTGCCGCGCACCGGCAGCAGCGGCTTCGGCGTGTGGTCGGTCAGCGGCCGCATCCGCTCGCCCTTGCCTGCCGCGAATACCAGCGCCTTCATGGGCGCGGCTGGGTCAGTTCGGTGTTGCCGATGATGCGCTCGAGCAACGCGATCAGAGGCGCGGTTTCCGGATAGCGTGCGCCGACCTCGCGGGTGTAGCGCCACACCAGCGGCAGGTCCTGCAGGTAGCCGGCCTTGCCGTCGCGGTACCAGAGCCGGCAGAAGATGCCGAGCACCTTCAGGTGCCGCTGCACGCCCATCAGATCGAAGGCGCGCAGGAAGGTGGCGGTGTCCACCGTGGTCAGGCCCTCGGCGACGAGGCGCTGGCGGTACTCCTCGACCCAGGCGTTGATCCGCGCCTCGGGCCAGGCGATGTAGCAGTCGCGCAGCAGCGACACCAGGTCGTAGGTGACCGGGCCTCGCACGGCGTCCTGGAAATCGATCACGCCCGGGTTGTCGCGCGCGGTGACCAGCAGGTTGCGCGAGTGGTAGTCGCGATGCACGAAGACCTGCGGCTGCAGGCGCGCGTTGTTCACCAGCGCGCGGAAGGCGGATTCGATGACGTCCCACTCCTCGCACTCGGGCGTGTAGCCGAGGTGGCGCTTGAGCAGCCACTCGGGCATCAGCTCCATCTCGGTGACCAGGCGCGCCTCGTCGTAGGCGGGCAGGTCGCCGGCGTCGGCGCGCAGCTGCATCGCCAGCAGCGCATCGAGCGCGGCGCCGTAGAGGCGGTCGGCGGTGGATTCGTTGAGCTCGGGCAGGAACAGGCGGTCGCCCAGGTCCTCCATCACCACGAAGCCGCGCTCCGGGTCGGCCGCCTGGATCTCGGGCACGTGCACGCCGGCGCGGGCCAGGCGCGAGGCCACGTCGAGCCACGGGCGGATGTCCTCGCGGTCCGGCGGCGCGTCCATCACGATCCAGCTGCGGCCGGCGGAGTGGCTGCGCCAGTAGCTGCGGAAGGAGGCGTCGTTGGAGGCGCGCTCGAGGCTCGCTTCGGGATCGGCCAGGGCCTGGCGGGTCCACTCCAGGCGCAGGGTGTCGCGGGTAGGCAGGGTCATGCCGCGATTATCACCCGGCGGACACCTTGTAGGAGGGCCTTCAGGCCCGAAGCCCTTCGCGTAAAGCTTCGGGCCTGAAGACCCTCCTACAAACGGGCGGGGCAGGGCATCATGGAGGCGTGTTTTCCACGGCAAATCCCCATGCCCCAGATCATCCCCGTCCTTCTGTCCGGCGGTTCAGGCACGCGGCTCTGGCCGCTGTCGCGCGAGACCCACCCCAAGCAGTTCCAGCCGCTGGTGGGCGAGCAGTCGCTGTTGCAGGCGACCTGGCGGCGCCTGGCCGGGATGCCCGGCGCGGCCGCGCCGATCGTGGTGGCGAACGAAGAGCACCGGTTCATGGTGGCCGAACAGCTGCGCCAGCTGGGCGTGACCCCGGCCGCGCTGCTGCTCGAGCCCGTGGGCCGCAACACCGCCCCGGCCATCGCCGCGGCCGCGATGCAGGCCCAGGCCGGCGGCGCCGACCCGCTGCTGCTGGTGTTGCCGTCGGACCACGTGATCCGCGACGAGGCCGGCTTCCGCGCCGCCGTGCTGGCCGCCGCGCCCGCGGCCGAGGCCGGCAAGCTGGTCACCTTCGGCATCGTGCCCACGGGCCCGGAGACCGGCTACGGCTACATCAAATCCGCCGCGCTCCCTGTAGGAGGGCCTTCAGGCCCGAAGCTTTCAGCGAAGGGCTTCGGGACTGAAGTCCCTCCTACAGGGGGTGCTCGCGTCGTCGAGCGGTTCGTGGAGAAGCCGGACCTGGCCACGGCCCAGGCCTACGTCGCCAGCGGCGATTACTTCTGGAACTCGGGCATGTTCCTGTTCCGCGCCTCGCGCTACCTCGAGGAACTGGCCGCCTTCGCGCCCGCCATCCTCGCCGCCGCCAAGACCGCGCTCGCCGGCGCGAAGCGCGATGCCGATTTCCTGCGGCTCGACCGCGCGGCCTTCGAAGCCTGCCCGTCCGACTCCATCGATTACGCGGTGATGGAAAAAACTTCGCACGCCGCCGTGCTGCCCATCGACGTCGGCTGGAGCGATGTAGGCTCGTGGTCGGCGCTCTGGGAGATCGCCGACCAGGATCCGGATGGCAATGCCCACCACGGCGACGTGCTCGCGATCGACTGCCGCAACACGCTGGCCTGGGGCGGGCGCCGCCTGGTCAGCCTGCTCGGCCTGCAGGACGTGATCGTGGTGGATACCGACGATGCACTGCTGGTCGCGGCGAAAGACCAGGTACAGAAAGTCAAGGAGATAGTTTCAGTCCTGAAATCGCAGGGTCGTCCGCAGGCCAGCGTGCACCGCAAGGTGTATCGTCCCTGGGGCAGCTACGACGGCATCGACAGCGGCGACCGGTTCCAGGTCAAGCGCATCGTGGTCAAGCCCGGCGCCGCGCTCAGCCTGCAGATGCACCACCACCGGGCCGAGCACTGGATCGTGGTCAGCGGCAGTGCCCGGGTTACCTGCGATGACAAGGTGTTCCTGCTGGCCGAAAACCAGAGCACCTACATCCCGCTGGGCAGTAAGCACCGCCTAGAGAACCCGGGCAAGGTTCCGCTGGAGCTGATCGAGGTGCAGTCGGGCAGCTATCTCGGCGAGGACGACATCGTGCGGTTCGAGGATGTTTACGGCCGCAGCGTCTGAGGCGTTGCACGGCTGAAACCTCCGGCCGGCACCCTGGCGGCGCGACGGGATCCCCGCAAGTCGGGGCACAGGGCGGCCGTATCTAACAGGTTCAGAGTAGCATGTAGGCCTCGATCGGAGTGCCCATGGCATGTTCAATTCACAAGAAGTTCGAATCGCCGTCATCGGCCTTGGATACGTCGGCCTGCCGCTCGCGGTGGAGTTCGGCAAGCATTTTCCGACCGTCGGCTACGACATCCAAGCATCCCGAGTAACCGAGCTGAAAAAAGGTCGCGACAGTACCTTAGAGTGCGATGCCACTGAATTGGCCGACAGTACGCACCTACGTTACACCGCGCTGTTAACTGACATCGCGGATTGTAATGTCTACATCGTCACCGTACCCACGCCCATCGATTCTGCGAAGCGTCCCGATTTGGGGCCGCTCTTGCGAGCAAGCGAGGCTGTGGGTCGGATAATGAAGCCGGGTGACGTGGTTGTTTACGAGAGCACGGTATATCCGGGCTGCACCGAAGAGGTTTGTGTACCAATCCTGGAGTCGCTATCGGGTCTGGAATTCAACCGGGACTTCTTCTGTGGGTACAGTCCGGAGCGTATTAATCCCGGTGATAAGGTCCATCGACTGCCTGACGTTATGAAAGTGACAAGCGGTAGTACGCCGCAGGCGGCCGACTACGTGGACGAATTGTATCGCCGCATAATCAAGGCAGGTACTCACAAGGCCAGCAGCTTGAAAGTCGCAGAAGCCGCGAAGGTGATCGAAAACACCCAGCGCGATCTGAATATTGCGCTCGTCAATGACTTGGCGATCCTTTTCAACAAGCTGGGCATCGACACGCTCGAGGTGCTGGAGGCAGCGGGGACTAAATGGAATTTCCTGCCATTCCGCCCCGGACTCGTTGGCGGCCATTGCATTGGTGTCGACCCGTACTACTTGACCCATAAAGCGCAGCAGATTGGGCACCATCCGCAGGTCATACTTGCAGGCCGCCGCACCAACGATTCCATGGGTTTCTACGTGGCTGACCAGGTTGTCAAGCTCATGCTGCGCAAGGGGATGAATCCCGTGCGCGCAAGGGTATTGGTCATGGGGCTTTCGTTCAAAGAGAACTGCTCCGATCTGCGAAACTCGCGAGTGGTTGACATCATCGAGACGCTGGTCGACTACAACGTCAAGGTGGATGTTTTCGACCCTTGGGTTGACGTTGAACAGGCCAAGCAAGAGTACGGTCTGAATCCTGTGGCCAAGCCGGAAGCCGGGGCCTATGATGCGATCGTCGTGGCAGTGGCGCATGACCAGTTCCGATTGCTCGGCGCTGATGGGATTCGTGCATTCGGAAAGCCCGGTTCCGTGATTTATGATGTCAAGCACGTCCTTCCGCGCGATGCGATCGATGCTCGACTTTAGGACAAGTGCGGGCCGGGCTTTCTCCATGAAGCTTAGATTGAACAATAAGTCATGACCGTTCTTGTCACCGGCACTGCCGGCTTCATCGGCTCCCACGTCGCCCAGGTCCTCCTCGCCCGCGGCGACGAGGTTATCGGCTTCGACAACCTCAACGACTACTACGACCCGACCCTGAAGCAGGCCCGCCTGGCCCGCCTGCAGGTGCTGCCGGGCTACACGCACGTCACGGCCGACCTGGCCGATCGGGCGGCGGTCGAGTCGGTCTTTACCAAGTACAAGCCGCAGCGCGTGGTGAACCTGGCGGCTCAGGCGGGCGTGCGCTACGCGGCCGAGAACCCGCACGTGTACGTGTCCAGCAACGTCACCGGCTTCCTGCACGTGCTTGAAGGCTGCCGCCACCACGGCATTGAGCACCTGGTCTACGCCTCGACCAGTTCGGTCTACGGCGCCAACCTGAAGATGCCGTTCTCGGAGCATTCGCCCACCGAGCACCCGCTCACTCTGTACGCGGCCACCAAGAAGGCCAACGAGCAGATGGCGCACAGCTATTCGCACCTCTACGGCATTCCCACCACCGGCCTGCGCTTCTTCACCGTGTACGGGCCCTGGGGCCGGCCGGACATGGCGCTGTTCCTATTCACCAAGGCCATCCTGGCCGGCGAGCCGATAAAGGTCTTCAACCACGGCCACCACAAGCGCAGCTTCACCTACGTGGACGACATCGTGGAAGGCGTGGTGCGCGCGCTCGACACCGTGCCGGGCAAGGAGCCGGCCTGGAACGGCCTGGCACCGGACCCGGCCACCAGCGGCGTGGCGCCGTACCGGATCTACAACATCGGCAACGAACAGCCGGTGCAGCTGCTGCGCTATATCGAGGTGCTGGAGCAGTGCCTGGGCAAGAAGGCCACGCTGCAGCTGCTGCCGCTGCAGGCGGGGGACGTGCCTGATACCGAGGCGGATGTGTCGGACCTGATTGCCAACGTGGGGTACCGGCCGTCCGTGAATGTGGAGGAGGGGGTGGGGCGGTTCGTGGCTTGGTATCGGGATTACTACAAGGTTTGAAGCATCGGGGCTGAAGTCCCTCCCACAGGGGGAGCGAAAGATTCGCGTGGTGGGGGGGTGTGTAGGCGCTTAGGGTGGCGGCCTTCACAGGGGTTTCATTCATGGATGACTATCGCGCGGCCACGCCGCAGGCATCGCCGCGGGCGGTGGAATTGCTCGACCACTATCACTTGGCCGACAAGCCCGAGCGCACGCTGCAGGCGCTGCAGGTGTTCTTCCCCGGGCGGGCGCAGGAGTATTTCGCGCGGCTCAAGTCCGGCCAGTCAGTGCGGGTGGAGAGCGCGGAGATGGTGTCCCTGGTCGGGCAGCTGGCGGCGCAGGGTTTCCGCGTGCGGCTGGTGGACTGAGCGTTTTACACTCGGGCTCCCTTCAGGAGTCCGCCATGCGCCTGCTTGCTTGCCTTGCCCTTGTTCCCCTGGCCCTGCTGGCCGGCTGCGCGCCGTCCTGGCCCACGGCCGACCAGGCGCGCGATGCGCTGGTGGTGCGGATGGAGCGGCCGGGGGCGCGGCAGATCAAGGTGACCGAGGTCGCCGCCTTCAGCCTCAGCGATTGCCGCGAGCCCGGGAAAGGGCCGGGCGTGCTGTGCGCGGTGGCGATGGACGTGAAGTTCACCGTCGATGGGCAGGCGGTGCAGAGCAACGAGGCGCAGGAGGTGCGCTTCGTGCGGGAGGCCGGGAATTGGGTGGCTTATCCGGAGTAGGGGTTCGGGCCTGAAGGCCCTTCTACAGGGGGGCGCTTAGAGGTCTTGTTCGTAGCGGATGTAGGGGACGCGGGATTCTTCCTGGTCCTCGTCCGCGAGCGAGAAGGGGTTCTGGCCCTGGGCATTGAGGTTGGCGGCGCCCACGCTCAGGCGGCCGCGCCACGGGGCGCGCCAGGTGACGCCCAGGCCCACGTCGCTGTAGCGGGTGTTGGTGCCGGGCAGTTCGATCACGCGGCCGATCACTTCGCCACCGAAGTTGCCAACCCCCCCACTGAGGGTGAGCGTGCCGGTGTTCCACTGCGGCGGCAGTGCGCCGGGCAGCTGGGCCGCGGACACGATGCGGGCGCGGGCCAGGGTGCCGCCGATGCTCACCCAGCCGGTTTCGCCGACCTTGAGTTCGCCCAGCAGGCCGATGTCTTCCTGTTCGTATTCGTTGCCGCGCAGCGACAGCATCAGGTCGGTGCTGACGCGGCCGGCCAGCGGCACGGCGCCCGGCAGGGCCAGCGGCGCCTGGGCGTCGAAGCGCGAGAGGCCGAGGCTGGCGCTGAGCGCGCCGTCGTTGCCGTCCAGCCGCGCTTCGGCGCGCACGCCGGGGCGGGCCAGCGCGATCGGCGTGGTGGGGCTGGGCGCGAGGTTGGCCACCATGCAGTGCTGGGCCAGTGCGCCGAAGCTGCGCGACTCGGCGTTGCCGTTGCACAGCAGGCCGATGGTCGGGTTGGTTTCCAGCGCGAGGCTGGTGCTCAGGCGGCGGCCACCATCGAACGGGAAGGTGATGCCGGCGCCGACGCTGGGCGTGGCGTTGCGGCCGAGCAGGCGATCTAGCGAGCTGCGCGCCGGGTTGGCGGCGCCGAGGCCGGACTCGATCAGCAGGAAGCCTTCCACCTGGTTGTTGCGGATGATCGGCAGCGCGGTGGTGCCGTCGTCCTGCTCGGGAACCACGAGCGGCGACGGCGCCTGCGCAAGCGCCTGCGCGCCCGATAGGGCGAGCAGCAGGACGATGGCGTGGCGCAGCAGCGGATTCATGTTCTTTCCTCGTGGCTCCGTTGGAGCCTTGCCGGACCGGGAAGTTCCCGGGTGGGGGGTGGCACGCGGATTTTACAGGAATTTAACGCTTGAGTCGCCCGGCTGGGAAGCCCCCCCTGTGGGAGGGTTATTGGAGGCGGTCGGAGCCGGGGGCGGGGACGGCCAGGCTGAACAGGGCCTCGATCTGTTCAGCCTCGAAGCGGTAGGCCCGGCCGCAGAAGTCGCAGTGCACCTGGGCCACGCCGTCCTCGAGGCTGGCCCGGGCTTCTTCGGCGCCCAGGCTGCGCAGCATGTCCTCCACTCGCTCGCGCGAGCAGCTGCAGGCGAAGCGCAGGGGGCGGCGGTCGAGCCGCTTCACGCCTTCCTCGTGGAAGAGGCGCCAGAGAAGCGTGTCCACCGGCAGGCTGGCCAGTTCGTCCTGGCCCAGGGTTTCGAACAGGGCGTTCACCCGGTCCCAGCCGTCGGTATCACCCTCGGCGCCCGGCAGCTTCTGCAGGATCAGGCCGGCGGCGCGCTCGGCCTGGCTGGCCAGCAGCATGCGGGTGGGCAGCTGCTCGGATTGCTGGAAGTAGCCCTCGAAGGCCTCGGCCAGGCTGTCGGCGTCCAGGCCCACCAGGCCCTGGTAGCGGGTCATCTCGCTGGCGCCGGGCGGGGTGGATTCGATGGTGATCGCCAGCAGCGAGCCCGGGCCGAAGGCGCGCGGGGTCAGCGGGCTGGGGATGGGTTCTTCGAAATGGGCGATGCCGCGCAGGGTGCCCGCCGCGGTGCACTCGGCGAACAGGGTGCGCAGGCAGCCGGTGCCGCGCAGCTGCACGCTCAGGCGGCCGTCGATCTTGGCGTGGCCGGTGAACAGTGCGGCGGCGGCGCAGGTTTCGCCGAGGCGGGCGGCGATGGCCGCGGGGTATTCGGCGCGGCCGGCGATCTCCGCCCAGGTCTGGTCCAGGTGCACCACCACGCCGCGGATGCCGGAGCGCTCGAGCAGGAAGCGGGTGAGGGTGTCGCGGTCGGGGTGTTTGTCCATGGGCGCGATTTTAACCCGCCGGGGCAGTACAGTTGGCGCCTTACTTTCAGGCAGGGCGGCACCGATGGCACGAGGGATGATGGGTTTGGCGCTGGGTTTGCTGGCGCTGGTTTCGGCGGAATCGGCGCTGGCGGCGCAGGCGGCTTCTGCACGGCCCGCGGCGCCCGCGGCGCAGGCGCGGCCGGTGCCGCTGACCGCGCAGGAGACGCTGGAGAACGTACTGGTGGCGCGCGGCATGGCGCGGTCCGACATGGCGCAGCTGATGGATTTCACCGGCCGGCAGCTCGACCTCGGCTGGGGCCTGATCCTGGACCAGGCGTTCGCGGTGCCGCTGGTGGTGTTCGACGAGAAGTCGACCGGCCTGGCCCTGGCCCTGGTGCGCAACACCGGCGGCGTGTCGGCCTGCGTGCGGGTGAAGGGCGACATGCGCGGCGAGAGCGTGTTCGAGGAGGCCGTGACCGCCGAGGACGTGCTGGTGCTGCCGGGCAACGCGGTGCCGGTGATCGGCGGCGGCATCCGCACCACCACCGGCGAGTGGGACGTGAACATGGATGCGGGCGTGGCGATCTGGCAGGCGCCGGTCGGCGCCACCGACGCCGCGCTGTGCAAGCAGTCGGCGCCGGCGCTGCTGGCGGCGTGGCTGGCCGAGCCGGGCTTCGAGCACTTCGCCGACTTCGCCCGCAAGCGCATGGGCGGCGCCGGGGCCGCGCCGGGCGGCTGAGCATGGCGCAGGCCGTGCGGGTCTCTTCGGCGCGACCGCGGCCGCGGCGGCGCTGGCTTCGGCGGCTGCTGTGGCTGCCGGTGCTGTTCGTGGGCGTCACCTTCCTGCAGGTGGCGCCGCTGCGCTTCATCGACCCGCCCACCAGCGCCTTCATGCTGTGGCGGCAGGTGGATGGCCTGGGCGAGAAGGGCTTCGAGCTGCGGCAGGAATGGCGCGACTACGGCCAGATTTCTTCGCACCTTCCCATTTCGGTGGTGGCGGCCGAAGACCAGAAATTCCCCGAGCACCACGGCTTCGACCTCGAGGCCATCGACAAGGCGTTTGATGCCAACGCCCGCGGCGGCCGCGTGCGCGGCGGCAGCACGATCAGCCAGCAGGTGGCCAAGAACCTTTACCTTTGGAGCGGCGGCGGCTATTTCCGCAAGGCGCTGGAGGCCTGGTACACGGTGCTGATCGAGCTGACCTGGCCCAAGCAGCGCATCCTCGAGGTGTACGTGAACATCGCCGAGTTCGGCGACGGCGTGTATGGGGCGGAAGCCGCGGCGCAGGCCTTCTTCCGCAAGCCGGCCAGCGCGCTCACCGCCGCCGAGTGCGCCCGCCTGGCCGCGGTACTGCCCAACCCGAAGAAATACAGCGCCCGCAACCCGGGGCCCTACGTGCAGCGCCGCGCGGCCTGGATCCAGCGCAACGCCCGCAACCTCGGCGGCCCCGCGTATCTGGACTAGCCCCCGAAGGCCCGCCCACATCCCTCCCATGGGGGAGGCTGGACTATCATTCGGGCCATGGCCAATCCGCAGTCGATCACCGTCGTCATCGCCGCCTACAACGAGGAGGCCGCGCTGCCGGTCTTCCATCCGCGCCTGATGAAGGTGCTCGACGGCCTGGACCTGGCGGCGCGCGTGCTTTACGTGGACGACGGCAGCCGCGACGGCACCTTCGCGATGCTGCAGGCCTTCGCCGGGGCCGACCCGCGCGTGGGCGTCATCGGCCTGGCCCGCAATTTCGGCAAGGAGCTGGCGCTCACCGCCGGGCTCGACCATGCCGAAGGCGACGCCGTGGTGGTGCTCGACGCCGACGGGCAGGATCCGCCGGAGCTGATCCCCGCGCTGGTGGCGAAGTGGCGCGAGGGCTACGACGTGGTCTACGGCACGCGCACGCGGCGCGACGGCGAGACCTGGTTCAAGCGCTTCAGCGCCGCGGCGTTCTACCGGGTGATGGCCTGGCTGTCGCGCACCGACATCCCGCGCGACACCGGTGATTTCCGGCTGATGTCGCGGCCGGTGCTGGACGCGCTGCGCGGCCTGCGCGAGCGGCAGCGCTTCATGAAGGGCCTGTTCACCTGGGTGGGCTTCCGGCAGGTGTCCTTCCCGTACGAGCGCGAGTCGCGCATGGCGGGCCGCACCTCGTTCAACTACTGGAAGCTCTGGAACCTGGCGCTCGAGGGCATCACCAGTTTCTCGACGGTGCCGCTGCGGCTGGCCACCTACCTCGGCCTGTTCACCGCGCTGGCGGCCTTCGGCTGGGGCGTGTGGATCATCGTCCGCACCCTGGCCTGGGACGACCCGGTGCAGGGCTGGCCCTCGCTGATGATCGTCGTCCTTTTCCTCGGCGGCCTGCAGCTGGTGGCGCTGGGCATCATCGGCGAATACCTCGGCCGGCTGTACATGGAAGCCAAGCAGCGGCCGCTGTACCTGATCCGCACCTTCGTGCGCCAGCCCCCTGTGGGAGGGACTTCAGTCCCGATGCTTTCCGGCGAAGGGCATCGGGACTGAAGTCCCTCC
Organism: Arenimonas metalli CF5-1; assembly: GCF_000747155.1. GTDB lineage: Bacteria > Pseudomonadota > Gammaproteobacteria > Xanthomonadales > Xanthomonadaceae > Arenimonas > Arenimonas metalli. The sequence continues at coordinate 3,622 of NZ_AVCK01000024.1, read as the reverse complement.
CACAGGGATGCAGCGCAGGCCGGGCGGGTCTATAGTCTTCCCACGGTCACCGGAGGGCAGCCCCATGCGCAACGTGAACCAGATCCTCGAGAACAAGGGGAGCGGCGGCGTCATCGCCGTGCCGCGGGAAGCCCCGGTGCTCGAGGTCATCCGCCTGATGGCCGAACACCACATCGGCTCCGTGCTCGTGATGCAGGGCAGCGACCTGGTCGGCATCGCCACCGAGCGCGACTACGCCCGCAAGGTCATCCTGCAGGGCCGCTCCTCGGCCGACACGCCGGTGGGCCAGATCATGTCCAGCCCCGTGGTCTCGGTGCTGCCCACCGACACCGCCGCCACCTGCATGCAGATCATGACCGCCCGCAAGATCCGCCACCTGCCGGTGCTCGACGACGGCCGCGTGGTCGGCATGGTCTCCATCGGCGACCTGGTCAAGGCCGTCATCGAAGACCAGCAGCAGGAAATCGCCCAACTCCACCAATACATCGCCAGCTGACGATAAGCCCTGTAGGAGGGACTTCAGTCCCGAAGCTCTTCGCCGTAAAGCATCGGGACTGAAGTCCCTCCTACAGATGCAAGCTTCAGAGTATGTCGGGCCATGGGTTCAGCCAGGCGGCATCCCAGAACGGGTAGTCGCCGCAAGATTTCACGAGCCCGGCCCGAATTGGATTACGGATGATGTAGCGGGCAACCTCGCGCAAGTCCTCCTCGCGCCGCACGGCATGATCGTGGAAGGCTGTGGCCCAGACGGAGCCCGTCCTTCCCATGGCTTGGTTGAAGCTGCGAGCGCTACCGCCTTTTGCGACCTTCATGATACTCGCCAGCGTGCGCGTTCCGTCGATGATCAGCAGTCCGTGCCAATGGTCAGGCATCAGCACCCAACACAGTAGCTCCGCCCCCGGCCATGCCCCGGGATCCGCCAGGTAGCGGCTCATATGCCTTGCGGGTTCCCAGTCGCTGAAGAGCGCCAGGCGGGTGTGGGTGACTGTGGTGAGGAAGTATGCCCGGCCCGGCTCGGTGCGCCTGCCGTTTCGAAGATCGGACTGACGATGTCGGTGGGTAAGAGGAGGCATGCCCGAAGCATGGCGATCCCCGGGCGGTCCATCCCTCGGAATTCGGAGGTGAAGAATGTAGGAGTGACTTCAGTCCCGAAGCTTTCCGGCGAAAAGCTTCGGGACTGAAGTCCCTCCTACATGGGGGTTCAGGGGCGGAGGACCTGGTGGGTGACGGCGACGAAGTGGCAGGCGCTGCCGATCAGCACGAAGGCGTGCCAGATGGCGTGGGCGAAGGGGATGCGGCGGCTCATGTAGAAGATCGTGCCGACGGTGTAGGCCAGGCCGCCGCCGAGCAGCCAGGCCAGCGTGTCCATCGGGATCTGGCGCAGGAAGGGCTTGATCGCCAGCACCACCATCCAGCCCATGCCGAGGTAGATCAGCGTGGACAGGCCCTTGAAGCGGCCGGTGAAGAACAGCTTGAACACCACGCCCGCCACCGCGAAGGTCCAGATGGCCGCGAACAGCCACCAGCCGCCGTCCTCGCGCAGGCCCACCAGGGTGAACGGCGTGTACGTGCCGGCGATCAGCACGTAGATCGCGCAGTGGTCGAAGACCTTGAAGCGGCCCTTGGTGATGCGGTCGTGGCTGGCGTGGTAGAGCGTGGACGCGCTGTAGAGCAGCACCAGCGCCACGCTGAACACGATCGCGCCGGCCAGCTGCCAGCCATTGCCGAAGGTAGCCGACAGGGTCACCAGCACCGTGCCGCCCACCAGCGCCATCAAAGCGCCGATGCCGTGGGTGATGGCGTTGGCGCGCTCCTCGCGCGGCGATTCGTGGTCGTGTTCGTACTCTGTCATCGGTGTACGCCTTCTGTAGGAGGGCCTTCAGGCCCGAAGCTTTCCGGCGAAAGGCTTCGGGACTGAAGTCCCTCCTACAGGTTATTCGAGGGCGAGGGTCTGGGCGTGTTCGCGGGTGGCGGCGAATTCGAGCTCGGGCCAGCGCTCCATGGTCAGCTGCAGGTTCACGCGCGAGGGCGCGAGGTAGACCAGCTGGCCGGCGGCGTCCAGGCCCAGGTTCATCGCGTTTTTCTCGCGGAACTCCTCGAGCTTCTTCGGCGTGCCGCCCTTCACCCAGCGCGCGGTCGAGATGGTGATCGGCTCGAAGCTCGCATCCACCGAGTACTCGTCCTTGAGCCGGTAGGCCACCACGTCGAACTGCAGCGTGCCGACCGCGCCGAGGATCAGGTCGTTGCTCATCAGCGGGCGGAAGAACTGCGTCGCGCCCTCTTCGGAAAGCTGCGCCAGGCCCTTCTGCAGCTGCTTGAGCTTGAGCGGGTCGCGCAGGCGGGCGCGGCGGAACAGCTCCGGCGCGAAGTTCGGGATGCCGGTGAAGGCCAGCGATTCGCCCGCGCTGAAGGTGTCGCCGATCGAGATCGTGCCGTGGTTGTGCAGGCCGATCACGTCGCCGGGGTAGGCGGTCTCGACGATTTCGCGGTCGCTGGCCATGAAGGTCAGCGCGTTCGCCAGCTTCACTTCCTTGCCCAGGCGCACGTGGAAGGACTTCATGCCGGCCTCGTACTTGCCCGAGCACACGCGCAGGAAGGCGACGCGGTCGCGGTGCTGCGGGTCCATGTTGGCCTGGATCTTGAACACGAAGCCGGAGAAGGTTTCTTCTTCCGGCGCGATCTCGCGCGAGGTCGTGGCGCGCGGCTGCGGGCCCGGCGCGTGCTCGACGAAGAAGTCGAGCAGCGGCTGCACGCCGAAGTTGTTCACCGCCGAGCCGAAGAACACCGGCGCCTGCTTGCCGGCCAGGTAGTCGTCCTTGTTGAACGGATGCGAGGCGCCCTGCACGAGCTCGAGCTCGTCGCGCAGGTCGGCCAGCATCTGCTCGCCGATGCGCTCGGCCAGGCCCGGCGCGTCGATGGACGGGAAGATGGTGGAGTCCTGGCGGGTGAAGTTGCGGCCCTGCTCGTACAGGTGCACTTCGCCGCTCACCAGGTGCACGACGCCGCGCAGGCGCTGGCCCATGCCGATCGGCCAGGTGATCGGCGCGCACTGGATGCCCAGCACGCTCTCGATCTCGTCCAGCAGCTCGATCGGCTCCTTGCCCTCGCGGTCGAGCTTGTTGATGAAGCCCATGATCGGCGTGTCGCGCAGGCGGCAGACCTCCATCAGCTTGATGGTGCGCTCCTCGACGCCCTTGGCCACGTCGATCACCATCAGCGCGCTGTCCACGGCGGTAAGCACGCGGTAGGTGTCCTCGCCGAAGTCGGCGTGGCCCGGGGTGTCGAGCAGGTTGACGATGTGGCCCTCGTACGGGAACTGCATCACCGAGGACGTGACCGAGATGCCGCGCTCCTTCTCCAGCGCCATCCAGTCGGAGGTGGCGTGGCGGGCGGCCTTGCGGCCCTTCACCGAGCCGGCCATCTGGATCGCACCGCCGAACAGCAGCAGCTTCTCGGTCAGCGTGGTCTTGCCGGCGTCGGGGTGGCTGACGATGGCGAAGGTGCGGCGGCGGTGGGTTTCGCGCAGGTGCTCGGACATGGGCTGGCCGCGCGCGGGGCGCAGGCGGGTCTCGGGGAAGGGCCGGAGATTATACCTTTCCCTGTAGGAGGGCCTTCAGGCCCG
>NZ_AVCK01000023.1 GCF_000747155.1 Arenimonas metalli CF5-1 | reverse complement strand
CCTTCCCCGGACTTGGGTGAAGAACCTAAAAAAAGGGGTCAGGGTAATTATTTGTTTGAAACGAACAATTACCCTGACCCCTTTTTTGCTGACCTCAGTAGTAGTCGTGGGAGGACACCTGCAGCGCGCCCATCAGGTGCGAGAAGTCGTGCAGGCGGCCGGCGATCAGGTGGCTGACGCCGTCCACTTTCTCCCAGCGGCCATCCACGGCGAGCAGCCGCGCGTTGGCGAGCTCGCGGCGCTGGCGTTCGCCGAGGTCCTGCCAGATGACCACGCTGACGCTGCCGTCCTCGTCCTCGAGCGTGACGAAGGTGACGCCCTTGGCCGTGCCCGGCCGCTGGCGCAGCGTCACCAGGCCCGCGTGCCGGATGTGCGCGCCGTGCGGCAGCGTGGCCAGCTCGCGCGAGGGTCGGCAGCGCTGCGCGCGCAGTTGCTTGCGCAGCAGCCGCAGCGGGTGCGGGCCGAGGGTGGTGCCGGTGCTGGCGTAGTCGGCCAGCACGCGCTCGCCGGGGGTGGGCGGCGGCAGCGCCACGCGCGCTTCCGGCGAGGCGGCCAGGCCTTCGAACAGCGGCAGGCTGGCCTCGACGCCGCTGGCGGCCCAGCGCGCGCGGTTGCGGTGGCCGGCCAGGCCGCGCAGCGCGTCGGCCTCGGCCAGCCGATCGAGCGCGCGGCGGTCGAGGCCGGCGCGGTGCGCCAGGTCGTCGAGGTGGCGGAAGGGGGCGCGGGCGCGGGCGATCACCAGGCGTTCGGCGGCGGCTTGCGGGAAGCCGAGGATCTGGTTGAAGCCGAGCCTGATCGCGGGCTGGGAAAGCTTCGGGACTGAAGTCCCTCCTACAGTCGCGCGTGTAGGAGGGACTTCAGTCCCGATGCTTTCCAGCGAACACTCCCAATCACTGAACCGCACATCCACCGGCAACACCCGCACCCCCTGCCGCCGCACTTCCTGCAGCAGCTGGTTCGGCGTGTAGAAGCCCATGTGCGTGGGCGTGTTGACCAGCGCGCAGGTGAAAGCCGCCGGTTCGTGGCACTTCAGCCAGCAGCTCACGTAGGCCACCAGCGCGTAGCTGGCGGCGTGCGACTCGGGGAAGCCGTAGCTGCCGAAACCCTTGACCTGCTCGAAGATGCGCTCGGCGAAGGCGTCGTCGTAGCCGCGTTCGCGCATGCCGGCCAGCAGGCGCTCGCGGTGCGGCTCGAGGCCGCCGTGGCGCTTCCACGCGGCCATCGAGCGGCGCAGCTGGTCGGCCTCGCCGGGCGTGTAGCCGGCGGCGACGATGGCGATCTGCATCACCTGCTCCTGGAACAGCGGGATGCCGAGCGTGCGGCGGAGCACCTTTTCCAGCGCGGGCGACGGGTACACCACCGGCTCGCGGCCCTGCCGGCGCTGCAGGTAGGGATGCACCATCTTTCCCTCGATCGGGCCGGGGCGGACGATGGCGACCTGCACGACGAGATCGTAGTAACACGCGGGCTTCAGGCGCGGCAGCATCGCCATCTGCGCGCGGCTTTCGATCTGGAACACGCCGACGGTGTCGGCGCGCTGGATCATGGCGTACACCGCGGGGTCTTCCGCCGGGATGTCCTGCACGGTGAGGTCGCGCCGGCCGCTGGTGCGCAGCAGCTGCAGGCAGCGGGCGATGGCGCCGAGCATGCCGATGCCCAGCACGTCCACCTTCATCAGGCCCAGCGTGTCGAGGTCGTCCTTGTCCCACTGGATGACGGTGCGGTCGGGCATCGCGGCGTTTTCCACCGGCACCAGGGTGTGCAGCGGCGCATCGGAGATGACGAAGCCGCCGGGGTGCTGCGAGAGATGCCGGGGGAAGTTGAGCAGCTGGCCGGTGAGCGCCAGCACGCGCTTGATCGCGGCGTTGTCCGGGTCGAAGCCGGCCTCGCGCAGGCGGTCCTCGGCCGGCAGCGCGCTGTCCCAGCGGCCGAGCGTGCGCGCCAGCCGGTCGACCTGGTCGGGCGCGAGGCCCAGCGCCTTGGCGACGTCGCGGATCGTGCTGCGGCCGGAGTACGTGGTGGCCACGGCGGTGAGCGCGGCGCGCTCGCGGCCGTAGCGTTCGTAGACGTACTGGATGACTTCCTCGCGCCTTGTCGAGTCGAAGTCGACGTCGATGTCGGGCGGCTCCTTGCGCTCGCGCGAGATGAAGCGCTCCATCAGCATGCCGATGCGCGCCGGGTCGACCTCGGTGATGCCCAGCACGTAGCAGACCACCGAGTTCGCGGCCGAGCCGCGGCCCTGGCAGAGGATGCCGCGACTCCGGGCGAAGCGGACGATGTCGTGCACGGTGAGGAAATACGATTCGTACTGCAGGTCAGCGATCAGGGTGAGCTCGTCGTCGATCTTGCGGCGCACGTCGTCCGGAACGCCGGTGGGCCAGCGCCAGCGGGCGCCTTCGTCGCTGAGTTGGCGCAGCCAGCTGGCGGGGGTGTGGCCCTCGGGCACCACTTCGCGCGGGTACTCGTAGCGCAGCTGGTCGAGGGTGAAGGTGCAGCGGTCGGCGATGCGCGTCGTTTCGGCCAGCAGGTCGGGTGGATAGGTGCGGGCCAGCACGTCCAGGCGGCGCAGGTGGCGTTCGCCGTTCGGGAACAGGCGCGCGCCGGCTTCGCGCACCGTGCAGCGGTGGCGGATGGCGGTGACGGTGTCCTGCAGCGCGCGGCGGCCGCGGGCGTGCATGTGGACGTCGCCGGCGGCGACCAGCGGCAGGCCCAGCGTGGCGCCGAGGTCGCGCAGCTGCTGCAGGCGCGCATCGTCGTCAGGGCCGCGGTGCAGTTCGACCGCCAGCCAGGCGCGGCCCGGGAAATTCGCCTCGACCCAGGCGCCGTGCGCGGCTTCGGGCGCGGCGCCGGGAATCCACAGCGCCAGCACGCCGGTGGTGTCGCCCGTGAGGTCGGCCATCGTGAGCCGGTACTCGCCCTTGCGCATGCGCCGGCGGCCAAGCGTGATCCAGCCGCACAGGCGCTGGTAGCCGGCCAGCGTCTCCGCCAGCAGCACCAGCTTGGGCCCGCGCTCGAGCTGCAGCTCGGTGCCGGTGATCATCGCGATGCCGGCCTCGCGCGCCGCCTCGAACGCCCGCACCACCCCCGCCATCGACGCTTCGTCGGTGATCGCCAGCGCCCGGTACCCCAGCGCCTTCGCCCGTGCGAACAATTCCTTCGCCGAACTCGCCCCCCGCAAAAAACTGAAGTTCGAAAGACAATGCAGCTCCGCGTAAAAAGCGGTACCGGGTTCATTTTCTTTTTCGATGAGACAGCCTGGTGCGTGTGCGCCAGGCTGTCTCATCGAAAAAGAAAATGAACCCGGTACCGCTTTTTGCTTCATGCGAACCAGCCGTGGAGCATGTAGGGGCCGGACTCGCCGGGGGCGCAGAAGGCCCAGGCGCGCTGGCCGCGGGAGGTTTCGAGGACGTAGTAGTCGCGCTGCACGTCGCCGCCGTCCCACCAGCCGGTCTCGATGCGCTCGGGGCCGGCCAGCAGGCGTGGGGCCGGGTCGCGCAGGGGGATCGGGCGGTGCAGCAGCCAGGTGGGGCGCGGCCCGGCGGGGCCGGCGGGCGGCGGCGGTTCGGCCACGCCCTCGCGGCGCCTGAAGCTGCGCTCGGGGCGATGGTCGGCGACCGGATCGAGGCCGTACACCGATTCGTTGCCCAGCCGCGCACGCAGGCGCTCGCGCAGCGCCGGCCATTCGACCGCCTGCTGCGGCCGCGCCTCGAACAGTTCGCGCGCCGCCGGCACGAACGGCGGCAACTCGCGCGCCACCAGCCGCAGCGTGCGCACCGGCGCCGGCACCGCCACCCGCTCCAGCCGCCCGCGCGCGAGTTCGAACAGCATGCCCGGCTGCCGCTCCGGCGCCAGCAGCCCGACCACCACTTCGGTGTCGTCGCGATCCTCGTGCCCCAGCCGCAGCACGAAGCGCGCCACGCCGCCGTCGCGCCCCGCGAGGTAAGCGGCGAGATCGGCCGTGAGCCGCCGCAGCGGGAACAGCAGCGCCTGCGAACTCTCGACGTCGTAGTTGAGCTCGATCTTCGCGTCGAACACGTCCGGCGGCTGGTACAGCGGCAGCACCTCCGGCGCCTGGCCCAGCAAGCGATCGAGATGATCGAGCAGCTCGACGCCATGGCGCTTGCCAAGCGCCGAACGCGGCAGCGCGAACACCTGCCCCAGCGTGCGCACCGCCATCCGCGACAGGGCCAGCGCCACGCCGCCCGGCAGCCGCGCCCGCGCCACCGGCACCGACGCCAGCGCGCGCCGCAGCGCATCGTGCGAAGTGACCGCCAGCCCGTCCTGGTGCGCGGCCAGCACCGCGGCGCCGACCGCGCTGGGCGCCAGCGCGATGCGGTGCCGGAAGCCCAGCGCCTGCAGGTCCTCGCGCAGCGCGGCCTCGAAGCGCGGCCACGGCCCGAACAGGCCCAGGCTGCCCTGCACTTCCAGCAGCACCGCGCCCGGCAGCGCCGTGCTCACCTGCGAGCTGTAGCGATAGGCCCAGGCCGCCAGGAAATCGCGCGCCCGCGCCAGCCGCGCCGGATCGTCGTCCATCAGCCGCACGCCTTCGCACAGCGCCTCGGCCGCCGCCACCGGCTGGCCGCGATGCAGGCCGCGCGCGGCCGCCGCGTCATTCACCGCCGACAGCACCCGCCGCGGCCGCGGCCCCGCGACCAGCGCCAGCGGTTCCTCAGGCGAAGGATGGCGGCGAAGGACGGTGTCCAGCGCCAGATGCGGCAGCAGCAGGCAAGCCCAGAGCATCGCGCGCCCGCATCAGTGCAGCGGGAAGGGAACGGGATGCGCCGGCGCCAGGCCGCCGCGGCACTTGAGCACCTGCAGCTGGCCCGGGGCGAGCTGCAGCCGCAGCGCCGCCGGCGAAGGCTGCGCCGCGGCGCGCGCATCGCGGAAGGCGAACACCAGCGCCTGCCCGCTCTCGGCCGCCACCTGCAGCCGGCGCAGCGCGCGGTCGTCCACTTTCTGCGGCCAGCACAGCACCGCCGACAGGCAGCCCGCGCGCAGGCACTGTTCGGTCGCCCACAGCGCATCGCGCGCATCGGCCGAGACCAGGTGCAGGCGCGCGACATCGACGCCGGCCGCGCGCCAGGCCAGCGGGTTGGGCACGTAGGGCGGCGCCACCAGCGCGATGTCGCGGCCGGCGCCGGTGTGCCGCGCCAGCGTGGGCAGCACCAGGCGCAGCTCGCCCAGGCCGTCGGCGGGCAGCAGCACTTCGACCAGCGCCGATTCGGGCCAGCCGCCGCTGGGCAGCGCGGCGTCGAGTGCGGCGTGGCCGGTGGGCTCGGCGCTGGCGGGCCGCGCGGTCGGCTGGCCGCGCCAGAGCCGGCGCTCGGCCAGCAGCGTGTCGAGGGAAACGAGGGCGCCCATGCTCAGGCCCGGCGCACCAGGCCGCAGTACAGGCCTTCGATGGCGAAGTCGGCGTCGGGCGGCACTTCGATCGGGGCGTAATCGGGGTTGCGCGGCAGCAGCAGCAGCCGGTCGCGCTGGCGCTTGAGGCGCTTGACCGTGATCTCGCCGTCGATGCGCGCGACCACGATCTGGCCGTTCTCGGCCACGGCGCTGCGGTGCACCGCGATCAGGTCGCCGTCGAGGATGCCGTCGTCGCGCATCGAGTCGCCCTTCACCCGCAGCAGGTAGTCGGGCTGGGGGAAGAAGGCCGCGCGGTCGAACAGCATCTGGCCCTCGTGCCCGGCCGCCGCGCCGATGGGCGCACCCGCGGCCACGCGGCCCAGGATGGGCAGCGAGATCATGTCGTCGCGCCGCGCCGCCTTGCGCGAAGGCGCCGCCGCCGGCAGCCGGATGCCGCGCGCGCGCCCGGGCAGCAGCACCAGCGCGCCCTTGGCCTCGAGCGTGCGCAGGTGCTTGTGGGCGGCGCTGTCGTGGATGCCGAAGGCCCGCGCGATCTCGGCCACCGAGGGCGCGCCTTCGGTGCGCAGCCGCTCGGCGATGAAGTCGTACAGGGCCTGCTGGCGGGGGGTGAGGTCGGGGCTCATGGGTGAATATTTATACACCTTGGCGGGCGGATGTCACCCCCCTTCGGAAGCGCCAAGGGATTCAAGCACTTGCCTGTCTCACCGGATGAGCCGGTCCGCGCGGACCGACGCCGGCGCCCGGCCGCAGGGGCCGGGCGCCGACGGTTTTACCTGGCCGTGCTGGCCTGCAGGAAGGCGCCGATGCGGTCGAGCATCGCCGCCCGGACCACCGAGTCCACGAGGCTGTGCTCGAGGCCTTCGTACACGACCAGCTCGCTGGACTTGCCGGCGGCGCGCAGCTTCTCGTCCATCAGGCGCGAATGGCCGACGCCGACGTTGAGGTCCAGGTCGCCATGGAACATCAGCACCGGCGCCTGGAGGCTGGCCACGTTCTGCAGCGGCGAGCCTTCGCGGGTGTGCTTGCCGGTGCCCACCATCTCCACCACCAGGTTGCGGCCGACGTAGTTGCGCGCGTCCGACTTGAGCTTGTCCAGGTCCGTCACCGGCGCGATCGCCACCAGCGCCTTGAACAGGCCCGGCTCGGTCACGCCGGCCTGCAGCGCCGCGTAGCCGCCGTAGGACCAGCCGACGATGGCCAGCCGGTCGGCGTCGGCGATGCCCTGCGCCACCAGCCAGCGGGCGCCGTCGGTGACGTCGCCGATCGAGGTGCGCCAGCCCTGGAAACCATTCTCCTGGAGCCACGCATCGCCGAAGCCGGCCGAACCGCGGTAGTTCGGCTGCAGCACCGCGTAGCCCTGGTTCGCCAGGTACTGCGCCAGCCAGTCGAAGCCCCACTCGTCGCGGGCGCTGGGGCCGCCGTGCGGCAGCAGCACCGCCGGCAGGCCGCGGGCGTCGGCCTTGCCCGGCGGCAGCGTCAGGTAGCCCGGGATCGCCGTGCCGTCGCGCGCCGGGTAGCTCACCGGCTTCACGCTGGCCAGCGCCACGCCTTCCAGCGACGGGCGCGCCGACAGGATCTCGTTGAGCGAGCGCGCGGTCTTGTCGAAGACGAAGTAGCGGCCCGGGTCGGAATCACTGCCGGCGTGGATGAGCAGCTTGCTGTTGTCGGCCGAGGAACCGAGGAAATCCACCATCGGCAGGTTCGGCAGCGCCTTGCCCAGGCCGCGCGCCAGCGCGCCGTACTCCTTGTCGAAGTAGATGGCGTGGCGCTTCTCCTCGGCGTAGGTGACGCCGATCACCCGGGAACCGCGGCCGATGCGCAGCACGCCGTCGACGTCCACGCGGTCGTTCTTGTAGACCAGCTCGGTGGCCATCGAACCGTCGAGCTTCACGCGGTACAGCGCCTGGCGGCCGTCCAGCGGCTGCAGCGCGTAGGCGCAGCCGCAGTTCGCGTCCACCTCGATCGGCGACAGGCCGGCACCGCCGTCCTCGACGGTGGAGAACGGCCGCCATTCGTCGGAGCCGTCGGCGCGGTACTGGTAGACCACCTTGTTCGCGAGCTGGGTGGTGGCGCCGACGCCGGGGCGATAGCCCTTGATGCGGACCTTGCCGCGGCCGTCGGTGAGGTAGAAATCGGCGTCCTTCGCCGGGCCCTCGACGCGGCTCACTTCCATCGTGGCCAGGTCGATGCGGTCGACGCCGAGGCCGTCCTCGTTGCGCACCATGCGCGTGTTCATCTTGCCCGCCTCGGGGATGTAGTCGCGGGTCATCAGCACCGCACCGGGTTGGTCGGGCAGCCAGTCGAGGATCTCGCCGTCGGACTGGCGCAGGCGGGCGTCGTAGACGCTGCCCTTCTGGCCCAGCATCACGCCGTTCTTGCCGTCGGTGTCGATGGCGACCAGGCGCGAATACGGGATCACGATGCCGGCCTCGTCCACCATGCCGGTGATCTGGCAGACCAGGCGCGTGTCGGTGGCGAAGTTGCACCAGCGCAGGCGGTCGGGGTCGGCGCCCGAGGTCATCACCAGCTGCGGCGGCGCGCTGCCGTCGATCCGGGCCACGTACACCGAGGTGGCGCGGCCGTGACCCGGCGTCAGGTAAACCACGTGCTGGCCGCCGGGCGAGATGTCGGCGTGTTCGATGTTCTCGCGGGTGCCGAACAGCGCACCCGGGGTTTCCTTCGCGGCGGCCGGCGCGGCCGGGGCCTCCTGCGCGACGAGGGCGGCGGGGGCCGCGGCCAGGGTGATGGCCGCAGCCAGCAGGAGTCGATTCATCGGGCGCGTTTCCGGGGGACAGGGAAACGGCAGGGTAGCCACAGCCGGCCGCCGCCGACAACCCGACGCTTTCGCGGGTCCCCGCGCCCGACGCCTTCACATGGCGACGGCCCTCAGCGGGCCGCGCCGGTCTCCACGTGGTCGCGCACGTAGCGGTCGAGCAGGCGCACGCCGTAGCCGGTGGCGCCCAGCGGCACGGTCGGCAGCACCGGCGCTTCGCGCCAGGCCATCGAGGCGATGTCCAGGTGCGCCCAGGCCACGCCTTCCTGGATCCACGAGCCGATGAAGAACGCACCGACGCTGGCGCCGGCGCCGGGCGTGCTGCCGCCGTTGCGCAGGTCGGCGATCGGCGACTCCAGGTCCTTGGCGTAGCTCGGGTGCAGCGGCAGGCGCCACACGTCCTCGCCCGAGGCCGTGCCCGCGGCCAGCAGGTCGGCGGCCAGCGCTTCGTCGCGGCTGAACAGGCCCGCGTACTCGTCGCCCAGCGCCGTCACCTGCGAACCGGTGAGGGTGGCCACGTCCACCACCACGCGCGGGCGGTCGCGCTCCTGCACGAACCAGATCGCGTCCACCAGCACCATGCGCCCCTCGGCGTCGGTGCTCATGATCTCGTAGGTCTTGCCGCTCATCGTGCGCACCACGTCGCCGGGGCGGCCGGCGGTGCCCGAGGGCATGTTCTCGGCCAGCGCGGCCACGGCGATCGCGTTCACCTTCGCGCCGCGCTTGGCGAGCGACAGCACGGTGCCGGTGACCGAGGCCGCACCGGTCATGTCGTACTTCATGCGCCACATGTTGGCGGCGTCCTTGAGCGAGATGCCGCCGGAATCGAAGGTGATGCCCTTGCCGACGAAGGCGACCGGCGCTTCGTCGCGGGCGCCGCCGCGGTAGCGCACCACCAGCAGGCGCGGCGGGCGCTGGCTGCCCTGGCCGACGTGCAGGATCGAGTTCATGCCGAGCTTCTGCATCGCCGGCACGTCCAGCACTTCGATGCTCACGTTCGGCACGCCGGCGAAGGCGGCGCGGGTGCGCTCGACGAAGGACTCGGGGTAGATCGTGTTGGCCGGCTCGGTGACCAGGTCGCGCGAGAAGCGCACGCCCGCGGCCACCGCGCTCCAGTCGGCGTCCCACGCGCGGCGCGAGGCGTCGGCGTCGGCCACGCGCAGCACCAGTTCGCCCTGCCCCAGCACCGGCGCGCCGGGCTTGGCGTTGCGGTAGGTGCGGAAGGTGTACTGGCCCAGGGACGCGCCCAGCGCGAGATGGGCGCCGGCAGCCGGCAGGGTGGCGTCGGGCCAGAGCAGCTCGATCTTCGGCACCGCGCTCAGCACGCCCCACTGGCCGACCAGGCCGCCCACGTCCTCGAGCAGGCGCGCGCTCGGCGCATCGCTGCCCACGCCCACCAGCAGCACCTGGCGATACGGACCGACGCCGGGCAGGTTCAGCACCACGCCGCGGTCGCCGAGGAAGCCGGCGGCGGCCACCGCGCGCTGCAGCGCACCGTTGCTGGCGCGGTCCACTTCGGCGAAGGCGCCCTCGAGCGGCGCGCCCTGGCGCACGGTCACGGCGACGGCGCCCTCGGTGGGCACGGCGTAGGGCGCGAAGTCGAGCGTGCGCTGCGCCGCGGCGGGCGCGGCCAGGCAGAGGGCCGCGAGCACGGCGAAGAGGGAAGCGAGTCGGTTCACGGGACCTCCGGGGCGAAAGACCGGCTCGGCGAGCCCTCGGGGGACGCCGGACGGTTCAAGGGAAAGGCGGACGATGCCGCCGCGAATGTAAACGCCGCGTCACGCCCCACCCCCTGCCGAAGGTCACGGCCGGGCGGCGGCGCGCTACCGCAGCGTGCGCTGGCGCGGCCGCAGCGCTTCCAGGCGCGACTCGTACAGGGCCTGGTCGGCCGGCGTGGTGCTGTTCTCCAGCGCGATCTGCAGGTGCCGGCGGGCCGCGTCCACCTCGCCCAGCTCGAACAGCGCGGCCGCCAGCCAGGCGTGGAATTCATGGTGGGTGGCGGCGCGCTCGACTTCCTTCTCGAAGTTCTGGCGCGCCAGCTCGTACTTCTTCTCGGCCATGGCCTGCAGGCCGATGTCGAAGTAGTGGAAGGGCGGCACCGCCTCGATGCGGCGCAGCCGCTCGTCCAGGCGCGCGGCCTCGTCGGTGCGGCCGCTGGCCTTGAGCAGGCGCGAGAGGTTCGACATCGGCACCGCATTGCCCGGCTCGAGTTCGACCGCGTTGCGCAGCAGCTGCTCGGCCTCGGCCAGGTGGCCGCGCCGGCGGTAGATCACGCTCAGCGTGTTCTGCGCGGTGAGGAAGCCCGGGTCCTGTTCGATCGCGGCGCGCGCCCACCAGTAGGCGTCGTCCAGGCGGCGCGCGCGCAGGGATTCGGCGGCCTTGTTGTTGAGGTACATCGCGACGATGGTGGCCTCGCGCACCACGCGGGCCCGCTGCCGACCCTGGCCTTCGGCCGGAATGAAATCCACGGTCAGCGGCTCGTTGGCGAGGTTGACCAGGCGGCCTTCCGGCGCGGTCGGGCGCAGGGTCAGGTTGATGTGGTTGCTGAGGTACACGATGCCGTCGCTGCGCGAGGCCGCCTGCTCGGAGAACACCACCTGGTACTGCACCTGCAGGCCCAGCTCCTTGGCGAAGGCCGCGGTCATCAGCACCAGCGACAGGCAGTTGCCCGAGCGCGCGTCGAAGGCCTCGGCGGCGTTGCGGGTGACGGTGGAGTCGTACTCGAGCTTGAGCTGGGCGCTGGAGTAGAGCGCATCCACCAGCGCGTGCTGGCGGGCGCTGCTGCGCTGGCGGCTGGCGATCTCGGTGGCGAGGTAGTCCTCCATCGCCGGGCTGAGCGCGAACAGGTCGCTGGCGCCGATCGGCTCGGAGGGCGGCGCGAAGCGGTCGTCGAGGAACATCGGGTTGCCGCCGGTCCGCGGCGGCGCGCCAGCGCAGGCGGCGAGCAGAAGCCCGGCCAGGCCGATGCCGAGGATGCGCCATGTCTTCACGCCGGATGCCTTCACGTCCACGTCGTCCTGGCTGCCCGTGCCCAGCCTATGCCTTGTCGCGCCGAGTGCAAGCGGCCGATGGTCATGGCCCGCGGCCTGGCGGGGGACGGGACGCTGCGACGAGCGCGCCCTGCGCCATTCTCATGGCGTGAGACAGGCATGCGGTGTGCTGGCGATCCCTCACCGCGGCCCACCGACATGCCTCCCGCCACCCAGCTCGCGCCGCACCGCCACGCCACCGGCCTGCTGCCGGTGCCCGAGAAGACCTCGCAGGCCCTGGCCTCGCGCCTGGGGCACAAGTACGGCGACCGCATCACCGGCTGCTTCCACTTGCCCGGGCGTGAAGGCGAGTACGCGCCCTTCCCCGTCGACCTGCCGCCGGCGCTGGCGGCGGCGCTTCGCAGCCGCGGCATCGAGCGGCTCTACAGCCACCAGGCCGAGGCCTGGGCGGCAGCGCAGCGCGGCGAGCACACGGTGGTGGTCACGCCCACGGCCTCGGGCAAGACGCTGTGCTACACGCTGCCGGTGGTGGCCGCGGCGATGCGCAAACAGGCCAAGGCGCTGTACCTGTTCCCGACCAAGGCGCTGGCGCAGGACCAGGTGGCCGAGCTGCTCGAACTCAACGCCGCCGGCAACCTCGGCGTGCGCGCCTACACCTTCGACGGCGACACGCCCGGCGATGCCCGCCAGGCCGTGCGCCTGCACGGCGACATCGTGGTCTCCAACCCCGACATGCTGCACCAGGGCATCCTGCCGCACCACACCAAGTGGGCGCAGTTCTTCGAGAACCTGCAGTACGTGGTGATTGATGAGATCCACAGCTACCGCGGCGTGTTCGGCTCGCACCTGGCCAACGTGCTGCGGCGGCTGAAGCGGGTCTGCGCGTTCTACGGCGCGAAGCCGCAGTTCATCCTGTGCTCGGCCACCATCGGCAACCCGAAGGAACACGCCGAGGCGGTGATCGAGGACCGCGTCACGGCCATCACCCGATCCGGCGCGCCCACCGGCGACAAGACCGTGATGCTGTGGAACCCGCCGGTGGTGAACCCCGACCTCGGGCTGCGCGCCTCGGCGCGCTCGCAGTCCAACCGCATCGCGCGGCTGGCGATCAAGGCCGGGCTCAAGACGCTGGTGTTCGCGCAGTCGCGGACGATGGTGGAGGTGCTGACCAAGTACCTCAAGGACGTCTTCGACCACGACCCGCGCAAGCCGCCGCGCATCCGCGCCTACCGCGGCGGCTACCTGCCGAACGAGCGCCGCGCGGCCGAGCGCGACATGCGCGCGGGGCGCATCGACGGCATCGTCAGCACCTCGGCGCTGGAGTTGGGCGTGGACATCGGCTCGCTCGATGTCGTCGTGCTCAATGGCTATCCCGGTTCGATCGCCGGCACCTGGCAGCGGCTGGGCCGCGCGGGGCGCCGGCAGCAGGCGGCGCTGGGCGTGATGGTGGCCAGCTCGGACCCGCTCGACCAGTACCTGGTGCGGCACCCGGAGTTCTTCGAGGGCGCGCCGCCCGAACACGCGCGCCTGCACGCCGACCAGCCGCTGATCCTGCTCGACCATATCCGCTGCGCCGCCTTCGAGTTGCCCTTCCTGCGCGGCGAAACCTTCGGCCCCGTCGATGCCCAGCCCTACCTCGAGCTGCTGGCCGAAACCGGCGTGCTGCACGGCGAGGGCGGGCGCTGGGAGTGGATCGCCGACAGCTACCCGGCCAATGCCGTGAGCCTGCGGGCGGTGGCCGACGGCAACTTCGTGGTGGTGGACCGCACCGATGGCCGCCAGACCATCCTCGCGGAAGTGGACTACAGCGCCGCGGCGCTCACGCTGTACGAGGGCGCGATCCACATGGTGCAGTCCGTGCCCTACCAGGTGGAAAAACTCGACTGGGACGGCCGCAAGGCCTACGTCACCCGCACCCACGTGGACTATTACACCGACGCGATCGACTACACGAAGCTGAAGGTGCTCGAACGCTTCGACGGCGCGATCGCCGGCGACGGCAGCTGCCACCACGGCGAAGTGCACGTGGTGCGGCGCGTGTCGGGCTACAAGAAGATCCGCTACTACACGCACGAGAACATCGGCTACGGGCCGGTCACCCTGCCCGACCAGGAGCTGCACACCACGGCGGTGTGGTGGCAGCTGCCGCAGGAGGTGCTGGAGGCGGCGTTCACTTCGCGGCAGGCGGCGCTCGACGGCTTCCTCGGCGCGGCCTACGCGCTGCACCTCGTCGCCAGCGTGTCGGTGATGGCCGAGGCGCGCGACCTGCAGAAGGCGGTGGGCAGCGGCGATGGCGCCTGGTTCGCCTCGTCCGACGGGCGCGGCCGCGGCCAGCTGCGCGGCGGCGACGGCCGGCCGATGGATCCGGCGGCCACCGACCAGTTCGTGCCCACCGTATACCTGTACGACGCCTACCCCGGCGGCATCGGCCTGAGCGAACCCCTGCACCAGCGCCGCGACGACCTGGTGCGCAAGGCGCGCGACCTGCTGGCCGGCTGCGACTGCGCCGCCGGCTGCCCCGCCTGCGTCGGCCCCGTCCTCGCCGCCGACGAAACCTCGGTCGCGCCGCCCAAATCCCTGGCCGACCAGGTCCTGGCCCTGCTCGAAGCCACGAGAACGGGGTCAGGTTCCGTTCCCGTGTCGGAACCAGATACCGCGCCTGACCCCGCGACGGTCGCCGCGGGCTGCCTCGCCAGCCGAAGCACGACGCCGTGAGCGCGACGCTCGAGCGCCTGCGCGAACTGCGCCAGCAGGCCGGCACGGTGGCACCGCCGGTTCCGGCGGCGGCGATGGCGCGGCCTTCCGAGGCCGTCGCCGTCGATGCCGTCCGCGCGCCGCGAAGCGAAGTGCCCGAACACATCCGCCGCCTGCTGGGCCTGCGCGAACGCCTCCGCCTGCCGCGGCCCGCACCGCTGCCGCAAGCCCTGGCCAGCGACCGCCGCGTGCCTGGCGAGGAAATCGAGGCCGGCCTGCACTACGTCGAGCAGCTTACGCCCTGGCGCGACGTCCCGCCCGCGATCGACGCCGGCTTCGGCAAGCTCGGCACGATCCCGCGCGAGCACCTGCTGCACTTCGACACCGAAACCACCGGCCTGGCCGGCGGCACCGGCACCCGCGCCTTCATGATCGGCGCCGCCGACTGGCGGCCCGACGGCCTGCGCCTGCGCCAGCTCACCATCACCACGCTGACGGCCGAAGCGGCGATGCTGCGCCATTTCGCCGCGTGGCTCGAACCCGACACGGTGCTGGTGAGCTACAACGGCAAGTGCTACGACGCGCCGCTGCTGAACACCCGCTACCGCCTGGCCCGCCTGCCCAGCCCGCTGCCCGGCCGGCCGCACCTCGACCTGCTGCACCCGAGCCGTCGTCGCTGGAAAGGCCGCTGGGAAAACTGCCGCCTCGGCACGATCGAACGGCAAGTGCTGGGCGTGGTCCGCGAAGACGACCTGCCCGGCGCGGAAGCCCCGCGCGCCTGGCTCGACTACCTGCGCGGCGGCAGCGCCCGCGACCTGCGCCGCGTCGCCGAGCACAACGCCCAGGACCTGCGCAGCCTGGCCGCCCTCTGCCTCCACCTCGCGCTGTAGGAGGGCCTTCAGGCCCGAAGCTCTCCGCCGAAAAGCTTCGGGCCTGAAGGCCCTCCTACAGGGATGGGCGTAGGCTTCGGGAATGGACGGACATCGCATCCGCGTCGGCACCGCCAGCTGGACCGATCCCAGCCTGATCCAGTGCAAGCGCTTCTACCCGCCCGGCTGCACCAGCGCCGAGGGGCGGCTGCGCTACTACGCCGACAAGTTCCCGCTGGTGGAAGTGGACAGCAGCTACTACGCCCTGCCCTCGGCGCGGAACGCGCACGCCTGGGTCGAGCGCACGCCCGACGACTTCGCCTTCAACCTCAAGGCCTTCCGCCTGTTCACCGGCCACCAGACGCCGGCCAAGGCGCTGCCCAAGGACGTGCAGCAGGCGCTGGCCGGTCACTTCGCCGTGAAGAAGAACCTGTACTACAAGGACACGCCCGCCGAGATCCGTGACCTGCTCTGGCACCGCTTCGAGAACGCGGTGCGTCCGCTGCGCGAGGCCGGCAAGCTGCGCGCCCTGCACTTCCAGTTCGCGCCGTGGGTGACGCGCAGCGCACGTGCGCAGGACCACATCCTCGAATGCCAACGGCGGCTCGCGGGTTACCACCTCGCGGTCGAATTCCGACACCGCTCGTGGTTCGAGGGCGACGCCGCCGGGGACACCCTGGCCTTCGAGCGTGCGCACGACCTGACCCACGTGGTGGTGGACGAGCCGCAGGGCTTCGAGAACAGCATTCCCACCGTGTGGGCCGTGACCTCGCCGAAGCTGGCGATCCTGCGCCTGCACGGCCGCAACGCCGCCACCTGGAACATCGGCGGCGAGGCCGCGTCGGATCGCTTCAACTACGACTACAGCGACGCCGAACTCGGCGCACTCGTCGCCCCGCTGCGCGAAACCGCCAGCCTGGCCGGCGAAACCCACGCCATCTTCAACAACAACTACGGCGACCAGGGGCAGCGCAACGCGGCCACGCTGCAGGCGTTGTTGGATGGGGCGTGATTTTTTGACGCGGATTGACGCGGATAAACGCGGATAAAGCCAAAGCCTTCGGAATGAGTCCTCGCACACCGATTGCGCTGGCGAGGACCAAACCCTCTTTACGCTCTATCCGCGTTCATCCGCGTCAATCCGCGTCAAAATCCGCTTCCTGTCCCTACTCCAGCGCCAGGTATCTCGCGCGAACGAGGGCCGGTCCGTAGGCGCGCTCGAGGCGGCGGATGATGAAGTGGCCGCGGGCCGCTTTCTGGAAGTGGCTGATGAAAACGTAGTTGAGCGCGGCGCCGCTGGCCGCGCCGACGAAGGGCGCGGCCTGGGCCAGCGCCTTCTGCGACACCGGGATCGAGAAGCGGCTGGCCACGGCGTGGATCACGCGCAGCACGGCCGGCGCGCCGCCGGCGGCGACCTGCTGCGCGAGGTGGCCCGACACCGCGCTGACCTGCTGCGCCAGCGCCGCGCGGGTGGCGAAGTAGCCGGTCTCGGCGCCATCGTCGTCGCGGCGGCTGCCGCCCAGCGCCAGCACCTCGATGCAGGCGAGCCGCGTGGCCACGTCCGTCGGCGACTCCCCCTCGCTGCGGGCGATGTCGGCGATCGAGCGCAGCATGGTCGCGGTGGTCACCGGCAGCTCCACCAGCAGCCCGGGCAGGCCGAAGAAGCCGCCGACCGCGCCGCTGCCGACCACCGCGACCTTGTGCATCCGCTCGCTGGCCCGGGTGCCGGTGCGATCGCCACCCAAGGTCCAGGTCGCCGCTTTGTAACCGGCCTCGACGGCGCGCCGCGCGGCGCGATCCACCAGGCCGCTGGCCGCGCGCGGCAGCTTCGTCGTGAGCAGGTATTCCACCGGCGAGCCCACGGCGTTGGCCAGCTGGATCGCCAGCGACGGCGATTCCAGCAGCGCCTTCGCCCGCGCCAGGTCGGCGAGGTCGGCGGGCGCGAGGCTGCGCACCAGGGCGCCCATCAGGCCCACAGCTCGCCGTTGCCGGTGCCGCTGTCCGCGAGGCGGTTGAGTTCGTCCTCGTCGGGAATGCCGCCCGCCTGCCATTCATCGATCAGGGCGCGCGCGCGCTCGACCTGGTCGGGCGCGACCCAAACCCTCACGAGGCCCGCGGCCGGCAGCTCGCCGATGCCGCCGGCCAGGTCGGCGCCGAACACGAGCGCGTCGAGGCCGGCGCTGAGCAGCAGGTCGCAGACCAGCTGCGCGTCGATGCCACTCTCGGCCTCGTAGACGGGAGTCACGGCCGCGACTGGCGCCACTGCGCGAGCTCGGCCTCGGCCTCGCGGGCCTGGGCCGGCGACATCGCGGCCTTGATCGCCGCGTCGAGCCTGGGCTCCGGGGCGTGGCCCAGCGCGACGGCCTTCTGGTAGTTCACCCAGGCCTGCGCGGGATCGGCCGGTGCGCCCTGCCCGGCGAGGTGCATCAGGGCCAGGTCGCGGTGCGCCTGCGGCTGGCCGGCGCGGGCGGCGCGCTGGTAGAGCGCGCGCGCCATGCCGAAATCCTGGGCCACGCCGTCGCCGGCGGCCAGCAGCGCCGCCAGGCTGGCCATGGCGTCGGGGCTGCCGGCATCCACGGCGCGCTTGAGGTAGTCCACCCCCAGCACGATGTCGAGCGGCCTGCCCTGGCCGCGCACGTGCGCCATGCCCAGCCGCCACAGCGAGAAGGCATCGCCCTTGTTGGCGGCACGCGCGTACCAGACCAGGGCCGCGTCGAGGTTGCGGGCGATGCCGTCGCCGGTTTGCAACGCGCGCCCCATGTCGCGCTCGGCCTCGGTGACGCCGGCGTCGGCCGCGCGCCGGATCAGCGCCAGCGCCTTGGCCATGTCCGGGCCCAGGCCGCACTCGCCGCGGGCGGTGGCCAGGCCGAGGTAGTAGCTGGCGATCATGCCGACTTCTTCCTTCACCAGCACTTCGGCGAACAGCGCGCAGGCGGTGGCGACATCGCGCGGCAGGCCGAGGCGACCCTGGTAGAGCATCACCGCGTAGTCGGCGCGCGCGACGACGTCGCCGGCCTTGGCGGCACGCTCGAGGAAGGCGCGCGACTGGGCGGCATCCGCCGGCACGCCCCAGCCGTTGCCATGGATCAGCGACAGCAGGTAGAGCGAAGGACCGTGGTCTTTCGCCGCGGCGCGATTGGCGAGACGCAGCGCCTGCGCGTAGTCCTCGGCCGCGGTGGCGGTGGCGGCGCCCTGCAGCTGGCGATTGAGATGGGCGTAGGCAAGCGCGTAGTCCACCTCGGGGCGCGCCGCCTCGCGGTGCGGCGCCAGCACGTCGATGACCTGCGCGAACTTCGACTCCGCCTCCAGTGCCCGGGCCTGCTCCAGCGCTTGGTCGACGGATTGCGCGAACGCCGCGGGCGACAGCGCGAGGCCGAGGGCAAGGACGAGGGAGGCGCGGCGGCGGATCGTTGGCATGCGGAAAGTCCCGGAATCGGTGGCGGCCGGCGCAGATGGGCCGGAAGGCAGGCCCCGATGATATCGGCTGCCCCGCGGTGCCGCGAACGCGGGGCGCGCGGCCAGCGCGTGGCGTTCAGGCAGCGTGTGGCGGCGGCGACCGGCGCGAGGCCCGTCCTCCGCGATCACGGCGGCCTGCGCGGGCCGATCAGGCCGCGTGGGCGTCCAGCAACACCGCCGCGATCTCCGCCGCCGGGCGCCGCAGCAGCGTCGGATTCACCTGCAGCGTGAACTCCGTTGCCCCGGGCGCGGCCAATGGGATCCGCACGCCCTGTTCGCGGGCACGCATCGCCAGCGCGTCGCGGGCACCGCCTTCGGGCGCGAGGAAGAAGCGGCTGGTGCCATCGGGCAGCTTGCGCGCACGGTAGCGGCCGTCGGCGTGCAGGCATTCGATCAGTTCGTCGGCGACGCGCCAGGCCGCGGCGTAATCGTCGAGGTAGGTCGCCGCGTAACCCGGCACCAGCGCCACCTGCGGCCAGGCCGCGGGCAGCGCGCCGCCGAACATGCGGCGCACGTGGAAGAGCCCGTCGATGAACGCCGCGTCGCCGGCGAGGATCGCGCCCGAGGCGCCGTTGAAGTGCTTCCACAGCGACACGTACACGGTATCGAAGGGCGCGGTGAGTTCGGCCAGCGAACGGCCCGTCGCGTGCGGCAGGTTGAACAGGCGCGCGCCGTCGAGGTGCAGGCGGATGCCCTGCGCGCGCGCCCACGTGCTGATGCGCTCGATCTCCGCGGGATCGACGCGGGCGTGGTCGCGGCGGCGCACCGGGCTCTCGATCGAGATCACGCCGACCGGGTTACGCACGCGGCCGCCGTCCGAACGCGCCACCCAGCGCTGCACCGCCTCGAGCGTGAGGCCGGTTTCGCCCTCGGCCAGCGGCACCAGGTTCAGGCCGGCCAGGCTTTGGGCGCCGTCGCCGCTGTCGTTGTAGAGATGGCTTTCCGCCTGCACCAGCACGCGGCGATCCGGCCCGGCCAGCGTGCGCACCGCGACCAGGTTGGCGAGCGTGCCGGTGGGCAGGAACATCGCCGCGGGCTTGCCGAGCAGGGTCGCGAACTGTTTCTCCAGCGCTTCGATGGCGCCGCCCAGCGAGTAGTTGTCCGGCACCAGCGGTCCGGCGGCCGCCACGGCCTGCAGCTGCGCGGCGTACTCGACCGGCGTCAGGCCCAGGCCCTCGGTGCTGAAATTGACGAGGCGCGTGGCAAGCCCCGGATCCGTGGCTCCGGCGCCCGTGCTGGCGATGGCAGGCGGCACCAGCGTGGACGCAGCGGCGAGACCGCTGCTGGCGAGGAAATGGCGGCGGTCCATGCGAACTTCCGGAGCGGCTAGGGAAGGCCCGAGCATAGCGGGCCGCGCCGGCGCGCGTCGCAACCGTCAAAGGCTCTGGCTGTCGAGCAGGAAACCCGCGTCGTCCTCGTCCGCCGCCGGGCTGGATTCAAGGTGCTGGATCAGCGCGCGGGCCAGGTCGGCCTCGCTGTCTTCCACCACCACCCGGATCAAGCCGGTGGCCGGCACTTCGGGAATGGCCCCGGCCACGTTCGGGCCGAAGATGTGGGCCGTGATGCCCGAGCCCAGCAGCAGGTCCTGCACGAGCTGGGCGTCCAGCTCGCTCTCCGCGATGTAAACCGGCGTCATGGCGCTTCCCCGTTTTCCCCGCGCCATTAACCGGACTTCTTCACGCGGAAAACGTGAACTGGTTCACACTTTGGGCGGAAATGGGGCGCGTGGTGGCCTGGGGCTGACGAGCGGCCAGCCGGGGGCGGTTTCAGGCGTCGGGACCCGCGGGCGACGCCTGCAGTTGCGCCAGCCGGACCCGGGGATCCGCGGCACGGCGCGGCTGCCCGGGCGCACGGGGCTCCAGCCCAGGACAATCACCGGGCGTTTTACCCATGGCGGCGCAGAACAGCACGGGCGTCTCGATGTGGGTCGGTTGTGCCACTCCGGCCACTTCCTCGACCTGGACGACCCAATCGGCCGCGGCCTGGAGCGACGCCTCGGACAGCTGCTGTGCGTACACGCGGCCACGGCGGGACGCGGCGCCATAGCGGGACAGCTCCACCTCACTGACGCGGCTCCGGGCCGGGTCGACGCGACCGTCCGGCAACACCGCGAGTTCCAGGATCACGCGACCGCTGATGGCAGCCACCAGGGCTTCGCGCGGGTATCGGGGCGGGGTCATGCGCACCTGTGCACGCTCGGCGCCGACCACGCGCGCGGCCAGCGTGCCTGCCTCGCCCGGGGTGAGCTCGATCTGCACGACCACCGCCGTTCGGCTGGCCGCGGGCACGCCATCCACCGTCGCCGGCTGGAAGCCTAGCGACGCTACCGCCTGCCGCACGATATCCACGAGCGGCGCGGGCACCTCGGGCGCAACGTCCACCGAAGCGACCGTGCCGTCCTCCGACACGTGGGCATGGGCCGCGAAGCTGCGCATGACCGGCACCGCGGGGACCGGGGCCTGGGGCGCCGCTTGGGGCGCAGCGGCGCAAAGCATCGCGGCGAGCAACAGCAGGTGGCGCATCGTCATTCCCGGAAGCCGTCTGATGTACCGACGCTATCGGCTATGCCGCGCCGCCACAACCGGATGAGCAATTTTCTTACCCGGCCGCCTGCGTGGCGCCGATGGCGGCCGCGGCGCGCGGGCGGCTGGGCAGCGCGTGGCGCAGGATGCGCCAGCACACCTGGCCGAACTGCCGCGGCAGCGAGCCGGTGTTGTAGTGCTGGCCGTAGCGGGCACAGATGGCGCGCACCTCGACCGCCATCGCCGCGTAGCGGTTGGCCGGCACGTCGGGGAAGAAGTGGTGCTCGATCTGGTGGCTGAGGTTGCCCGACATCAGGTTGAGCAGTTTTCCGCCAGCGATGTTGGACGAACCCCGGAGCTGGCGCAGGTACCAGCCGCCGCGGCCCTCGGTGCGCACCGATTCGCGGCTGAAGGTCTCGGCGTCGGCGGTGAAGTGGCCGCAGAAGATGATCAGGTAGGTCCAGAGGTTGCGCAGGATGTTGGCGATCACGTTGCCCACCAGCACCGTCAGGAAGAACGGGCCGGCCAGCAGCGGGAAGAACACGTAGTCCTTCAGCACCTGGCGCGCCATCTTGCCGCCCACCGGGCGGAACTCTTCGAGCAATTCCCGCGTTTTCTTCTTGCCCGCGAACCAGCGGCCCAGGCGCAGGTCCTGGATGGCGATGCCCCATTCGAACAGGATCGCGAACACCACCGCCACCAGCGGCTGCACGAGGTAGAACGGACGCCAGCGCTGCTCGGGGAAGATCCGCAGCAGGCCGTAGCCGATGTCGTCGTCCAGTCCGCGCACGTTGGTCCAGGTGTGGTGGCGGAAGTTGTGGGTCTTGCGCCAGTTCTCGCTGGTGCCGGCGATGTCCCACTCGTAGGTGCGGCCATCCAGCGCCGGGTCGTTCATCCAGTCGAACTGGCCGTGGATGACGTTGTGGCCCAGCTCCATGTTCTCGAGGATCTTCGACAGCGCCAGCGACAGCACGCCGAGCGTGCCGGCGATCCACAGCACCGGCGTGACGAAGGCGCCGGCGATCGCCGCGACCATCAGCAGCACGCGGCCGGCGAGCCCGAAGTAGCGCACGGCCTGGTATACGGCGCGTATGTAGTCGGCGTCGGCCTGGCCGACGGTGGCGAGGGTGCGGGCGCGCAGGGCATCGAGCTCGGCGGCGAAGGCGTCGAGTTCGTCGGGCGTGAGGGCGCGATTCTTGGGCTTGGCGGTCATCGGGTCACAGGTCCAGGACGAGGTCGCTGCGCGCGCTGCTCACGCACAGGCGCAGGGCGGAGACGGGCTCGTGCTCCAGCTCGCCGGTCAGCAGGTGGCGGGTGCTGCCCGCGGACTTGCCGCAGGCGCAGCTGTTGCACAGGCCGCGGCGGCAGCCGTGCGCGGGCGAGAGGCCGGCGGCCTCGAGCGCATCGAGCAGAGGCTGGCCGCGCGGCACCGCGAGCGTGCGGCCGCTGCGCGCGAGCGTGAGTTCGACGGTGCCGGTGTCGGTGCTTTCGAAGACCGGCGGCGAGAAGGATTCGGCGGCGAAGCTGGCGGCGCGCGTTGCGATCAAGGCGGCCGCGGTTTCCACGAAGCCGGCCGGGCCGCAGGCCAGCACGTGCGCGCTGGCGTCGAGCCACGGCGCCAGCTGGACGGCGTCGAGGCGGCCGGCCGCTTCGTCGCCGGCCGCGGCGCGGTCCCGCGTCAGCAGGAAGCGGACCTGCAGCGCCGGGGTCGCCGCCGCGATCGCGCGCAGTTCGTCCACGAAGCAGCGCTGGTCGCGGGTGCGCGTGGAGTACAGCAGCGTGGTCGGCGCCGGATCCGGCTGCGCGGCCAGCGCCGCGAAGATCGCCATCATCGGCGTGATGCCGCTGCCGGCGGCGAGCAGCAGGCGCGGGTTGCGGCCATCGGCCGGCAGCGCCAGTTCGCCGAAAGCCTCGCCCAGCGTGACCACATCGCCGACCTTGGCGTGCTCGTGCAGGAAGCGGCTCACCTTGCCGCCCTCGATCGCCTTGACCGTGATGCGGAAGCTGCCGTCCGCGGCCGCGGGGGCGCTGGGGCTGTAGCTGCGCACCAGGCGCCGGCCGTCCACTTCGACGCCCAGGTTCACGTGCTGTCCCGGCCGGAAGCCGCGGAAATGCCGGTTCGGCCTCAGGACAAGGTTCACCGCGTCGGAGGCGGCCCGTTCGCGGGCCACGATCCGGGCCAGCGGGCGATCCCAGCTCCAGGTCGGCGACAGCCGCTGCGCCCAGAAGTCGAACAGGGCCGGTGACACGAAGGGCGCGCGGGCGCGGCGCCCGGAGGAGCGGGTCGGGGCCGGGACAGGGAGGGGATCGGGTCGCATGGGCGGCATTATACATAGCCGCATACGCGTGTCTATACAGCTGTATATCCGTGGCGCCGCTATGATGGCCCCCTACCCCGAGTCGGCCCGCCCGTGACGTCCACCTCTTCCGCCGCCGACGCCGACCTGCATCCGGTCCGGCGCACCCCGATCACCCGGGCCGACCTGCTCGACGCCGCGCTGCGCCTGATCGGCCCGCACCGCAGCGTCTCCAGCCTGAGCCTGCGCGAAGTGGCCCGCGAGGCCGGCATCGCCCCCAACAGCTTCTATCGCCAGTTCCGCGACGTGGATGAACTGGCCGTGGCCCTGATCGACGTCGCCGGCCAGAGCCTGCGAAAGATCGTCGGCGCCGCCCGCCATCGCGCCGAGGCCGAGCACGGCGTGGTCCGCGGCTCGGTCGAGGCCTTCATCGAACAGGTGCGCGCCGACGACAAGCTGCTGCACGTGCTGCTGCGCGAGGGCACCGTCGGCTCCGACGCCTTCAAGCGCGCCGTGGACCGCGAGCTGGGCTTCTTCGAGGACGAGCTGCACCACGACCTGGTGCGCTTCGCCAAGCTGCGCAACCGCCCGATGGCCGAGCCCGCGCTGGCCGCCAAGGCCATCACGCGCCTCGCCTTCGCGATGGGCGCCACCGCCCTCGACCTGCCGCCCGAGCGCGACGCCGAACTCGTGGACCAGCTGACCACGATGGTGCGGATGATCCTGGTCGGCGCGCACGCGATGCCGAAGTAATTGTCGAGCGCGCCGCGCATCCCGCACCAGACCCTGGTGCAGGTCTTCCTGCGCTTCCTGCGCTTCGGCGCGCTGGCCTGGGGTGGGCCGGTGGTGCAGATCGCGATGATCCGCCACGCGCTGGTGGACGAAGAGCGCTGGGTCGACAGCGACCATTTCAATCGCGCGCTGGCGGTGTACCAGGTGCTGCCCGGCCCCGAGGCGCACGAGCTGTGCGTCTACTTCGGCATGCTGGCGCGCGGACGGCTGGGCGGCCTGCTGGCCGGGCTGGGCTTCATGCTGCCGGGCTTCGTGCTGATGTTCGCGCTGTCCTGGGCCTACGTCGGGTACGGGCTGGGCATCGAAGGCCTGCAGGCCGTGTTCGCCGCGGTGCAGGTGGCAGTGGCGGCGCTGGTGCTGCGGGCGGTGCTGCGCATCGGCGGGCACGTGGTCACCGATCGCTGGCTGTGGACGATCGCGATCGTGGCGGGATTCGCGCAGTTGGCGGGCCTGCACTTCGGATGGATCCTGGCGGGCGGCGGCGTGGCCTACCTGGCGGCGCGGCGTGGCCTGCGCGCCAGCGCCCTCGGGGTGATCGCGCTGATCACGGCCGCCGCGGTGGCGTCCGCCGTGCGTCACGGCGGGCTGGCGGGAATGGACACGCTGAGCCTCTCCGGGATCGCGGGCCCGGCCGTCGACCCGGGCACGGTGTCGGCATGGCTGTTGTTCTGGGCGGGCCTGAAAGCCGGTTTGCTGACCTTCGGCGGTGCCTACACCGTGATTCCCTTCCTGCAGCGCGACGCGGTGACGCAAGGCGCGTGGATGAGCAACGGCCAGTTCCTTGACGGCCTGGCGCTGTCGGGCCTGCTGCCGGCGCCGCTGGTGATCTTCGCCACCTTCGTCGGCTACGTCGGCGGCGGGCCCTGGGGCGCCGTGGCGATGACCGCGGGCGTCTTCCTGCCGGCTTTCGCATTCACCCTGGTGGCGCACGAACCGCTGGAGCGGCTCGTGCACCAGCCGCGCGCGCGCCAGTTCCTCGAGGGCGTCACGGCCGGCGTCGTCGGCCTGATCGCCGGCACCACCATCGCGCTGATGCGCGTCAGCCTGACCAGCTTCGAAGCGTGGGCGCTGTTCGCCACCGTGCTGGCGCTGCTGTTCGCCTCGAAGGCGCGGCTGCTGATTCCCGCGGTGATTGCCGGCGCAGCGGTCTGGGGCTGGATCTCCGGCAGCTAGGCGGACAAAGGGGGCGGCCCGCCTCGCCCTCGCGATGGACGCCACGGCGTTCATCCCGGACCACAAGCCAGCCGGATCCGATCCCCGTGCCGACGCAGCCCGTCATGCTTCACCCGCGACAGCGGCTGCGCGCGATAGGCCGCATCGGCGGCCTTCGCACTTTGACAGGCTCGCGACGCCGACTTCCGCGGCGCGCTGGCGCGCGGCACGGCGCGCGCCTGGCGAGGCGGCCTGGCCACGGTGCGGGATACCTCCTCGCCTGACACCCGCGGCGCGCTCCGCACCGTAGGGCTGCCGGCACCCGGGGCCGACGCGGGTTGATGATCCGCCGCCACAGCGCGCTCCCACACCTGCGTATCGCCCGGCGCGCATGGCGCCGACTGGTAGCTGACGCGGCCATGCCGGTCGCTGCACTTGAAGAGTGACGCGGCATCGGCACGCGCCGCCAGCGCCACCGCCACCGCCACCGCCAACAACATCGAGACCAACACGACGACCCTCCGGGCGCGGGTCCACTGCATGCCTGTCGCTCCAGCCACATCGATATCCGATGGCTGCCATCATCCCGCGGGGACAAACGTGCAGAAATCCGCCGCTACCCAATCCGTGCGTAGGATTTCGCCTGAACTCAATCCGGGAAATCAGCAGCCCGCACCGGAGGCGCGGGCCTGCACCCGCCACACCGTGACTACCAGGCTTCAACCGGTAGCCGGATGCAGGCGGACGGCGGCGTGATCGGCAGGAAAAAGTGCGGCGCGGAAAGCAGGCTCAATCCCCGCCGCCCGTCCCCGACCCGTCGTCCCCCGCCTCGCCCAATCCCAACACCCGTGCGAGAAACGCGTACTGGATCGCCACGCTGTCCATCCAGCCCGACACGCCGCCACCGCCGTGGCCACCCGACGCGCGCGACAGCATCAGGATCGGCGTTTCGCAGCCTTGCGCCGCCTGCAGCGCCGCGGTGAACTTGTAGGCGTGCCAGGCCGGCAGCCGCTGGTCGTCGTGCGAAGTGGTGACCAGGGTCGCGGGATAGCAGGTGCCCGGCGCCAGGTTGTGCAGCGGCGAATACGCGCGCAACGCGGGGAAGACGTCGGCGTCGGCGGGCGTGCCCCACTGGTCCACCTGCTGCGCGCCGTTGCCGGCGATGTGCCGGCGCATGGCATCGGTCACCGGCACGTCGGCCAGCACGGCGGCCAAAAGATCCGGCCGCTGCACCATCACCGCGGTGACCAGCATGCCGCCATTCGAGGCACCGGCGATCGCCAGCCGCTTCGGGCCCGTCCTGCCGCTGGCGACCAGGTGTTCCGCCGCCGCGATCATGTCGTCATACGTGGTCTGCTTGCGCTCGCGGATCGCCGCCTCGTACCAGGCACGGCCGAACTCGCCGCCGCCGCGCAGGTTGGCGATGGCGTAGATGCCACCCAGCTGCACCCACGCCAGCGCGTCCTCGCGGAAGTACGGAAGCTCGGACGTGCCCGAGGCCCCGTAGCCGTAGAGCAGCGTCGGATGGCTGCCGTCGCGGGCCACGGCTTTCCTGGCCACGATGAACATCGGCACCCGGGTGCCATCCTTAGACGCGAACCACTCCTGGCTCACTTCATACGCGGACAGGTCCGGCGCCTGCTCGGCCTCGGACTCCACCCGCGTCTGCCCCGTGGCCAGGTCATGCTGCAGCAGCACCGGCGGCTGCAGCAGGCCCGAGTACAGCAGGCTCACCCGCGGTGAATCCGCACCGCCGTAGAGCCCCTGCACCACGCCGGTGCCGGGCAGCGCGACGTCGCCCAAGGACTTGCCGTCGGCATCGAACACGCGCAGCACGCTGTGCACGTTCTCGATCGAGTGGGCGACCAGCCGCCCGCCGTACCACTGCGCGTTGGTGAGGACACCCTCGCCCTCGGGGATCACCGGCTGCCAGCGCGCGGGCGCGGGCTCGGCCAGGTCCATCCACGCCACGCGCCGGCGCGGGGCGTCCCTGTCGGTGAACACCAGCGCGCGGCCGTCCTCGACGTGGAGAACCCGGTAGGCGGCGTCCGGTTCGGTGAGGACGCGCGGCTTGGCGCCTTTGCGCAGATGGCCGCTGGCCTCGAGCTCGAGCAGGTGCAGCTGCGCGCGCGAGCCGCCGAGGTTGCCGTCATGCCAGGGGCCACGCTCGACCGAGGCGAACAGCTGCCGGCGATCGCCCGGCAGGTCGAATGCCAGGCTCCAGTCGCTGCGGTCCTCCGGCAGCGAGAACAGCCGGACATCGTCGGCCACCGGCGTGCCCAGCCGGTGCAGGTAGAGCGCGGGATCCTCGGCGGGCGCCTCGGGGCGGCCATCGCGCGGCGGCGCGAAGCGGCGGTAGACCAGGCCGTCGCCATCCGCCGACCATTGCATCGGGCCTTCGAAGCGGATGTTCGCCAGCACCGCGATCGGCGCCTCCGGCGCGTCCACGTCCAGGAGGCGGATCTCGCCCCAGTCGGCGCCGTTGCGATTGATGATGTAGGCCACGCGACGCCCGTCCGGCGAGGGCACGAAGGCGCGCACCATGCCGCCCTCGCCCAGCGCCGCGGCATCCACCAGCGTGCGCGGCGCGGCGTCGCCGGGGCCACGCACCATCAGGTGGATCCGTTCGTCGACCAGCGTGCGAAAGAAGGTCCGGCCACCGGCCTCGCGGCCCGGCTCCTGGGTGGGATAGAGGTTTTCGAGCGCCTTCATTCGCGCGAGCGCCCGGGCATAGGCGGGCTCGCCGCGCAGGCCCGGCTCGGCGCGCTGGTTCTGCGCCTCGATCCAGGCGGCCAGCTCGGGGCTGCGCAAGTCCTCCATCCAGCGGTACGGGTCGCGCACTTCGACGCCGTGGAAGGTGTCAACGACGTCGGTGCGGCGCGCGGGGGGATAGCCACCCGGCACCTGCGGCGTTGCCGCCGCGGAGGACGAACCGGTGGAGACCCCGGGAGCAGCCCCGGCAACCTGGCCGGCGGCCAGGATCAATCCCGCTAGCAATGCGCGCATGTCCGGCTCCTGGAGTGGTCTCCCGGAAAACGGCGGTAATCACCTCCCCCGGCCAATCGGGCGGGCCAGGCAACCGACGCTATTGGCGGGCACGCTCCCCGGCACCCACGAAGAAGATTCCCGCCAATACGGCTACGGGGATGCCAAGCAAGTACAGAAAACCCAAGGACGGCAGGGAAACCGCCAGGTCGCATGCCAGCGCCGTCGCATCGAACCCGTGTTCCGCCAGACCGACGACGATCCAGGCGCTGGTGATCGCCAATGCGACAGACAGGGCTGAGTAACCGAAGGCCCAGCCCTTTTGCTTCGCCGCCAGCAAGACAGCCGGCCGAGCCGTCAACATCAGCCAGGCCAGCAGAGGCCCGAAGTAGGACGCCCCGAGCCACAGGGCGGCGACCAGGCCATCGGGTGCGACCAGGGCGACGATCACCAGCAGCGGAACGACGAAGATCGCCGAGACGCCGCCAATGGTCCTGGCGGCGATTCTAAAACTCCCATCCACCTCCCCGACGGGCACCGCGCGCCGCCTCAGCGGCGACGCGCAGGCTTGCAGCCGTCCAGCCAGACCTGGTGCAGGATGCCGTCGTACTCGGCGAAGCGGCCTTCGAAGCGCGCGGTCTCGCCGCGGCGGAAGGTCAGCGCCAGCGCGCGCTGCTCGGGCTTGAACACGCAGGCCACGCCGGTGCGCGGGGCGTTGTCGCCGGGCAGCTGGATGAAGGCCTCGCTGGTCTCGGGGATGTCGAAGCCGACGATGGTGTCGCCGTCCTGCTCCTGGATCGAGCTGACCTTGCCCTTGAGCGCGTAGCGGCGGCCGTCGTGGCGCGCCGACACGGCGGCGGCGTTGGCCTGGCCTTCGCGGGCGATGCGGCGCGAGAACACGTACACGTCCTGCTCGGTCACGTCATCGACGTTCTGGGTGGCGGCGCCCGCCGCGGCCGCCTGCCGGCCGGCGTCGCCGCCCTGCAGCTTGCCGAGCAGCGTGCACATGTAGCTTTGGATCGCGTCGGCCTTGGCGAACTGGCCCTTCTCGGTCTTGACCGTCATCTCGACCGCGGCCGCGCCGCCTTCGTCATAGACGCTGATGAGCGTCGGGATGGCGCGCGTGGTGTTGGTGGAGCGCTGCTCGACCAGCAGCGTGCCGTTCTCCACGTCCTCGGCGATCACGTCCATCTTCTCGCCGATCATGATGCCGCGCATCTGGCCGATGGCGTCGGCCACCGACTGGTCGGGCACCACCACCACGCTGGAGTAATCATTGCCGGTGAACGGGCTGCCGGACTTCTTGAAGTTGTCTTCGCACTCGCCGGCGTGGGCGGTGGTGGCAGCGGCGGCAAGCGCCAGGGTGAGCAGGGCGGGACGGAGCATTCGGGCCTCGTGGGGATGGGGGACGCCCGGCGAGTGTGTTGTAGGCCCCATACGAACTCAATACGGGTCGGTGGTGTTTCCGACCCGTTGCCCTGCGCTTGTAGTGCGGCGCTTACCGGGTCAACCGCACTTGCTGTAGCCGCAATTCAGGCAAGTCGCGCAGCCATCCATGATCACCGTGGCCTTGGTGTTGCACTTGAAGCACATGGTCGCGCTGGGCGGGAAAGAGGCGCCCTCGCCGGTCACCTGCACCGCCTCGTCGGCGCGCGAAGCGCCGTCGGTGCCGGAGGTCCCCGCGGGGGCGCCGCTCAGGCCGGAATCACTGGACTTTTTTTTTGCGCGGGCCTCGTAGGCGGCGCGCTTGTCGGCGATCAGCTGGCGCTGCGCCTCGCTGAGCTCGGGGTCGAGGATCATGCCGATCGACTTGAGGTGCTCTTCGACCACCGAGCCGATCTCGGCCACGATCGACGGCATGTACACGCCGCCGGCCTTGAAGTAGCCGCCGCGCGGGTCGAACACCGCCTTCATCTCGTCCACCAGGAAGGTGACGTCGCCACCCTTGCGGAACACGGCGCTCATGATCCGGGTCAGGGCCACGATCCACTGGAAGTGGTCCATGTTCTTGGAGTTGATGAACACCTCGAACGGACGGCGCAGCTCATGCTCGGTGCCCGGGTTGAGCACGATGTCGTTGATGGTCACGTACATCGCGTGCTCGACCAGCGGCGACTTGATCTTGTAGGTGTTGCCGATCAGCACTTCGGGGCGCTCGACCTTCTCGTGCATCTGGATGATGTTCGAGGCGGGCTCGAGCTCGACCACGGGCGCGGCGACGGGCGCGGCGGCTTCCTTGGTCTTGTCCTCGGGCTTCTGGACGCTGTAACCCTTGATTTTCTTGCTGATCTTGATGGCCATCTGTTTCTTTTCGCTTATGGGATTCGGTGGGTGGATCTCCCGGAGCCCCCCGCCGCCGGGCGGCGGGGGGACGGGGTACGACAATCGGGACAGCCGTAGGCTTTAGCGCTTCCTGGCAACCTTTCGGGCCGTCGTCTTGCGGGCCGCCGGCTTCTTGGCGACCTTCTTCGCCGCCTTGCGGGCCGGAGCCTTCTTGGCGGAAACCTTGCGCACGGCCTTCTTGGCCGTCTTCTTCGCGGCGCCCTTCTTGGCGGCGACCTTGCGGACGGCCTTCTTGGCCGCCGGCTTCCTGGCGACAGCCTTCTTCTTCGCAGGCGCCTTCTTGGCGGCCGCCTTCTTCTTCGCGGCCGGCTTGGCGCCGCCGACCTTGGCCTTGACGGCCTTCACCGCCGCCGCCGCCTTCTTCTTGGCGCCGGCCACGGCCTTCTTGACCGCCTTGCCGGTGTCGGAACGCTCGGCCTTCTTGATCTCGGCCTTGGCGCGCTTGATCGCCGGGGCCGCCTTCTTCTTGGCGGCCTTCATGACCTTGTTGGCCTGGTCGGCGATGGCGCCGCCGATTTCCGAGGCCTTGTCGCTGACGCTTCCAGCGGCATTGGAAATGGCCGCCGTGACACCGTTGCCGTTGCTCATACCGCTCTCCTCGTCGATGAATCCGCGGCGATCGCCGCGGGCCTTCCAAACTTAGCGCGATTCAACGCCGGTTGCGCGCCCCGCGGGGCGCGCGGCCGGCATCAGAACTTGCCGTAGTAGCCTTCCTTGAGGGCATCGAACAGGTTGGCGGCGCTGTGCAGCTCGCCGTCGTATTCGATCTCCTCGTTGCCCCGGGCCTCCACCACCGTGCCGTCCTCGAGCTCGAAGCGGTAGGTGGTGTTCTCCAGGTCGGCTTCCTTCACCAGCACGCCCTGGAAGGCGGCCGGGTTGAAGCGGAAGGTGGTGCAACCCTTCAGGCCCTGCTTGTGGGCGTACATGTAGATGTCCTTGAAGTCCTCGTACGGGTAGTCCGTCGGGACGTTCGCGGTCTTGGAAATGGACGAGTCGATCCACTTCTGCGAGGCCGCCTGGATGTCCACGTGCGCCTTGGGCGTGATGTCGTCGGCCGAGATGAAGTATTCCGGCAGGCGCGACTTGTCGTCGGTGCCGAAGGGCATCGCATCGGGGTTCACCAGGGTGCGGTAGGCCAGCAGCTCGTAGCTGAAGACCTCGACCTTTTCCTTCGACTTCTTGCCTTCGCGGATCACGTTGCGGCTGTAGTGGTGCGCGAACGAGGGCTCGATGCCGTTGGAGGCGTTGTTGGCCAGCGACAGCGAGATGGTGCCGGTCGGCGCGATCGAGCTGTGGTGGGTGAAGCGCGCGCCGGTCTCGGCGAGCTCCTTCACCAGCTCGGGCGCCACTTCCGCCACGCGCTGCATGTAGCGCGAGTAGCGGGCGTGCAGCTCGCGGCCCTTGATCTTCTGGCCAACCTTCCAGCCGTCCTTCTTCATCTCCGGGCGCTTGCGCAGCATCTCGGCGGTGACCTTGAACTCCTCGTCCATGATCGGGGCCGGGCCCTTCTCCTTGGCCAGGCTCAGCGCCACTTCCCAGCCGGCCACGGCCATCTCGCGGCTCACCTGCTCGGTGAACGCGACCGAATCCTTCTCGCCGTACTTCATGCGCAGCATCGTGACCGTGCTGCCCAGGCCCAGGAAGCCCATGCCGTGGCGGCGCTTGCGCATGATCTCGTTGCGCTGCTGCTCCAGCGGCAGGCCGTTGATCTCGACCACGTTGTCGAGCATGCGGGTGAACACCCGCACCACTTCCTTGTATTCCTCCCAGTCGAAGCTGGCCTTGTCGGTGAACGGGTCGCGGACGAAGGTGGTGAGGTTGATCGAGCCCAGCAGGCAGGCGCCGTAGGGCGGCAGCGGCTGCTCGCCGCAGGGGTTGGTGGCGCGGATGTTTTCGCACCACCAGTTGTTGTTCATCTCGTTGACGCGGTCGATCAGGATGAAGCCCGGCTCGGCGAAGTCATACGTGGACGCCATGATGCGGTTCCACAGCTGCTGGGCGCGGATGTGGCCGTAGATCTTGCAGGCCACCATGCCGTCTTCGCGGGTCACGTAGTTGGTGCTGTGCGGCCAGTCGCGCCAGACCACCTGCTTCGGGTCGTCGACGTTGATCTCGTTCTTTTCCTTGATGTTCACCGGGAACACCAGCGGCCAGTCCTTGTCCTGCTCGACCGCCTGCATGAACTCGTCGGTGACCAGCAGCGAGAGGTTGAACTGGCGCAGGCGCCCGTCCTCGCGCTTGGCGCCGATGAATTCCTTCACGTCCGGGTGCGACACGTCGAAGGTGCCCATCTGGGCGCCGCGGCGGCCGCCGGCCGACGAGACGGTGAAGCACATCTTGTCGTAGATATCCATGAAGCTCAGCGGGCCCGAGGTGTAGGCGCCGGCGCCGGACACGTAGGCGCCGCGCGGGCGCAGGGTGCTGAACTCGTAGCCGATGCCGCAGCCGGCCTTCAGGGTCAGGCCCGCCTCGTGCACCTTGCCCAGGATGTCGTCCATCGAGTCGGTGATGATCCCCGACACGGTGCAGTTGATGGTGCTGGTGGCGGGCTTGTGCTCGAGCGCACCGGCGTTGGACGTGATGCGGCCGGCCGGGATGGCGCCGCGGCGCAGGGCCCACAGGAAGCGCTCGTACCAGTACTTCTGCTTCTCGGCGGTCGGCTCGGCCTCGGCCAGGGCCTTGGCCACGCGCTGGTAGGTATGGTCGATGCTGGCATCGACCGGGTCGCCCTGCTTGGTCTTCAGGCGGTACTTCTTGTCCCAGATGTCGTAGGACGCCGGCTGCATTTCGATGCCCTGCGCCAGCTTGTTCTTGACCGCCTCCAGGCGAACCGTGCTCATAAGTCCTGTCTTCCTCCCGGGTCGCCCCTCGGGTGGGGGCGCCGTGTTTATTGAATTCTTATCGGATCGTGCCGGCCGGGAATCCGGGGGAAGCGACGCCCGCCCGCGGGGCCTGGCCCCTGGGAAGCTGTGCTGTCCGGTCGGAATCCCGCATGCCGTCTCGCCGTACGCGTCGTGCAAGCCCTGACCCCAAGACTTGGGGCCGCCCCCGCTGCCCGACACAAGATGTAGTGGCAGCGGAAGGCAAAGCTACCCCTCGCTGGCGGGGGTGTCAACAGCCTGCAACCTGCCGAAATCACTGTCGGGTCAAGATGTTCCACGGGTCTTGGAGAGTTGGCCTGAACCCCTCCCGGACCGCGTTCGGGCGCTTTCGGAGGCCGTCGCGGGCCACCGTGGAACCAGGACGGCCGTCACGTTTCCGCCCCCCTTGTCCAGCCACCGTTGGGCTCCCATCTGGTATCACCCACCAAGACTTTTTCCCGCCGGAGCCCCGAATGCGCCTCTTGCCCGCCGCCGCCTGCCTCCTGATCGCCGCTGCCGCCGGGGCCGGCGCCA
>NZ_AVCK01000022.1 GCF_000747155.1 Arenimonas metalli CF5-1 | reverse complement strand
CGGCTCGAGCGCGTCGCGCGCCATCGCGGTGGCGCGGATCGCGCCGGGCAGGTCGCCGGCCACGTCCAGCCGCGCCTGCGCCAGGCTCAGCAGCAGCTCGGCTTCGTCCAGGCGCAGGGCCTCGCGGCCTTCGCTGGCCTGGGCCGAGAGTTCGCGCAGGCTGTCCTCGAGGATCGCGGCGCGCTGGCCCACGCCCAGCACCTCATCGCGCAGCAGGCCGGTGCGCGCCGTGGTGTCGGTGAGGCGCTGGTCCAGGCCCTGCTGCGTGCGGCGCAGCGTGACGACCGCCTGTTCGGCATCGAGCAGGCGGGCGTCGAGGGCCTCGGGGCTCAGGTCCGGTCCTTCGACCGGCGCGGCGCGCATCGAACGCCAGGCATACCAGCCGCCCGCGACCAGCGCGGCCGCGACCAGAAAAAGCATCAGCCAGCCCAGGGCGCCGAAGGGGCGACGGGCGGAAGGGGATTCGGGGCGGGGTTCGAGCACGGTGTCCACTGCCGGGGGATAACGCAAAAACAAGCGCAATCCTACCGGAAGCGTCCGCCCGCGACATCGGCGGCCAGCGCCGAGAGCAGGGCCTGCGGCGCGGCACCGTCGGCGATGACGATGGCCGCGAAGGCGTCTTCGGCCAGGCGCGCCGCCAGCCGCGGGCTGCTGGCGACCACCGGGCGCCGGCGCAGCGTCTGCCGTACCGGCTCGCCCAGCCGCGACCACAGCGCATCGAAGGCTTCGACGCTGCTCACCAGCAGCGCCGAGCTATCGGGCAGGGCCGCGATCAGGCCCGTGCGCGAGGCTCGCGGCACCAGCGGCTCGCGGCGGTAGACCTCGGCCAGGTGCACGCGCGCGCCGCGGTGCGCGAGGGTTTCGCCGATCAGGCCGCGGCCACCGGGCGCGGTGACCAGGCCCACGGCCTGCCCGCGCAGCGACTGCAGTTCCGGAAGCGCGAGCAATCCTTCCGAATCGGCGCGGTCCGGCGGCATCCGCACCGCGGCGATGCCAGCCAGGCGCAGGGCGGTGGCCGTGCCGCTGCCCACCGCCAGCCAAACCTGCGCCGGCGAATCGACCAGGGGCCGCTGCATCCGCGCAAACCGCACCGCCGCCGGGCTGGTGAACACCACGATCGGGCAGGCCAGGGCCGCATCCAGCGCCACGCCTGCATCCATGGACAGCAGCCGCAGCGTAGAGATGGGCAGCACCCGCGCGCCCAGCGCGGCCGCCGCGCGCCTCACCGGGCCGTGCGAGCCCGAGGGACGCAGCGAGATGACATACCATCCCGCCAACACCGGCGCTGGGTTCGCATTGGCCATGCCCCAGCTTCGCACAGCCCCTTGGACGACGTCACCGCATGAAGACCCTCGAAGAACTCGACGCCTGCTACCGCGCCATGCCGCCCGTCGCGGCCATGGGCATCGAAAGCACGGGCTGGGACGGCCAGCGCCTGCGCCTGCGCGCGCCGCTCGCCGCCAACATCAACGACAAGGGCACGGTGTTCGGCGGCAGCATGGCGTCGATCGCGACGCTGGCGGCCTGGGGCCTGCTCACGCTCCGGCTGGGCGCGGAAGGCATCAAGGCCGAGGTCTACGTCGCCGACAGCCAGCTCAAGTACCTCAAGCCGCTGGTGGCCGACCTCGGTGCCGAGGCCTGGCTGGACGAGGGCACCGACTGGGACGCCTTCCTGCGCAGCTACCGCGAGCGCGGCCGGGCCCGGGCCCAGCTGCTGGCCCGGGTCACCGATCCCGAGGGCGCCACGGTGGCCGAGTTCAGCGGCCGGTTCGCGGCCCTGCGGGCGCCCTGAGGGAGGTTTGCGCGGGCCTGGGACCGGCCCCGCGCCAGCGCCCGGTGGCGACCCCGGCGCCCCGCGGCCCTTTGTGCATAATGGCCGCATGAACGCTCCTCGCCTCTTCCGCCTCGCGCTGGCCCTCGGGCTGGTCGTCCTCGCCGCCTGCGCCAGCCAGGCCGTGCAGCGCAGCCCCCGCGACCAGACGCTCTACCACTACGTCAGCGCCGTGCGCTGGAGCGACTTCGACCTGGCGATGGGCTTCATCGACCCGGCCCTGCTCGAGGCCAAGCCGCTGACCGACCTCGAGAAAGAGCGCTACAAGCAGTATCAGGTCTCGGGCTACGAGGTGAAGTCCGGCTCCGAGCCGGCCCCCGACACTTACGAGCAGGTGGTTGAGATCCGCGTGGTCAACCGCAATACCCAGGTCGAGAAGGTCATCACCGACCGGCAGACCTGGCGCTGGGACGCCGAGGCCAAGCGCTGGTGGCTGATGTCCGGACTGCCCGACCTGGACGCCACCCGCTGACCCGGCTTTGCCCGCGGCGGCGGCGGCGCCCATAATGCCGCCCCTGCCGTAGGAACCGCCCGCCCGCCATGGATCGCCTGCTCGAGTTCGCCCAACAAAACCCCCTGCTGTCGATCGCCTTCGTCGGCCTGACCCTGGCCCTGGTGGTCACCGAGGTCATGCGGCTGTTCCGCGGCTTCAAGGGCGTCACCCCGGCCCAGCTCACCGACCTGATCAACCGCGACAACGCCCTGGTGGTGGACCTGCGCGCCCAGGCCGAGTTCGAGAAGGGCCACATCATCGGTGCGAAGCACCTGCTGCCGAGCCAGGTGGACCCGGCCGGCAAGCTGCTGGCCAAGGCCAAGGAGTCGCCGGTGGTGCTGGTGTGCGCGGCCGGCGTGACCGCCGCGGGCACCGCGCAGCAGCTGGTCAAGGCCGGCTTCAAGCAGGTCAGCGTGCTCGATGGCGGCATCGGCGCCTGGACGGCGGCGGGCCTGCCGCTGGCCAAGGGCAAGGCCTGAGCCCCGCCCGGCGTGCGATAATCGCCGACCTTTCCACGACTTTCAGACCGGAGTTGCCGTAATGGCCGAGCAGAACAATGGCGCCGCCGGCGCCGACCAGGCGCAGTTCACCATCCAGAAGATCTACGTCAAGGACGTGTCCTTCGAGGTGCCGAACTCGCCGCACGTCTTCAACGAGCAGGGCCAGCCGAACCTCGAGCTGAACCTCAACCAGAAGGTCGCCCGCATCGCCGAAGGCCTGTTCGAAGTCGCCCTGGGCATCACCCTGACCTGCAAGATCGAAGACAAGACCATCTACCTGGCCGAAGTCGAGCAGGCCGGCCTGTTCGGCCTGTCGGGCTTCGACGAGCGCACCCTGGACATGATGCTGGGCACCTACTGCCCGAACGTGCTGTTCCCGTACGTGCGCCAGACCATCAGCGAGCTGGTCGTGCAGGGCGGCTTCCCGCCGTTCTACCTGCAGCCGATCAACTTCGAGGGCCTGTACGCCGAAGGCCTGCGTCGCCGCGCCGAGCAGGCGCAGGCCCAGGCCGCGCAGCTCCCCGAGGGCGGCAACGCCTGATCCCGGCGCGGCGCCCATGAGCACCGCCAAGCCGGCCATCGCCGTCCTCGGGACCGGGTCCTGGGGCACGGCGCTGGCGTCCCTGATCGCGCGCAACGGCCACCCGACCGTGATCTGGGGCCGCGACGCGGCCCAGGTCGCGTCGATCAACGGCCAGCACGAGAACACCCGCTACCTGCCCGGCATCCCGCTGCCCGAATCCCTGGTCGCCACCGGCGACCTGGGCCAGGCCGTCGCGGGCGCCGACCTGGTGCTGGTGGTGACGCCGAGCCACGCCTTCACCGAAACCCTGCGCGCGCTCGCGCCGCATCGCCGCGCGCACGCGGGCGTGGCGTGGGCTACCAAGGGCTTCGAGCCCGGCTCCGGCCGTTTCCTGCATGAAGTCGCCGGCGACGTGCTGGGCGACGGCGTGCCGCTGGCCGTGGTCACCGGCCCGTCCTTCGCCAAGGAAGTGGCGCAGGGGCTGCCGACCGCCGTCACCGTGCATTCGGACGACGAGGACTTCACCCGCCAGGTCGCCGAGGCGCTGCACGGCCCCACCTTCCGCGCCTACACCGGCACCGACATGCTCGGCGCCGAGCTGGGTGGCGCGATGAAGAACGTGCTGGCGGTGGCCACCGGCATCGCCGACGGCATGCAGCTGGGCCTCAACGCGCGCGCCGGCCTGATCACCCGCGGCCTGAATGAAATGCTCCGCCTGAACGTGGCGCTGGGCGGCCGCGCGGAAACCTTGATGGGCCTCGCCGGCCTGGGCGACCTGGTGCTGACCAGCACCGGCGATCTTTCCCGCAACCGGCGCCTGGGCCTGGCGCTGGGCCGCGGCCAGTCGATCGCCGAGGCCGTGGCCGCGATCGGCCAGGTGGTGGAATCGGTGCAGACCGCCGACGAAGTGATGCGCCTGGCGCAGCGCCACGGCATCGAGCTGCCGATCTCCGAGCTGGTGCAGCGCGTGCTGCACGACGAGATCACGCCGATCGAGGGCCTGAGAATGCTGCTCTCGCGCGAACAGAAGCCCGAGTATCCCGAAGGCCTGTTCGAGTAAGCCACGATGATCGTCCTCGTCGGCGTGCTGCTGCTGGCGGTCGTCCTGCTCACCGCCACCCTGCTGCACCTGCTGGCCGAGTTCGCCGTTGCCCGCGGCGTACCCGCCACGCCGCTGTGGCGCCACGCCCCGGCCCTGCTCCGCACCGCCCACGCCGCCGCCCGCGACGCGTCGCTGGACGAGCGCGCCCGCACCGCCGCCGGCGCCGCCGTGCTCTGCGCCTGGCTGCTGCTGGCGCTCTTCCTGGCCTTCGCCCTCGCCGCCCCACACATCAAATGAACCAGGTTCATTTGTTGGTTGATCATCGGCCGCCAAACCGGCCGGCAGCAAATGAACCTGGTTCATTTGGTTAAAAAAAAGCCCGGCGTTTGCCGGGCTTTTTGGTGTTGCTTGGAGCGGTGGATCAGAAGCTGGCGCGCAGGCCGACCAGGTAGGTCTCGCCGCCTTCGCCGAAGGTGGCTTCGCCGACCATGCCCCAGGTCTGGGTGAACTTGTACTGGGCGCCGATGGTGCCGGTGAAGTCGCCGTCGGCGTTGTCGCCGTCGTTGTAGTTGGCCTTGATCAGGCCCTCGAAGTTTTCGGTGAACGAACCACGCAGGCCAACCGAGGCGCGGTAGCCGTCTTCGCTGCCGAAGCCGTCGACGTCGATGTCGTTCCAGGCGATCTCGGAGATCAGGTCGAGGTTGTCCGACAGGCCGTGGCCGTAGCCGAGGCCCAGCTCGGTGCTGTCGACGTCGACGTTGATGCCGTCGATCTCGACCTGGTTCCAGCCGCCGAAGCCGTAGAAGCCCGACTCGCCGAACTCGAACGAACCGCGCACGCCGAAACCATCGGCCTCGGCGCCACCGTCGGCGTCGACGTAGTTGTAGTTGCCTTCGATGTAGGTGTAGCTGAGCTTGTCGTCAGCCTGCGCCGAGAACGGAATGGCGGCAGCGAGGGCCAGGGCAAAGAGGGAACGCTTCATGGGATGAATCCTTTTTTTGTGGGGGCGCCCGACGCACCGGAATGCGTCGGACTGGGGCGCAGTATGCGAATCGCAAAGTAACGGAACATTAACGACGCACCGTTTTTGCCCTTGCCCTGCCATCAGTCATGCCCAAGCGATCCTGCGTATTCATGTTGGCGCCAGGCCTCGAACACCGCGACCGCCACGGCGTTCGACAGATTCAGGCTGCGCTGGCCCGCGCGCATCGGCAAACGCAGGCGTTGCGCCTCGGGGATCGCCTCGATGACCTGCGCGGGAAGGCCGCGCGTCTCCGGGCCGAACAACAGCGCATCCCCCTTCTCGTACCGCACGGCATCGAAGCGGACGCTGGAACGCGCGCTGAACGAAAACACGCGCGGATGTCCCAATGCCTCGAGGCACGCCGCCAGCGAGGCATGCCGCTGCACGCTGGCGAACTCGTGGTAGTCGAGCCCCGCGCGCC
Organism: Arenimonas metalli CF5-1; assembly: GCF_000747155.1. Lineage (GTDB taxonomy): Bacteria > Pseudomonadota > Gammaproteobacteria > Xanthomonadales > Xanthomonadaceae > Arenimonas > Arenimonas metalli. The sequence continues at coordinate 121,184 of NZ_AVCK01000022.1, read as the reverse complement.
GCAGCTTGGCATCCTCGAAGTCGAAACCCAGCGGCTCGACCAGGTGCAGCGCCGCGCCGGTGTTGGCGCAGAGGCGGATGACGTTGCCGGTGTTGGGCGGGATCTCGGGTTCGAACAGGATGACGTTGATCATCCCGGCATTATCGCCCGCGCTTCAGCCCGCGCAGCGCAGCCGCCGGCCCAGTCCGCCGAGGTCGCCCGGCATGCGCGCCAGGCCCAGCGCGCCGACGGGCTCGGCCTGGCCGCAGCCGGCCTCCATGGCCGCGGGCGCGGAGGCGACGGTCGGCGCCGGTGCGGCCGGCATGAAGGCCACGACCGCGACGGCCAGCAGGGGGAGGGCGGAGAGGCTGCGGCGGAGCGGCGTGGCGAAGCGCATGGTCGGGGTCCGTGGCGGGATACCCAAGGCACAGCAGGTTCCGTGCCAGCCGCGGCGCCCTTTCAAACCAAGCACTTGCGCGTGTCCGGCGGGTGTCCGCCGGTGTCCGCGATCAGGCGCGGACGCGGCAGGCGGACAGCGGCTGGCCGGCGAAAGCCTGCCACTGCGCTTCGGTGGCGGCGCGGGCCGGGGTCGGGAATTCGATGCGCGCGACCAGCTGCGACTCGCCATCGTCGTCGCGCAGGTTGCTCAGGCCTTCGAAGCGGAGCAGGCGGCGGCTGTCGCGGCCGTAGGCCACGTCGATGTGCGGCGCGATCCAGCCCAGCAGGCCGCCCAGCCGCAGGCGGAAGGTCTCGGCCGGCTCGCCGCCGAACTGCGCGCTGCCCTGCCGGTTCACCTTGAAGCCCAGCGATTCGAGCCGCGAGGGCACCGCGAAACGCAGCGGCACCGACTCGCCCGCCACCAGCGGCGTCCAGTTGTCGCGGATGAATTCGTCGAAGCCGGCATCGGCGACCAGGCGCGTGTCGTCCTGCAGCGGCGCGCTGCGCTCGGCCTCGCCCTGGCCTTCGCGCACCCACAGCGACTCGACGCCGGTGCGGCGCCGCAGGCCCTCGCGGTAGCCGATGCGCGCGTCTTCGAACACGAACTCCGGCGCCACCGCCGAGCCACGGTAGTCGACCCGCTTGCGCGCGAACGGCGTGCCGTCGCCGCAGCGATACAGCACCAGCCGCTCGGTCGGCTCGCCGTCCAGGCGCCGCACGAGGTGCTGTTCGCGATAGAGCAGGCGGTCGCTGTCGGGCTCGCGCGCCACGCCCTCCTCGAAGGTGAGCGAAGCCAGCGCCGGCAGCGGCGCGAACAGGCAGGCCAGCACCAGCAGTCGCTTCACCATGGCAGCGTTTCTCCATTCCGATCCAGGAAAACACCGGCCGGCAGGCCCGGAACGTCATCGACCAGCGTCAGCAGGCTGCGCACCGAGTCGTCGGCGGAGAGCTCGGCGCCCTCGCCGCCCATCGCCGTGCGCACCCAGCCCGGGCTGGCGGTGATCACGCCGATGCCCATCGGGTTCATCGCATGCGCCATCAGCACGCCGGCCATGTTCAGCGCGGCCTTGCTGATGTTGTAGCTGGGCGTGCCGAAGGACGCCGTGGACGCGATCGAACCCAGCTTGGAACCGAGGTTGAGCACGCGCGGCCGCGCGCCGCGCGCCAGCAGCGGCGCCAGCGCCTGCGCCAGCAGCATCGGCCCGGTGACATTGGTGGCGAAGGTGCGCGCCATCACGTCCGCGCGCAGCTCACCGAAGCGCTCGCCGCGCTCGAGCACGCCGGCGTTGTTCACCAGCAGCTCGAGCCCGTCGTGCATCCCGGCCAGCGCCTGCACGAAGGCCTGGCGGCTGGCCTCGTCGTCCACCGACAGCGCCAGCACCTGCAGCTGCCCCGGATGCATCTTCGCCAGCGCGGCGAGCTCGTCGGCCGAGGCCGGGCGCCGGCAGGTCGCGACCACGCGCCCGCCGCGCGCCAGCAGCTGGCGCACGAACTCGAGGCCGAGGCCGCGGCTGGCGCCGGTGACGACAACGCGCTGTGAAGGGGATGTGCTCATTCCGTCGCCACTATGGCCTTCGGCCTAGTGTAAGGACCGTCAAGGCAGGCTAGCATCCGAATCCCCCGGCATTTGCCGGAAGTCAGCCTACAAGGTAGCCCATGACCCCGATCCGCCGTCCGCGCGCCAGCGCGCTTGCCCTTGCCGTCGGCCTCGCCGTCGCCAGTCTCTCGCCGCTGTACGCCCCGGACGTCGTGGCCAAGGAACAGGCCCAGCCCGCGCTGGTCGCCGACATCGCCTACGAGCAGTTCACCCTGCCCAACGGCCTGCGCGTGATCGTGCACACCGACCGCAAGGCGCCGATCGTCGCGGTCAACCTCTGGTACCACGTCGGCGCCAAGAACGAGCTGCCGGGCCGCACCGGCTTCGCGCACCTGTTCGAGCACCTGATGTTCCAGGGCAGCGAGAACTACCAGGGCGAGTTCTTCGAGCCGTTCGAACTGGTCGGCGCCACCGACCAGAACGGCACCACCAACTCCGACCGCACCAACTACTTCCAGAACGTACCCACCACCGCGCTCGACATGGCGCTGTGGATGGAGTCGGACCGCATGGGCCACTTCCTCGGCGCGGTGACGCAGGAGCTGCTCGACGAGCAGCGCGGCGTCGTCCAGAACGAAAAGCGCCAGGGCGAAAACCAGCCCTACGGCCAGGTCTTCGAGCGCCTGCTCAAGGCCAGCTACCCGAAGGGCCACCCGTACAGCTGGACCACCATCGGCTCGATGTCCGACCTCAGCGCCGCCTCGCTCGATGACGTGCAGCGCTTCTTCAAGACCTGGTACGGCCCGAACAACGCTGTGCTGGTGCTGGCCGGCGACATCGACGTCGCCACCGCCCGCGAGAAGGCGATGAAGTACTTCGGCGACATCCCGGCGGGCCCGACCATGGCCCAGCCGAAGGTCGACCCGGCGCCGCGCACCACCTCCACCCGCGACACCTTCACCGACAAGGTGCCGCAGGCCCGCATCTACCGCGCCTGGAACACCGCCGAGTACGGCAAGGCCGACGTCGAGCACCTGCAGCTGCTGGCCCAGGTGCTGGGCGGCTCGCGCAGCTCGCGCCTCGACAAGCGCCTGGTGTTCGAGGACAAGCTGGCCGACAACGTGTCCGCCGCCGCGTGGCCGAACCTGCTGGGCGGCCTGTTCTTCATCCAGGTCGACGTGAAGCAGGGCGTGGATGTCGCCGCCGTCGAGAAGGCGCTGGACGAAGAGCTGGCGAAGATCCTGGCCGACGGCCCGACCGCCGCCGAGCTCGAGCAGGCCCGCACCGTTTACAAGGCCGGCTTCGTGCGCGGCATCGAGCGCATCGGCGGCTTCGGCGGCAAGGCCGACGCGCTTGCCGAATGCGCCGTCTTCGCCGGCGACCCGGGCTGCTTCCGCGACAGCCTCCGCACGCTCGAGACCGCGACCGCGAAGGACCTGCTCACCACCGGCCGCCGCTGGCTGTCGAAGGGCGACCACACCATCGTCGTCACCCCGGGCGAGCGCGTGCCGACCGTCGAAGAGCCGAGCGTGACCCCGCCGGCCGCCACCGCCGTGCCCGCCGCCGACCCGAAGTACACGGTCGTTGAAACCGGCGTGGACCGCAGCAAGGGCGTGCCGGTCACCGAGACCTTCCCGTCGCTGGCCTTCCCGGCCCTGCAGCGCGCCGAGCTCAGCAACGGCATGAAGGTGATCCTGGCCGAGCGCCCGGGCCTGCCGGTCGTGCAGATGAACCTGCAGCTCAACGGCGGCTACGCGGCCGACCTGGGCGGCAAGCTCGGCACCTCCAGCTTCACGATGGGCATGCTCGACGAAGGCGCCGGCGAGTACGACGCCCTCACCTTCGGCGACCGCGCCGAAGCCCTGGGCGCGAACCTTGGCTCCTCCGCCAACCTCGACGGCGGCAGCGCCTACCTGTCGGCGCTGAAGGAGAACCTCGACGAGTCCGTCGCCCTGTTCGCCACCATGCTGCGCGAGCCGCGCTTCGACCAGAAGGAAATCGAGCGCGTCCGCCAGAGCTGGATCGCCGGCATCAAGCAGGAGAAGGCCCGCCCGAACGCGGCCGCGTTGCGCCTGCTGCCGCCGCTGATGTACGGCGAGAACCATCCGTACGCGATCCCCTTCAGCGGCTCCGGCACCGAGGCCTCGATCGCTTCGCTGACCCGCGACGACCTGGTGGCCTTCCACCAGCGCTGGGTGCGCCCGGAAGGCGCCACCCTGGTCATCGTTGGCGACACCACGCTCGCCGAGATCACCCCGGTGCTCGAGAAGCACCTGGGCAGCTGGAAGGGCGAGGGCGAGGCCGCGGCGCAGGCCGCGATCCCGTCGGTGGCCCTGCCGGCCAAGCCGCGCGTGTTCCTGGTCGACCAGCCGGGCGCCATCCAGGCCAACGTCTACGTCGGCCAGCTGGTGCCCTCCACCCGCGACGACCAGGCCACCGAGCTCGAGATCGCCAACGCGGTGCTGGGCGGCGAGTTCAGCTCGCGCCTGAACATGAACCTGCGCGAGGACAAGGGCTGGGCCTACGGCTCCTACAGCTTCGTGCAGGCCGCGCTCGGCCAGCGCCCGTGGATCGCCTTCGCCGCGGTGCAGATCGACAAGACCAGCGAGTCGATCGCCGAGCTCAAGCGCGAGATCACCGAATACACCACCGGCCAGGTGCCGGCGGCCGCGGCCGAGGTGGCCAAGATCCAGGCCACCGAGATCCGCAGCCTGCCGGGCTCGTACGAGACCGCCAACGCCGTGCTCGGCGCCATCGGCGGCATCGTCCGCTACCAGCGCCCGGACGACTACGTGGTCCGTCGCCGCGCCGAGATCGAGGCCCTGACGCCGGCCGTGGTGCAGCAGGCCGCCAAGGCGATCCAGCCCGAGGCCCTGACCTGGGTGATCGTGGGCGACCTGTCCAAGATCGAGGCCGGCGTGCGCGCGCTGGACCTCGGCGAGGTGCAGGTGGTGGATGCCGACGGCAAGCCGGTGGCCGCCGCCAAGTAAGCCGGCAAACTCATTGCCGGTTCAGCACGGGCGGGGCGACAATCCCGCCCGTGTTCTTTTGGAGAGACGACGTGCGCAAGCTTGCCCTGGTCCTGCTGCTGATCCCCCTCGCCTCCGCCTGCACCTGGGTGAAGATGGCGCCCGGCGCCAAGGAAGTGCGCGTCGCCCGCGCCGACCAGGACCTCTCGGCCTGCGCCAAGCGGGGCGAGGTGTCGGTCTCGGTGAAGAACCGCCTGGGCCCGTACGACCGCAACGACCTCAAGGTCCGCGACGAGCTCGAGACCCTGGCCCGCAACGAAGCCCCCAGCCTGGGCGCCGACACGGTGCAGCCCAAGAGCCAGCCGGTGGACGGCGAACAGCGCTTCCTGGCCTTCAGCTGCGGCAATGCCAGCCTGGGCACCCGGGCCCCGGCGGCCCGCCCGGCGGCCGAGGGCGAGGCCGAAACCTACCCGATCGCCGACTGAGGCACCGGTCCCGGTTCTTCACGCCCCGGGCCCGCGGAAGTTGAGAGGACGGTTGTAAACAGGTAACTTTGACGGGTTTCCCTCAAGGCGAATCCTGCCCATGCTGTTCCAGCACGTCTCCATCGCCGGCCTCGCCCACATCGATGCCCCGCATCGCCTGAGCTCCGCCGACCTCAATGCCAAGCTCCAGCCCACGATGGACCGGCTGGGCATCAAGACCGACGTGCTGCAGGACATCGCCGGCATCTTCGCCCGCCGCCTGTGGGACGACGAGACCCAGGCCTCCGACGCCGCCACCCTGGCCGCCGAGAAGGCCCTGGCCGACGCCGGCGTGCCGCGCGAGAAGATCGGCCTGCTGGTGAACACCTCGGTCAGCCGCGACTTCCTCGAGCCGTCCACCGCGTCCATCGTCTCGGGCAACCTGGGCCTGGGCGAGAACTGCCAGAACTTCGACGTCGCCAACGCCTGCCTCGCCTTCCTCAACGGCATGGACATCGCCAGCCGCATGATCGAGCGCGGCGAGATCGAGTACGCCCTGGTCGTCGACGGTGAAACCGCCAACCTCGCCTACAAGAAGACCATCGAGCGCCTGAGCGCGCCCGACGTCACCGAGGAGCAGTTCCGCAACGAACTCGCCACGCTGACCCTGGGCTGCGGCGCCGCCGCCATGGTGCTCTCGCGCGCCGAGCTCACCCCCGACGCGCCGAAGTACCGCGGCGGCGTCACCAAGGCCGCCACGCAGTGGAATACCCTGTGCCGCGGCAACCTCGACCGCATGGTCACCGACACCCGCATGCTGCTGATCGAAGGCCTGAAGCTGGCCACCGCCACCTTCGGCGCCGCGCGCCAGGCGCTGGGCTGGGTGGTGGATGAACTCGACGAGTTCGTGATCCACCAGGTCAGCCAGGTGCACACCCAGGCCTTCATCAAGGCCTTCGGCATCGACCCGAAGAAGGTGCTCACCATCTTCAACGAGCACGGCAACATCGGCCCGGCCTCGGTGCCGATCGTGCTGAGCAAGCTGCGCGAGATGGGCCGCCTGAAGAAGGGCGACCGCGTCGCGCTGCTGGGCATCGGCTCCGGCCTGAACTGCTCGATGGCCGAAGTCGTCTGGTAACCCCCTGATCCACTCCCTCTCCCTCCGGGAGAGGGCCGGGGAGAGGGGAGCAACCTCGCCATGAAAGCCCGCCCTCCGGCGGGCTTTTTCGTACAGGCGCGTACCGGGTCTTCTCCCGCCGAGAATTGACAAAAATCTAGACACGCCGCCAAAACGTGTATATAGAATCGCAATATCTATACACGTAGCGCGGAGTGTCGCGTCATGCAGCCACTGTCTGCCCTCGATCCCGCCCGGTTCGACACCCCCGCCATCCTCAAGCGCCTGGCGTCCGCCAGCCGCAACCTCGCCGAACTGAAGGGCGTTGCGGCGAGCATTCCCAACCAGGCCATCCTGATCAACACGCTGACGCTTCAGGAAGCGAAGGACAGCTCGGCCATCGAGAACATCGTCACCACCCACGACGAACTGTATCGGGACGACGACTCGGGAGAATCCGGCACCAGCATCGCCAGCAAGGAGGTGCTTCGCTATCGGCAGGCGCTTCGCGTCGGCTTCCAGCAGGTGCGCGATCATGGCCTCCTGACGCTCAATACCATCCTTGCCATCCAGGCCGAGCTCGAATGCAGCCAGGCGGGCTTGCGCAAGCTGCCCGGAACCACGCTCAAGGACGGCGTCGGGAAAGTCGTGTACACGCCACCCCAGGATGCGAACCAGGTCCGCGACCTGATGGGTGGGCTGGAGAAGTTCATCCATGACCAGCCGCCGTTCGACGTGGACCCGCTGATCAAGATGGCTCTGATCCACCATCAGTTCGAGAGCATCCACCCTTTCTACGACGGCAATGGCAGGACGGGTCGCATCCTCAACGTGCTCTACCTGGTGAAGGAAGGTTTGCTGGATATCCCGGTGCTTTACCTGAGTCGGCACATCGTGCGCACCAAGCCGGACTACTACCGACTGTTGCAGGATGTCCGGGACAAGGACGCGTGGGAGGATTGGACGCTGTACATGCTTACGGCCATCGAGCGGACGGCGAAGGAGACCGTGAGTACCATCTCCGCCATTCGCGGGTTGCTGCTTGATACCAAGCAACGAATTCGTGCCTCCTACAAGTTCTACAGCCAGGACCTGATCAACAACCTCTTCAGCCACCCCTATACCAAGATCGAGTTCGTGCAGCGGGACCTGAAGGTGTCGAGGCTTACGGCCACCAAATACCTCAATGCACTGGTGGCGGGAGGGTTCCTGCGGAAGCGGAAGATTGGCCGCAGCAACTTCTACATAAACCAGCCACTCTATGAGCTACTGGTCCAGGTGGATGAATGACTGACATGATCACGCAGGCGTCCGCCGGCCGGTTCACGACGATGATCCGCCAGCCTTTCCTGGCCCTTGTAATGGTGGCGGCTATGGCGCTGATGCCGATTCTGGCCACGGCCCAGCCACCGATTCCCGACACTCCCGCGGGCCAGGTCTTCGACCAGTGGTTCACCTCGTTCAACGCCGCCGACGCGGCGCGCATCGCCGAGTTCCAGCGCACCTACGCGCGCGAAACCCCGGTCGAGGACGTGCTGCAGCAGCGCGCCGAGACGGGCGGCTTCACCCTGGTGGCGCTGGAGTCCGCGTCGCCGGACCAGCTGTCGGCCACGCTGCAGGAAGTCGAGCTGCCCGACAGCCGCCTGCGCTTCGACCTGACCGTCGAGCCCGGCGCGCCGCACCGCATCACCTCGCTGGACGTCGAGTACCTGCCCACGCCGCGCCTCGACGAAGCGGCCGCGATCGCCGCCGTGGTGGCGCGCGCGGACGCGCTGGCGAAGCAGGACCGCTTCAGCGGCGCCGTGCTCGTGGCGCGCGGCGACAAGATCCTGCTGGAGCAGGCCTGGGGCCTGGCCGACCGCGCGCAGGGCACGCCGAACACCGTCGACACGCGCTTCCGCCTCGGCTCGATGAACAAGATCGTGACGGCGGTGGCGGTGCTGCAGCTGGTCGAGGCCGGCAAGCTCGCGCTGGACACGCCGATCGGCGAGTACCTTCCGGACTATCCGAACCCGGAGGCCGCGGCGAAGGTCACGATCCGCCACCTGCTGACGCATCGCGCCGGCGTGGGCGAGATCGGCTTCGGCGAGTCGCCGGAGTTCAAGACGCCGGCCGAATTCATCGCCAGGCGTGACGCGATGCGCACGCCCTCGGACTACCTCGCGCAGTACGCGGGCCAGGCGCTGGCCTTCGAGCCCGGCAGCCAGACCGAATATTCCTCGCTGGGCTTCATGGTGCTGGGCGCGCTGGTCGAACGCGCCAGCGGGCAGGACTACTACGCCTACGTGCAGCAACACATCCTCGACGTCGCCGGCATGGCCCGCACCGGCTCGCTGCCGGAAACCACGCCGGTCGAGGGCCGCGCCGTCGGCTACCTGCGGCAGGGCCAGGCCTGGGTGCCGAACGGCGACACGCTGCCGTTCCGCGGCTCGCCGGCGGGCGGCGGCTATGCCACGGTGCGCGACCTGCACCGCTTCGTGCAGGCACTGCAGGCCGGCAAGCTGCTGTCGCCGGCGATGGCGGCCGAAGCGACGCGCCTGCAGAGCGGCTGGCAGGGCCTCGGTTTCGAAGTCGTGGGCGAGGGCGCGCTGGCGAGCTACGGCCACGGCGGCATGGCGCCGGGCATGAACGCGCACCTGCGCGTTTATCCGCAGCTCGACGTCACCATCGTGGTGCTGAGCAACTTCGATCCCCCCGCCGCGGGCCTGGTTTACTCCTACCTGCACGAGCGCATGCCGGTTCCCTGACGGCGTGCGCGCTCAGCGCGCCGGCGCGTGCGCCTGGAAGAACTCCCACATCACCGCCGTCGCATCCACCGACCGACTGCCGTGGCTGCGCACGTGTCCGGGCCAGTCGTGTTCGCCCCGGCGGAAGCTGTACAGCAGAACCGGTGCGTCGGCATCGCAGGCCCAGTGGTGCCGGCGCACGCCCTCGGCGCGTAGCTTCGGGTCCGTCATGACCTCGATCGTGGCGGTCGGCTGGCAGCCTTCGCGCGCCGCCCAGGCCTGGCCCAGCGCCGGGATATCCAGCGTGCGCTGGCCATCCATGAACGGCAGCGAGGAATCGCGTTCGCCATGGAACAGGATCACCGGCGGCTTGTCGCCCAGGCCGCAGCCGTCGGGTGCGGCGCCGGCCACGAAGCCGGCCGCGACCACGCGCGTTGGTTCCTGGCAGGCGAAGCGCCAGCTCATTTGCGCGCCGCCCGAGTAGCCATTGACGAAAACGCGCGCGGGATCGACCCGCCCGTCGGCCGCCAGCTGGTCGATCAACGCGACCAGGAATTCCACGTCGGGGCTGCGTGGTCCGAAGATGCGCCAGCGCTCGCCGCGGGACAGCGGGTAGGCCACCACGGCGCCGTGCCGCGCAGCCACTGCGGTCCAGCCCGACATCGCCTCGATCTGCTTCGCGGTCTGGCCGTGGCCGTGCAGTGTGATCACCAGCGGCGCGCGCTTGGCATCGGGCGGCGCGAACAGGTGGTACCTGCGCAGCTCGCCGGCGACATCCAGTTCGCGCGTCGTCGCGGGATCATCCGCGGCCGCCGGTGAGGCGCTCGCCGCAGCGATGAACACGAGGACGAGCCGAATCAGCGCCCGGCCCATCGCCTAGCCCCGCACCGCCGCCTCGATGGCCGCGACGTCGATGCGGGTCATGGTCATCATCGCTTCGAACGCGCGCCGCCCCACCTCGGGGTCCGGATCGGCGAGGGCGCGGGTGAGCACGCGCGGGGTGATCTGCCAGTTCACGCCCCAGCGGTCCTTGCACCAGCCGCAGGCGCTGGGCTGGCCGCCGTTGGCGAGGATGGCGTTCCAGTAGCGGTCGGTTTCCGCCTGGTCGTCGGTGGCGACCTGGAACGAGAACGCTTCGGTCTGCGGGAAGGCCGGGCCGCCGTTGAGGCCGAGGCAGGGGATGCCGAGCACGGTGAACGCCACCGTCAGCACGTCGCCCTGCTTGCCTGAAGGGAAGTCGGACGGCGCCTTGAAGATGCCGTCGACCTGGCTGTCGGGAAAGGTCCCTGCGTAGAAGCGCGCGGCGTCCAGCGCGCCACCGTCGTACCAAAGGCAGATGGTGTTGCGGGCAATGCGTGCGGTCATGGCGGGCTCCTCGTGGCGCGGTATCCCCTGCGCCCGGGACGCTAGCACCCGCCGTCCGCCGCTGCCACCGCCGGTCGGCCCGTGCGACGACGGCCGCCGGGGAAACCGACGCGCGCCCGCTGCCGGGCGCGCGCGACGGGTCAGGCCACCTTGAGCCGCGCAATCGCCGGCGCCGCGGCCAGCTCGCCGAACAGATCCTTCGGGTCGCGCAGCGCGGGGATCAGCCCGGCCTCGCGGCCCAGGCCCAGCTCCTTCGCGGAGTCACGCACCAGGCGCAGCGCGGAGTAATCCTCCAGCGCGAAGCCGACCGAATCGAACAGCGTCACTTCGGCGCCGTTGCGGCGGCCGGCGGCGCGCAGCGTCAGCACTTCCCACAGCTCGGTGGCGGGGAAGTCGGCGGGCATCTGCTGCAGCTCGCCCTCGATGCGCGACTGCGGCTCGAACTCGACGAACACCGACGCATTCGCCACCACTTCCGGCGCCAGCTCGGTCTTGCCCGGGCAGTCGCCGCCGACGCCGTTGATGTGCATGCCGGGCTCGATCATGTCCGGCGTCAGGATGTCGGCGTTGGCCTTGTCCGCGGTCACCGTGGTCACGATGTCGGCGCCGCGCACGGCCTGGGCGACGCTGGCGCTGCGCACCACGCGCAGGGCGGGCGCGGCGGCGGCCAGGTTGCGCACCAGCTTGTCGGTGGCGGCCGGGTCGGTGTCGAACACGCGCACTTCCTCGATGCCCATCAGGTGGTGGAAGGCCAGCGCCTGGAACTCGCTCTGGGCGCCGTTGCCGATCAGTGCCATCGTTTTCGAATCCTTGCGCGCCAGCAGCTTCGCGGCCATCACCGAGGTGGCGGCGGTGCGCAGCGCGGTGGTCAGCGTCAGCTCGCTGATCAGCGTCGGCAGGCCGGTGTCCATGTCGGCCAGCACGCCGAAGGCGACCACGGTCGAGAGGCCCAGCTTCGTGTTGCCCGGGTGGCCGTTGACGTACTTGAAGCTGTACTCCTTCGCGTCCGCGACCGGCATCAGCTCGATCACGCCCAGCGCCGAGTGCGCGGCCGAACGCGGGCTCTTGTCGAACTCCGGCCAGCGGCGGAAGTCCGCCTCCAGGTAGTCCACCAGGCGGCCGAGCAGGGTCGGCAGGCCATTCGCGGCGACGATGCGGGTGAGGTCCTGGGTGGTGAGCTGGGTCATGGCCATCGGGGTTCTCCGGGTGTGCGGTTCGATGACCCCATTGTCCGGACCGGCGTGGCAGGGCGAAATGGCAGTAATGCCACGTTTTCGCCAGAAACCTGCTAAAACGACAGTACGAAATGCCGGAGTGTCCAAGTGGACGACCTCGACCAGCGCCTGATCGCCAAACTCCGCCACGACGCCCGGGCCCCCGTGGCCGACCTGGCCAAGGCGCTGGGCGTTTCCCGCGGCACGATCACCAACCGCATGGCGCGCCTGCAGCGCGACGGCGTGATCACCGGCTACACCCTGCGCCTGCGCCCCGACGCCACGCCCGACGAGATCCGTGCCTGGACCTCCCTCGCGGTCGAGGGCAACCAGCAGCGCGTCATCCGTGCGCTGCTGGGCGAACCCGGCGTCGCCGCCCTGCACGACACCAACGGCCGCTGGGACCTGCTGGTCGAACTTCGCGTGGGCAGCCTGGCCGAACTCTCCTCCGCACTCGAGCGAATCCGCGGCATCGAAGGCGTCAGCGCCAGCGAAACCAGCGTGCACCTGCGGACGCTGCGCGGATGACTGGCTTGCCCGCGAAGCCCGTCCCCCCGGAGAAGCCGCTGCCGGCCGACTGCTGCGACAGCGGCTGCGACCGCTGCGTGCACGAGATCTATGCCGAGGAACTCGCCCACTACGAGCAGCAACTCGCGGCATGGCAGGCGGCCACGGGCGACACAGCGTTCACGCCGAAGGCGGGTCCGGGCACCGAATCGCGCCTTGCGGACGACGCGGCGGACCCCATCAAGTAAGCCTGATCCCCGAGGCGCCCCGATGACCCCGCTCTCCCTCCTCGACCTCGCCCCCGTCACCGTCGGCAGCACGCCGGCCCAGACCTTCGCGAACGCCCTCGACCTGGCGCGTGCGGGCGAGCGGCTCGGCTATCGCCGCTACTGGCTGGCCGAGCACCACAACATGCCGGGCATCGCCAGCGCAGCCACCGCGGTGCTGATCGGCCATGTCGCCGCGGGCACTTCGCGGATCCGCGTGGGCGCGGGCGGCATCATGCTGCCGAACCACTCGCCGCTGCAGGCCGCCGAGGCCTTCGGCACGCTGGGCACCCTGTTCCCGGACCGCATCGACCTCGGCCTGGGCCGCGCGCCCGGCACCGACGCGGCGGCCGCGCAGGCATTGCGGCGCTACTACGCCAATGCCGAGGAGTTCCCGGCCGACGTGGTCGAACTGCTGCGCTATTTCGAACCCGCGCAGCCGGGCCAGGCGGTGCAGGCCGTGCCCGGCGCGGGCGTCGAGATCGAGGCGTGGATCCTGGGCTCCAGCCTGTTCGGCGCGCGCCTCGCCGCGGCGCTCGGGCTGCCTTATGCCTTTGCCTCGCACTTCGCGCCGGATGCGCTCGACCAGGCGCTGGCGGTGTATCGCCGCGAGTTCAAACCATCCAGGCGCCTGGCCCGGCCGCACGCGATGCTGGCCCTCAACGTGGTCGCCGCCGACACGGACGACGAAGCCGCGCGCCTGTTCACCACCCAGCAGCAGGCCTTCGTGAACCTGCGCCGCGGCCGCCCGGGCCTGGTGCCGCCGCCGCTCGCCAGCGCCGCCGACATCGACGACTACTGCACGCCCGCCGAGAGGCACATGATCGACAGCACGCTGGCCTGCCGCGCGGTCGGCGCGCCGGCCACGGTGCGCGCGCAGATGCAGGCCTTCGTCGAACGCCATCGCCCGGACGAACTGATCCTCACCGCCAACATCTTCGACCACGCTGCGCGCGTGCGTTCCTTCGAACTCACCATGGAAGCCTGGCAGGCATGAGCAGCCCGAAACTCTTCGAACCGCTTTCCGTCGGCGCGCTGTCGCTCCCCAACCGCATCGTCATCGCGCCCATGTGCCAGTACTCGGCGGTGGACGGCAAGATGACCGACTGGCACCTGATCCACCTCGGCCAGCTGGTGCTGTCCGGCGCCGGGCTGCTCACGATCGAGGCCACCGCGGTGCGACCCGAAGGGCGGATCTCCTACGGTGACGTCGGGCTCTGGGATGACGACACCGAGGCGGCGATGGCGACGGTGCTGCAGTCCGTTCGCCGATGGTCTTCGATGCCGATCGCGATCCAGCTCGCGCATGCGGGCCGCAAGGCCTCGACCGACCTGCCTTGGCACGGCGGCAGGCAGATCGCGCCCGGCCACGCCCACGGCTGGCAGACCGTCGCGCCGTCGGCGCTGCCGTTCCACGATACCGACCACGCCCCCGAGGCGATGACGCGCGAGCAGATGGACGAAGTGCGCGACGCCTTCGCCGCCGCCGCGCGCCGCGCCGCGCGCCTGGGCCTCGACGCGGTGCAGATCCACGCCGCGCACGGCTACCTGCTGCACCAGTTCCTGTCGCCGTTGTCCAACCAGCGCGACGACGAGTACGGCGGCACGCCCGGGAACCGCATGCGCTTCCCGCTGGAGGTCTTCGATGCGGTGCGCGCGGCCTTCCCGGCGGAAAACCCGGTCAGCGTGCGGGTGTCCGCCACCGACTGGGTCGACGGCGGCTGGACCACCGAAGACACGGTGGCGTTCGCGAAAGCCCTGGAGGCGCGCGGCTGCAGCGCCATCCATGTCTCGACCGGCGGGCTGCACCCGGCGCAGCGGATCCCGGTCGGACCCGGCTACCAGGTGCCGCACGCGCGCGCGGTGAAGCAGGCGGTGGCGATTCCGGTGGTGGCCGTTGGAATGATCACCGACTACGACCACGCCGAAGCCATCGTCGCCACCGGCGATGCCGACCTCGTGGCCATCGCCCGCGGCATCCTCTACGACCCGCGCTGGCCCTGGCATGCCGCGGCGCACCTCGGCGCCAGCGTCGCCGCGCCGCCGCAGTACCTGCGCTCGCAGCCCCGCCAGTTCCCGAACCTGCTGAAAGCCGATGAACCTGGTTCAATTGCCTGAGGCGCATGGAGGGCACGGGCCATGACCGACACTGAGGCCGCCGCGCACTGGCAGGACGTCTACCGCCGCAAGCCCAGCGACAGCGTGAGCTGGTACCGGCCGCACCTCGAGACCTCGCTTGCCCTGCTCGAAGCGGCCGGCCTGTCGAAGGCCTCGCGCGTCATCGATGTCGGCGGCGGGGCGTCCACGCTGGTCGACGACCTGCTTGATCGCGGTGTCCCCGACATCACCGTGCTCGACCTCGCCGGCGAAGCGCTCGCGGTCTCGCGCCAGCGCCTGGGCCAGCGCGCCGAAGCCGTCCATTGGCTGGCGGCCGATGTGCTCGACGCAAACCTGCCGGAGGCCGCCTTCGATCTCTGGCATGACCGCGCCGTGCTGCATTTCCTGACCACGCCCGAGGCGGCCGCGGGCTACGCCGCCCAGGCCGCGCGGAGCCTGCGCCCGGGCGGGCACGCGGTGATCGGCGGCTTCGCGCCGGACGGCCCCGAGCGCTGCAGCGGGCTCATCGTCGCGCGACGCGCACCCGCCGACATCGCCGCCCTGATGGGCCCCGGCTTCACGCTGGTCGACCAGCGCCACGAGATCCACACCACCCCCGGCGGCAGCCCGCAGTCCTTCGCCTGGGCCGTGCTGCGTCGGCTGGACTAGCGCCCGGCCGTCGCACGACGGGGTCAGCTTCCGCCCTTGGCCCCGCCCTCGTCGCTGGCGATGCGGCCGTCCACCAGCGACACGGTGCGGTCGCACCGGGCCGACAGCCGCGGGTCGTGGGTGACCAGCAGCACGGCGCAGCCGAACTCGCGGTTGAACTTGCGGAAGAGTTCGAAGACCTCGCCGGCGGACTGGCTGTCGAGGTTGCCGGTGGGTTCGTCGGCGAGCAGCAGGGCGGGGCGGGTGATGAGCGCGCGGGCGACCGCCACGCGCTGCTGCTGGCCGCCGGAGAGCTGGTCGGGCTTGCGGTGTTCGAGTCCCGAGAGGCCAACGTCCGACAGCAGCCCCCGCCCGCGATCGAGCTGCTCGCGCGTGGGCTTGCCGCTCGCCACCATCAGCGGCATCAGCACGTTCTCCAGCGCGGTGAAGGCCTGGATCAGATGGTGGAACTGGAACACGAAGCCGATCGCGCTGCCGCGCAGCGCGGTGCGCCCGGCGTCGTCCATCGCGCGGGTGGGCTTGCCAAGAAGAAAAAGCTCGCCATCGGTCGGGCGGTCCAGCAGTCCGATCACGTTCAGCAGCGTGCTCTTGCCCGAGCCCGACGCGCCCACCAGCGCCGCGAAGTCGCTGCGCTGCAGCCGCAGGTCCAGGCCGTGCAGCACTTCCACCTCGGTCGGCTTCCCGACGTTGTAGCTCTTGCGCAGGCCCGCGAGCCGCAGCACTTCCTGCGCGGCGTCATGGGTCTCAGACATGGCGGATCGCCTCCACCGGGTCCAGGCCCGACGCGCGCCGCGCCGGCACCGCCGCCGCGACGATGCCGGTCAACGTCGCCAGCGCCGCGGCGCCCACCAGCAGCCAAGGGTCCACCGGGATGAAAAACAGCTTGGGCCCGAAGGTGTTGAATGCGCCCACGAGTGCATAGCCCGCCAGCCCGCCCACCAGCGACCCGGCCAGGCCGAAGATCGCGCCCTGCATCAGGAACACCCGCAGCATCTGCGGCCGCGTCGTGCCCATCGCGCGCAGGATGCCGATCTCGCGCGTGCGTTGCACCACGCTCACCGACAGCACGCTGGCGATGCCCAGCGCCACGCTCAGCGCCACGAACAGGCTGATCATTTGCGTGCTCAGGCTCTGCGAGCGGAGCGCGTTCATCAGCTGCGCGTTCGTCTCCATCCAGCTCTCGGACTTGAGCCCCGTCAGCCGGCCGATGCGCGTCGCGATCGGCTGCGCCGCGAAAATGTCGTCCACCGTCACGTCGATCACGGTCGCCGCGCCGGGCAGGTCGAGCAGCGACTGCGCCTGCTTCATGTCCAGGTAAACGTAGCGCGAATCCAGCTCGCGCACGCCCAGCTCGAAGATGCCGGCGACGTTGAGCACCGTCTCGCGGCCCTGGCCGCCGTCAAGCCGCAGCTTGTCGCCGACGCGGATGCCCAGGTCCGCCGCCAGCTGCTTGCCGATCACCGTGTCGCCGGCGCCGATGCGGAATACGCCGGCCACCACGTCGTCCTGGATCGGGATGATGCGCTGGTAGCGCTCGGCATCGATGCCCACCAGCGCCACCGACTCCAGTGCCTCGCCGCGGCGCGCGAACGCCGGGCCCGAGATGACCGGCGACACCGCCGTGACCTGCGGCAGCGTGTCCAGCACGTCGCGCACCTGCTGCCAGTTGTTGATCGAACGCAGCCGTTGCGCGCGCTTGTTCTCGAGCACGAGCTGCACGCTGCCGTCGGCGGGCGCCAGGATGCGGTTGGTTTCCTCCGTCGGCTGCACGCGGATGTGCGCCTGCGTGCCCAGCGTGCGGTTGATGATGTTGCCCTGCAGGCCGGTGATCAGCGCAGTCAGGAATACGATCACCGCCACGCCCGTGGCGATGCCGACCAGGATCAGCGTGCTCTGCGCCTTGCCCTCGCGCAGGAAGCGGGTGGCGATGGTCCATTCGATCCACATCGGCGTCAGTCGAGCTTGGCCGGCAGTTCGTTGCGGGTGGCGGCGTTGCCCGCCTCGGTGGGCAGCGCGCCGTCCCGCACGCGCACGCGGTCGCCTTCGGCCACCGGCGCCTGGGCGTCGGCCAGCACGCGGTCGCCTTCGGCCAGGCCCTCGGTGATTTCGGTCATCGCCAGGCCGCGCAGGCCCAGCGTCACGGTGCGTCGCGCGGCGCGGCCGTCGACGACGGCCCACAGTTCGGCGCGGCCATCGTCGGTGCTGGCCAGGGCGTCGTTGGGCACGACGATGGCGCGCTCGCGGCGGCCGGTCTCCACGTTCACCGACACGGTCATGTCCTGGCGCAGGAAGTCGGGCGCGGGCGACACGGTGAGCCGGATGTCCACCGAGCCGCGCTGCGGGTCCACGCTGGGCGCGATGAAGCTGACGCGGGCCGGGAAGGGGCGCGACGGGAAGGCGTCGGCCACGCACATCGCCGGCTGGTCCAGCGCCAGCACCTCGAGGTTCTTTTCGTCCAGCGGCAGCAGGATCTCGGTATCGCCCGCGCGGGCGATCTCGAACAGCACGCGGCCGGGCTGCACCAGGTCGCCGGGCTCGGCATTGCGGGTGAGCACGGTGCCGGCCACCTCGGCGCGGATCGTGGTCTTGGCCAGCTGGGCGCGCGCGGATTCGAGCCGGGCGCGGGCGGCGGCTTCGGCGGGCTGGCCGGCGGCGAGCGCGGCCGCGGCCAGGCGGGCCTGCTCGGCGGTGGAGCGGGCGGTGGTTTCGGCCTGGGTGGCCTGCTCCAGCGCCTCGCGGGCGATCAGCTGGCGCGCGAACAGGTCTCGGCGGCGTTCGGCCTCGCGGCTGGCCTGCGCCAGCCGGGCCTCGGCCTCGCGCAGCGCGGCCTGGGCCTGCGGGCGGGTGGCCTGCTGCAGCTGGGCCAGCGAGGATTCGGCCTCACGCACGGCGGCCTCGAGGTCATCGGCACGCAGCACGGCCAACACGTCGCCGGGCTGCACCACGTCGCCTTCCTCCACCCGCCGCTCCAGCACCACCGCGGTGACCGGGCTGCCCACCTGTGCCCGCGACACCGCCGCCACCCGGCCGGTGGCGACCACGGTCTGGACCAGCGGGCGGGCCGTGACCCCGTAGCCGTCGAGCACCGGGCCGCGCAGGGACTGCAGGCCGGACCAGCCCAGGGCCAGGACG
This sequence comes from Arenimonas metalli CF5-1, assembly GCF_000747155.1. Lineage (GTDB taxonomy): Bacteria > Pseudomonadota > Gammaproteobacteria > Xanthomonadales > Xanthomonadaceae > Arenimonas > Arenimonas metalli. Next base: position 102,704 of record NZ_AVCK01000022.1, on the reverse strand, counting down.
ACCACGACCAGCGCAGCAACGACGAGGGGGCGCTTCATGCCAAGGCTCCGGGGGCAATTCGAATCTCAGGACAGCTTCTGCCCCGTGAGGCCGCATGAGAAAGAACGGGGTCAGGTTCACTTACCTCGCCGGAACTTGGCTGTGGCCGGGTTGCTTCGCCAGGTAAGTGAACCTGACCCCGTTCTTTCCTCGTAGAATTCCGGCCCATGAACCCGACCACCCTCAGCGCCGAACAGGCCCGCGTCCTCGCCAAGGGTCCGTTCCCGGACTATCCCTTCACCCCGAAGTCCTTCGTGCACCCGAACGGGCTGGCCCAGTCCTACCTGGACGAGGGCGAGGGCGACCCGGTGCTGATGCTGCACGGCAACCCGTCCTGGTCGTACTACTGGCGCCACCTGGTGCTCGGCCTGCGCGACGACTACCGCTGCATCGTGCCCGACCACATCGGCATGGGCCTGTCCGACAAGCCCGACGACAAGGCCTACAGCTACACCCTGCGCAGCCGCATCCAGGACCTGGACCGCCTGCTCACGCACCTGGACGTCGGCGACGACCTCACCCTGGCCGTGCACGACTGGGGCGGCATGATCGGCTTCGGCTGGGCGCTCAAGCACGGCGCCCGCATCAAGCGCCTGGTCATCCTCAACACCGCGTCCTTCCCGCTGCCCGCCAGCAAGCCGCTGCCCTGGCAGCTCAAGCTCGGCCGCGACTACAACCTCGGCGCGATCGCCATCCGCGGCTTCAACGCCTTCGCGGCCGGCGCCACCCGGCAGGGCGTGGTGCGCAAGATGCCCGAGGACGTGCTCAAGGCCTACGAGGCCCCGTACGACAGCTGGAAGAACCGCATCTCCACGCTCCGCTTCGTGCAGGACATCCCGCTGGCGCCGGGCGACCGCGCCTGGGACCTGGTGGAGGAGGCCGGCAAGCGCCTGGCGTCCTACGCCGACCGCCCGGCCTACCTGGGCTGGGGCCTGCAGGATTTCGTGTTCGACCACCATTTCCTGAAGGGCTTCGAGGAGGCGCTGCCGCGCGCGGAGAAGCAGGTGTACGAGGACGCCGGCCACTACGTGCTCGAAGACAAGCACGAGCTGCTGGTGCCGCGCATCCGCGATTTCCTCGACCGCAACCTGCTGTGAAATGACGGCGGCCTGCAACATCGCCGCCGCGCTGCCGCGGCTGGCCGCCGAAGCGCCCGACCGCATCGCCATGCGCTGCCCGGGCTCGCGCGGGCCCGGCGGTTTCGCCCGCCACGACCTCACGCTCAGCTATCGCGAACTCGACCAGCGCTCCGACGCGATCGCGGCGGGCCTGGCGAAGCACGGCATCGGTCGCGGCACCCGCGCGGTGGTGATGGTGCGGCCCTCGCCCGAGTTCTTCCTGCTGATGTTCGCGCTGTTCAAGGCGGGTGCGGTGCCGGTGCTGGTGGACCCGGGCATCGACAAGCGCGCGCTGAAGGAATGCCTGGGCGAAGCGATGCCCGAGGCTTTCATCGGCATCCCGCTCGCGCAGTTCGCGCGGATTTTGCTGCGCTGGGCGCCGTCGGCGCGCACGCGCATCACCGTCGGGCGCCGCTGGTTCTGGGGGGGCGCGACGCTGGCGCAAGTCGAAGCCGCCGGCGCCAACGCGGGTCCGCAGCTGGCCGACACCGCGGGCGATGACGTCGCCGCGATCCTGTTCACCTCCGGCTCCACCGGCGTGCCCAAGGGCGTGGTCTACCGCCACCGCCACTTCGTTGCGCAGATCGACCTGCTGCGCGACGCCTTCGGCATCCGGCCCGGCGGCGTGGACATGCCCACCTTCCCGCCGTTCGCGCTGTTCGACCCGGCCCTGGGCCTGAGCTCGATCATTCCCGACATGGATCCGACCCAGCCCGCCAAGGCCGATCCGCGCAGGCTGCTGCACGCGATGAAGGCCTTCGGCGTCGACCAGCTGTTCGGCTCGCCGGCGCTGATGAAGGTGCTGGCCGACCACGGCCAGAAGCTCGACGGCCTGCGCCGCGTCACCTCCGCCGGCGCGCCCGTGCCTGCCGACGTGGTGGCGCACATCCGTGCGCTGCTGCCGGACGACGCGCAGTTCTGGACGCCCTACGGCGCCACCGAGTGCCTGCCCGTCGCGGTGATCGAAGGCCGCGAGCTGCAGTCCACCCGCGAGGCCACCGAGCACGGCGCCGGCACCTGCGTCGGCCGCCCGGTGCCGCCTAACGAAGTGCGCATCATCGCCATCACCGACGCCGCGATCCCCGACTGGTCGCAGGCGCAGGTGCTGGGCGCCGAGATGATCGGCGAGATCACCGTCGCCGGCCCCACCGCCACCGACGAATACTTCAACCGCCCGCAGGCCACCGCGCTGGCGAAGATCCGCGAGACCCTGCCCGACGGCAGCACGCGCGTGGTGCACCGCATGGGCGACCTCGGCCGCTTCGACGCCGAGGGCCGGCTGTGGTTCTGCGGCCGCAAGTCGCATCGCGTGCGCACCGCGCTGGGCAATCTCTACACCGAGCAGGTCGAGCCGGTGTTCAACACCCATCCCGAAGTGGCGCGCACCGCGCTGGTCGGCGTGGGCGAGGGCAGCGACCAGCGCCCGGTGCTCTGCGTCGAGATGGCGCCGAACCTGCCGATGTCGGAGCATGAGCGCGTGCTCGACGAGCTGTATCGCCTCGGCATGGGCTACGTGCACACCGCGCGCATCCACGATTTCCTGATCCACCCGGGCTTCCCGGTGGACATCCGCCACAACGCTAAGATCGGCCGCGAGCAGCTGGCGGCCTGGGCCGCGAAGCAGCCGCGCGTGCCGCGGAGGAACGCATGAAGGTGCTCGTGACCGGCGGTGCCGGCTTCCTCGGCCAGGCGCTGTGCCAGGCGCTGCAGGCCGAAGGCCACGAGGTCACCAGCTTCCAGCGCAGCCACTCGCCCGCGCTCGAGGCAATGGGCGTGCGCCAGGTGCGCGGCGACCTCGCCGACGCCGCGGCGGTGCTCGCCGCCTTCGCAGGGCAGGACGCGATCTTCCACAACGCCGCCAAGGCCGGCGCCTGGGGCAGCGTGGAAAGCTACTTCAGCGCCAACGTCACCGGCACGCGCAACGTGCTGGCGGCGATGCGCGCCCACGGCATCGCGCGGCTGGTCTACACCTCCACGCCCAGCGTCACCCACAGCGGCCGCACGCCGGTGGAGGGCGGCAACGAGATCAACACGCCGTACGGCGAGCGCTTCCAGGCGCCGTACCCGGCCACCAAGCTGATCGCCGAGCAGGAGGTGCTGGCCGCGAACGGCGCCACGCTCGCCACCGTCGCGCTGCGCCCGCGCCTGATCTGGGGCCCGGGCGACACCCAGCTGCTGCCGCGCCTGGTCGAGCGCGCGAACGCGGGCCGGCTGCGCTTCGTCGGTGGCGGCCACAACCGCATGGACACCACCTACATCGACAACGCCGCGCAGGCCCACGTCGATGCCTTCAAGGCGCTGTCGCCGGGTGCGCCCTGCGCCGGCAAGGCCTATTTCATTTCCAATGGCGAGCCGCGGCCCGTGCGCCAGATCGTCAACGACATGCTGGGCGCGGCGGGCGTGCCGCCGGTCACCGGCAGCGTGCCCTACGCGGTGGCTTACGCGGCGGGCGCCGTGCTCGAAACCGCCTGGACGCTGCTGCGCCTGAAGGGCGAACCGCCGATGACGCGCTTCCTCGCCGAGCAGCTGTCGACGCCGCACTGGTACGACATCTCCGCCGCCCGTCGTGATTTCGGCTACGTGCCGCGCGTGTCCACCGCCGAAGGATTGGAGCGACTGGCCGCCTGGTGGCGCGCGGGCGCTCGCTAGCGCCGCGTGAAGGCGAGTCTAAACCGCGCCTGAGGACGATTCCGCGCTTAACCCGGCGGTCAGGCAGCGGGGGCTAGGGTCGGCTTGCCCATCAGAGGCATCCCCCCAATAACAGGAGAGCAACCATGCTCCATTACGCGCTGATCTTCCTCGTGGTCGCCATCATTGCGGCCGTCCTCGGTTTCGGTGGCCTGGCCGGCATGGCTGCCACGATCGCCAAGGTGCTGTTCGTGGTGTTCCTGATCCTGGCGGTCGTGTCCTTCCTCAAGAAGGCGACCTGACGGTCCATCCCCGGGCATCACGCCGGATGGCTAGAATGGCGGCATGACGCCAGCCGCCTCCCCCTTCGACGCCCTCAAGCCCCTGGCCGGCCGCGCCCTGGAACTGGCGCTCAACCGACTGGTTGCCCTCGATCCCGACACCGCCGGGGCGCTCACGCGCCTCGGCGGTCGTCGTATCGGCCTCGCGCTGGAGGCGCCGCCGGTGGCGCTCGACATCAAGGTGCACGAGGGCCAGCTGCAGGTGGGCCCGCCGACCGACGAGCCCGACCTCGGCATCCGCGCCACGCTCTCGGGCGTGCTGTCCCAGTTGCCCTTCTTCCGCGCCAGCGGCGCGCCGCCGGTGGGCAAGGTCCGCATCAACGGCGACGCCGAGCTGGCGCGCACGCTGCAGCATCTCGCGCAGCGCTTCGATCCTGATTTCGAGAAGCCCTTCGCCGACCTGCTGGGCCCGGTGATCGGGCCGCAGGTGGCGCGCGTGCTGGGCGAGGCGCTGAAGGCCGGCGGCGAGTTCGCCCGCGGCTTCAGCCGCGACACCGTCGACTACCTCACCGAGGAATCGCGCGACCTGGTCGGAAAGGCCGAGCTCGCGGCATTCCACGATGACGTCGACGACCTGCGCGATCGCGCCGAACGCCTGCTCGCCCGCTTCGCCCGTTTGAACGCGGGGCAGGGCGCATGAGCGCGGTCGGCCTGGTGCGCGGCGGCTCGCGCGGTGTCACCGCCACGTTGCGCGCCGTGGGCATCGCCCGCGTGCTGCTGCGGCACCGGCTCGATGACTTCCTGCGCGACACCGCCTTCCGCCGCTGGCTGTGGCTGCTCAAGCCGATCACGCCGGCGCGCGAGGCCGCCGACCTGCCGCGCGGCCAGCGCCTGCGCCACGCGCTGCAGGAGCTGGGCCCGATCTTCGTGAAGTTCGGCCAGGTGCTGTCGACGCGCCGCGACCTGCTGCCGCCCGACATCGCCGAGGAACTCACCCTGCTGCAGGACCGCGTCGCGCCGTTCCCGGGCGAAGCCGCGCGTGCGCTGGTCGAGGCGGCGCTGGGCAAGCCGGTCGGCGAAGTCTACGCCGAGTTCGACCTCACGCCGCTCGCGTCCGCGTCCATCGCCCAGGTGCACGCCGCGCGTTTCCACGACGGCCGCGAGGTGGTGGTGAAGGTGCTGCGCCCCGACATCCGCGCCCGCATCGACGCCGACATCGAGCTGCTGCGCACCCTGGCTTCGCTGGCCGACCGCCACCATCCGAACGCCGACAAGATCCGCGCGCACGAGGTGGTGTCCGAGATCGCGGCCACGCTGTACGCCGAGCTCGACCTGCAGCGCGAGGGCGCCAACGCCAGCCAGATGCGCCGCACCTGGCTGGGCAGCGACGACCTGTACGTGCCCGAGGTGCTCTGGGACTACAGCACCGAGACCGTGCTGACGATGGAGCGCGTGCGCGGCATCCCGTCGGACGACATCGTGGCGCTCGATGCCGCCGGCATCGACCGCAAGGCGCTGGCGGCCAAGGGCGTGCGCGTGTTCTACGCGCAGGTGTTCCGCGACAACTTCTTCCACGCCGATGCCCACGCCGGCAACATCTGGGTGGACGCCACCCGCCAGGCCAACCCGCGCTACATCGCGATTGATTTCGGCATCGTCGGCCAGCTCGATCGCCGCGACCAGTACTACCTGGCCGAGAACTTCATGGCGATCTTCCAGCGCGACTACCGCCGCATCGCCGAGCTGCACATCGAGGCGGGCTGGATGCCTTCGCACATCCGCATCGACGAGCTCGAGGCGGCCACGCGCGCCGTCTGCGAGCCCTACTTCACCCGCCCGCTGAGCGAGATCTCGCTGGGCGAGGTGCTGGTGAAGCTGTTCAAGACCGCGCAGCGCTACGAGCTCACCCTGCAGCCGCAGCTGATCCTGCTGCAGAAGACGCTGCTCAACATCGAGGGCGTCGGCCGCCTGCTCGACCCCAAGCTCGACATCTGGGCCGAGGCGCGCCCCGTGCTGGAGAAGATCCTGCGCGAGCGCTACAGCCCGGCCACGCTGGGCGCCGAGTTCCGCAAGCGCCTGCCCGAGCTGATCACGCACGCGCCCGACATGCCGCGCCTGCTGCACGATTTCCTGGCCCAGCAGGTGCGCGGCCAGCACTCGATCAACATGCGCAGCGAAGACCTGGCCGAGCTGGCGCGCATTTCCAAGGCCGGCCAGCGCCAGACCATCTACGCCATCCTCGGCACCGGCCTGATGGTGGTGGCGGCCGTCCTCGTCGGACTGGAAGCCGGCGGCCCGCGCCTGCTCGGCATCCCGGCCGCGGCGGGCATTGCCGGGCTCGGCGCGTTCGCCGCGTTCCTGGCGGCCTGGCCGCGTCGCTGAGCTGACGTGACGCTCGCGCTTCCCGTACTGCACGCCGACGAACAGATCGCGGTGGTCAACAAGCCCGCCGGCCTGATGGTGCACGACAGCGCCCTGGCCCGCGGTGAAACCGACTTCGCCGCCGACCGACTGCGCGAGCAGTTCGGCCGGCCCGTGTTCCTGGTGCACCGGTTGGACCGCGCCACCAGCGGCTGCCTGCTGCTGGCCTTCGACCGCGACAGCGCCTCGGCGCTGGGCAAGGCGCTGATGTCGCAGGACTTCGAGAAGGACTACCTGGCCGTGTGCCGCGGCTGGCCCGAGCCGGCCGAAGGCGTGATCGACCACCCGCTGGACGGCGGCCCCGGCAAGCCGCAGAAGAAGCCGGCGATCACCGCCTACGCGCGCCTGGCCACCGCCGAACTCGAGATCCCCAGTGCCCAGCACCCGACCTCGCGCTACGCGCTGCTGCGCTGTACGCCGCAAACGGGCCGCTTCCGCCAGATCCGCCGCCACCTCAAGCACCTGCACCACCACATGATCGGCGACAGCAGCCACGGCGACGGCCGCCACAACCAGGCCTTCCGCATGATGGGCGTGCACCGGATGCTGCTGCACGCCTACCGGCTGAGCTTCCCGCATCCGCTTGACGGCCGCCGCATCACCGCCATCGCCCCGGGCGACGACGAGTGGAACCGCGCGATGGCGCGGCTGGGGTGGTCGGACGTGATGGAGGCCGCGCTGCAGCGGCCACCCGGGACCTGAACGGCCCGGCCTTGGCCACGGGCCCGCGCCAGCGGCGATAATGGCCCTTCGCACGCCCCGGACCACCGCCTTGGCCAAGCTCTATTTCTACTATTCGGCGATGAACGCCGGAAAGACCACCACGCTGCTGCAGAGCGCGCACAACTACCACGAGCGCGGCATGCGCACGCTCATCCTCACGCCGCGGCTGGACGACCGCTACGGCGAGGGCGTGGTGGCCTCGCGCATCGGCCTCAAGGCCCGCGGCACCATCTTCGGCCGCGACGACGATTTGCTGGCCATGGTGCGCGACGACATCGCCGCGCGCGGGCCACTGCACTGCGTGCTGGTGGACGAGGCGCAGTTCCTGTCGAAGCGCCAGGTCTGGCAGGTCACCGAGATCGTGGATCGCCTGAACGTGCCGGTGCTGGCCTACGGCCTGCGCACCGATTTCCGCGGCGAACTGTTCGAAGGCAGCCAGTACCTGCTGGCCTGGGCCGACAACCTGGTCGAGATCAAGACCATCTGCCACACCGGCCGCAAGGCGACGATGGTGCTGCGCGTGGACGAGAACGGCCGCGCCATCTCCGACGGCCCGCAGGTGGAGATCGGCGGCAATGAGCGCTATGTTTCGGTCAGCCGCGGCGAGTTCAAGAAGGTGATGGCGGGCGAGGGCGTGATCGACCTGCAGCAGCCACAGCTGCCCCTCGGCGACTGAAGCAATAAAAAAGGGGTCAGAGTAAATATCTGTTTGAATCCCGTGCGCGGCATCATCCGGTGCTGTCTTTCTTGGTTGCATTCTTTCGAGGACGTCCCCTCGGTCGCGTCGACGCGACTTGGCCCAGCGATGCCTCCAGCATCGATTGGAAACGCGGGCTGCCCAGTGCGCGCTCTTGCCGCATGTACTCCCGAATGGCGGCCAGCTCCTCGTCCGGCAACGAATCGACCAGCAGGTGCCGGTAGGTCTCGATGCGTTGGCGTGGATCTGTCCCCAGAGCCAGGAACGAAGGATGTGGCGTTACCAAGGGGTCCGACCGTCGTCCCAAGTGGTGGTGGACGCTGGACCAGGGGTAGTCCTCGGGCCTGGCTGCCAAGGCGGCACGGACCGGGTTGAGCTCGATGTAGCGACAAACCGCCAGGGCGTAGCGGTCGGAGTCGACCAGGCAAGACCTGAAGCGGCCCTCCCAAAGCGTCCCGGTCCGCTCGTGACGCTGGTTGAATGACAGTACGTAGCGCCGGCCGAGCTGGCCCATGGCCTTGGAAAGCGCGCCCGGTCTCGATGGGGTTGCGAGCAGGTGGACGTGGTTTCCCATCAGGACATAGGCATGAAGCGCAACGTGATGCTCCGCGAACGCCTCTGCAAGCCAATGGAGATAGCGTGAGTAGTCGCCCGGATCGATGAACGTAGCCGCACGGTTAACGCCGCGCTGCGTGATGTGCAAGGGGAATCCTGAGGCTTCCAGCCTGGGGCGGCGCGGCATGGGCATGACTCCTTGGAAGGGTTACGCCAGTCTGGATGGGATCGGGTTGAAAAAGAGGAAGCGAATCGCCTCGTGTCCGCTGCGAGTACGGCCGTTTCAAACAGAAATTTACTCTGACCCCTTTTTTGGGTTCAGCCGCGGCCGCAGCCGGCGGCCAGCTCCGCGATTTCATCCGCAAGACGTTGCCGCTCCGGCTGGCCAAGGCTGGCTTCGGCGAGCATCTGCTGCCGCAGCTCACGGCCATCGCCGCTTCGGCCTTGCCGGCAGAACAGACGCGCCTGCAGGGCGCCGATGCGCCAGTCCCAGGCGTCGGTCGGGGTGGGGCGGGCGCGGGGCAGGTTGCGTAGCGAAACAAGCGCCGCATCGGCCCCGGGAACGTTGCCGACGTCGATCAGCACCTGGGTGCGCGCGAGGGCCACGGGCAGATGCTCATCGCTGCCGGCAGCGATGCCCGCCGCCAGCAGGCGCTGTTCGGCCGAAGCCAGCAGCGACAGCGCGGCTTCCGAATTCATGCGGCCCATCGCCACCCGCGCCAGCAGCAGGTCGGCGCGCGCGGCCTGCAGCGGGCTGTCGGCTAGGGCCAGCTGCTGGCATTCCAGCGCCAGCAGTTCGGCGCCGTCGGCCTGGCCCAGGGCCAGGCGCACCTGGGCCAAATCGCACAGCACCGACGAACGCGGGCCGAGGTCGTTGCCCCGACGCACCAGCTGCAGGCTGCGCTGGAACGCGTCCTGCGCCTGCGCCAGCCGGCCCTGCTCCCACGACAGCCGGCCGAGCTGCTGCCAGGACGCCGCCACTTCCGGATGCTCGGGGCCGAAGCGCGCCAGCAAGCGCTCGTGCGCGGTGCGCAGCAGGCGCTCGGCTTCCTCGAGCTTGCCGTTCTGCACCAGCAGCGCGCCCAGCGGACGCTGCACGCCGGTGCTGGCGGGGTGCCCGGGGCCGAAGCGCGTGAGCGCGATCTCCATCGCCTGGCGGTAGGACGATTCGCTTTCGACGCGGTCGCCGATCACCAGGTGCAGGTTGCCCAGTTCGCGCCAGATCTCCACGCCCAGCGCATTGCGGTCGCCGCCGCTCTCGCGCAGCAGCGACAGCGCGGCGCGCATCGCCAGGATCGCTTCCGCGTGGCGGCCTTCGTCGGCCAGCAGGCCGGCCAGGTCGGCCTGGCTTTCAGCCTGCAGCGCTTTCGAATCCGGCCCTTCGCGCAGTGCCAGCGCCTGCCCGAACAGGTCGCGCGCGACGTCCCGGCCGCCGAGGCGCCGATGGCAGCGGCCCAGCTGCGACAGGAACTCCGACACTTCGCGGGGTTGCCGCGCCGACTGCTGCTGGCTCACGGGCAACCACGGCAGCAGCGCGCGCACGCACACTTCGGGCTGGCCCAGCGCGCGCAGGCTGCGGCCGCGCATCGCGGCGGCCTCGATGCCCAGGCGCGCCGGCGCTTCGCCGGCCAGGCTGCCGAGCACCTGCGATTGCCGGTCCAGCAGCTCCAGCGCCTGGCGGTCGTCGCCCAGGCCTTGCCGCAGCCGCACCACCAGGCCCAGCAGCTCGGCGCGCGCCTGCGGCTGGCCCAGCAGTTCGGTGTCGGCGCGGCGCACGCCGGCGTCGAGCAGGGTGCGCACGTCGAGGCCCTCGCCGTCGCCGGCCTGGTCGGTGTTCTCGAACAGCGCTACCACGAAGTCCTGCATCGCCTGCGCACGCTCGGCCTCGACGATCGCGCGTCGCGCCTGCCAGGACACGAAGACCAGTGCCGCCAGCAGCAGCCCGCTCACGAAGAAGCCCGCCACCAGCGCCACCGAATTGCGGCCGATGAACTTCGCGGTGCGGTAGCCCAGGCTCTGCGGCCGCGCCAGCACCGGTTCGCCGTCGAGGTGGCGGCGCAGGTCCTGCGCCAGCGCTTCCACCGACACGTAGCGGTCTTCGGGCGCCTTCGCCAGCGCCTTCAGCAGGATGTTGTCGAGGTCACCAGACAGTTCGCCCGCGATGCGCCGCGGGGCCGCGGCACCCGCCTCGCGCGCCAGCTTCAGCGCCGCGGCGGAGGGGCGCACCGCGTCGCCGGTGAGGATGGCCTCCTCGAACGCAGCGTCGGATGCGCGCGCGGGATCGTAGGGCTTGCGGCCCACCAGCATTTCGTAAAGCACCACGCCGAGCGAGTACACGTCGGTCATGGTGGTGATCACGCCGTTGCGCAGCTGCTCGGGCGCGGCGTAGTGCAGGGTGAAGGCGCGGGTGCCGGTGCCGGTGATCTCGGTGTCGCCGTTGGCGGATTCATCGAGCAGCTTGGCGATGCCGAAGTCGAGCAGGCAGACCTCGCCGGCCGGCGTCACCAGGATGTTGGAAGGCTTGAGGTCGCGGTGCACGACGAGATTGGCGTGCGCATGGCTCACCGCCGCGCACACCTGCAGGAACAGCTTCAGTCGCGCTTCCTTCGGCAGCGACAGCTTGCGCGCGTAGTCCGTGATCGGCTCGCCCTGCACGTAGTCCAGCGCGAGGTAGGGCTGGCCGTCGCTGCTCACGCCCGCATCGAGCAGGCGGGCGATGTGGGCGTGGCCCAGCCGCGCCAGGATCTGCCGCTCGCGGGTGAAGCGCGTGCGCAGGCCGGCATCGCCGAGGCCGGGGCGCAGCAGCTTCAGCGCCACGCGGCGGTCGTAAAGGCCGTCCGCGCGCAGCGCCAGCCACACCTGGCCCATGCCGCCTTCGCCCAGCGGCCGCTCGAGCTTGTACGGGCCGATCTTCTGCCCGGGCTGCGGCGAGAACACCGCCGCATCCACCACCGACTGCGCCAGGAAATCGGGCCGCTCGTCCTCGAGCGCCATCAGACGCTGCAGTTCCGTGCCCAGGCAGGGGTCGGCGCGGGTGATTTCGGCCAGGCGGCGTTCGCGGACCGGCGGTTCGAGCTCCAGCAGCTCGTCCAGCAGCGCCGACAGCGTGGTCCAGCGCTCGGTGTCCACGGGTCGCCCGGACTCAGCCCTGCAAGGCGGCCAGCAGGAACATGCGCGCCTTCTGCCAGTCGCGGCGCACGCTTCGTTCCGAGCGCTTGAGCAGGCCGGCGATCTCGGTCTCGGACAGGCCGGCGAAGTAGCGCATCTCGACCACCTGGGCCAGGCGCGGGTCGAGGTCGTGCAGTTTGTTCAGCGCGACGTCGAGGCCGAGCATGTCCTCGTCCAGGCGCATGCCGCCGCCGGCGTCCTCGGGCAGGTCGGTGACGCGGTGCAGGTCGCCGCCGCGCTTCACGGCCATGCGCTGGCGGGCGTAGTCCACCACGACGCTGCGCATGGCGCTGGCGGCATAGGCGAAGAAGTGGGCGCGGTCCTCGAACTCGGCTTCGGCGCGGCCGGCCAGCTTGAGGTAGGCCTCGTGCACCAGGGCCGTGGTGTCGAGCGTGTGGCCGTGCTGCTGGCCGCCCAGCTGGCGCCGGGCCATGCCGTGCAGCTCGCGGTAGAGCGTGGCCAGCACCCGGTCGAGCGCCGACTTGTCGCCGCCGCGCGCGGCACTGAGCCACTGGGTGATGTCAGCCGTTTCGTTCATGGTTCCCCGGGTCCCGTCTGCGCGGGCTGGGGAGACTATAGCGGAAGCCGGGGCGTCCGGCGTTCGGGACTGAAGTCCCTCCTACAGGTGCCCTGTAGGAGGGACTTCAGTCCCGAAGCCTTTCACCGCTGGCACCGGGAACACCAGGCCGTCGCCCGATTCCCCATCCGCCCGTCCTTGATCGGCCGCCCGCAGGCCTTGCAGGGCTCGCCTTCCCGCCCGTACACGAACAGCTCCTGCTCGAAATACCCCGGCGCCCCGTCCGGGCTCAGGAAATCCCGCAGGGTGGTGCCGCCCCGGGTGATGGCGTGGGCGAGGATGGTCTTCACGGCCGCCGCCAGCCGCGCATAGCGCTCCCGGCTCACGCTGCCGGCCGCACGGCCCGGGGCGATGCCGGCCTGGAACAGGCTCTCGGCGGCGTAGATGTTGCCCACGCCGACCACGATCGCCTGGTCCATCAGGAAGGCCTTCACCGGCGCCTTGCGGCCGCGGCTGCGTTCGAACAGGTAGTCGCCGTCGAAATCTTCAGATAGCGGCTCGGGGCCGAGGTGGGCCAGCAGCTCGTGGGTCTCGCCGGCTGGCTGCCAGAGCAGGCAGCCGAAGCGGCGCGGGTCGGTGAAGCGAAGCACCCGTCCCGAATCGAGCGCGAGGTCCACGTGGTCATGGGTTTCGACCGGGGTGCGCGCGGGCAAGACGCGCAGCATCCCGGACATGCCCAGGTGCAGCACGGCGCTGCCAGGCGCGGTATCGAGCAGCAGGTACTTCGCACGGCGGCGCACGGACAGCACCGATTGCCCCGGCAGCTCGCGCGCCACCTCGGGCGGGATCGGCCAGCGCAGGTCGGGGCGGCGCAGCACCACGCCGGTGATGCGGCGGCCTTCCACGTGCGGGGCCAGGCCGCGGCGGGTGGTCTCGACTTCGGGCAGTTCGGGCATGCCGGCATTGTAGTTCGCGGCCGGGCGAGGCCCGCGCGAATTGCCGGTTCAGGAGGGCAGGGCTAGCCTAGGCCGATGCGCCCCCACCCCCGCCCCGCCTCGTCCCGCCTGCTGGCGCCCTTCCTGCTGCTGGTCCTGGCGCTGCCGGGGGCCGCGGTGGCCGCGCCTTCCAGTCCCACCGACCTGCTGCGCACGGCCGCCGAGACCCTGGCCGACCCGCAGGCCAAGGCCACCAACGACGCCCTCGACGCCGCCGCCGAGGCCGACCGCGAAGCCGCGGAGCTGGCCGAGCGCCTCGCCGCGCTGCGCACCGAAGCCGCCAACGCCCCCGCCCGCAGCCGCGAACTGACGGCGCAGCTCGAGGTCGACCGGCAGCGCTCGCTGCGCGAATGGCAGGCGCGCCTGCCCGCGCGCGCCGACGTCGAGACGCTGGAAATCGCGCTGGAACAGGAGCGCCTCGCGGCCGAGCAGCTGCGCAGCCAGATCGAAACCCTGGCCACCGAGATGGCCGCCAGCTTCGCCCAGCCGGCGCGCAGCGCCCAGGACATGGCCGCGATCCAGGCGCGCCTGGACGAGCTGGCGCAGCCGGCCGCCCCGGCCGAAGGCGAGCCCGACCCGCTGGTGCGCGCCCGTGCGCTGCGCAACGAGGCCGAGCGTCGCAAGCTCGCCGCCGACCTCGCGCTGCGCCAGGCCCAGCAGGACCTGGCCGCCACCCGCCAGCGGCTGCAGGAGCTGGAGCTGCGCGCGCTGCGCCATCGCCTCGCCGTGCGCGAGCCGCGCATGGCGGTGCTGCAGCGGCGCATCGCGGAGCTGGGCCGCGAAGAGCTCGCCGGTTTGGCGGAGCAGTTGACCGCGCAGGCCGAGACGCTGGCCACGGAGGATCCCGCCGTCGCCGAGGCCGCCCGCGTCAACCGCGCGCTCGGCGAGGAGCTGGTGGAAACCAACGAATCCCTCGCCCGGCAGCGCAGCCAGCTGGTCGGCGAGGAAGAAGCGCTGGCCCGCGACCTCGCGGGCCTGCAGGACGCCCGCACGCGCCTGGAGCTCGGTGGCCAGAGCGAGCAGGTCGGCACCTGGCTGTGGGCCGAACTGCGCCGGCTCGAACCCGAGGCGCGCCTCAACGATCGCCTCGACGAGATCCGCGAGTCCCTGGGCCAGCTGCGCCTGCGCCTGATCACGCTGGGCGAACTGCAGCGCGAGCTGGCCGACCTGCCCGACGCGGTGCGCACGCTGCGGCGCCAGGCGCCCGGCAGCGAGGAAGACGCGCCGCAGGCCACCGAGGCCACGGAGGACCCGCTGCCCGCGCTGCTCGAACAGCGTCGCGACCTGGCCAGCCGGCTCGAGCCGCTGATCTGGCGCCAGGTCGCCGCGCTCGAGCAGTCCGAGCGCAGCCTGCAGTCCCGGCTCGACGCCAACGTCGCGCTGCGCACCACGCTCGACCGCCACCTGCTGTGGATCCGCAGCCATCCGCCGGTGGGCGGCGACTGGCTGGCCACGGTGCCGGCCGGCGCCCAGGACCTGGTGAAGCCGTCGCGCTTCACCACCACCGCGATGCTCGTGCAGCGCGACTTCATCGAGCGGCCCTTGGTGTACCTCGCGGCGCTGCTGCTGGTGGCGGGTTTGTTCGTGCTGCGCCATCGCGCACCTGAAAAGCTCGAAGCGATGGCGCAGGCGGTGCGCCAGATCCGCGCGGATCGCTATCGCCGCACCTTCGAGGCGCTGGGCTGGACGCTGGCCGGCGCGCTGCCCGGTGCGGTCGCACTGTTCGCGTCCGGAAAATTGCTGCAGGGCGTGGGCGACAGCGGCAAGTACAGTGATTCGCTCGGCCTGGCGCTGCAGGCGCTGGCGCTGCCGGCGTTCACGCTCGCCTTCCTGGCCTGGATGGTGCGCGAGCGCGGGCTGGCGCACGCGCACTTCCGCTGGACCAAGACCCGCCGCGAGGCGCTGGCGCGCTGGCTGCCGAAGGCAATGCTGGTGCTGCTGCCGCTGTATTTCGTGGTGGCGTTGTCCTTCATCCGCAACCAGGAGCTGGCGATCTCGGTGCCGGGGCGGATCGCGATCGTCCTCGCCAGCCTGTTCTCGGCCTGGGTGCTGTGGGACCTGCTGCAGCCGGCGCGGCTGTGGCACACCCGCGGCCACGACCCGGAGCCCTCGGGGACCCGGCGCGTCCTTCGCGCGCTGGTGCCGGCCGGCCTGGTGGCGATGGCGCTGCTGGCGCTGGATGGCTACGTGTATTCCTCGGCGATCCTGCTCGACGCGCAGTTCGCCAGCGTGGGCATGGTGACGGCGGTGGCGGTGCTGCACGGGCTGCTGGCGCGCTGGTTCCTGCTCGGCGAGCGGCGCCTCGCGCTGCATCGCCAGGACCAGAAGCGCGAGGCCGCGGCGCAGGCCGCGGCCGAAGGCCCCGCCGAGCCCGAGGATGGCGGCGAGGCGGTGCCGGCCGAGCTGGAGCAGGAGATCACGCTGGAAACGGTCAACGCGCAGAGCCGGCGCCTGCTGCGTGCGTTCAAGCTCACGCTGCTGGTGGTGGGCCTGGCCTGGGTCTGGGCCGACGTGCTGCCGGCGTTCGCGCGCTTCGACGAGATCGCGCTCTGGCACGTCAGCGATACCGCCGAGGACGGCAGCTCGGTGCAGGTGGCGGTGACGCTGATGGCGGCGCTGCTGGGCCTGCTGGCGCTGGCGCTGACCTTCGTGGCGGCGCGCAACCTGCCGGGCCTGCTCGAGATCGGCCTGCGCTCGCGCGCCAACATCGATGCGGCCTCGCGCTACGCCATCACCAGCGTGGCGCGCTACGCCATCGTGCTGGTGGGTGTGGTGCTGGGCCTGGGCTCGCTGGGGCTGCACTGGGGCCAGCTGCAGTGGATGGCGGCGGCGCTGACGGTCGGCCTGGGCTTCGGCCTGCAGGAGATCTTCGCCAACTTCGTGTCGGGCCTGATCCTGCTGTTCGAGCGGCCGTTCCGGGTGGGCGACGTGATCACGGTCAACAACCTAGACGGCACCGTGACCCGCATCCGCACCCGCGCCACCACGATCCTGGACTTCGACAACAAGGAGATCGTGGTCCCGAACAAGGCCTTCATCACCGGCCAGCTGGTGAACTGGACGCTGAGCGACGAGACCACCCGCATCACCATCAAGGTGGGCGTGGACTACGGCACCGACCCGGCCCTGGTGCACAAGCTGCTGCTGCAGGCCGCGAACGAGAACGCGCGCGTGCTGCAGGACTGGCCGCCGCGCAGCTGGCTGCTGGAGTTCGGCGCCAGCACGCTCGACTTCGAGCTGCGCGTGTTCGTGGGCGCGATGACCGACCGCCTGGCCGTGCGCAACGAGATCAACATGCGCCTGATCGAACTCTTCGCCGAGCACGACATCGAATTCGCCTACCCGCAGATGGACATCCACGTCCGCGACCTCCCGGCCCCGCGCGACATCGAGCCGCGGGCCGGCCGCGCGCCCGGCGGCGGCCCGCAGGACCCGCGCGGCGCGCCGTCGCCCTGAGGCGACGGCACCCGGCGAGGAGCGAGGGGTCGGAGTGGTTGTTCGTTCGGAACAGCTGTTCACTCGGGCCACTTTTCTTGCGATGCTCAGGCGCCCGGATTGGAGTTGATGCCTTGCTGGATCTGTTGCGACGTGTCTTCGGTAGCGCCCCCGTCCAGTCTGAGGCCGCATCGGCGCTGCAGGCCGTCGCCGATCCGGTGGTTCGTGCCGGCGGCCAGTCGCTGGACCTGCTGGAAAGTGTCGATTGGCACGAAGGCCTGCCTTATCCGGACTGGGATCGCGCTGCCGCTTGGCTTCAGGAATTGCCCGAGGCCGATCGCGCCGACGCCTGGCTGCAGTGCGAGCGGGCCTGGCTGCTGCAGCTGCGCGATGCGCTGGGTGGGGCCTACCGCCTGCTGGAGTCCGACCGGGCCTTCCTGCTCGCCGCGCACGATCCGGTGACGGCGGAGGCCACGCTGCAGTTCCTCGGCCGCACCGAGCGCCGCGTGCAGGCGATGCTGGAGGAGCTTGCGGCGCCGGCCGACCTGGGCAAGGAAATCCTGGTGCTGTTCGAAAGCATCGACGACTACTACCGCTACATCTCGTACTTCTATCCGGAAGATGGCGAGTTCGCCATGAGCTCGGGCATGTTCATCAACGCCGGCTGTGGCCATTTCGTGGTGCACGGCGAAGACCTCTCGCTGTTCGAGCCCACCATCGCCCACGAGATGACGCACAGCCAGCTGGCGCACCTGCCGATCCCCGCCTGGCTCAACGAGGGCATGGCCGTCAACGCGGAGCAGCGGCTGACGCGGCTGGGCGCCGACGCCTGGTCCGTGCAGCACCTGGAGGCCAGGCATCGCAAGTTCTGGACGCCTGAAACCATCCAGTGGTTCTGGTCCGGCGCCGCCTACTTGCGGCCGGATGAGGGCAGCGAGCTGGCCTACGACCTCGGCCGCCTGATCGTGAACGGGCTGAGCAGCGACTGGGCCGGCTTCAAGAGGTTCGCGCTGGCCGCCAACCTGGCCGACGCCGGCGCCGCCGCGGCGCACGACCAGCTGGGCCTGGATCTCGGCGAGTTCGTGCGGCACTTCCTGGGCCAGGCCGAGGGCCGCTGGGGCCCGGATCCGGCGACCTGGGAGCAGCCTCCGGAGCGCGGCCAGTTCTGAGCCAGGGAAACACCGGCAAGGCCATCACCCGCTTGAAACGGATGAATACCCTAGCCCCTGTTTTGGGGGACAATGCCGGCCCTTTTTGATGTGCGTGGCCATGAACCAAGAAACGCCCCTGCCGCCGGCCCTCGCCGGCGATGACCTGATCGAGCGCCTGCGCGCCGCGGCCGACCTGCTGGAGGCGGTGGCCGCGAACCGCGACGTGCTCGAGGCGCTGCCGATGCCGGAGCAGAAGCGCCTGAAGGCGGCCGTGCACCGCTTCCACAACCCGGACCCGATCGACCACCGCAAGGCCCGCCGCGAGAAGAAGCGCGCCCAGGTGCGCGAGAAGAACGCCCACGACGACGCTGTGCTCAATGCCACCGGCATCCGCGAGTTGCGCAGCAAGCCGGTGTTCACCACGCCGAACTACTTCCCGCCGTCGCAGAAGCCGGTGGACGACATCACCGACACCGTCGCGCGCGAGACCATCGAGCCGCAGCACTGCTACGTGTGCAAGGAAAAGTACACGCGCATCCACCACTTCTACGACCAGATGTGCCCGGCCTGCGCCGACTTCAATTTCCACAAGCGCACCGAGACCGCCGACCTCACCGGCCGCGTCGCGCTGCTCACCGGCGGCCGCGTCAAGATCGGCTACCAGGCCGGCCTGAAGCTGCTGCGCGCCGGCGCCTCGCTGATCGTCACCACGCGCTTCCCGCGCGACTCGGCGGCGCGCTACGCGGAAGAACCCGACTTCGCTGAGTGGGGCCACCGGCTCGAGGTCTTCGGCCTGGACCTGCGCCACACGCCCAGCGTCGAGGCTTTCTGCCAGACGCTGCTGGCCACGCGCGACCGGCTCGACTTCATCATCAACAACGCCTGCCAGACGGTGCGCCGCCCGCCGGCCTTCTACGCCCACATGATCGCCGGTGAAACCGCCGCGCATTCCGACATGCCCGAGCACGTGCGCAAGCTGCTGGGCAGCTACGAAGGCCTGCGCGGCTACGACATCGTGCCCGACGGCAACGCGCTGGTGCACGACGCCGCCGCGGCCCCGGGCCTGGTCCGCGCCGCCGAGCTCTCGCAGGTGCCGCTGCTGGCCGAGGAGCTGCTGGGCCAGCAGCACCTGTTCCCCGAAGGCCGCCTCGACGCCGACCTGCAGCAGGTGGACCTGCGCGGCCGCAACTCCTGGCGCCTGCAGATGCACGAAGTGCCGTCGGTGGAGCTGCTGGAAGTGCAGCTGGTGAATGCGATCGCGCCCTTCCTGATCAACGCTCGCCTGAAGCCGCTGATGCTGCGCACGCCCGAGCGCGACAAGCACATCGTCAACGTCTCGGCGATGGAGGGGCAGTTCTACCGCAACTTCAAGACCACGCGGCATCCGCACACCAACATGGCCAAGGCCGCGCTGAACATGATGACGCGCACCTCCGCCGCGGATTACCACGGCGACGGCATTCACATGAACGCCGTCGACACCGGCTGGGTCACCGACGAGGATCCGCTGGAGATAGCCGAGCGCAAGACACGCGAGGAGCGCTTCCATCCGCCGCTGGACATCGTGGATGGCGCCGCCCGCATCGTCGATCCGATCATCGATGGCTTCAACACCGGCACGCACGTGTGGGGCCAGTTCCTGAAGGACTACCGGCCTACTGATTGGTAAAGCTTTTCGCCCCCGGCCGGAGCTAAGCGGCCACCGGCAACACCAGCCAGCCCTGGCCATAGAACAGGAAGTACAGCCCGAAGCGCAGGGCCAGCAGCAGCACGAAGGCGTACCAGCCCAGGTGCGATTCCGGCACCACGCGGCCCAGGGTGGCGCGCAGCGGCGCCAGCACCGGCCACAGGGCCCAGCTGAAGAGTTTGTACACCGGGTTCTTCATCGGATCGCCCGGGATCATCAGCCGCAGGATGCCGCGCCCGATCAGGGTCCACATCAGCACGGCCAGCAGGTATTGCAGCAGCGTGTAGAAGGTCAGCATGGCCTGATTCTATGTCCTGTCGCCAAGAAAAAGCGCCGGTGCCTGGGGGCACCGGCGCCGGGGACGCCGCGACCAACGGGGAGGAAGGCCGCGGCGGTCTGGATCAACCCTTGGCAAGCCTCGGGTAGCGCAGGTCTTCGACCATGTCCTTGACCTCCTGCGACGGCTCCTTGGTCATCAGGCTCACGGCCCAGATGGTGATGAAGCCCAGCGGGATGCCGAAGATGCCGGCCGAGACGTCCTTGATGCCGAACCAGGGCGTCATGCCGAGGAACTTCACGTTGATCAGGTAGTAGAGCGTGAGGCCGAAGCCGACCAGCATGCCCGCCACCGCGCCCGCCTTGTTCGCCCGCTTCCAGAAAATGCCCAGCACCAGGGCAGGGAAGAAGGCCGCGGCCGCGATCGAGAAGGCCCAAGCGACGATGGACAGGATGGTGGCCGGTGCGTTCGAGGCCGCGAAGGCCGCGATCGCCGCCACGCCCAGCAGCAGGATGCGGGCGATGGTCAGCCGCTTCTTGGCCGAGGCGTTCGGGTTCACCATCTTGTAGTACACGTCGTGCGAGAGCGCGTTCGAGATCGTCAGCAGCAGGCCGTCGGCCGTCGACAGCGCCGCCGCCAGGCCACCCGCGGCCACCAGGCCGGCGATGACGTAGGGCAGGCCGGCGATTTCCGGCGTGGCCAGCACGATCGCGTCGGCGTTGAGCACCAGCTCCGCCAGCTGCAGGATGCCGTCGCCGTTGCCGTTCACCGCGCAGCCCTTGATCGTGGTCATCGCATCGACCGCGTCGCAGACCGACACCAGCCCCACCTGCGTCCACGACGCCACCCAGCCCGGCAGCGTGGCGATCGACTGCCCGATGACGTTCGAATAGACCTCGAGCTTCGCGAACGCCGCGTACGCCGGCGCCGTGAAGTAGAGCAGGAAGATGAAGAACAGCGACCAGCCCACCGACTTGCGGGCTTCCTTGACGCTGGGCGTGGTGAAGAAGCGCATCAGGATGTGCGGCAGCGCCGCGGTGCCCACCATCAGGCAGAAGGTCAGCGCCAGGAAGTTCACCATGTCGTTCTTCACGAACGGCGTGGCGTGCCCCGCGGTGACGCCGAGCTGCTGCTCGAGCTGGCCGATCTGCTGCAGCACCTCGCCGTAGGCCAGCTGCGGCACCGGGTTGCCCGTCACCTTGATCGACAGCCAGACCACGGGCACCAGGTAGGCGATGATCAGGATGATGTACTGGGCCACCTGGGTCCACGTGACCGCGCGCATGCCGCCCAGCAGCGAGCACACCAGCACGCCGATCAGGCCGACCCACACGCCGGTCGCGAGGTCGATGCCGAGGAAGCGGCTGGTGATGATGCCGGCGCCGTAGATCTGGGCGATCACGTAGGTGAAGCTGGCCGTGATGGCGCAGATGATGCCGATCGTGCGCGGCAGGTTGCCGCCGTAGCGAGCGCCCAGGAAGTCCGGGATGGTGTACTGGCCGAACTTGCGCAGGTAGGGCGCCAGGAACAGCGCCACCAGCACGTAGCCGCCGGTCCAGCCCATCACGAAGGCCAGGCCGTCGTAGCCCTGCGCATACAGCGTGCCGGCCATGCCGATGAAGCTGGCCGCCGACATCCAGTCGGCGCCGGTGGCCATGCCGTTGTAGAGCGCGGGCACGCTACGGCCGGCGACGTAGTACTCGTCGGTCTCGGCGGTGCGGCTCATGATGCCGATCATCGCGTACAGGCCGATGGTGGCGGCCATGAACACGTAGCCGATCCAGACGTTGGGCAGGCCCATCTGCTCCGCGATCGCCAGCGCGACCACGAAGAAGACGAAGCCGCCGGTGTACATGCCGTAGATCTTCGGCAGGTTGTTGATGAATCCACTGTTGGAAGCCATCGGTCAGCCCTCCTCGGAAACGCCGAATTCGTTGTCCAGCCGGTTCATGTACCAGGCATAGAAGACGATCAGCACGACATAGACGATCAGCGATCCCTGCGCGCCCATGTAGAAGGCGAACGGGAAGCCGAGGAAGGTGAACTGGTTCAGCGGGACCGCGAACCAGATGACCACGTAGGTGACGACGAACCAGATCGACAGCAGGATCGCCGTGATCCGGAGGGTGCGGCGCCAGTATTCCTTGCGCCGCTCTTCGGTGACAGGTGCGTTCATTCTCGGCCTCCCGGCGCGCTCAGAAGTTGTACTTGACGTGCATGTGCAGGCGGTTCAACTCGCCCTTCGCGCCGCTTTCGATCTCGCGTTCGCCGAAGATCAGCTCGGCGCCCACGTCGAGCTTCGGGAACGGGCTGTAGATCAGGTTCGCGTGGACGGACTGCGCCGACTCGGTGACGCCGAGCCCGGTGAGGGCGGTGTCGTTGTCGAACCGGGCCATCGAGTAGAAGACGTTCGAGCGCCACTTCGGGCTGAACACGTGGCGCCAGGCCACGAAGCCGGCAGTGCCGTCGAGCGCCTCGAGCGAGCCGTCGGCCGCCTGCATCGCGTCCGGGCCGAGGCCGAAGCCCAGGTAGCGGCCCAGGCCGCTGCCGCCGTTGACCATGTAGCGGATGTCGTCCTTGGCGCCCAGGTTCCACTTGCCCGAGACGCTGATCGCGAACGAGGTTTCGGACTCGTCGAGCAGGGCGGTTTCGACCTTGAGCTGGCGGGCGAGGCCGGCGACGGTGAAGTGGCCCCAGTCGCCCTTGTGCAGGTAGCGGGCGGTGAAGTCGGGCACGTTGTTGTCGTCGCTGTTGAAGCGGGCCCCGGAGCCGAATGCCGCCACCGTGGTCTCCGGATTCTCCAGCGAGAACGACCACGGTCCGTTGGTGTAGCGGATCTGTGCGTCGCGGACGAAGATCGTGCCTTCCGTCGGGCCGACGAAATCCACGGCATCCGGCAGCGCGGCCACGTCCTGGAAGTTCGACCAGGTCTGGCCGGCCAGCCAGTTGCCCCAGCTCACGTAAGCGTGGCGGATGGTGACGCCGTAGGTATTGGTGGAGATTTCGTTGCCCAGCGCGCCGCCGAACAGGTCCATCTCGAGGTAGGCCTTGACCTTCTGGCCGGCGATCTCCGAGTCGGCGCCGAACCACAGGCGCGAGAACTGCGCGTGCATGTCGAGGTCGGCATCTTCGCTGCTGCCGGGCGAGCCCACCGGAATGGTGGATGGCACGTAGAACAGGCGGCCGGTGCTGCCGTCGGGAATCTCGCCGCCGTCGGTATCGGTGTACATGGCGTCGAGCTTCACGAAGCCGCCGAAGCTGAACTTCGTGCCCGGGGCCGCGGCGGGCATCACCGTGGTGGCCTGGATCGGGTTGGCCGGGGGCGGCGCGGCGGCCACCTTGGCGGCGGCTTCGGCGTCGGCGGCCTTCTGTGCGTCCAGTTCGGACTTGAGCACCTGCACCATCTGTTCGAGCTGGGCGATGCGGGCTTCTAGCGTCTGCGGGCTGGCGTCCTGCGCCAGGGCGTGGGTCGGCGCGGCGATCGCCAGCAAGATGGCAAGCGCGAGCGCAGATCGTTTCGTCTGCTTGGATCGGTTCATCCTTCCCCTCCCGGAATTCGGACCGTTGGCCACGATGGCGGGCCGAGTCTGTGACCGCTTGGCGGGCGCGACCATTACCCATTGGTCGAAGAGGAAAGGCTTACTTAGACGATGGTCTAATTGGGCGGAACGGACGGGCCGCCAGAATGACCGGAAGTACCCGACGCGGGTAACCTTAGACACGCAGCGCGCGGCCGCCGGCCGCAGGAGCCCCCATGTCCGACCGCATCCATCCCGTTCCCGCCGGCTTCGAGGCCGCCGCCGCGCTCAAGCGCGCCGACTACGACCGCCTCTACGCCGACTCGCTGCGTGACCCCGAGGCCTTCTGGAGCCAGGTTGGTCGCCGCCTGCAGTGGAGCAAGCCCTACACGCGCGCCAAGGACACCAGCTTCGCGCTGGAGGATTTCCACATCCGCTGGTACGCCGACGGCCAGCTCAACGTCAGCGTGAACTGCCTCGACCGGCACCTGGCCGAGCGCGGCGACAAGACCGCGATCATCTGGGAAGCCGACGACCCGAAGACGCCGTCGCGCCGTATCAGCTACCGCGAACTGCACGCCGACGTGTGTCGGCTGGCGAATGCGCTCACCGCGCTGGGCGTGGTGAAGGGCGACCGCGTCACGCTGTACCTGCCGATGATTCCCGAAGCCGCCGTCGCCATGCTGGCCTGCGCGCGCATCGGCGCCATCCACTCGGTGGTGTTCGGCGGCTTCTCGCCCGATTCGATCGCCAACCGCATCGCCGACTGCGCCAGCAAGCTCGTGATCACCGCCGACGAAGGCCTGCGCGGCGGCAAGGCCATTCCGCTGAAGGCGAACGTGGACGAGGCGCTGCGCAAGCCGGGCACGAATACCGTGGAGACCGTGCTGGTGGTGCGCCACACCGGTGGCGGCGTGCCGATGCAGATGCCGCGCGACCGCTGGTACGACGCGGTGGTGTCGTCGCAGCCGGCCACCCACGACGCGCCCGCGATGGACGCCGAGGACCCGCTGTTCATCCTTTACACCTCGGGCAGCACCGGCAAGCCGAAGGGCGTGCTGCACACCACTGGCGGCTACCTCACCTGGGCGAGCTACACGCATGAGTGCGTGTTCGACCTCAAGGACGACGACGTGTTCTGGTGCACGGCGGACGTGGGCTGGGTGACCGGCCACAGCTACGTCGTGTACGGGCCGCTGGCGAACGGCGCCACCACGGTGATGTTCGAAGGCGTGCCCAGCTATCCCGATACCGGCCGCTTCTGGGAGGCGGTGGACAAGCACCAGGTCACCATTTTCTACACGGCACCTACCGCGATCCGTGCGCTGATGCGCGAGGGCGACGCGCCGGTGAAGCGCAGTTCGCGGAAGTCCATCCGCCTGCTCGGCACCGTCGGCGAGCCCATCAATCCCGAGGCCTGGGAGTGGTACCACCGCGTGGTGGGCGACGAGCGCTGCCCGATCGTGGACACCTGGTGGCAGACCGAAACCGGCGGAATCCTTATTTCGCCGCTGCCAGGTGCGGTGGCCACCAAGCCCGGCTCGGCCACGCTGCCCTTCTTCGGCGTGCAGCCGGCGCTGGTGGATGCCGAGGGCAAGCGCCTCGAAGGCGCCACCGAAGGCAACCTGGTGCTGCTCGATTCCTGGCCGGGGCAGATGCGCACGGTGTACGGCGACCACCAGCGCTTCATCGACACCTACTTCAAGACCTACCCGGGCACGTACTTCACCGGCGATGGCTGCCGGCGCGATGCCGACGGGTATTACTGGATCACCGGGCGCGTGGACGACGTCATCAACGTCTCGGGCCACCGCATGGGCACGGCGGAGGTGGAGAGTGCGCTGGTCGGTCATCCGGCCGTGGCCGAGGCGGCCGTGGTCGGCGCGCCGCACGACATCAAGGGGCAGGGCATCTACGCCTACGTGACGCTGAAGGCGGGCATCGAGCCCACCGAGGCGCTGCGCAAGGAGCTGGTGGCGCACGTGCGCAAGGATATCGGCCCGATCGCGGCGCCGGACTGGCTGCAGTGGGCGCCGGGGCTGCCGAAGACGCGCAGCGGCAAGATCATGCGGCGAATCCTGCGCAAGATCGCCGAGGCCGGTCCCGACGGCGTCGACCGCGCCGGCCTGGGCGACACCTCCACGCTGGCGGACCCGGGCGTGGTCGACAGCCTGGTCAACGAACGGCAAGGGCGCTGAGATGCACGCGGCCACCCCGACCATCCTGGTGGCCGACGACCATCCGCTGTTCCGCGAAGCCCTGAAGGGCGCGGTGGCGAAGCTGCTGCCGGCGGCGCGGCTGGTGGAATCCGACAGCGCCGACGCGCTGTTCACCAGCGCGGAGGCCTGGCCCGACGCCGACCTGCTGCTGATGGACCTGAACATGCCGGGCGCGCACGGCTTCAGCGCGCTGGTGCACCTGCGCGGCATCCAGCCGCAGCTGCCGATCATCGTGGTGTCGGCGCGCGAGGAGGCCAGCGTGGTGCGGCGCGCGCTGGATCACGGTGCGGCGGGCTTCATCCCCAAGTCTTCGGACCCGGCCACGATCCGTGCAGCGATTTCCGCCGTGCTCGACGGCGGGCAGTGGATGCCGCCCCAGGCCGAGACGGGCGACGGCCTCGCCCCCGAGGAAGCCAGCATCGCCGCCCGCATCCGCGAACTCACGCCCCAGCAATTCCGCGTCCTGGGCATGCTCGGCAGCGGCCTGCTCAACAAGCAGATCGCCCACGCACTCGGCGTCTCCGAAGCCACGGTAAAAGCCCACATGACCGCGATCATGCGCAAGCTCGGCGCCAACAACCGCACCCAGGCCGTCCTGATGGCCGGCAAGCTTTCAGTGGATCCGACCTGAACCTGGTACCGCTTTACTCCAGGGACACCGGCACGCCGAGCGTCCGCAGTGCCTCGGCGAAGCCGAGCATCATCTCCCGGTCGTAGGTCTTCTCGTCGGCGTAGGTGTCCGCGTAGGACGTATGCGCCAGCCGCTTGCCGTCGTACATCAGCACCAGGCGAGTGCGACCGGGCAGGGCAAGCGCGAGCCCTCGAGCCAGCCACGCCATGCCCGCTGCGGCAAACAGCAGGACCCACCCATCGCCCGCCCGGTCCAGCGGCCACCGCGTGGCGGTCATCCACGCCAAGCCGCCCATCATGAGCAGCCAGAAGAGGGCGTCGCCGGGGCCATGCCACCAGCGCGCCGGCGATACCCGTACGCCAGAGATGCCGGCCAGCGGAATGCGGCGCCAGCGCGGTCGTGGCCAGGGGCCGCGAACATACAGGTAGGCCGCCTGGTCGCTGACTGCGAAGGCCGCGTCGTAACCGCGATGGAACGTGGCCTGGCCCCGGTGCCAGTGCAGGCTTTCACCGGGATGCAGCGGGACCTGGTCGGAAGGCATGCAGCGGCTCGCGAAGGATTTTCGCGAACCTTAAGCCATTCAGCGTTTTCCCGTCATTGCTTCGAACACGCCGTCGCGCCGGACCCAGGCATGGTGCAGGGCGCCGGCGACGTGCGCCAGCACCAGCGCGAAGAAGGCGTAGCCCAGTACGCCGTGGGCACCGCGCAGTGCGCTGTAGAGCGCGGGGTCCTGCGGCGCCAGCGGAGGCAGCGTGAAGCCGAAGGCCAGCGGCACGGGGTAGCCGCCGGCCGACGACATCGCCCAACCCAGCAGCGGCATCGCGACCATCAGCGCGTACAGCGCGACGTGCGAAGCGCCGGCGATGCGCGCTTGCAGGCGCGGCAGATCGTCGGGTAGCGGTGGCGGCGGGTTCCGGCTTCGATGTCGAAGGCGCAGCAGGGCCAGCAGCAGGATCAACAAGCCCAGCGGCCGGTGGATGTCGATCAGCAGCGGCCTGAGCTCGAGCGAAGTCACCATCGCGACGCCGATGAAGATCATCGCCAGGATCATCGCTGCCATCGACCAGTGCAGCCAACGGGCGGTTCGGGTGAAGGTTGCCTGGGTCATCACGGCGCCTCCTGGCGGGCCACTTCGCGCTGGCGGCGGTTGAACGACACCGCGTACGCGGCGGAACGCGCCGCCAGCACCGGATCACCCGAGGCGGCGATGCCGTCGGGCAGGAGGGTCGGGTCGAAGTTGATGTCGCGGCAGTCGCCGTCGGCCTCGGCGTAGGCGCGTTCGAGCACGAAGGTGCCGGCAGCCACGCGCTGGCGCTCCTCCGGCCAGGGCTGCGAAGGGTTCTCGATCGGATCGCCGGCCTCGGCCAGCGTCACCGCCAGCGTCCAGCGCACCGGGCCCCGCGCCAGCCGCGCGGCCAGCTCGTCGGCGAGGTAGCTGGCTTCGGCCGCCTGGCGCTGCTCCGCCGGGAAGTCTTCGAACGGCGTCTGCGGCACGAAGGACCAGCGCACGTAGCGCGCCTCGCCCGCGGCATTGGTGAAACGGAAAGCATGCACCCCGTTGTAGGCCGTACTCGCATAGCTGCTGGACCAAGGTGCTGACTGCGCCCAGGCCATGAAGTTGGCAATCTCGGGGTGGCGCTGGGCAAACGCCTGCTGCTTCGCCGGATCGGGCTTGCCCGTGGCCGGGTCCGGCCGCGACGCCAGGATCTGCTCGGCGAAGGCCTGCGGCGTGGACACCGCGAAAAAGGGGAAGCTGTTCATCGCCAGCCGCCACTGTTGGCCGTCGTCGGTGTCGAGCTGCAGGGCCAGGCTGCGCACGCGCGCCATGGCTTCCGGGCCGTTCGGGTCGCCGCCGCCGATGGACATGCGGCCCACCGCCGGCGTGCGCGCCTGGCTGAAGACCCGGGCCTTCGACAGCCCCGCGCCCTCCGGCGTGGGCTCGAAGTAACCGGCCACGCACACCCCGCGCGCATGCGCCCGCCGGAACCCGGCGAAGGGCTTGCCGTTCTCGATGGTGTCCACCAGCCGCGGTGCCGTCACCCGGGAAGGGGTCAGCCAGCCGGCGGTCCAGGCTAGCGCCGCGGCCAGCCCGCCGACCACGGCGGCGATACCCAGGAAGGGCAGCAGGTTCCGCCAGCGCGGCGGGGCAGGGGGCAGGGGTTCGGACATGGCAGGCCTCGCGGAACGGGTGTCCCATTCAGCCACGCCCCCCGTTGGCCGCAGGTGAACCAATTGAACCAGGTTCATTTGCCGCGGCCCAATGGGCCTCGTTCATTGCCCGATGGCGACGCGTCGGATCACTGGTCAGCGGCGCTTCGCACGTAGCGGATGCCCTTGACCCGCGTCGCGTCGAGCACGAGCGCGACGACACGCCCCCGGGCGTCGCGTTCGAAACGGGTGTGGTAGACGTCCGGCCCCCGGAACTCATCGACCGCCTCGATGGCCTCGAGCGTGGTCTCCGCCAGGCCGCGGCCCGCCACCAGCACGCGCTCGCCGTCCACCCTCACGTACAGCGTGCCCTCCACCGCCTCGCCAACGTAGGTGCCCGCATAAGCCGCCACGCGGTCGGCGGTCGGCCAGGTGGCCGGCGTCCACCGCAAGAGGTCATCGCCGCCCGACTCGTTGCGGGTGACATCCCAGGCACTCATGACCATGCCGTCCGCGCCGGGCTTGAAGGTGATCAGGAAGGTGGAGCCATCGAATTGGTTGGTGAACCGGCCGTCGCCCACCGGCCGAAGCGGATCGAAGGGCTGGCCGCCCTGGGGCTTGAATTCCAGGGCGCCCTCGACGACCCGGATGTCGGCGGTGAAGCTGCGGTTCCCGTTGCGATATTTGCCCGCGTACGCCTGGAGCTCGGCGTCAGGGATCGAAATCACTGGCCCCGGCGGGGGCGGCGCGTCCACGGTGGCAAGAGGCTTCGCCTGGCCGGGCGAAGACGCGAACAGCGCGGCCACTTCGAAACCAAAACGGTCCATGCCCGGATACGAATTGCACAGCGTCACCACCGACAGCGGCCGGTCCGCCCTCTGCACCAGATAGGCATAGCCACCCACGCCCCGGTGCGCCACCATCGGAATACCCTGGTAGGTGCGGCGGTACACGCCGAAGGAAAACTCCTCCCGGGCCGCGCCGTCGGCGAGCGGCGGCGCGCCTGCCTCGAGTGACTGCAGCAGGGCGCCCAGGCCCCGCGCCGGGTCCCGCAGCGCGGCTTCCCAGCGGACCAGGTCGTTCAGGCTGGTGGTGACTGCGATGCCGCCGGTCGGGCTGGAGCGATATGACAGCACGCGGCCACTGCCGTTGCCCGGCGCTTCGTGGAAGAGGGCATGCCCGGGGTGGCGCGTGGCCTGGCTGGCGCCAAGGCGCGTGCTGGCCATGCCCAGCGGGCCGAACCAGCGGGCCTGCGCGTAATCCTGCAGCGAGCCGCCCGACACCCGCTCGACCAGGATCTTGAGCAGCGCGTAATCGGTGTTGCTGTACATCGTCTCCGCGCCAGGCGCGAAGCCCAGCCGGCCCCAGCGCCGCAGTACGCGGAAGAATTCGTCCTCCGACACGCGCCCCGTCATCGGGGAGAAAGCGACATCCAGCACGCCGTAGTCGGCCAACCCGCTGGCGTGGTGCAGCAGCTGCCGCACGGTAACCGCCGCCGCGTATTCCGGCAGCTCCGGCACGTAACGGCGCACGGGATCGTCCAGGCCGAGCTTGCCCTCGCGCGCCAGCTGGGCCACCGCCAGCGCCACGAACACCCGGGCCTCCGAGTAGGGCAGCCAATGGCTGGTATCGCTCGTGCGCGCCACCCCCAGCGAGATGTCCGCCATGCCGTAGTCCTTCTGCAGGACCACTTGGCCATCCTTGACCACTGCGACGCTGCAGCCCGGGCTGTCCCGGCGGTCGTACTGGCTGAAGATGGCATCGACCGCGGCCTGCCGCGGGTCATCGGGCCGGATCGTCGCGGGCTGGGCCAGGGCGAGGCCCGGCACCAGGAGGAGAAGGATCGGGAGTCCTGGGGCCTGGCGCATGTCCGCTACCTCATCGTCGTCTCGGCAAGTCCTTGGATGAACGCCGACCCGGGCGGTGGGAGGACGCCGGCCCGCCCCGGCCAGTGGTGCTGCGGCCCCGGTCTCATCGGCAATGAAAATGAACCAGGTACCGCTTCACAAATGAACCTGGTTCATTTGTTGCACACTGCGGGGAGGCTACTGTCCGCCGCTTTCCCGGAGGTTTCCATGCGCCCGATGCTGATTGCCCTTGCTGTTTCCCTGGCCCTGCCGGCGCACGCCGCCGAGGCGCCGCCGCCGGCCGGGAAGCCGGAGCTTTACGCGATCGGCCTGGCGCCCTCGCCGGCGCGCATCGAGGCGGACATCCGCAAGCTGGTGTCGTTCGGCACGCGGCACACGCTGTCGAGCCAGACCGATCCGAAGCGTGGCGTCGGTGCGGCCACGCGGTGGATCCACGCCGAGTTCGAGCGGATCTCGCGCGACTGCGGCGGCTGCCTCGAGGTGCAGTACGTCACCGGCACCGTGCAGGGCGAGCCGCGCATCCCGGGCCCGGTCGAGGTGGTGAGCGTGATCGCGATCCAGCGCGGCCATGCCGACCCGAACCGCTACGTGATCATGAGCGGCGACATCGATTCGCGCGTCACCGACGTGATGGATGCCGAGTCGGATTCGCCCGGCGCCAACGACAACGCCTCCGGCGTGGCCGGCACGCTGGAAGCCGCGCGCGTGCTGAGCAAGTACAAGTTCCCGGGCTCGATCGTGTACGCCGCGCTGTCGGGCGAGGAGCAGGGCCTGTTCGGCGGCAAGTTCCTCGCCGAGAAGGCCAAGGCCGAAGGCTGGCGCATCGAGGGCGTGCTCAACAACGACATGATCGGCAACAGCGCCGGCATCAACGGCGTCGTCGACAACACCACGGCCCGCGTCTTCGCCGAAGGCACGCGCGCCACCGAAACCGCCGACGAAGCCCGCCTGCGCCGCTTCACCGGCGGCGAAGTGGACTCGCCCACCCGCAACCTGGCGCGCTACATCGACCGCATGGCGACCCACGTGCCCAACCTCGACGTGATGATGGTCTACCGCCTCGACCGCTTCGCCCGCGGCGGCCACCACCGCCCCTTCAACGACCTCGGCTACCCCGCCGTGCGCGTGATGGAAACCAACGAGCACTACGACCGCCAGCACCAGGACCTGCGCACCGAGAACGGCCGCGTGTACGGCGACACCATCGACGGCGTCGACTTCGATTACGCCGCCAAGCTGACCGCACTCAACGCCGTCAGCCTCGCCGGCATGGCCTGGGCGCCGCCGCCGCCGGCCGACGTCAGGATCGAAGGCGCCGTCACCGCCAACACCACGCTGCGCTGGAGCAAGCCCTCCGCCGCGCAGGCCCCGGACCTGGCGGGCTACAAGGTCTACTGGCGCCTCACCACCGAGCCGCAGTGGACCCACAGCCGCTGGGCCGGCAACGTCGACAACCTCACGCTCGAGAACGTGGTGATCGACAACTACTTCTTCGGCGTGGCGGCGGTGGCGAAGGACGGCACCGAAAGCCCCGTCGTCTTCCCCGGCGCCGCCGGCAGCTTCGGCAACTACTGACCGCGCCATCGAACCAGGTTCATTTTTGCTCTACAAAAAATGAACCTGGTTCGGCTTCCAAAGCCAATCAATCCCGCTCCGGCGCCCCCAACGGAAACAGCGCCCGATACGGCCGCGCCCCGTCCACCGCCCGCGCCACCGAAGGTCGCGCCAACAGCCGCGCCCGATAGCCACGCAGCACCGGATACGGCTCCCCGATCCGATGCACCCAGTCGGCATAGAACAGCGACGGCGCCGCCGCGCAGTCGGCCAGGGTGAAGGCCTCGCCCGTCGCCCAGGTCATCCCGGCCAGCCGCGTCTCCAGCCAGCCGTAGGCCCGCTCCAGCTTCTCGGCCGACAGCGCCAGCCCCTCGCTGCGCTTGGTCGCATCGCCGCTTAGCGCGCCGTTGACCGCATGCTGGGCCGCATCCATCACGTGCAGGTCGAAGAAGCGGTCCATGAACCGAACTTCCAGCGCCAGCGCCGCTTCCTCCGGGATCAGCTGCACCGGCCCGGGATGCGCCTGCTGCAGGTACTCGATGATGATCGAGGTCTCCACCACTTGGCGCTCGCCATCCACCAGCAGCGGGAACTTCCGAAGCGGCCAGCGCTGCAGCCATTCGGTGGTGTTCGCGGGCTGGTCGGGCCCGACCTGGCGGAACTCGAAGGGCGTCGCGTTCTCGTGCAGCGCGATGAGGACCTTCCAGGTGTAGCTGGAGAATGCGTGGCCGTAGACGATGAGGGGCATGTTCTGATCCTGCCTGGAATGGTTCCGTGGCTAGGTGTCCGGTGAAGGGTAAGGCTACCCTGTGACGCCCCGCCGCTGCGCTCCGAGGAACGCCCGCAAACTCGCCGGCTTCACTGGCTTGGTCAGCACCGGAATGCCCAGATCCCGCGCCGCGCGCTTCACGGTGTCGCTGCCGTCCGCGGTCACCAGCACCGCCGGCGTGTGCGCGCCGCAGACCGCGCGCAGTGCCTGCAATGCGCCCAGCCCGTCGAGTTCGTCGTGCAGGTGGTAGTCGGCCACCAGCACGTCGGGCCGGTCGTGCTGCGCGGCGGCCAATGCGCCGGCCACGGTTTCGGCCACGCGCACGTCGACGCCCCAGCGGCCCAGCAGGGCCTCCATGCCGTCGAGGATTTCGCGGTCGTTGTCCAGGCACAGCACCTTCAGGCCGCCGAGGTCGCCCTGAGCAACGGCAGCCCGCGCCGGGGTGGCGGGGGCGGCGGTGTCGGCCAGCGGCACGCTGAGGGTGAACACGCTGCCGCGGCCGGGCCAGCTGCGCACGCCGATGGGGTGGTCGAGCAGGCGCGACACGCGCTGGCAGATGCTCAGGCCCAGGCCGAGGCCGCGCTCGCCCCAGGGCGAGGGCTGGTCGAAGCGGCGGAACTCGTCGAACACCTGCGCCAGGTGGTGCGGCGGGATGCCCGGGCCGGTGTCCCACACCTGCAGCTCGACGCGGTCGCCGCGGCGGCGGGCGCCGATCACCACGCGGCCTGCCTTGGTGTAGCGCAGCGCGTTGGCGATGAAGTTCTGCAGCGCCCGCCGCAGCAGCCGGCGGTCGCTGCGCACCGACAGCGGACCGGCATGCACGCGGAAGCCGAGGCCGCGGCTCGCGGCCAGCGGCGCGTACTGGGCGCTCAGGCTGGCCAATAGCTCATCCAGCCGGAATACCGTGGACTCCGGCTTCAGCGAGCCGGCGTCCAGGCGCGAGATGTCGAGCAAGCCATCCAGCAATTCCTCGGCATCGCGCAGCGACACGTCCACGCGCTCGGCCAGGCGCTGCTGCTCGGGCGCCTCGTCGGCTTCGCGCAGCGCGCTGGTGAACAGGCGCGCGGCGTTGATCGGCTGCAGCACGTCGTGGCTGATGGCGGCCAGGAAGCGCGTCTTCGACTGGTTGGCGGCCTCGGCTTCGCGGGTGCGCTGTTCGACGCGCTGCTCCAGGGTTTCGTTGGCCTCGCGCAGGGCCTGCTCGGCGCGCTTGTAGTCGGTGACGTCGCTGTAGGTTGTGACGTAGCCGCCGCCGGGCAGGGGCTGGCCGCGCATCTCCACCACCTGGCCGTTCGCCCGCACGCGTTCGAACACATACGGCGAACCTTCGCGCAGGTAGGCCACGCGCTTGGCCACCTGTTCATCGGCATCGCCCGCGCCCATCTCGCCGCGCTCGGCGTTGTAGCGGATCAGGTCGGCCACCGGGCGGCCCACGTAGAGCATGCCTTCCGGATACTCGAACAGATGCTGGTAGCGGCGGTTCCAGGCCACCAGCCGCAGGTCGCGGTCGACCACGCTGACGGCCTGCGACAGGTTCTCCAGCGTGGCCGAGAGGATCTCGCGGTTGAAGCGCAGCTCGTGGCTGGCTTCGTCCAGCAGCGACATCACTTCGCCCAGCTCCATGCCCGAGCCGCGCAGCGCGGTGGTGAGCGTGAGGCGCGCCGAGGCCGCGCCGATGGCGCCGGCGAGCAAGCGTTCGGTGAACTGGATCAGGGCGCGGTCGGCGGGCTGCGTGGGCGCGAGCTCGTGGCCCTGCGCGGCGGCGTAGTCGCCGAAGGCGCGCCGGGCCTGGCGGTCGCCCAGGATGCGCGCCGCGAGCTGCTGCAGGTCGGCGGCGCTGAGGTTGCCCTGCCAGCCGCCGGCCGTGGCCAGCGGGCGCTGCGCGTAGGGGTCGAGGAAGGGCGTGGCGCGCAGGCGCTCTTCAAGCGATGGACGGAACCGCGCCGACACCACCAGCAGCGCGCCGATGTTCACCAGCAGCGACCAGAAGGTGCCGTGCGTCAGCGCGTCCCAGCCCTGCAGGCCGAACAGCTGCTCGGGCCGCAGCCAGCGGATGTCGAGCGGACCCTCCGCCAGCCAGCCGGTGTCGAACCAGCCCGCGCGGCTCAGCGTCGGCAGCAGCAGCGTGTACGTCCACAGCGTGAAGCCCGCCAGCAGGCCCGCGATCACGCCGCGGCGGCTGGCGCCGCGCCAGTACAGGCCGCCGATCAATGCCGGCGCGAACTGCGCCACCGCCGCGAACGCCAGCAGGCCGAAGGCCGCGAGGCTGTTGCCGGTGCCGGCGCCGCGGTAGTACGCGTAGGCCAGCAGGGCGATGGCGACGATGGCGATGCGCCGCACCCACAGCACGCGCTGGCCGAGGTGCTGGCGCTGGCCGGCGTCGGTGAGGCTGTCGCGCCAGAGCAGCGGCATCACCAGGTCGTTGCTCACCATCGTCGCCAGCGCCACCGAGGCCACGATCACCATGCCGGTCGCCGCCGAGAAGCCGCCGACGTAGGCCGCCAGCGCCAGCGCGGTGTTGTCCATCGCCAGCGGCAAGGCCAGCACGTAGGCATCGGGCGACACGCCGGCGCCCAGCACGAACTGTCCGGCCGCCGTGATCGGCAGCACGAACAGGCAGATCACCGCGAGGTAGCCGGTGAACAGCCACCGCGCGCTGCGCACGTCGGCCGCGTCGCCGCACTCGACCACCGCCACGTGGAACTGCCGCGGCAGGCAGACGATGGCCGCGAAGGCCAGCAGCGTCTGCGCCATGAACCCCTGCGGGATGCCCGGCGCGACGAAATCGCGGGTGGCGGCCTGGAAGCGCGCCAGCAGGTCCTCGCTGCCGGGCAGGTGGCCCAGCGCGAATACGCCCACGGCCACGAAGGCCACCAGCTTCACCAGCGACTCCAGCGCCACCGCCAGGATCATGCCGTGGTGGTGCTCGGTGGCGTCGATCTCGCGGGTGCCGAACAGGATCGCGAACAGCGCCAGCAGCAGCGCCACGTACAGCGCCGGGTCGGTCAGCGGGTGCCGCGCCACCGCCGGGTCGGCCACGGTGCCCGACAGCACGTCGATGCTCATCGCCACCGCCTTGAACTGCAGCGCGATGTAGGGGATGGCGGCGATCACCGCGATCAGGGTGACGATGGCGGCGATGTTCTGCGCGCGTCCGTAGCGGGCGGCCAGGAAGTCGGCGATCGACACCGTGCTCTGCTCGCGCGCCACCAGCACCAGCCGCTCGAGGATGCGCCAGCCGAACACGAACAGCAGGATCGGCCCGAGGTAGATCGGCAGGAAACCCAGTCCCGACTTGGCCGCCGTGCCCACCGCGCCGTAGAAGGTCCAGGAGGAGCAGTACACCGCCAGCGCCAGCGAATAGACCAGCGGACGCAGCCAGTTGCGCCCGGGGTACAGCGGCTTGCGGTCGCCCAGCCACGCCACCCCGAACAGCAGCCCGACGTAGCCCACGGACACCAGCAGCAGGATCCAGCCTGGGATCACGGACCCTCCCTCCGCGAATCAGCGCCCCCGGAGTGTAGTGGCAAATGAACCCGGTTCATTGGCTAGACCAAAGTCGAACGCTCGCGGCGGCCGCGCGTCGCAGATGAACGCGAGCCGGTGGCTAACACCCGCGTAACGGACGCGGCCCGCCAAGGCGAGTACCGTCGGTCCTGCACTACGACGCAAGGTCGTAACGGCCACTCAGCCGCGCCGCAACATCATTCCTTACTCCGCACTGAGCCCCCCACCCCTGCCCCCGCAGGGGACACGGCGCACGCCGTCCCGGATCCGCCCCCGCGCATCCATCAGAAAAGGAATCCCCATGAGCAACCACACCTCCCCCTCGACCCCGTCCGTCGCCAAGGGCGCCCCGGCCACGATGAACCTGCTCGACACCGCGGCCGCCAACGGTAGCTTCAAGACCTTTGGCAAGGCGATCGAACAGGCCGGCCTCGCCGATGCCCTGCGTGCCACCGGCCCTTACACGGTGTTCGCCCCCACGGACGCCGCGTTCGACAAGCTGCCGGCCGGCAAGCTCGAGCGCCTGATGAAGCCCGAGAACAAGGAAGAACTCGCGGGCATCCTCAACTACCACGTCGTGAAGGGCAGCCAGTCGGCCGCCACCCTCGGCAAGTGGGATTCGGCGCGCACGCTGCAGGGCCAGTCGGCCCCGATCAAGATGGCCGACGGCAAGTGCTCGGTGGACGGCGCCTTCGTCACCCAGGCCGATATCGCCAGCAGCAACGGCGTGATCCACGCGATCGACAAGGTGAACCTGCCGATCGAGCTGGCCCCGGCGGACGCCCCGGCCGCCAAGCCGGTACCGACCAAGCAGTAAGTCCAGGCAACAGGGCGGCGGCGGGGGCTGTTCCCCGCCGCTTCCTGCACCAGAAACAAATGATCCGGGTTCAATTGCCGCCCGTTTGTTGCCTAGGCGCGGGGCTGCCGTCAAAATCGGGGCATGCCTGTTTCCTGCCACGCCGAACGCTCGCTCCCCTGCCGCCCCGAAGTCGCCTTCGCGATGGCCACCGACCCCGACCGCTTCCCGACCTTCTTCACCGGCTTCGGGCCGATCCCGGCCGTGCGCGGGATCCGGCTGCACTCGCCGCTGGCGGTGGGCAGCCAGCGCCGCGTGCACAATTCCGACGGCACCGTGCTCAGCGAGCGCGTCATCGCCCACGACCCGCCGGTGCGCCACGCCTACACGCTCAGCGGCTTCCGGCCGCCGTTCGCGTGGCTGGTCACCAAGGGCGAGGCCAACTGGACCATCACCGGCCATGAGTTCGGCTCGCGCGTGCGCTGGGACTACGAGTTCGAACTGACCCGCCGCTGGCTGTGGCCGGTCGCCGCGCTGGTGCTGAAGCTGTTCATGGCCCGCGCGATGCACCGCTGCCTGAAGAACATGTCGCGCGCGCTGATGACCCCCGATCCGGCACCCGGCAAGCCCTGATGGGCGAGTGGCTCCTGCTGGCGATGGCGCCCGTGTTCCTGGGCTTCGTCGGCTGGGAGGCCTGGCACTGGCATCGCCGCGGCGCGGCGCACTACAGCCTGCGCGACACGCTGTCGAACGCCGCGCTGGCGCTGATGCACCAGGCGGCGGATGCCGTCACCTGGCTGGTGGTGATCGGCCTGTTCTGGTGGGTCTACCAGTACCGCCTGTTCGACCTGCCCACGACCTGGTGGACGATCGCGCTGCTGTTCGTGGCCCAGGATTTCTTCTACTACTTCTTCCACCGCGCCCACCACCGCGTGCGCTGGATGTGGGCCTCGCACGTGGTGCACCACTCCTCGGAGCGGCTGAACCTGTCCACCGCGTTCCGGCAGAGCCTGACCTACCCGGTGTCGGGTATGTGGGTGTTCTGGCTGCCGCTGGCCTTCCTCGGCTTTTCCCCGCCGCACATCGTGGTCGTGGTGGCGATCAATCTGGGCTTCCAGTTCTTCGTGCATACCCAGGCAGTGGGGAAGCTGGGCTGGCTGGAGAAGGTGTTCAACACGCCCTCGCACCACCGCGTGCACCACGCGCGCAACGCGAAGTACATCGACCGCAACTACGCCGGCGTGCTGATCGTCTGGGACAAGCTGTTCGGCAGCTTCACCGAGGAAGATCCGGCGGTGCCGTGCGAGTACGGCATCGTCAAGCCGGTGCACACGCACAACCCCATCACGCTGACCTTCCACGAATGGCGCGACATGCTGCGTGACGCGGCGCGGCCGCAATCGCTGCGCTCGCGGCTGGGGCAGCTGTTCGGTCCGCCGGAGCGGGCGCACGCGCAAGCGCCTGACCCACCAAGGTCGTACTGACGCGCCGGGCGCGCGCGTGGCAGGCTGGGGGCCATGACCGCCACGGTGCCCGGGCTGGACCTGGATTCGCCGCCCTTCGACCTGCTCGACGCGGGCCAGAAGGCGCGCGTGGCCGCCGCCGTGGACCTCGGCTTCCATCCGGGCGGCACGCGCCTGATCGAAGCGGGCCAGGCCTCGCCGCACGTCTTCGTGATCCTGAAGGGCCGCGTGCAGGCGAGCGATCCGGGCGCGGCGGGCGACGAATCGCGCTTCGCCGACTACGGGCCGGGCGATCTGTTCGGCGCCTTTGCCGTGATCGCGGGCCGGGCGCGGCACCGCTACACCGCCGTGGGCGACGCGCTCTGCTTCCTGCTGCCGGCGGCAGTGTTCGAGGCGCTGCTGGCGGAGAACCCGCGCTTCGCCGCCTATTTCCACGAGGCGCTGTCGGTGAAGCGCCGCCTGCTGGCCGACCGGCAGCAGCCCAGCGAGCTCAGCCGCCTGATGCTGACGCGCGTGCGCGACGCCCAGCTGGCGCCGGTGCACGCCGTGCCCGACCACACCGGCATCGGCGCCGCCGCGCTGGCGCTGCGCGAGCACAAGGTCGATTGCCTCGTCGTCACCGGCGACCCGGCCGGCCCGGGCATCGTCACCCGCACCGACCTGCTCGATGCGCTGACCACGGGCGGCCTCGACGCCAGCGCGCCCATCGGTGCGCTCGCCAGCCGCCCGCTGCGCGCCGTGCGTGCTGACGACGTGCTGTTCCAGGCCATCGTCACCATGACCGAGCACCACATCGAACGCGTGGTGGTGCTGGACGACGAGACGCCGATCGGCACGCTCGGCATGGCCGAGGTGCTGGCGCACTACGCGAGCAGTTCGCACCTGATCAGCCTGCGGCTGGCGCGCGCGCAGTCCATCGACGAAATCGCGGACGCCGCCGCGGGCATGACCGACCTGGTGCGGCAGCTGCACGCGCAGGGCGCGAAGATGAGTTACCTGATGGAGCTCGTGAGCGCGCTCAACCGCCGCGTCATGGCCCGCGTGTTCGAGCAGGTGGTGCCGGCGGAACACCGCGGCAAGCTCTGCCTCCTCGTGCTGGGTAGCGAAGGCCGGCGCGAGCAGATCCTCAAGACCGACCAGGACAACGCGCTGGTCGTCGCCGAGGGTTTCGCGTGGGATGGGCTGCCGGCGGCGATGGATGCCTTCTCGCAGGCGCTGGCGCGCATCGGCTATCCGCTGTGCCCGGGCGGCGTGATGGCCAGCAACCCGCACTGGCGGCTGGACCAGTCGGCCTGGCGCGCGCGCATCGCGCAGTGGGCGCGCGTGGCGGATGGCCAGACTGCGCTCGACCTGGCGATCGCGCTCGATGCCCGGCCGGTGGCGGGCAACGCGGCGCTGTTCGACGAGATCGCGCCCTCGCTGCGGGCGCTGGGCAAGGACCAGATCCTGCTGCGCTACCTGGCCGAAGCCACGCTGAGCAAGGGCAATCCGCTGACCTGGCGCGGCCAGGTGCGCGAGGCCGAGGGACGCGCCGACCTCAAGCGCGGCGGCGTGTTCCCGATCGTGCACGGGCTGCGCACGCTGGCGCTGAAGCATGGCGTCGCGCACCGCAACAGTTTCGACCGCTGCGCCGCGCTGGTGCAGGCCGGCGCCCTCGACGCCGAACTCGGCCGCGACCTGCCGCAGGCGCTGGCGGTGCTGATGCGCCTGCGCCTGGGCCAGCAGCTGGCCGACCTCGATGCCGGCCACGCGCCCGGCAACGGCGTCGACGTCCACGCCCTGCGCCGCCTCGACCGCGAGCTGCTGCGCGACGCCCTCCGCGTCGTCAACGCCTTCAAATCCCACGTCGCCGACACCTTCCACCTGGCCGGCTAGCGCAAATGAACCCGATGCAGCGGTGGTGGTGGGGGCGGACGCATCGTGGGGGCGAGTGGGGGTTCCTGTTCGATGCGGTGCCGGCGGGGGAGTGGGTGTCGCTGGACCTGGAGACGACGGGGCTGGATTCGTCGCGCGATGCGGTGCTGAGCCTGGCCGCGGTGCCGGTGCGCGGCGCGCAGGTGCGGCTGAGCGAGCGCTTCGAAACCCTGGTGCAGCCGGGACGCGGCTTCGACATCGAATCGATCCGCCACCATCGGCTCACGCCCGGCGAAGTTGCGAACGCGCCCACGCTCGATGCGATCCTCCCGGGTTTCCTGCGCTGGCTCGGGGCGCGACGATTGCTGGGCTACCACCTGGCCTTCGACCTGGCGATGCTTGGCCCGTCGGTGCGCGCGCTCACCGGGTTTCCGCTGCCGAACCCGCGCCAGGAGCTGGCGCAGGTATGGCTCGATCACCAGCGCCTGGCGCAGCCCCGGGGTGACATCGATCTCTCGCTCGATGGGATGGCGGCGGCGCTGGACCTGCCCGCGCTGGGTCGCCACACGGCCCTGGGCGACGCCACGCTGGTGGCGCTGGCCTGGCTGGCCCTGTCGCGCCGCTGAAGACCCGGCGCGACTTGGCTTGACCTCGCGGCGAGCGCTGGCAGTATCGGGAGCATGAGCGGATCGGCCTCTCCCTCGCCATGCGCATGAAGCGCCGCGGACGCGCGTGGCGCTGGCTGGGCGTCGCCCTGGCCACCCTGGTCGTGGTGCTGCTGTCGTTCAACTTCACCCGCGGCGAGAAGCAGCTCGAGCGCGTGCTGGTGCACCCGCACGCCATCGATTCGCCGCAGTTCCGGCGCGAGATGGGCGTGCTGCTGGGACCGGGCATCACCGCCGGCAACCAGGTGCAGGCGCTCGACAACGGCCGCGAGATCTTCCCGGCGATGCTGGCCGACATCCGGGCCGCACGGCGCAGCATCACCTTCGAGACCTACATCTACTGGTCGGGGGAGATCGGCAAGGCTTTCGCCGAGGCCCTGGCCGAGCGGGCGCGGGCCGGCGTCGAGGTCAACGTCGTCATCGACTGGGTCGGCGGCATGAAGATGGACGAATCGCTGGTGACCGCAATGCGCGGCGCCGGCGTCAGGCTCGAGCTCTACCGTCCGCTGAAGTGGTACAACCTCTCGCGCGTGAACAAGCGCACCCACCGCAAGCTGCTGGTGGTGGACGGCCGCATCGGGTACACCGGCGGCGTCGGCATCGCCGATGTCTGGGAAGGCAACGCCGAGGATCCCGAGCACTGGCGCGACATGCACTTCCGGGTCGAAGGCCCGGTGGTGGCGCAGATGCAGGCCGCCTTCATCGACAACTGGATCAAGGCCACCGGCCGCGTGCTCAATGGCGAGGCCTATTTCCCGCCGC
The DNA here is from genome assembly GCF_000747155.1 of Arenimonas metalli CF5-1. Classification (GTDB taxonomy): domain Bacteria; phylum Pseudomonadota; class Gammaproteobacteria; order Xanthomonadales; family Xanthomonadaceae; genus Arenimonas; species Arenimonas metalli. The sequence continues at coordinate 61,258 of NZ_AVCK01000022.1, read as the reverse complement.
TGGCGCCCGCGGGCGACATGGATGCGCAGCTGTTCATCAGTTCGCCGGAAGGCGGCGGCGAAAGCATGCACCTGATGTACCTGATGGCCATCGCCTCGGCGCGCGAATCGCTGGACGTGCACGCGGCCTACTTCGTGCCCGACGCGCTGACGATGCGGGCGCTGAAGATGGCGCTCAAGCGCGGGGTGCGGCTGCGGGTGCTGGTGCCCGGCGAGCACATCGATTCGGACGCCGTGCGGGTCGCCTCGCGTGCGCTCTGGGGCGAGCTGCTGGCGGCGGGCGCCGAGATCCACGTCTACCGGCCGACGATGATGCACGTGAAGTCGCTGGTGGCCGACGGCGTCCTGGTGTCGGTGGGTTCGACCAATTTCGACGTACGCAGCTTCCAGCTCAACGACGAGGCCAGCCTGAACGTCTACGACCGCGGCTTCGCCGAGCGGATGACCGCCACCTTCGAGCGCGACCTGCAGCGGGCCACGCCCTACACGCTGGAAGACTGGGAGGCGCGGCCCTGGACCGAGCGCCTGCACGAGGCCGTGGTGCTGCCGATCAAGTCCCAGCTCTGAGCGGCGCCCAAAAGAAAACCCGCCGGAAGGCGGGTTTTCAATGAGGCGGATCGAAGCAGCCGGGCGGCTTACTTGATCTTGCCTTCCTTGTACATCACGTGCTTGCGGACGACGGGATCGTACTTCTTGATCTCCATCTTGCCCGGGGTGGTCTTCTTGTTCTTGTCGGTCGTGTAGAAATGACCGGTGCCGGCCGAAGACGTCAGGCGAATCTTGTCGCGCTTGGAAGCCATGGTTCAGTCCTCCTCAGATCTTTTCGCCGCGGGCGCGGAGATCGGCGAGCACGGCGTCGATGCCGTTCTTGTCGATGGTGCGCAGGGCATTGGCGGAAACACGCAGCTTCACCCAGCGGTTTTCCGAGGCTACCCAGAAGCGGCGCTCGTGCAGGTTGGGAAGGAAACGGCGGCGGGTCTTGTTGTTGGCATGCGAGACGTTGTTACCCGTCATCACTTTCTTGCCGGTCACTTGGCAAACTCGACTCATGGTGCAACTCCTGGGTCAGGACTGGCCACCCATAGCCCGGGCGGCGGCGGCCCCGCGCGGCTGGTCCGAAGACCCGGCAGGCGCATGCGATGCGGGATGAAGCGAACGCTCCGCCAGGGGCCGGAATCGCACTTCCGGGGCCAGGGCCGTGGGGCAGGTGCGGAGCGAGCCGCGCATTATGCCTTCCCCGGCAAGCACTTACAACCGGGGGCTAATGCGGGGCCCGGTCGCGGTGCCAGCCGCGGTGCTGGATGTCGAGCCAGAGGCTGTAGGCGGCGGTGAAGGTGGGGAAGAGGTTCTGGAGGACGCCGACCGAGTCCTGCTTGGCCGAGAACAGGAAGTAGCTCAGGGTCATCAGCGCCCCGACCAGGCTCATGTACCAGAACACCCGCGGGATCACCGGCTTGCCGGCCCGGCGCGAGGCGATGAACTGCACCACCCAGCGGCCGCCGAACATCAGGGCTCCGGTGTAGCCCACCAGCTTCCACGGCGTGACGTGCAGGCCGCTCCAGCCCAGCCACAGGATTTCCTGGTCCATCACGCTCATGCCAGCTCCCTCACGTCGGTCAGTCGGTTGCGCTTGATCAGCCAGGCCACGCCGATCAGGTCGCGGATGCCGACCAGGGCGCGGCCCAGGTTGGTGTACTTGGACTGCCCGGCGCCGCGCGGGCGGTGGTTCACCGGCACGCTGACCGTGCGCCAGCCGGCGCGCTGCATCAGCGCTGGCAGGTAGCGGTGCATGTGGTCGAACCAGGGCAGCTCGAGGAAGGCGGCGCGCTCGAACAGCTTGGTGCCGCAGCCGGTGTCGGGGGTGGCGTCGCGCAGCAGGCGCGAGCGGATGCCGTTGGCCCACTTCGAGGCCCACTTCTTGCTGCCGGTGTCCTGGCGGTTCACGCGCCAGCCGGCGTAGAGCTTCACGTCGGCGGGGCCGGCATCGCGGGCGGCCAGCAGCTTGGGCAGGTCGGCGGGGTCGTTCTGGCCGTCGCCGTCCAGGGTGGCCATCCAGGGCGCGCGGGCGGCGCGGATGCCGGTGCGCAGGCCGGTGCTCTGGCCGCTCTGGGTGGCGTGGGTGAGCACGCGCAGCTCGGGATGCCGGGCCTTGGCGGCCTGCAGCACGGCCAGGGTGTCGTCGGTGCTGTGGTCGTCGACCACGATCAGTTCGAAATCGACGCGGCCGCGCAGGGCGGCGATCACTTCGTCCACGAGCAGCGGCAGGTTGCCGGCTTCGTTGAAGGCGGGAATGACGACCGAGAGGCTGGGTTGGGGCACGTTGGCGACTTTGGGCGCGGGGCCCGCGGGGAAAGAGCCGCCATTATCACCGGCCTTACATTAAGTTTCCCTTATGTAAGGCCAGGCTCGCCTACTGCCCGCCGCGCAGCCGCTCGAGGATGCCGTCGAGCGTATCGAGGCCGTGGTAGCTGATCACCAGCTTGCCGCGGCCGCCGCGGCCGTGCTGCACCGCGACCTTGGCGCTCAGCTTCTCGGAGAGCTCGCGCTCAAGCGCCGCGATGTCGGCGTCGATCTTCTTGCCGTTCGGCTTGGCCGGCTTCTTCGAGGGAATCTGGCCCTTGCCCAGCAGCTGCGCGCGGCGCTCGACCTCGCGCACCGACCAGCCTTCGGCCACCGCTTCCTTCGCCAGCGCCAGCGCGGCCTGCGGGGCCAGGGTGAGCAGGGCGCGGGCGTGGCCCATTTCCAGCTGCTTGGTTTCCAGCAGCTCGCGGATGCCGTCGGGCAGCTCGAGCAGGCGCAGCAGGTTCGACACCGCGGCGCGCGAGCGGCCCACGGCCTCGGCGGCCTGCTGGTGGGTGAGGCTGAATTCGTCGATCAGGCGACTCAGGGCCTGCGCCTCTTCCAGCGGGTTGAGGTCTTCGCGCTGGATGTTCTCGATCAGCGCCATCGCGATCACGGCGCGGTCGTCGACCTCGCGCAGCACCACCGGCACGTCGGACAGGCCGGCCTGGGTGGCGGCGCGCCAGCGGCGTTCGCCGGCGATGATCTCGTAGCGCGGCAGGCCGTCCTGGCCGGTGCCGATCTCGCGCACCACGATCGGCTGGATCAGGCCCTGGGCCTTGATCGACTCGGCCAGCTCGGTGAGCTTGGCCGGGTCCATGCCGGTGCGCGGCTGGTACTTGCCGGGCTGCAGGTGGTCGATCGGCAGGCTGCGCAGGCCCTCGCCGGACGCCGCCGCGGTTTCGGCGACGGGCGCCGCGCCCTTGTTGCCCGTGCCCAGCAGGGCCTCCAGGCCGCGGCCGAGGCCGCGCTTCTTGGTGCTCATGCCGACTCCTTCAACATCTTTTTCTCGCGCCGCACGATCTCGCCCGCCAGCCCCAGGTACGCAATGCCGCCGCGCGAGGCGCGGTCGTAGCCGACGATGCTCTGGCCGTGGCTGGGCGCCTCGGCCAGGCGCACGTTGCGCGGGATGATCGAGCGGAAGACCTTGTCGCCGAAATGCTTGGTGAGCTCGCCCGAGACCGCGTTGGCGAGGTTGTTGCGCACGTCGAACATGGTCCGGACGATGCCTTCGATCTCCAGCGCCGGGTTGAGCTTGCCCTTGAGCGCGTTGATGGTGTCCACCAGCGAGCTCAGGCCCTCGAGCGCGAAGTACTCGCACTGCATCGGCACGATCACGCCGTCGGCCGCGGCCAGGGCGTTGAGGGTGAGCAGGGACAGCGAGGGCGGGCAGTCGACGATGATGTAGTCGTACTGCTCGCGCACGGCGCCCAGGGCGGTCTTGAGCCGCTGCTCGCGGGCCGACTCGTCCATCAGCCGGATCTCGGCGGCGGTCAGGTCGATGTTGCCGGGCAGCAGGTCGTAGTTTTCCGGGGTGGTGACGATGGCGGCGCTGGCCGGGCATTCGCCCAGCAGCACTTCGCAGCTGGAGTTCTCCAGTTCGCGCTTGTCCACGCCCGAGGCCATGGTGGCGTTGCCCTGCGGATCCATGTCCACCAGCAGCACCTTGCGCGGGACCGCGGCGAGCGCGGCGGCCAGGTTCACGGCGGTGGTGGTCTTGCCCACGCCGCCCTTCTGGTTGGCGATGGCGATGATGCGGCCCATGCAGACTCCTGGCGCCGGTCGCGGTGACCGGGGGTTGGTGGCGCGGATCGGGCCGTGGCCCGAACGGGGGATTATGCCGCCTGCGCGGGGTCGCGGGTGATCGTGACCAGGTGGCGGTCGCCTTCGAGGCCCGGGACGGCCAGCGGCTGCACCGATTCGAGCCGCCAGCCGGGCGGCAGCGCGGCCAGCTCGGCCTCGGGGTATTGGCCCTTCATCGCCAGCAGCCGGCCGCCGGGCGAGAGCAGATGGCCGCCGACCGCGAGGATGCCGGCCAGGGTGTCCATGGCGCGGGCGGTGATCTGGTCGTACTGGCCGGGCTCGTCCACGGCCTCGGCGCGGGCGTCGAGCACGCGCACGTTGTCGAGGCCGAGCTGGCGCACGGCTTCGCGCAGGAAGCGGCACTTCTTGCTGATGCTCTCGACCAGGGTGACCTGCAGGCCCGGCACGGCCAGCGCCAGCGGGATGCCGGGCAGGCCCGGGCCGGTGCCCAGGTCGGCCAGCTTGCCGGGCTGCACGTGCCGCCACATCGACAGCGAATCGAGCAGGTGCTTGGACAGCATCTCGCGCGGGTCGCGGATGGCGGTGAGGTTGTAGGTGCCGTTCCAGCGCTCGAGCAGGGCCAGGTAATCGAGCAGGCGCCCGGCCAGCGGCTGCGCCGGCAGGCCCAGCGCGACCAGGCCCGATTCAAGCTCGGGCAGGAGGTGCGATAGCGGATTCATGCCCGCCATTGTCGCGGCAAAAAAGGGGTCAGAGTAAATATTTGTTTGAAACGGCGGGCGAGCCAAGCCGTTTCAAACAAATATTTACTCTGACCCCTTTTTTGGCTTCAGGCGGCGTGGAGGGCGGCGCGGATGACGCGCAGGCCCAGGCCGCCGATGCGGCGGTTGATCTCGGCCTTGAACTGCTCGACGGCGGGCGTGGGCAGGGTGGCCAGCACATCGCGGGCCTGGTCGCTGACCAGGGCGTCCACGCGGTCGAGGTTGGCGCCGGCCCGGGCCGGGTCGAGGATCTGGTAGTACAGCTCGGCGTGCGCGCCTTCGTCGGCGGGGATGTCGAGGTGGTGGCCGATCAGGCAGACCGGCTGGCCCAACTGGTCCAGGCCCGGTACCGTCCAGCGCCAGCCGGCGCCCAGCGCCCGCACGAAGCGCCCGAAGCGATGCACCGTGACCACGCAGTTGTCGGGCACCCGCCGGAAGCCGGTAAGCCAGGCCAGGGAGGCCAGGGGCAGGGGGAGCGGCAGCAGCGGGCTCATGATTGCCAACGGGATCGGGGGGTTAGGAAGTGTTGCTCAAGCATAACCTTCGAAACGTGACTGGTTTCACAATACGGCCAGCGCGGGATTGACGGCGGCGGGAACGCCAGGGCCCGCAGGGCCTACGACCGCGGGCCGCCGGGCGAAGCCCTCAGCGATCCGCCTTGAACAGGCACACGCCGAGCCGCTGGCTCTTCGCGCGGTACATGGCCGCATCCGCCGCGCGCAGGTAGTCGTCGGTGCTCGAAAGCCCGGGCTGGCTGACGACCACGCCGATGCTGGCGCCGACCTCCACCGTCCGCCCGTCGAGCCGGTAGGGCGCCGACAGCGCCGCGGCGATCTGCCCGACGCGCGCGGTGGCCGTGGGCTCGTCCACCGCCTCCAGCAGCACGTTGAACTCATCGCCGCTCATGCGCGCCACCAGGTCGGCGGGCCGCACGCTGCCTTCCAGGCGGCGCGCCACCTGCTGCAGCAGCTGGTCGCCGGCGTGGTGGCCGAAGGTGTCGTTGACCGCCTTGAACTGGTCGAGGTCGAGCAGCAGCACCGCGAACGAGGTGGCGTCGCCCTGGCGTTCCAGGCGTTCTTCCCGGCTCACCGCGCCCTGCTGCACCGCGATGGCGTGCTCCAGGCGATCCCGGAACAGCGGCCGCCCCGGCAGGCTGGTCAGGAAATCGTAGGAGCTGCCGCGTTGCGCCAGGTCGCTCAGGGATCCCGCCATGCGCACCGGCCGGCCCTGCTCGAACTGTGCGACGCCGCGCCAGTTCACCCACACCAGCCGTCCGGACGCGTGCAGTGCGCGGAAGTCCACCGAGAAGTCCGGGCGTTCGCCCGCCAGGTGGCGCCGGTAGGCCGCCTGCACGCGCTCGCGATCGTCCGGGTCGATCCGCTGCCCCAGGAAGGCCCAGCCGTCGTCGTGCTGCGCATCGGCGTCGTCGAGCCCGAGGATCTCGTGGAAGCGCCGCGAGGCGTGGAAGACATCCTCGGCCAGGTTCCAGTACCAGATGCCGTCGTTGGAGCCGCGGGTGGCCAGCGCGTAGCGCGCGTCGGACTGCACCAGCTCGAGCTCGGTCTGCTTCTGCTGGCTGACGTCGATCATCAGGCCGATCATGCGGTTGGGCCGGCCCGGCTCGACGATGGCGCGGCACAGGTCGCGCACCCAGACGACCTTGCCGCCCTTGGCGATCAGCCGGTAGTTCATTTCGTAGGCGTAGCTGTGGGTGGCGTTGTAAGCGGCCTCGTCGATGGCCAGCGCCTGCCCGACGTCCTCCGGGTGCAGGTGCCCGCGCCAGAACCCCGGGTCGGCGCGCCACTCCTCCACCGTGTAGCCGAACAGCCGCTCCACCTGCGGGCTGAGGAAGGTGTTGCCCACGCCGCGCTCGGCCTCCCAGACCACGCCGTCGATGGTTTCGAGCAGGCGCAGGAAGCGCTGCCGCACCTCCACCAGCACCTGCTCGGTGACCTCGGTGATCTCGACCAGCAGGCCCTGGCGGCTGAGCACGCGCTCGCGCTCATCCACGTCGGCCTGCAGCTGCAGGCGCACCCAGCGGTACTCGCCGCCGGCGAAACGCAGGCGGAACACCGGCATGCCCGAGCGCAGCGTGCCGCGGTCGTCGGCATGCACGAAGTCGAGCAAGGAGTGGCCAATCGTGCCGGCCAGCGGATGCCCCGTGACTTTTTGCCAGGCCGGGTTCAGGTACGTGACAACCCACTGCGAATCCGTCTGCACGACGACATCGGGAAGCAGCTGCAGCAGGTGGTCGGGTGGCGTGGCGGGCATGGGGCCAGTATAGGTTCCGGTCCGTTCGGGGAGGGGGCGAAAGTTTCCATTCACGCACGCGTGCGAGACCCATTTGCCAATACCCGGCGGGCAGGTAACCATTCGGCACCCCCGCGCCGAGAACCCGCATGCCTACCGTCCTCGTCACCGGCGCCACCGGCTTCCTGGGCCAGCACCTGCTGCGCGAGCTCGTCGCCGACGGCGCCAAGGCGCGCGGGCTGTCGCGCAGCGCCGGCGGCGATGCCGCGGTGGCCGCCGCGGGCGCGCTGCCGGTGCGCGGCGAGCTGGGCGATGCGGCGTCGCTGGCCGCCGCGATGGAGGGCGTCTCGGCGGTCTTCCACGCCGCCGCCGACACCAACAACTGGGGCCCGGGCGATGCCGCCCAGACCGAAACCAACGTCGGCGGCACCGCACGCCTGCTGGAGGCCGCGCGCGCGGCGGGCGTCACCACCGTCGTGCATACCTCCAGCGTCTCGGCCTACTCGCACCTCGTGCACCAGACCCTGCGCGAGGACGTGCCGCAGCGCGGCGCCGAGTCCTGGATCAACTACGAGCGCACCAAGTACGCGGCCGAGCGCCTGGTGCGCGAATCGGGCCTGCCCTTCCTGGTCTTCCAGCCCTCGCACATCCTCGGGCCGGGCGACCGCAACAACTGGTCGAACCTGATCCGCCTCGTGGATGCCGGCAAGCTGCCGGGCGCGCCGCCGGGCTCGGGGGCGTTCGCCGACGTGCGCGAGATCGCGCGCGCGCAGGTGCGGGCATGGCGCCAGCCGGCGCGCGACGAGACCTGGCTGGTGGGCGGCGAGCACGCCAGCTTCCAGTCGCTGGTCACCGAAATCGGCCGCCAGCTCGGCAAGCCCGCGCCGACGAAGCCGATGCCGGCCTGGCTGCTGCGTGGCCTCGCCCGCACGCTGGACCTGGGCTCGCGGATCACCCGCAAGCGCCCCGACCTGACGCCGGCCGCCGTGGCCTTCACCTGCCACCACCTGAAGGTCGATTCCGGCAAGGCCGAGCGCGAGCTCGGCTATCGCAGCACGCCGTTGCCGGCGCTGCTGGCCGACACCATCGCCTGGCTCCGCGCCGAAGGCCTGCTGTCGGGCTAGCCCGGGGTGCCGCCTTCCATGCCGAAGCGGGCGAGGATGTCGCCGGCCGAGGCCGGCTTGGCGAAGAAGTAGCCCTGGCCCAGGCTCAGGCCGAGCAGGCGCAGCTGGTAGCGCTGCTGCTCGGTCTCGATGCCTTCGGCGATCACTTCCAGGCCGAGGGAATCGGCCAGCAGGCGGATCGCGCGCACGATGGCGGTGCTGCCGCCGCTCTCGCCGCTGCGCAGTTCGGCCACGAAGCTGCGGTCGATCTTCAGGCCATGCAGCGGGAAGCGGTGCAGGTAGCTGAGCGAGGAATAGCCGGTGCCGAAGTCATCGAGCAGCGTGAGCACGCCGGCCTCGCGCAGGCGGCCCAGGCAGGCGTTCACTTCCTCGGGCTGCTCGAGCAGCGCGCCCTCGGTGACCTCCAGCCGCAGGCGGCCGGGCTTCACGCCGTGGCGCGACATCAGCTCCAGCAGGCGCTGGTCGAAATCGGGCGCGCGCAGGTGCCGCGGCGAGACGTTGAGCGTGGTGTAGGCGTTGCGCGCGGACAGGCGCTTGGTGTCGCGGCAGACCAGGTCGTAGATCTGCCAGTCCATGTATTCCAGGCTGCCGGTTTCCTCGGCGATGGAAATGAACTCGCCGGGCGCGCTCAGGCCGCGCGCCGGGTGGTGCCAGCGCATCAGCGCCTCGAAGCCGACCAGGCCGCCGTCGGCCAGGTTCACGATCGGCTGGTAGTAGGGCTCGAACTCCTGGCGCTGCAGCGCGCGGCGCAGGTCGCCCTCGAGCTCGAGCAGCTTGAGCGCCGCCTCGTGCAGGTGTTCGTCGAAGATGGCGTAGCGCTGGCGGCCCGTGGCCTTGGCGCGGTACATCGCCACGTCGGCGTCGCGCAGCAGTTCTTCCGGACGGCGGTAGCGGCCGTCCACCAGGGCGATGCCGATGCTGGCCGAGGTGTAGAGCTCCTTGCCGGCGATGCGCATCGGTTCGGCCAGCGCCACGATCACGCGCTCGGCCACCGCCACCGCGTCGTCGGCGGTGTGGATGAAGTCGAGCACGATGGCGAATTCGTCGCCGCCCAGGCGCGCCACCATGTCCGGGTCGCGCACGCAGCCGCCGATGCGGCGCGCGGCTTCCTTCAGCAGTTCGTCGCCGACCAGGTGGCCGACCGAGTCGTTGACCACCTTGAAGCGGTCGAGGTCGAGGAACAGCACCGCGAACAGCTGGCGCGCATCGGCCCGGTAACGCGACAGCGCCTGGCCCATCCGCCCCAGCAGGTGGCTGCGGTTGGGCAGGCCGGTGAGGGTGTCGTGCAGGGCCTCGTGCTTGAGCTTGAGCTCCATCCGCTCGCGCACCGAGATCTGGTCGAGCAGCTCGCGGTTGGCGTCGGCCAGCTCGCTGGTGCGCGAGGCCACGCGCTGCTCGAGCTCGGCGTAGGCGAGGCGCAGGGACTCGTTCGCGCGGCGGCGGTCGAGCGCCTGGGCGATGTGGAAGGAGACGAAGCTCAGCAGCTCCTGGTCGCGCCGGGTGTAGAGGTAATCGGGCGTGTAGCTCTGCACCGCGATCACGCCGGCGGCCTTGCCGTCCAGGTGCAGCGGCACGCCCAGCCAGCACACCGAGGGCGTGCCGAAGGACATCACTTCGCCGCGCGCCACCAGCGCCCGCACCTGCCCGCGGTCGGCCAGCAGCGGCGCGCCAGTGGTCAGCACGTACTCGGTCAGGCCGCGGGCCAGGCGCCGGCGCGGGCGCTTCTGGTCGCGTTCGTCCACCGAGTAGGGGAAGTCGAGCTCCTGCCGGTCGTCGGTGAGCAGGGCGATGAAGAAGTTGCGGGCGTCGAGCAGGTCGCTGACGATGCCGTGCACCTCGGCGTAGAACACCTCGATGCTCTCGCTGCGCCCGGCCTGCTCGGCGATGCGGAACAGGGCGGCCTGCAGTTTCTCGCTGCGCTCGCGCTCGGTGACCTGCTCGCGCAGCTCGCGGGTGCGCTCGTCCACGCGGCGCTCGAGCTCCTCCTGCGCCTCGCGCCGCGCCAGGGCGGTGAGGATGTGCTGGGCGACGTAGCCCAGCAGCGCGCGGTCGTCCTCGGTGTAGCGCGAGTCGGGGTCGTAGCTCTGCACCACCACCGCGCCGCGCACCACGCCTTCGTCCACCATCGGCACGCCGAGCCAGTCCTCGCTGTCCGGGCCCAGGGTCTCGTCGCGGGACACGGCGAGTTCGCGCCGCACCTCGTCGGACGGGCCCATCACCGGCTTGCCGCGGCGGATCAGGGCCAGGGTCAGGCTGTTGGCCATCTTCTCCGCGCTGAATTCCTCGTTCGGGTCCGGGCAGACCGGGTCGAGGCTGTCGGCGAAGTAGATGAAGCGCATCGACTCGGTCTCGGGCGAGAACCGGACGATGTAGAAGTTCTCGGCGTACATCAGCCGGCCGACGATCTCGTGCAGGCCGCGCAGCACGGTGGCCGTGTCCTCGTCGGAGCTGGCCAGGTCGGAGATGGCGAACAGCGCGCGCTGCAGGCGCTCGGCCTTGCCCAGGCGCTCGACGTCCACCCGAAGGCGCTGGACCTCGGCGGCCAGGGCGGCGGTGTCGTCGCTGCGCGTCGCCGCCGGATTGGCGGCGGGGGCGAAGCTGGGCGCTAGGGGCGTGTGCGGCATCAGGATTCCACCCCCTCCCCGGGGGACTGGCCCGAGTGTATCAGCCGATCTTCACGCCGCCCCCCAGGACCGACGCCGTGTCGCCGCAGGCCTGCAGCCGGCCCCCGGCAATGACCGCGGTCCGCTCGGCCAGGGCCCGCGCCGCGCTGAAATCGTGGGTGATGAACAGCAGGGCCAGGCCGCGCTCGCGCTTGAGCCGGCCCAGCAGGGCCAGCACGCCGGCGCGGTGGTGGGCGTCGAGGGCCGACACGGCTTCGTCGCAGACCAGCAGGTCCGGGTCGGTGGCCAGGGCGCGGGCGATGGCGACGCGCTGGCGCTGGCCGCCGGAGAGCTGGTGCGGCCAGCGATCCGCCAGGGCCGGGTCCAGGCCGACGGCCCCGAGCAGTGCGGCGACGCGGGCGGGGTATTCGCCGCGTTCGCCCAGGGCGTGGATGCGCAGCGGCTCGGCCACGATGTCGCCGATGCGCATGCGCGGGTCGAGCGAGGCGTACGGATCCTGGAACACGACGCCGATGCGCCGGCGCAGGGCCCGGAGCCGGACGCGGCCCGCCTGCAGCAGGTCTTCGCCGTCGACCAGGATGCGGCCCCGGGTGTCGCCGCGCATCAGCCGCAGCAGCGCGCGGCCGAGGGTGCTCTTGCCGCTGCCGCTTTCGCCGACCAGGGCCAGGCACTCGCCGCGGTGCAGCGACAGGCTGGCCTCGCTCACGGACGGCGCCGGCGCGCGCGGGTAGTGCACGCTGAGCGCGTCCACTTCGAGCAGGCGGGGGCCGGGCGCCGACGGCTCCGGCGCGGGCAGGCGGTCGGCGGCCAGGAGTTCGCGGGTGTAGGCATGCGCGGGGTTGGCGAACACGTGCGCGGCGTCGCCGGCCTCGACGCATTCGCCGCGGCGCAGGATGGCGACGCGCTGCGCGTAAGCGGCCACCAGCGGCAGGTCGTGGCTGACCAGCAGCACGGCCAGGCCGAGCTCGCGGCGGAGGCCATCGATGAGATCCAGTGATTCTTTCGCCAGGCGCGGGTCGAGCGCCGACGTCGGTTCATCGGCCAGCAGCAGGCGCGGCTGGCCCGCCAGGGCCAGGGCCAGCAGCACGCGCTGGCGCTGGCCGCCTGAAAGTTGGTGCGGGTAGCGATCGAACAATTCGCCGGGCGTCGGCAGTTGCAGGCGGTCGAACAGGGCGAGCGCTTCGCGCCGCGCCGCGGCGGCATCGAGGCCGCGCAGCACCCGCAGGCTTTCCACCAAGAGGGCACCGACGCGACGCAGCGGATGCAGGCTGGCCTGCGGGTCCTGCGGCATCCAGGCGATGGCGCGGCCGCGCAGCGCGGCGTGGTCGCGGCCGCCCGGGGCGATGGCCTGTCCCTGCCAATGCAGCATGCCGCGCGCGGCGAGCCCGGGCGGCAGCAGGCCCAGCAGCGACATCACGGTGAGGCTCTTGCCGCTGCCGCTTTCGCCGACCAGGCCCAGGCAGTCGCCTGCGTGCAGGTCGAGGTCGAGCGGGCCGAGCAGGCGGCGCGGGCCGGTCGACACCTCGAGGCCGCACAGCGAGAGCAGCGCGCTCATGCCGCGGCCCCGGGATCGCGCGGCGACCCGGGCGCGCTCATGCCGACGCCCCGCGCACGTCGAGCCAGTCGCGCAGGCCGTCGCCCAGGAACTGGAAGCTCGCGAGCGTGGCGACCAGGAAGCCGGCCGGGAACAGCAGCGACCACGGCGCCGTGTCGAGCTCCTGGCTGCCTTCGTGCAGCAGGCTGCCCCAGCTGGCCGCGGGTTCGTCGACGCCGAGGCCGAGGAAGCCGAGGAAGCTCTCGACCAGGATCGTCTGCGGCAGGATCAGGCCCAGGTAAACCAGTGCCAGCGGCATCAGGTTGGGCAGCAGGTGCCAGCGCAGCACCTGGTCGAAGCGGGCGCCGGCCGCGCGCGCCGCGAGCACGAAGGGCGCTTCGCGCAGGCGCGCGGCCTCGGCCCGCACCACGCGGGCGAGGTCGATCCAGACGTAGCCGCCGATCGCCGCCAGCAGCAGCCACAGCGAGCGCCCGAACAGCGCCAGCAGCAGGATCACGATCAGCAGGAAGGGCAGGGCCGACAACAGGTCGAGCACGCGCACCATCGCGCGCTCGACCCGGCCGCCGGCGTAACCGGCGACGGCGCCGTAGGCCAGGCCGATCACCAGCGCCACCGCCGTGGCCAGCGCGCCCACCGTCAGCGATAGCCGCCCGCCGGCCAGCGTGCGCGCCAGGATGTCGCGGCCGATCGCGTCGGTGCCGAACCAGTGGCCGCTCGCCAGCGACGGCGGCGACGACAGCGCGTTCCAGTCGGGCTGGTGTGGGTCGTGGCCGGGCAGCAGCAGGGCCAGCCAGCAGGCGGCGGCCAGCAGCGCGATGACCGCGAGGCAGAGCCGGGCCTGGCGCGGCAGGCCTTCGCGTGGTGATGACGAACTCTTCATGCCGTGCTGATCATGCCTTCGTAGGCTCCGTGACGGGGAGCACGCTTTCGGTCACATCGTACCGGCGCCGCCCGCCCGTCACGCTGCAGGCGACTGCCGTACGCGCCGCCGACCCCCGTCGGCCCCGCGGCTCCCGGCCCGGTCCTGCGTCCATCCACCTGTTCTGGAGTCACGCATGAAGATCACGCCCCTCCGGCCCGTCGCCGTTTCGCTGGCGCTCGCCCTGTGCTTCACCCAGCCCGTGCTTGCCGAGGACGGCACGGCCCCCGGCAGCAAGACTGCCATCGACCGGGAAACCGGCCGGCTGCGCGCCACCACCGTCGCCGAGGACCGCGAACTCGAGCGCGACGCCGCCCGCCTGGCCGCGCAATCGCGCGGCAAGCCCGCGCCGGGCGCCGCCGCCCTCGTACGCCCCGCGACGGAAAGCGAGGCCCTGCAGACCCAGGTCCGCCACGCCGACGGCACCGTGTCCATGCAGGTCCCCGAAAGCCTGGACAGCCAGGTGGTGGCGACCCGCGACGCCGACGGCAGGCTCGTCGTCACCCATGCCGAAGCGACCGCGGAGGGCCACGACCATGACTAAGTCCTCGCTCGCCCTCGCCCTGGCGGCGGCACTGTTCGCTGCGCCCGCGTTCGCCGCCGAGATCGTGGTGGTGAACCTCGACGCCGGCACCGGCGCCGGCCTCGACGATCCGTCCCCGCGCGCGCCGCAGGGCGGCAACCCGGGCACCACCCTGGGCGAACAGCGCCAGGTGGCCTACGCCTACGCCGCGAAGATGTGGGGCGCGATCATGCAGTCCGACGTGCCGATCCGGGTCGGCGCGCGCTTCATCCCGCAGGCCTGCACCGCCACCGGCGCGGTGCTGGGTTCCGCCGGCACCACCTCGGTGTTCCGCGATTTCCCGGGCGCCACGCGGCCGGGCACCTGGCATAACGTCGCGCTCACCGAATCGATCGTCGGCGTGGACCTCAACCCGGGCTTGCTCGACATCAACTCGCAGTTCAACAGCCGCATCAGCGGCGACCCGGCCTGCCTGGGCGGCGCCGACTGGTACTACGGCCTCGACGGCCAGACGCCGGCGGGCGCGGTGAACTTCCTCAACGTGGTGATGCACGAGATCGGCCACGGCATCGGCTTCCAGAGCTTCCTCAACGTCACCACCGGCAACCTGTTCGGCTTCGCGGCGCCGTCGCCGGTGAATCCGGCGGGCTCGCCGGGCTTCCCGGACGTGTACCTGGCCAATGCCTTCAACAACACGCTTGGCAAGGCCTTCCCGGACATGACCGCGGCCGAGCGCCAGTTCGCGGTGCGCAACGCCGGCGGCACGGTGTGGACCGGTCCGGACGTGTCGGCAGTGGCTCCGGATTACCTCGACCCCGAGCTGGCGCTGAACGTCAGCGGCATCGCGTCGCCGCTGCCGGTGGGGCGCTCGAGCCTGGGTCCGGCGGTGACCGGGCCGGAGTTCGCCGGCACGATCGCGCTGGCCGACGACGGCGTGGATGCCGGCGCCGATGCCTGCACGCCGCTCGCCAATGCCGCCGACGTGGCGGGCCGGATCGCGCTGGTCGATCGCGGCGTGTGCGCGTTCGCGATCAAGGCGGTGAACGCCCAGGCCGCGGGGGCCATCGGCGTGCTCGTGGCCAACAACGTGCCGGGCGTGATCGAGCCGGGCGGCGTGGACCCCGCGGTCACCGTCCCGGTGCTGGGTATCAGCCTCGAAGCCGGCGGGCAGATCCGTGCGCTGGCGCCCGGGGCCACGGTGGCGGCGGTGGCCGACCCGGTGCGCCGGGTGGGCGCCGACGCGCTCGGTCGCGTTCGCCTGAACACGCCGGCGGCGCTGGCGCCGGGATCGACGTTCTCGCACTTCGACACCGCGCTGAACCCGAACGCACTGATGGAACCGTCGATCACCGGCACCCTGCGCGGCGACCTCGACGTGGACCTGACGCCGGCGCTGTTCCGCGACACCGGCTGGCGCACCTCGGCCGGCAACGCCACGCTGGGCAGCTGCGATACCGGCGTGCCGGTGGTGGATCCGTCCGGCATCGCCGTGGGCGCGAGCATCGAGGCGCGTTCGCTGGTCTGCTCGGCCTTCGCGGCCGACAAGGGGGAGTACCAGGACTGCATCACGGCCTATGCCGACAGCCTGGTCGAAGCCGGCCTGATCGAAGGCCGCAGCAAGGGCCGCATCGCCACCTGCGCCGCGCGCCAGCGCTGAGTCGAACCGGGGGCCGGCGCGTCCGGCCCCCGGTGTTTCCCCGGCCAGCGGCGTATCATCGGGGCACCTGATCCGCGTGGACCCGTCGAACGCCATGGCCTTCCCGTACACCCGCCCCCGGCGCATGCGCCGCGACGATTTCTCCCGGCGCCTGATGCGCGAGCACCGGCTCAGCGCCGACGACCTGATCCTGCCGGTCTTCATCCACGAACTGCAGGGCCGCGCCGCGGTCGCCTCGATGCCGGGCGTCGAGCGCCTGTCCATCGACGAGCTGCTGCGTACCGCCGAGCAGGCGGTGGCGCTGAAGATCCCGGCGATCGTGCTGTTCCCGGTCACCGCGCCCGAGGCGAAGTCGCTCGATGCCGCCGCCGCCTGGGACGAGAACGGGCTGGCGCAGCGCGCCATCCGCGCGCTCAAGCAGCGTTTCCCGGAGCTTGGCGTGATCACCGACGTGGCGCTGGACCCGTACACCACGCATGGCCAGGACGGCCTGGTGGACGACAGCGGCTACGTGGTCAACGACGAAACCGTGGAGGCGCTGGTGCTGCAGGCGCTGTCGCACGCCGACGCCGGCGCCGACGTGGTGGCGCCCAGCGACATGATGGACGGCCGCATTGGCGCGATCCGCGAGGCGCTGGAAGAGCACGGCCACCTCAACACCCGCATCCTGGCCTACTCGGCCAAGTACGCCTCGAGTTTCTACGGCCCGTTCCGCGACGCCGTGGGCAGCGCCGGCGCGCTCGGCAAGGGCAACAAGTACACCTACCAGATGGACCCCGCCAATTCCGACGAGGCCCTGCGCGAAGTCGGCCTCGACCTCGAGGAAGGCGCCGACATGGTGATGATCAAGCCGGGCCTGCCCTACCTCGACATCGTGCGGCGGGTGAAGGACCACTACGGCGCGCCCACCTTCGTGTACCAGGTGAGCGGCGAGTACGCGATGCTCAAGGCCGCCGCGCAGAACGGCTGGCTGGACGAACGCGCCTGCGCGCTGGAGTCGCTGGTGTCGATCAAGCGCGCCGGCGCCGATGGCGTGCTGACTTATTTCGCGCTCGATGCGGCGCGCTGGCTCAAGGAGGAATGACATGACCGCGCATTACGCCGTCTTCGGACACCCCGTGGCGCACTCGCTGTCGCCGCGCATCCACGCCGCCTTCGCGAAGCAGATGGGCATCGCGATGGAGTACGTCGCCATCGACGCCAGCCCGGCCGACTTCGCCAGCGCCGTCAGCGCCTTCGCCACCGTGGGCGGGCGCGGCGCCAACGTCACGCTGCCGCACAAGGAGCGCGCCGCCGCCCTGTGCAGCCAGCTCAGCGAGCGCGCCCGCCGCGCCGGCGCGGTGAACACGCTCAAGCGCGTGGGCCTGCAGTGGCACGGCGACAACACCGACGGCGAAGGCCTGGTGCGCGACCTCACCGGCCGCCACGGGCTCGACCTGCGCGCGCGCCGCGTGCTGCTGCTCGGCGCTGGCGGCGCCGCCCGCGGCGTGGCACCGGCCCTGCTAGATGCCGGCATCCAGGAGCTGTGGATCGTCAACCGCACGCCGGAGAAGGCCGACGCGCTGGCCGATGCCCTGGGCCAGCCCGACCGCGTGCACACGCGCTACCTCGCGGACCTGCCGAACCTCGGCAACTACGACATGATCGTCAACGCCACCTCGGCCGGCCGCGGCGAGGCCGACTTCAAGCTGCCGTTCCGCCTGGCCGAGGCGCGCGCGCTGGCGGTGGACCTGAGCTACGGCGAAGCCGCCATCCCCTTCCTGGCCTGGGCCCAGGCCGCCGGCTGCGAGCCGCGCATCGACGGCCTCGGCATGCTGGTCGAACAGGCCGCCGAAAGCTTCGCGATCTGGCACGGCCAGCGCCCCGAGACCGACGAGGTCTACGCCGAGCTCCGCGCCCACGCCGACGCCCTCCACACCGCCGACTGACGACATGACCACTGATTTCCTGATCGCCACCTTCTTCAACCTCGGCCTGAACATCATCCAGACGCTGATCGCGCTGGTGGTGGCGGTGCTGGGCCTGCAGTTCATCGACCGCAAGCTGCTCAAGCACATCGACATCGAGCAGGAGCTGCAGAAGGGCAACCTCGCGGTGGCGATCTTCGCGTCCACCATCCTGCTGTTTGTGGCGATCGTGACGGTGTTCGGCCTGCGCGGATGAATCGCGGCGGCAAGACCTCACCGCTGGCGTGGATGCTGCTGATCGGGATGGTGCTGATGTCCGTGCGCGCCCTCGAGCGCGTCGGGGGCGGTGGCGACGGCCCACGGTCTGCGGCCGAAGCGCTGCCGGAACTCCCCGCGCCCGCCACGCCCGGCGAGGACTTCGCCGCGCCGCCGGAGACCCGCGCGATCGAGCTGGCCAATGGCTATCGCTTGCACGAAGGCCAGGTGGCCGAGGCGCTGCGCGAGGCAGGGCACGCGGAAACCTGGATGTCCTTCGGCTGGATCTTCGGCGACGAAACCGTCACTACGGTGGCGCCGGGCCTGGACCGCCGCCATCACTTCGCCAACGCCTACCTGGTGGGCTACGTCCCCTTCGAAGGCGTCGATGCGTGGGTGCCGCTCGTGTCGCTGGCGCAGCGCAAGCAGTACGCCTACGACCACGACCAGTATCCGGGCGTGCCCGAACTGTGGCAGACCTCGCGCGAGGCCTTCTTCTACCCGCAGGGCGACTGCGAGGACCACGCCATCGCGCTGGCGGACTGGCTGATCGGCCTGGGCCTGGACGCGCGCGTGGTGCTGGGCCGGATGAAGGAGGAAGGCCACGCCTGGGTGGTGGTGCTCGACGGCGCCCGCACCTACCTGCTCGAGGCCACGCACAAGCGCCCCGGCCGCGCGCTGCCGCTGGCCAGCCAGCTGCCGGACTACCGGCCCGAGGCGATGTTCAACCGCGACAGCTATTGGGTGAACACGGGATCGCCGCTCACCACCGACTACACCGGGGCGCGCTGGCAGCGCCGCTCCGGGTTCCTGCGCGACTAGCCTGCCGCCTTACTCGCGGTCGAAATTGATGCGCACGTCCTTGACGGTGCTGCTGACCAGCGCCATCCGGAATCGGGGGTGGTACAGGCGCCGCTTCACGAGCAGGTCCTCGCCGTCGTCGCGCTCCACGCGCCAGCCCCAGGGCAGGGCGCGGTCGAGCGCACGCTGCACCTTGGACGACACGCGGTTCTCGCCGTCATTGCGCTCGATCGCCACGCTGATCTGGTAGTCCGCGCCGCGCTCGTCCGTCACCGCGATCACGATCTCGCCCGCGGATTCGGCGGCGCCGCTGAACTCCAGCCGCCATTTGTTCGAGCGGGGCCCCGCGTCCGCGGGCTCGCCGGACGCCGCGGCGGGCGGCGGGACGATGCTGGCGGGGCCGGTGGCGGCGAACGCGGGCGCGGCGGCGAGCGCGATCGCCAGGAACCACGGGAAAGTCTTCGTGCGCGTCTCGGTCATGAGGGTCTCCCGGGGCTGGCCAGTGGAATCAGAGGTACTCGTCCTTCAGGCGGACGTAGTGCTTGGCGCTGTAGTAGAGCTGCTCGATTTCCTTGTCGCTGAGCTGGCGCACGGGCTTGGCGGGGTTGCCGAGCCAGAGTTCGCCGCTGCGCACGGTCTTGCCGGGCGGCACCACGGCGCCGGCGCCGACGAAGCCGTGCTGTTCGACCACGGCGCCGTCGAGCACGGTGGCGCCCATGCCGATCAGCACCGCGTTGCCGATGGTGCAGGCATGGATGATGGCGCCGTGGCCGATGGTGACGTCGTCGCCGATCAGCGTGGGCCAGCCGCCCGGCCGCGTGTAGGGGCCTTCGTGGGTGACGTGGACGATGGTGCCGTCCTGGATGTTGGTGCGGGCGCCGATGCGGATGTGGTTGACGTCGCCGCGCACCACGCAGCCTGGCCAGATCGAGCTGTCCTCGCCCAGGTGGACGTCGCCGATGACGCAGGCGGCGGGATCGACGTAGGCGCGGGCGCCGAGGGTGGGGACGATGCCCCGGAAGGGTCGGATGTGCATGCCGGCATTCTAACCATCCCTTCGCGCCGCCCCGCCGTGAAGGGCATAAACTGGGGCCATGGATACCCCCGCCCACCCCGACCACGACCTGCGGCCCCTGCTCGAGCAGGTCCGCGCCGCCCATCGCCGCCAGCCGCCGTCCTACCGGCAGCGCATGGACGACCTGGCCCGGCTGGGCGAGGTGGTCCGCTCGCACCGGGATGAGCTGGTGAAGGCGGTCTCGGCCGACTTCGGCCGCCGATCCCGGCACGAGACCCTGGCCGCGGACGTGATGGTCACGCTGGACGAGATCAAATACCTGCGGCGCAAGCTGCGCGGCTGGATGCGCCCCGAGCGCCGCGGCCTGAACCTGGCCTTCCTGCCCGCCCGCGGCGAGATCCGCCGCATGCCGCTGGGCGTGGTCGGCATCGTGGCGCCCTGGAACTACCCGATCCAGCTGGCCCTGATCCCGCTGGCCGACGCCATCGCCGCGGGCAACCACGTGCTGGTGAAGCCGTCCGAACACACCCCGCGCACCTCGGCCCTGCTGGCCCGGCTGCTGGCGGAAGCCTTCCCGTCCGAGCGGGTGACGGTGGTGCAGGGCGACGCCGCGGTCGGCGCGGCGTTCACCCGGCTGCCCTTCGACCACCTGGTGTTCACCGGTTCCACCGCCGTGGGCCGCGCGGTGATGGCCGCCGCCGCCGACCACCTGACGCCGCTGACGCTCGAGCTTGGCGGCAAGTCGCCCGCGCTGGTGGCGCCGGGCTACCCGGTCGAGCAGGCCGCCGACCGCATCGCCGCGGGCAAGTGCTTCAACGCCGGCCAGACCTGCGTGGCGCCCGACTACGTGCTGGTGCCCCGCGCCCAGCGCGACGAGTTCGTGCGCGCCTACCTGGCCAGCGTGCGCCGCCGTTACCCGACGCTGGCCGCCAACCCCGACTACACCGCGGTGGTGAACCACCGCCAGGCCAACCGCCTGCGCGACTGGCTCGACGACGCCCGCGACCGCGGCGTCTCGGTGATCCAGTACCGCCCCGACAGCGAGGCGCCGCCGCCCGGCGTCGAAGTGATCCCGCCCACCGTGCTGCTCGACCCGCCGGACGAAGCCAAGGTGATGCAGGAGGAAATCTTCGGCCCGCTGCTGCCGGTGAAGTCCTACGACGACCACGACGCCGCCATCGCCTACATCAACGGCCGCGACCGGCCGCTGGCCTTCTATCCCTTCGACCGCGACCGGGCGCGCCTGCAGCGCACGCTGGACGCCGTGGTCGCGGGCGGCGTCTGCGTGAACGACTGCCTGATCCAGTTCGGCCAGCACTCGCTGCCGGTCGGCGGCGTCGGCCCCAGCGGCATGGGTGAGTATCACGGCCACGCCGGCTTCCTGGCCTTCAGCAAATCCATGCCGGTGCTGTACCAGTCCCGCCTCAACGGCATGTCGGTATTCGACCCGCCGTTCGGTAAGCTCGCGGACTTCGTGGTGAAGCTGTTCACGCGATGAACGCGCGACGCACCGGTCTTGGCGGGTCGCTGGCGGCGCTCGTGGCGGCCGCGATCCCGATGGGGATCCCGGCCGCACCCGGCGGCGCAGCCTGGGCCGCGCCCGTCGCGGCGATCGGCGCGAACCCGGTGCGCCCTCACTCCGCCGAGCCTGCGGCCCAAGGGACCGCCGCGTCGCCGCTTCGCCTCTCGGCCGCCGACAGCGGCCGCGCGATGAGGCTGCCGGTCGGCACCGTGCTGCGCGTGGAGCTCGACGCCAACTACAGCACCGGCAGCGAATGGCAGCGCCGCGACGCCTTCGGCGCCGTGCTCGATTCCGTGCCCTGCGAGGGCCTGGTGCGCGAGCCGCTGGTGAAGGCCGGCGAGCCCGCCCCGCCGGTCGGCACCGGCAGCACCGCACGCTACTGCTTCCGCGCTGCCGCGCCCGGCCGCGCGTTCCTCTATCTTTTCTACGGCCGCGCCTGGCAGCCCGAATCTTCGCCGCTGGGCAGCTTCAGCCTCGATGTCACCGTCACGCCCGCCGCCTGAGGCTTGGAATCCGCGGCCCGCAACGCCATCTGGAAACGCATGAATACTGAAAACCCCCTGCTCGCCGCCGGCGAACTCCCCGCCTTCTCCGCCATCACGCCGGACCAGGTGAACCCGGCCATCGACGAGGTGCTCGCCGGCTTCCGCGCCGAAGTGGCGCGCCTGGTCGCCGACCCGCAGGCGCGCGACTTCGCCCGCCTGATGGCGCCGCTGGAGCGCTGGGAAGAGCGCCTCGGCCGCTGCTTCGCGCCGGTCTCGCACCTGCACGGCGTCAAGGATTCGCCGGAGCTGCGCGCCGCGTATTCCGCCGCGCTGGAGAAGCTCACCGAGCACGGCACCGAGCTCGGGCAGAACCGCGATCTCTACGAGGCGGTGAAGGCCGTGCGCGAAGCCCCGGGCTTCGAGGCCATGGACCGCGCGCGCCGCACGGTGGTCGAGGACAGCCTGCGCGGCTTCCGGCTCTCGGGCGTGGCGCTGGAAGAGCCGGCGCGCTCGCGCTTCAAGGACATCCAGACCCAGCTGAGCAAGCTCGAGACCGAGTTCGAGGAAGCGGTGCTCGACGCCACCGATGCGTGGACGCGGCCCGTCACCGAGGCCGAGCTCGCGGGCCTGCCGGAATCCGCCCGCGACATGCTGCGCACGATGGCGAAGGACAAGGGCGTCGCGGGTCACCTGGCCACGCTGAAGGGTCCGGTGGTGCAGGCCATCCTCACCTTCGCCGACGACCGCGCGCTGCGCGAACAGCTCTACACCGCCTACAACACGCGCGCTTCCGACCAGGGCCCGCAGGCCGGAACCCGCGACAACAGCGGGCGCATCGAGCAGATCATGGCGCTGCGCCACGAGGCCGCGGCGCTGCTGGGCTTCGACTCCAGCGCGCACCTGTCGCTGGCCGACAAGATGGCCGGCACGCCCGAGCGCGTGCTCGGCTTCCTGCGCGAGCTGGCGGCCAAGGCCAAGCCCGTGGCCGCGCGCGAGCTCGAAGAGCTGCGCGCCTTCGCCGCCGCCGAGCTCGGCATCGCCGACCTCCAGCCCTGGGACGTCGCGTACTGCGCCGAGAAGTTGCGCGAGCGCCGCTTCGCCTTCAGCGAGGAAGACCTCAAGCCCTACTTCCCGCTGCCGGCGGTGATGCAGGGCCTGTTCACGGTGGCCGAGCGCGTGTTCGGCGTGAAGCTGGTCGAGCGCCACGGCGTGGATGCCTGGCACCCGGACGTGCACTACTTCGACGTGGTGGACCATGACGGCACCGTGCGCGCCGGCGTCTACCTCGACCACTACGCGCGCGCCGGCAAGCGCGGCGGCGCCTGGATGGACGTGTGCCGCTCGCGCATGGACGACGGCGAATCCCTGTTCAAACCGGTGGCCTACCTGACCTGCAATTTCGCGCCGCCGGCCGGGGATGGCAGGCCTGCCTTGCTGACCCACGACGACGTGATCACGCTTTTCCACGAGTTCGGCCACGGCATCCACCACCTGCTCACCGAGGTGGACTGGCCCAGCATCGGCGGCATCAGCGGCGTCGAGTGGGACGCGGTCGAGCTGCCGAGCCAGTTCATGGAGAACTTCGCCTGGCAGCGCGAGGCGCTGGACATGTTCGCGCGCCACTGGCAAACCGGCGAGCGCCTGCCCGACGACCTGTACGCGAAGATGCTGCAGGCGCGGCACTTCCACGCCGGCCTGTTCCTGGTGCGGCAGCTGGAGTTCGCGCTGTTCGACTTCCGCCTGCACCTGGAGTTCGACCCGGCCCGCGGCGCGCGCGCGCTCGAGGTTCTCAACGAGGTGCGCGACGAAGTCGCCGTGCTGCCGCCGCCGGCCTGGCACCGCGGCCCGCACGCCTTCACCCACATCTTCTCGGGAGGCTACGCGGCCGGCTACTACAGCTACCTGTGGGCCGAGGTGCTGAGCGCGGATGCGTTCGCGGCCTTCGAGGAAGCCGGCGTCTTCGACGCCGACACCGGCGCCCGCTACCGCCGCGAGATCCTCGCGGTGGGCGGCTCGCGCCCGGCGCTGGAGAGCTTCGTGGCCTTCCGCGGCCGCGAACCCCAACCCGACGCCCTGCTCCGCTCCTACGGCCTCGCGGCTTGATTCTTTTAGCCACGGATGAACACAGATAAACACGGATAGAGCACAACAAGTTCTGGAGGTAGCTCGCTCCTGGGGGCGTGTGGCCTTGAGCACCCCCGCTCCTATCTGTGTTCATCAGTGTTCATCAGTGGCTAAACCGCTTTCAACGGCACTCCCATGAACCCCGGTCGTCGCCTGGCGCTGATCGTGGCGTGTGCGTTGTTCATCGAGAACATGGACTCGACGGCGATCGCGACCTCGTTGCCGGCGATCGCCGCCGACCTTGGCACCGAGCCGATTGCGCTCAAGCTCGCGCTCACCGCCTACCTGCTGGCGCTGGCGGTGTTCATTCCCGTCAGCGGATGGGTGGCGGACCGGTTCGGGGCGCGCAGCACCTTCATGGCCGCGATCGCCGTGTTCCTGCTGGGCTCGCTGGCCTGCGCCGCCAGCGGCACGCTCGAGCAGATGGTCGCCGCGCGCTTCCTGCAGGGCATGGGCGGCGCGCTGATGGTGCCGGTGGGGCGGCTGGTGCTGCTGCGCACGGTGCCCAAGAGCGAGCTGGTGCAGGCGCTGAGCTGGCTGACGATTCCCGCGCTGGTGGCGCCGATCATCGGGCCGCCGCTCGGTGGCCTCATTTCGACCTACAGCGACTGGCGCTGGATCTTCCTGATCAACCTCCCGATGGGCTTGCTGGGGCTATTCCTGGCCTGGCGCTTCGTGCCGGACCTGCGCGAGCCGGTGAAGCCGCTGGACTGGACGGGTTTCGCGCTGTCCGGCCTCGGCCTCGCGCTGGCGCTGTTCGGATTCTCCAGCCTCGGGCGGCACATGGTGTCCACGCCGGTGGCGGTGGGCTGCCTGCTGCTGGGCCTCGGCGGCATGGCGGGCTACGTGTGGCACGCACTGCGACATCCGCATCCGCTGATCGACCTGCGGCTGCTGGTGCTGCCCACCTTCCGCGCCGGCGTGATGGGCGGCATGCTGTTCCGCATCGGCATCGGCGCCACGCCCTTCCTGCTGCCGCTGATGCTGCAGCTCGGCTTCGGCCTGACGCCGCTGGCCTCGGGCCTGCTCACCTTCGTGTCGGCGGTGGGCGCGATGTTCATGAAGACGATCGCGGCCAGCGTGCTCAAGCGCTTCGGTTTCCGGCGCGTGCTGTGGGTGAACGCGCTGCTGGCCTCGGCGATGCTGGCGGGCTTCGGCCTGTTCCGCGCCGACACCGCGCACGGGGTGATCATGGCGGTGCTGCTGGTGTCGGGCTGCTTCCGCTCGCTGCAGTTCACCAGCCTCAACGCCATCAGTTACGCCGAGGTGGACCCGGCGCGCATGGGCCAGGCCAGCAGCCTGTCGGGCATGATGCAGCAGCTCTCGCTGGCGTTGGGCGTGGCCATCGGCGGCTACGCGCTGCAGATCGCCGGCGCGTTCACTGGCCACGACTACGCCGACGCGAGCAACTTCGGCTGGGCCTTCCTGACCGTGGGCACGATCTCGGCGCTCTCGGCCTGGGTCATGTTCCGTCTGCCGCCCGACGCCGGCGCCGAAATGGCCGGCCGCGCGGAGCCGGGCCACGAGATCACCGACCCGAAACCGGCGCAGCGGCCGAATACGTGAGGGGGTGTTGGGAGCGGTTTTGACGCGGATTAACGCGGATAAACGCGGATAGGGCAAAAGCAAATCGATAGTGGATCTTCGCGGGATTCTGCCGCGGGCAGGGACCCAAACCTGTCTTTGCTCCATCCGCGTTTATCCGCGTCAATCCGCGTCGAAAATGCCCTTCAAGCCCCCGCAGCCCATCGCCGCGACGATTACTTGATGGCTTCGAGTTCCCAGAGGAGCCAGGCCGGCGAAAGCTGGGCGCGCTTGCCGCGGAGGAAGCGGATCCAGCGGCGCACCGCGCGCGCGAGGCGCTTCGCGGGGCCGTGGTTCTGCGGCGAGTTGGCCAGGGCGCTGTAGGCGCTGGCGCGTTCGGTGCGCAGCACGCGGATCGCGCGGAAGCGGCCGGTGAAGCCGTACATCGCGCCCAGCGGGGACTCACCGCAGAAATAGGCGTGGCTCTCGTCGGTGATGAAGTTGACGTGGGTCGGGTCGACGAAGGCCTCGGGATGCGGGTACGCCGGCGTGAGCGCATACAGCCGCCCGCCCGGCGCCAGCACGCGCCAGATCTCGTCCATCAGCCGCACGAAGGGGAAGCAGGTGCCGCCGTTGCCGTCGGGAAACAGCCGCGGCACGTGTTCGAGGTAGTCGAAGGCCGACACCGACCCCAGGCTGCTGTCGGCGAACGGGATCGGCTGCAGCACCAGGTTGGCGACGCGGTGCTCGTAATCCACCGGGCCGTCGGGCGCGCGGATGTCCACGCCGTACAGCGTGCCGCGGCCGTAGGGATTGCGCGGGTGCGTGCCGCAGCCGAGGTCGAGGTGGCAGTCGGGAAGGCTCATGCCCGGATTATGCCCAAGCCCCGGCGCGGCATCACCCGAAGAAGCCGCGGAACGCGGCGATGGCGCGCGCGAGCCCGTCGTCATCCACGTCCAGGTGCGTGACCAGTCGGATGCGCGGCCCGCGTCCGGCCGAGATGAGCACGCCTTCCTCGCGCAGCCTTGCGGCCAGCGCCGCCTGCCGGCCATCGGGCACGGTGATGAAGACGAGGTTGGTCTGCGGCGCGTCCACCTGCACGTCGGGCAGCGCGGCCAGCGCGTCGGCCAGCTGCTTCGCGCGGCGGTGGTCGTCGGCCAGGCGCGCCACGTGGTGGTCGAGCGCATGCGACGCCATCGCCGCCAGCTGCCCGGCCTGGCGCCAGCCGCCGCCCAGCACCTTGCGCCAGCGGCGCGCCTTGTCGATCAGTTCGTGCGTGCCCAGCAGCACCGAGCCCACGGGCGCCCCCAGCCCCTTCGACAGGCACACCGACACCGAGTCGAAATGCGAGGCGATGTGCGCCGCGGTGGTGCCGCCAGCCACCGCCGCGTTGAACAGCCGCGCGCCGTCGAGGTGGTAGGCCAGGCCGTTCGTCTTCGCCAGTTCGCGCGCCTGGGCGAGGTAGGGCAGGGGCAGCACGCGGCCGTGCCAGGTGTTCTCCAGCGCCAGCAGGCGCGTGCGCGCGAAGTGCGGGTCGCCGGCGGGCTTGATCGCCGCGGCCACGGCGTCCAGCGGCAGCGTGCCGTCGGGCGCGTTGACGATCGGCTGCGGCTGGATCGAGCCCAGCACCGCGGCGCCGCCGCCCTCGTACTTGTAGGTGTGCGCGTCCATGCCCACCAGGTATTCGTCGCCGCGTTCGCAGTGCGCCATCAGCGCCAGCAGGTTGCTCTGGGTGCCGCTGGGCACGAACAGGCCGGCGGCGAAGCCGAGCTCGCCGGCCAGCCGCTCCTGCAGCGCGTTCACGCTGGGGTCGTCGCCCATCACGTCGTCGCCGACCGGGGCGCGAAGACCCGCTTCGCGCATGGCGTCGGTCGGGCGGGTGACGGTGTCGCTGCGGAGATCTACCGGGGGCATGCGCGGCCTGCGTGGCGGGAAGCGAGCCGCCACTCTGGCCGAGCCACGCCGCGAAGGCAACGCTCAGGCCATGCGGCGCAGGGTGTCGTCGCGGCGGACGAAGTGGTGGTACAGCGCGGCGGCCGCGTGCAGGCCCACGACGTAGTAGAACGCCGTGCCGACCCACTCGTGCAGCTCCTCCAGCTGTCCCGCCAGCGCGGCATCGGGCGCCAGCAGCGCGGGCAGGGCGATCTGCGTGAAGGGCAGCAGGATGTCCTTGCCGTCGGTCCAGGCCGTGCCCAGCCCGAGCAGGGGCTGCACGACCAGCATTGCGTAAAGCAGCAGGTGCACCGCCTTGGCCGGCAGCGCCTGCCAGGCCGGCAGCGCAGGGGCTGCACGACCAGCATTGCGTAAAGCAGCAGGTGCACCGCCTTGGCCGGCAGCGCCTGCCAGGCCGGCAGCGGCGGCCGCACCGCGGGCGCGGGGCGCGAGAACGCCAGCAGCAGGCGCGGCAGCATCAGCGCCAGCAGGGCAATGCCAACCCAGAAATGGGCCTGCACCATGGCCAGGCGGGCGGGCGTACCGCGCTCGAACCACCCGCGGCCCTCGATGAAGACGAAGGCCAGCACGATGCCGAGGAACATCAGCCAGTGCAGGGCGCGGCGGGACGGGGCGTAGCGGCGGGCGGGGTCCATGGGAAAGCTCCGGTTGGATTCCTGAGCATCACACTACGCCGGCCGGTCGCGGCCGCCTTGATGCCGGTCAAGTAGTCGCCCCCGGCATCGCGAACCGTTAGCATTCGCGCATGGATACGACCACGATCGCCAGCTGGAACGTCAATTCCCTCAACGTCCGCCTCCCGCACCTGGAGGAATGGCTGAAGCTGCGCGCGCCCGACATCGTGGCGCTGCAGGAAACCAAACTCGAGGACGCCCGCTTCCCCGACGATGCGCTGGCGGCGCTGGGCTACCGCAGCGTGTTCGTGGGCCAGAAGACCTACAACGGCGTCGCCATCGTCTCGCGCGAGCCGGCGACGGACGTGCAGGTCGGCATCCCGGGCTTCGAGGACGAGCAGAAGCGCGTCATCGCCGCCACGGTGGGCGGGCTGCGCATCGTCAACCTGTATGTGGTGAACGGCCAGGACGTGGGCACCGACAAGTACGACTACAAGCTGCGCTGGCTCGATGCGGTGCACGGCTGGCTGGCCGAAGAGCTGAAGGCGCATCCGCGGATGGTGGTGCTCGGCGACTTCAACATCGCCCCCGACGACCGCGACGTGCACGACCCGGCGGTCTGGAACGACGCCAGCATCCTCACCTCCACCGCCGAGCGCGCCGCGCTCCGGCGCCTGCTCGGGCTCGGCCTGCACGACAGCTACCGCCTGCACCACGAGGAGGGCGGCGTGTTCAGCTGGTGGGATTACCGCGCCGCCGGCTTCCGCCGCAACCTGGGCCTGCGCATCGACCTGTGCCTCGTCAGCGACGCCCTGCGCGAGCGCTGCGTCGGCGCCAGCATCGACAAGGAGCCGCGCAGCTGGGAGCGCCCCAGCGACCACGCCCCGGCCCTCGTCCATCTCTCGCGCTGACCGCTTCCTGTAGGAGGGCCTTCAGGCCCGAAGCTTTTTGGTGAAGAGCTTCGGGCCTGAAGGCCCTCCTACAGTATCCGGCTACTTGAGGCAGCGGGCGAAGAAGGCCTCGGACAGGCGGTAGCGGTGCAGGGCGTCGGCGCCCTGCAGGCCGTGCTTGGCGCCGGGGTAGGTCATCAGCTCGAAGGGCGTGCCGCGCTTCTGCAGCTCCGACATCAGCTTGGTCGAGTTGGTGAACAGCACGTTGTCGTCGGCCATGCCGTGCACCAGCAGCAGCTTCGAGCGCAGGCCGTCGAGGTGGGTGAACACCGAAGCGACGCGGTAGCCCTCGGGGTTCGCCGCCGGGTGGTCCATGTAGCGCTCGGTGTAGTGGGTGTCGTACAGCGCCCAGTCGGTCACCGGCGCGCCGGCCACGCCGCAGGCGTAGTGGTCGCTGGCCTGGGCCAGCAGCATCAGGGTCATGTAGCCGCCGTTCGACCAGCCGTGCACGCCGATGCGCGCGCCGTCCACCCAGGGCTGGCGGCGCAGGAAGTCGACGCCCAGCTTCTGGTCCTCGACCTCCACCGTGCCCTGCCTGCCGTACAGCGCGCCGCCGAACTTCGCGCCGCGCCGCGGCGTGCCGCGGTTGTCGAGCGAGAACACCACGTAGCCGTTCTGCGCCAGGTACTGGTTGAACAGCGCATCGGCGCGGCCGGGCCAGGCGCGGGTCACCGTCTGCGCGGCCGGGCCGCCGTAGACGAACACCACCACCGGATACTTCTTCGCCGGGTCGAAGCCCGCGGGCTTGATCAGGCTGTAGTGCAGGGTCTCGCCGCTCGCGGCCTTGAGTTCGCCGAACTCGACCGGGCGATGCGCGGCGCGGTAGGGCGCGTAGGGATGCGCCGGGTCGGCGAGGTCGTTGGCCACCAGCGTCGCCAGCTTCGTGCCGTCGGCGCGCAGCAGCTCGGTCTGCGGCGGGGTTTCCGGGTTGGACCACAGGTCCACGAACACGGCCGCGTTCGCGCTGAACACGGCCTGGTGCATGCCGGCCTCGCGCGTCAGTCGACGCGGCTCGCCGCCGGCCAGCGGCACGGCGTACACGTGGTTCTCCAGCGGCGAATCGCGGGTGCCGGAGACGTAGGCGAAGCCCGCGGCCTCGTCCAGGCCCAGCAGCGCATCCACCGTCCACTCGCCGGCGGTCAGCGCGCGCACCGGCTTGCCGTCGGCAGCGTGCAGGTACAGGTGCTCGAAGCCGCTGCGCTCGGACAGCCACAGGAAGCGGCCGTCGGCCAGGAAGCGCAGGCCGTCGTGCAGCGGCACCCAGGTCTTGCTGGTTTCGGTGAGCAGCACGCGCTGGCGGCCCGAGGCCAGCGTGGCCTCCACCAGCTCCAGCCGGCGCTGGTCGCGCGACTGGCGCTGGAAGGTGAGGCGGTCGGCGCCGCGCCAGTTCACGCGCGCCAGGTAGATGTCGGCGTCCTTGCCCAGGTCGACGTCGGTGACCCGGCCGTCGCGCAGCGAGGCCACGTGCAGGCTGATCCGCACGTTCGGATCACCCGCGGCGGGGTAGCGCTGCTCGACGATCTCGGTGCGGTCGGCGTAAACCTCCGGGCGCTTCTGGATCGGCACCGGCGATTCGTCAATGCGCGCGAAGGCGATGGCGGAATCATCCGGCGCCCACCAGTAGCCGGTGTGCCGGCCCATCTCCTCGTCGGCCACGAACTCGGCGACGCCGTTGCCAATCACCTCGCTGCCGTCGTTGGTCAGCGCGCGCTCGCGGCCGGTGGCCAGGTCGATCACCCACAGGTTGCGGTCGCGCACGAAGCTGACGAAGCCGCCGCGCGGCGACACCTTCGGGTCGGTGGCAAAGCCGGTGCCGGACGTCAGCTTGCGCACGGGGTCGGCGACGCCTTCGCCGAGGTCGTACCGATACAGCTCACCGCCCAGCGGGAACAGCAGCGACTTCCCGTCCGGCGCCCACTGGTACTCGACGATGCCGCGGAAGGCGGCGATGCGCTGGCGCTCGCGCCGCGCCTTCTCCTCGTCCGACAGCACTTCGTCGCCGGGCAGCACCACCGCGGAATCCACCAGCAGGCGGCGCTCGCCGTCGGCGATGGCGTACTCCCACAGGTCGAGCTGGAAGCGGTCGGTGTCCTTGCCCTGCAGGAAGGTCACGCGCGAGCCGTCCGGCGAAATCGCCGGTTTCATCAGGCTGGGGCCCGACAGCGGCGCGCCGCCGGTGATGGCCTCGAGGCTCAGCTTGTCTTGCGCGGTGGCGGCGGCGGTCAGGGTCATCATCGTGGCCAGCAGCAGGCTCTTCATCACTTGGCGTCCCCGGCCGGGGCCATGCCCTGGTAGTTGATGCGCACCCAGCGGTCGGGCGGCAGGAAGCCCTTGCCCCACTGTTCGTCGAATTCGGCGGTGGGCTTGGCGGCGATCACCTCTTCAAGCGTCTTGCCTTCGCCGATCAGCGTCTCGAGCCGCGCATGCACCACGCGCAGCATCTGCAGGTACTCGGCCAGCTGCCGCCGCGTGATCACCACCGGGCCGTGGCCCGGGATGAAGCGCGTGTCCTCGTTCGACATCTCCATCAGCTTCGCGGTGGCGTCGGCCATGCCCTTGAGGCTGCCGCCGTTGCTGTAGTCCACCACCGGGTACAGCCCGTAGAACACCAGGTCGCCGGTGTGGATCACGTTGGTCTCCGGCAGGTGCACGATGGCGTCGCCGTCGGTGTGGGCGCTGGGGATGTGGATGGTGCGCACGGTGTGGCCGCCGACGTGGAAGGTGACCTGGTCGTTGAAGGTGATCACCGGCAGCGCGCCCTTGGGCGCGGCCGGGACGGTGCGGTCGAAGGCCGCCATCACCTGGTCCGACGACAGCCGCGTGCGCACGTTGTCGTGCGCCACCACCAGCGTGCCCGCTTCGGCGAAGGCCTCGTTGCCGCCGGTGTGGTCGCCGTGCCAGTGCGTGTTCAGGACGAAGCTCACCGGCTTGTCGGTGATCGCCGACACGGCCGCGCGGATCTTGGGCACCATCGGCGCGTACTGGTCATCGATCAGGAAGGCGCGGTCTTCGCCCACCACCAGGCCGAGGTTGCCGCCGGCGCCCTTGAGCGCGTACACGCCCTCGGCCACCTTCGTGCTTTCCACTTCGATCTTGGAGAAATCCTGCGCGGTAGCCGGCGTCGCCAGCAGCAGGGCCGCGAGCGCGGCGGGGATCAGGGCGGTGCGATGCATGGGTGGCTCCGGGGTCGTCAGGGATTCAGGCGGGGCGCCCGAACAGGTTGCGGCGCATCTCGTCGGTCATCTCGGCGGGACGCTTGAAGGTTTTCTCGAGGGCATAGGCGCGTGCGAAGGCCGGCCGCGCCGCGAGCGCGGCATGCCAGCGCCGCACCTCGGGGTAGTCCGCGAGGTCGACGTGGTGCCAGGCGTGCGACGTCGCCCACGGGTGGCAGGCCAGGTCGGCGATCGACAGCGCGTCGCCGGCGATGAACTCGCGCCCGGCCAGGCGCCGGTCCAGCACGCCATAAAGGCGCGCGGTTTCGCGCGGGTAACGCTCGATGGCGTAGGGAACCTTCTCCGGCGCGTAGCGGGTGAAATGATGGTTCTGGCCCAGCATCGGCCCGAAGCCGCCCAGCTGCCACGACAGCCACTCCAGCACCGACTTGCGCTCGCGCGCCGCGGTGGGCAGCAGCCGGCCGGATTTCTCGGCGAGGTACTGCAGGATGGCGCCGGATTCGAACACGCTGATCGGCTCGCCGTCGTCCGCCGGCGCGTGGTCCACGATCGCCGGCATGCGGTTGTTGGGCGAGATGGC
This sequence comes from Arenimonas metalli CF5-1, assembly GCF_000747155.1. Lineage (GTDB taxonomy): Bacteria > Pseudomonadota > Gammaproteobacteria > Xanthomonadales > Xanthomonadaceae > Arenimonas > Arenimonas metalli. The sequence goes on along the minus strand of NZ_AVCK01000022.1, from coordinate 28,842 downwards.
CAGGAACTCCGGCCTGAACTGGTCGCCCGCGCCGATGTCCACCGGCACGATGCGGTAGGGCAGCGCGGTCTCTTCGAGGAACAGGGTGATCTTGTGGCCGTTCGGCGTCGGCCAGTAGTACAGGTCGATCATATCGATGCGTGCGTCTCAGGCGAGGTAGCCGCCGTCCACCGGCAGCGACACGCCGGTAAGGTACGAGGACGCCGGTGAAGAAAGGAACAGCACCGCCGGCGCGATCTCGCCCGGCTGCGCCATCCGGCCCAGCGGGATCAGCTGCAGCATCATCGCCATGATCTTGGGGTTGCCGGTCAGCGCCGAGGCGAACTTGGTGTCGGTCAGGCCCGGCAGCACCGCGTTCACGCGCACGCCCAGCGGCGCCAGCTCCTTCGCGAAGCCTTCGGTCATGTTGACGATGCCGGCCTTGGTCATCGAGTAGACGAGCTGCCCGGGCGCCGCACGCTCGGCGTTCACCGAAGCGATGTTGATGATGCTGCCGCCGCGGCCCTTCATGCGGCGCGCGGCCTGCACGGTGGTCCAGAAGTAGCCGCGCAGGTTCACTTCGACGGTCTTCTCGTAGGCGTCCAGGGTCATGTCGATCGCCGGGCCGAAGTAGGGATTGGCGGCGGCGTTGTTCACCAGTACGTCCACGGCGCGGCCGTCGGCGTCGAGCTTGTCGAACAGGCCCTCGATCGCGGCCGGGTCGCCGACGTGCACCGCGTGCGCCTCGGCCGAGCCGCCCGCGGCGCGGATCTGGCTGGCCACCGCCTCGCAGCCCTCGAGCTTGCGGCTGGTGCAGATCACGTGGGCGCCGTGCGCCGCCAGCAGGTGGGCAATGGCCTCGCCGATGCCGCGGGACGCGCCGCTGACGAGGGCGGTCTTGCCGGAGAGGTCGAACAAGGAATCAGGCACGGGAAGCTCCACGGGAACGTGTGAATGACGTACGGCTTGGTATGCTCGGGAATCTAGCACAGGCCTCGTCCAGGCCTGGCTCACACCGGGGGAACGATCCATGGCGCAGCGGCGGGTACTGATCACGGGGGCGGGCAGCGGGCTGGGGCAGGCGCTGGCCATGCGTTACGCCAAGGCCGGCGACCGGGTTGCCTGCGTGGATATCGACGCCGCGCGCGCCGAGCTCACCCGTGCCGCGCTGCCCGGCAGCGGCCACCTCACCATGGCCGCCAACGTCGCCAACGACGAGGCCATGGAGCAGGTGCACGAGACCGTCGCCCGCGAGTGGGGCGGCCTGGACGTGCTGGTGAACAACGCCGGCATGGCGACCGGCGGCGCCATGGTCGACACCACGATGGCCGAGTGGCGCACCGTGCTCGACGTCAACGTGCTCAGCGTCGTGCGCGGCTGCCGCCTGTTCCTGCCCGGCATGATCGCCGCGGGCCGCGGCCACGTGGTCAATACCGCCAGCTTCGCCGGCCTCGCGGGCGCGCCCAGCATCATGAGCTACGGCGTGTCCAAGGCCGCGGTGGTGGCCCTGTCCGAGCAGCTGCGCGCCGAGGTGCACGACAAGGGCGTCCGGGTCAGCGTGCTGTGCCCGGCCTTCTTCCGCACCAACCTGCTCGAGAGCTGGCAGGGCAACCCCAAGCTCAAGGACTTCGCGGCGCGGATGATGGACACCGCGCCCGACACGCTCGACTCCGTGGCCGACTACGTGTTCGCGGCGCTGGAGCGCGGCGAGTTCCTGGTGTTGCCCACGAAACGCGAACCGATGCGCTGGCGCCTGAAGCGCTGGCTGCCGGAAACCTACTTCCGCCAGCTGCTCAAGATGGTGAAGTCGCGCACGGCGGGGCACTGACATGGAGTGGATGATCTACGGCGCCAACGGCTACACCGGCCGCATGATGGTGGAGGAGGCCGTCAAGCGCGGCCTGCGCCCGGTGCTCGCCGGACGCAGCGCGGCCACGCTGGAACCGATGGCGAAGCAACACGGCTTGCCGGTGCGCGCCTTCGCGCTCGACGATCCGCAGGCGCTGCGCAGCGGGCTCAACGGCATCGGCCTGGTGCTGCACTGCGCCGGCCCGTTCTCGGCCACCTGCGCGCCGATGCTCGAGGCCTGCCTGGACTCCGGCGCGCATTACCTCGACATCACCGGCGAGATCGACGTGTTCGCGCACTGCCACGCGCAGGACGCCCGCGCCCGCGACAAGGGCATCGTGGTGCTGCCTGGCTCCGGCTTCGACGTGGTGCCGACTGATTGCCTGGCCGCCCAGCTCAAGCGCGAGCTGCCGGGCGCCGAGTCGCTGGTGCTGGCCTTCGAGGCCGGCGGCGGCCCCAGCCCCGGCACCGCCAAGACCAGCGTCGAAGGCCTGGGCAAGGGCGGGCGCGCACGCATCGACGGCAGGATGACGCGCGTGCCCCTGGCCTGGAAGACGCGGACTTTCGAGCGCGACGGCGAGCAGCGCTTCGCCATGACCATTCCCTGGGGCGACGTCTACACCGCTTACGTCTCCACTGGCATCGGCAACGTCGAGGTCTACATGGGCGTGCCGCCGGGCACGGCGAAGAAGCTGCGCCGGCTTCGCCTGCTGGGCCCGCTGCTGGGCCTGGGCCCGGTGCAGTCGATGCTCAAGAAGCAGGTGGAGAAGCGCGTGCGCGGCCCGTCCGACGCCACCCGCGGCAAGACCGGCTGCGTGGTCTGGGGCGAGGCGCGCGACGCCGCCGGCCACGAGCTCAAGCGCCGCCTGCGCACGCCCAACGGCTACGAGATCACCGTCACCGCAGCGCTGGGCATCGTCGCCCGGCTGCTGGACGGCCCCGTGCCCAAGGGCGGTTACTACACGCCTTCGGCCCTGATGGGCGCCGATTACGTGCTGTCCCTGCCCGGGGTGTCGCTGGACTGAACGACGCCCGCGGCCGCCGCTTGGCAGCGCCCCGCGTTGCCTCTACCCTTCGCCTGCCCGGTCCCCGGGCCAACCTGGAGTAGAACCATGCGCATGCCCGCCATCGTCATCGGCGTCATCCTGCTCGTCATCGGCGGCCTCATCGCCGGCGGCGTGTTCAAGTTCCAGAGCACCGAGAAGGTCGCCGACATCGGCCCGATCGAGATCAGCAAGACCGACACCAAGACCCCGCCCATCAACCTCGGCTGGATCCTGCTCGGCGCGGGCGCCGTCGCGGTCGTGGTCGGCGTGGCCAGCAAGAAGTAAACGGACATCCCATGAACAAGCCTGATTCCAGCGCGGCGCCGAAGCTCGGCCCGCTGTCCACCCTGATCTTCGCGTCGCGCTGGCTTCAGCTGCCGCTGTACCTGGGCCTGATCCTCGCCCAGTGCGTCTATGTATTCCTGTTCATGAAGGAACTTTGGCACCTGATCGCGGGTGCCAACAGCCTCACCGAGCAACTGATCATGCTGCTGGTGCTGGGCCTGATCGACGTGGTGATGATCTCCAACCTGCTGGTGATGGTGATCGTCGGCGGTTACGAAACCTTCGTGTCCCGCCTGAACCTGCAGGGCCACCCGGACCAGCCGGAATGGCTGAGCCACGTGAACGCCTCCGTGCTGAAGGTGAAGCTGGCGATGGCCATCATCGGCATCTCCTCGATCCATCTGCTCAAGACCTTCATCGCCATCGGCGACCTGGGGGCCCCGGGCTCCCGGTTCACCGAGGCCGGCGTGATGTGGCAGACCATCATCCACACCATCTTCATCCTGTCGGCCATCGGCATCGCCTGGACCGACAAGCTGATGGCGCAATCGGTCGCGACCAGCAAGAAGCACTGACCGCGGCTCTGTGTAGGAGGGCCTTCAGGCCCGAAGCACTTTGCCGAAAAGCTTCGGGCCTGAAGGCCCTCCTACAGTCCCTCCCACAGGGGCTGCCCCGGCGCCGGTAGAATGGCGCCATGGATGTCTCCCACCTGCTTGACGAACTGAACCCGGCCCAGCGCGAGGTCGTCTCCGCGCCGCCGGGCCATGCCCTGGTGCTGGCCGGCGCCGGCTCGGGCAAGACCCGCGTGCTCACGCACCGCATCGGCTGGCTCAACGAAGTCGTCGGCGTGCCGGCGCACGGCATCCTCGCCGTCACCTTCACCAACAAGGCCGCCGCCGAGATGCGAGGCCGCGTCGAGGCGCTGCTGCGCAACGGCGCCCGCGGCATGTGGATCGGCACCTTCCACGGCCTGGCGCACCGCCTGTTGCGCCTGCACTGGCAGGAGGCCGGACTGCCCGAATCCTTCCAGGTGCTCGACCAGGACGACCAGGTCCGCCTGCTCAAGCGCATCAGCGCCGACCTCGAACTCGACGAGGGCCGCTTCCCGCCGCGCCAGATGGCCTGGTGGATCAACGCGCAGAAGGACGAGGGCCGGCGCCCGAAGCACATCCAGCCGGCCGGCGGCGATTTCTACGGCCAGACCATGCTCAAGGTCTACGAGGCCTACGAGGCGCGCTGCCAGCGCGCGGGCCTGGTCGATTTCGCCGAGCTGCTGCTGCGCGCGCACGAGCTCTGGCTCGAGCATCCGGCGCTGCTGCACCACTACCAGCAGCGCTTCCGCCACCTGCTGGTCGACGAGTTCCAGGACACCAACGCGATCCAGTACGCCTTCGTGCGCGTGCTGGCCGGCGACACCGGCGAGGTGTTCGTGGTCGGCGACGACGACCAGGCCATCTACGGCTGGCGCGGCGCCAAGGTCGAGAACGTGCAGCGCTTCCTGCGCGACTACCCGGGCGCGCGCACGCTCAAGCTCGAGCAGAACTACCGATCCACCGGCAACATCCTGGCCGCCGCCAACGCGGTGATCACCCACAACCCCGACCGCCTCGGCAAGCAGCTGTGGACGGCTGACGGCGAGGGCGAGCCGATCGACCTGTTCGCCGCCTACAACGAAGTGGACGAGGCGCGCTTCGTGGTCGAGCGCGTCCAGGCCTGGATCCGCGACGGCGGCAGCGCCGGCGACAACGCGGTGCTGTACCGCTCCAACGCGCAGTCGCGCGCGATCGAAGAGCAGCTGGTGCAGGCCGGCCTGCCGTACCGCGTGTACGGCGGCCAGCGCTTCTTCGAGCGCATGGAAATCAAGGATGCGCTGGCCTACCTGCGCCTGATGGCCAACCGCAGCGACGACGCCGCCTTCGAGCGCGCGGTGAACACGCCGCCGCGCGGCATTGGCGGCAAGACGCTGGACGAAGTGCGCCGCCACGCGCGCGAGCAGGCCGTGCCGCTGTGGCAGGCCGCCGTGGCGCTGTCGGAAGGCGGCGCGCTGCCGGGCCGCGCCCGCAACGCGCTGCGCGCCTTCGCCGACCTGGTGGACGCGCTGCAGGCCGACACCGAAGACCAGCCGCTTCACGAGGTTTTCGACCACGTCATCGCCACCTCGGGCCTGCGCGTGCACTACGCGCAGGAATCGAAGGGCCAGCTCGACTCGCGCACCGAGAACCTGGACGAGCTGGTGTCGGTGGCCAGCCGCTTCGAACGCCGCGACGACGAGGCCAGCGCCGAGATGAGCGAGCTGGTGGCCTTCCTCAGCTACGCCTCGCTGGAGGCCGGCGAAGGCCAGGCCGAGGCCGGCGAGGACGGCGTGCAGCTGATGACCCTGCACAGCGCGAAGGGCCTGGAATTCCCGCAGGTGTTCCTGGTCGGCATGGAAGAGGGCTTGTTCCCGAGCGGAAAGTCCATCGAGGAAAGCGGGCGGCTGGAGGAAGAGCGCCGCCTGGCCTACGTCGGCCTCACCCGCGCGCGCCAGAAGCTGGTGCTCACCTACGCCGAGTCGCGCCGCCTGCACGGCATGGAGATGTACGGCACGCCCTCGCGTTTCCTGCGCGAGATTCCGCCGGCGCTCATCTCCGAAGTCCGGCCCAAGGTCACCGTCAGCCGCCCGTCTTACGGCCCGCCGCGCAGCGCGGCGCTGGAGTCCAACACCGGTCCCGGCCTGCGCCTGGGCCAGCGCGTCACCCACCCCAGCTTCGGCGAGGGCACGGTGATGGACGCCGAAGGCAGCGGCCCGCACGCCCGCGTGCAGGTCAACTTCGAACGCGGCGGCGCCAAGTGGCTCGTCCTCGGCTACGCCAACCTCACCCCCGCCTGACGGCCCTCCCACAGGGGGCTGGGGCATACTTGATGCCTTGTCGAAAAGGACTGGATCCATGAAGCGACGTGAACTCCTGCGCGGTGCCGGCGTGGCCGCGGTGGCGACCGGGTTGGCGGCCTGCGGTGCCAAGCCGCCGGGCGAGGCTGGCGCGGCGTCCACCGAGAAGTTCGTCTGGAAAATGGTCACGTCGTGGCCCACGAATTTCCCGGGCCTCGGCACCGGCGCCGCGCGCCTGGCCGAGATGATCACCGCCGCCAGCGGCGGCCGCCTCACGGTGAAGGTCTATGGCGCCGGCGAGCTGGTCCCGGCCTTCGAAGTCTTCGACGCCGTCAGCCGCGGCACCGCCGAGATGGGGCATTCCGCCAGCTACTACTGGAAGGGCAAGGCCGCGGCGGCGCCGTTCTTCTGCGCCGTGCCCTTCGGCCTCAACGCGCAGGAGATGAACGGCTGGCTGTACGAAGGCGGCGGCCTGGAGCTGTGGCGCGAGCTGTACGCGCCCTTCGGCCTGGTGCCGTTCCCGGCGGGCAATACCGGCGTGCAGATGGCCGGCTGGTTCCGCAAGCCAATCGCTTCGCTGGCCGACCTGCAGGGCCTGAAGATGCGCATTCCCGGCCTCGGCGGCGAAGTGATGGCGCGCGCGGGTGCGACGCCGGTGAATTTGCCGGGCGCCGAGATCTTCAGCTCGCTGCAGTCGGGCGCGATCGACGCGGCGGAGTGGGTGGGTCCGTACAACGACCTCGCCTTCGGCCTGCACCGCGCCGCGAAGTACTGCTACTACCCGGGCTGGCAGGAGCCGGGCCCCACGCTGGAATGCATGGTCAACCAGGCCGCCTACGACACGCTGCCGGCGGACCTGAAGGAGATCGTCGCGCTGTGCTGCCGCGCGGTGAACGACGCGATGCTGGCCGAGTACACCGCGCGCAACCAGCAAGCGCTGGACGTGCTGGTGCGCGAACACGGCGTCGAACTGCGCCAGCTCCCCGACGACGTGCTGCTGGCGCTGCGCCGCACCTCCGACAAGGTGCTGGAGGAAGCCGCCGCGGCCGACCCGATGGCGCGCCGCGCGCTCGACTCGATGCAGGCGTTCCGCGCGCAGGCCAAGGCTTGGCACGCGGTGTCGGAAGAAGCCTACTTCGCCACCCGCGGCTGACCCTGCCGAAGGTCACGGATCGCGCGCCCAGGCGAAATCGCGGCTGAACGCCGTGGGGCCGCTTCGTCGCGGAAACCTCGTGTTGATGGCCATCCCCGGAATTGGATGATGGCGTCATGGGCAAGTGGTTGAAGCGGTTGGCCTGGCTGGCCGGTGTTGTCGTGGTGGCGATCGGCGCGCTCGGCGCCGTGGCCTGGTGGCATTCGGAGCGGGCGCTGGCGACGGTGTACGCCGTGAAGGATCCCTCTCTGGTGTTCGCCGGCGATGAAGCCGAAGCTGCGCGCGGTGCACATCTCTACGCGGTATTGGGTTGCGTCGATTGCCACGGCGCCGACGCCCGCGGCAAGTTCGTGTTCGATGCGATGCCGGTGGCGCGCATCGTCGGCTCCAACCTGACGCCGGCGGCGATCGCCGGGCGCTACGACGCCAACCAGCTGGCGGCGGCGATCCGGCATGGCGTCGGCCCGGACGGGCGGCCGCTTCGCTTCATGCCGTCGGGCGACTTCAAGGATCTCTCCGACGCCGATACCGCGGCGCTGGTGCGCCACCTGCAGTCGCTGCCGCCCTCGGACCAAGCCCCCGGCGAAACCGTGATCGGGCCGATGGGCCGCGTGCTGCACCTGTTCGGCCAGTTCGACCTCGCGCCCGCCGAGCACATCGACCACGCCCCCCGCACCCGCGGCGCACCCACGGCGGGCCCCACCGCCGAATACGGCGCCTACCTGGCCCAGGTCTGCACCGGCTGCCACGGCGCCGACTGGGCCGGCCAGCGCGTGCCGGGCACGCCGCCCGAGCTGCCGGCCGCCAGCAACCTCACGCCGCACGCCAACGGGCTGGCGGGCTGGACCGAGGCCGACTTCATCCGCGTGATCCGCGAGGGCACGCGTCCCGACGGCCGCGAGCTGCACGGCTTCATGCCCTGGCGTATCTACGGCGGCATGACCGACGAGGAGCTCCAGGCCCTGTGGCGCCACTTCGAGCGCTTGCCGCCGCGGCCGGGCGCCGGCTGACCGGGCGGCGGCCGCCCGGCGTCGTCCAGGCCGTTCTCCCTGACTGGAACCCAGCCACCCGGAGAACGTCATGCCCAAGTACGTGATCGAACGCGACATCCCCGGCGCGGGCCAGCTCAGCGCCGAGCAGCTCAAGGGAATCTCCCAGACGTCCTGCGCCGTGCTGGGCGAGCTCGGGCCCCGCATCCAGTGGCTGCAGAGCTACGTCACCGGCGACAAGGTCTATTGCATCTACATCGCGCCCGACGAGGCGATGGTGCGCGAGCACGCGGCGCGCGGTGGCTTCCCGGCCAACCGCGTGTCCGAAGTGGCGACCATCATCGATCCCACCACCGCCGAGTAGCGGCGGCCGCGGTCGGATCAGCCGTACAGCCAGTCCGGCAGCGCGGTCGCCAGCGACGGGAACAGCGCCACCAGCGCCAGCATCAGCAGCTGCAGCCCGATGAAGGGCACCACGCCGCGATAGATGTCGCCGGTGGCGAGCTCCGGCGGCGCCACGCCGCGCAGGTAGAACAGCGCGAAGCCGAACGGCGGCGTCAGGAACGAGGTCTGCAGGTTGATGGCCATCATCACGCCCAGCCACACCGGGTCGACGCCCAGTGCCAGCAGCACCGGCCCGACGATCGGCACCACCACGAACACGATCTCGATGAAGTCGAGCACGAAGCCGAGCAGGAACATCAGCAGCATCACCGCCACCACCGCGCCCCACTTGCCGCCGGGCAGCGCGGTCAGCGCCTCGTGCACCAGCTCGTCGCCGCCGTAGCCGCGGAACACCAGCGAGAACAGCGCCGCGCCGAGCAGGATCGCGAACACCATCGCGGTGACCCTCACCGTCTGCTCCGACACCTCGCGCAGGCGCGCCCAGCCGAGCTGCCCGTGCATCGCCGCGAACACGGTCGCGCCGACGGCGCCGACGGCGGCCGCTTCGGTAGCCGTGGCGAAGCCGCCCAGGATCGAGCCCAGCACCAGCAGGATGAGCGACAGCGCCGGCACGATCGCCTTGGCGAGCGCCAGCTTGCCGCGCGGCGCCAGCGACGCCACCGCGGGCGCGCGCACCGGCTGCCGCCAGGCCACCCACAGCGCGTAAGCGAGGTACAGGCCGACCAGGCCCAGTCCGGGCACCAGCGCCCCGGCGAAGAGGTCGCCGACCGAAATCGTCTCGGGCGCGAAGATGCCCTGCTTGAGCTGCGCCTGCTGGTAGGCGTTGCCCAGCTGGTCGCCCAGCAGCACCAGCACGATCGAGGGCGGGATGATCTGGCCCAGCGTGCCCGAGGCGCAGATCGCGCCACTGGCCAGCCGCGGGCAGTAGCCGTTGCGCAGCATGGTGGGCAGCGAGATCAGGCCCATCGCCACCACCGTGGCGCCGACGATGCCGGTGGACGCGGCCAGCAGTGCGCCGACCAGCAGCACCGCCACCACCAGCCCGCCGCGCACCTGGCCGAACAGCGAGGCCACGGCCTCCAGCAGCGACTCGGCGATGCGCGACTTCTCCAGCATCACGCCCATGAACACGAACAGCGGCACCGCCACCAGCGTCTCGTTGGTCATCACGCCGAACACGCGGTTCGGAAAGGCCTCGAGGAAGCTCGGGTCGAAGCTGCCGGTGAGCATGCCCGCGCCCGCCGCCAGCAGCGCCACGCCGCCGAGCACGAAGGCCACCGGGAAGCCGCTGGCCAGGCCCGCGAACAGGCCCAGCAGCAGCAACACGAGCATCAGGATCTGCTGGTCGTGCAGGCTCATCCGGCCTCGCGCGCGAAGGCCACGGACAGCGAACGCAGCGCCAGCGCCACGCCCTGCAGGAACAGCAGCGCGGCCGACACCGGCAGCAGCGCCTTGAGCAGGTACCAGCCGGGCAGGCCGCCCGGGTCACGCGAGCCTTCGCGCGCCGACCAGCTGGCCGCCACGTAGTCCCAGCTCATCGCCAGCATGAACACGCAGAAGGGCAGCAGCAGCGCCAGCGTCGCCGCGAACGTGACGCGCGCCCGCGTGCGCGCCGACCAGCGCTGGGAGAAGACATCCACCCGCACGTGGCCGTCGTGCCGCAACGTGTAGCCGAGGCCCAACAGGAACAGCGACGCGTGCAGCCACAGCACCGCTTCCTGCGCCGCCACCGAGCCGGCGTTGAAGGCGTAGCGCGCCAGCACCAGCCCGAACACCAGCGCCACCAGCACGGCCGCCAGCACGCCGGCCAGGCGGCCGGCGGCTTCGTTCACGGCATCCACGGCGCGCAGCAGCGGCGCCAGCCGGCTCAATCCCATTCGTAGATGACCCAGTGCACCGGCTGGATGCGCGGATCGCGCTCGTCGCGGTTGAAGCGGCCGTTGCCGTCGGTGTCCATCAGGTAATAAGGCGGACCGCGCTCGGGCGTGACCTTGACCATGTACAGCACGCCGTTCTGGCGGTACTCCTCGACCCGGTCGCCGTTGGGCTCGACCCGGATCGCGACCTCGGGCACCTCGTCGTCCGCCGGCGCGGCGGCCTGCACCTTTTCCGGGATCGGGGCCTCGTCGCGGGCGGGTTCGGCCTGGGCCGAGAGGGCCAGCAGCAGGGGAAGCAGGATGGCCATGGTCAGGTCCTCGCGCGGGCCTTCGAGGATGGCAAATGCGGCGCGGGCGCTCAAGGCCCGCGGGGCTTAAAATCGGGTCCTCGTCCAGAAAGGCCCCGCCATGTCCCGCCTCGTCCTGATCGATGGCTCGTCCTACCTGTTCCGGGCCTTCCACGCGCTGCCGCCGCTCACCGCGCCGGACGGCACGCCCACCGGCGCGCTGTACGGCATCGTCAACATGCTGCGCGCCACGCTGAAGGAAAACCCGGACTACACCGCCTTCGTGCTCGACGCCTCCGGCCCGACCTTCCGCGACGAGCTGTACCCGCAGTACAAGGCCAACCGCCCGCCGATGCCCGAGGACCTGCGCGCCCAGGTCGAGCCGATGAAGGAGATCGTGCAGGCGCTGGGCTTCCCGCTGCTGTGCGTGCCCGGCGTCGAGGCCGACGACGTGATCGGCACGCTGGCGCTGCAGGCGCACGCGGCCGGCATCCCGGTCACCATCTCCACCAGCGACAAGGATTTCGCGCAGCTGGTGCGGCCGGGCATCACGCTCACCAACACCATGACCGGCAGCGTGCTCGACGACGCCGGCGTGATGGAGAAGTTCGGCGTGCGTCCCGACCAGGTGATCGACCTGCTGGCGCTGATGGGCGACACCGTGGACAACGTGCCCGGCGTGGACAAGTGCGGCCCCAAGACCGCGGCCAAGTGGCTGGGCGAGTACGGCACGCTGGACGCGGTGATCGCTAGCGCCGACAAGATCGGCGGCAAGATCGGCGAGAACCTGCGCGCCGCGCTCGGCCGCCTGCCGCTGAACCAGCAGCTGGTCACCATCAAGACCGACGTCGCGCTGGACCAGGCGCCTTCCGACCTCACCCTGCGCCCGCGCGACGTGGACGCGCTGCGCGAGCTCTACACCCGCTGCGGCTTCGGCAGCGCCCTGCGTGAACTCGATGGCGGGTCTGCCCCGCCTGCGCGCGGCGCGCGCCCCGTCGCGCCCGCCGCCGTGGCCGATGAAGCGCCCGACGCGGCGCTGTCCGCGCCGGGCGAGTACGAATGCGTGCTCGACGCCGCCGCGCTGCAGGCCTGGGTCGCCCGCCTGCAGGCCGCCGAGCTCGTCGCCTTCGACACCGAAACCGATTCGCTCGACCCGATGCGCGCCAACCTGGTCGGCCTGAGCTTCTGCGTCGAGCCGGGCCAGGCTTGCTACATCCCGGTCGGCCACGACTACCCCGGCGCGCCCGCGCAGCTTGATCGCGCCGCGGTGCTCGAGGCGCTGCGCCCGGTGCTCGAGGACGCCGCCAAGCCCAAGCTCGGCCAGCACGGCAAGTACGACCTGCACGTGCTGCGCCGCCACGGCGTGGACGTGCGCGGCTACGCCGAGGACACGATGCTCGAAAGCTTCGTGTTCAACGCCGGCGGCCAGCGCCACGACATGGACACGCTGGCGCAGAAGTACCTCGGCTACACCACCATCAAGTACGAACAGGTGGCCGGCAAGGGCGCCAAGCAGATCCTGTTCTCGCAGGTGGCCATCGACGACGCCACGAAGTACGCGGCCGAGGACGCCGACGTCACCCTGCGCCTGCACCGCGTGCTGTCGGCGAAGCTGGCCGCGGAACCCACGCTGCAGGCCGTGTACCGCGACATCGAGATGCCGCTGGTGCCGGTGCTCACGCGCATGGAGGCCACCGGCGTGCTGATCGACGTGGCCGAGCTGCGCCGCCAGAGCGCCGACCTGTCGCAGCGGATGATGGCCGCGCAGCAGCGCGCGCACGAACTCGCCGGCCGCGCCTTCAACCTCGACTCGCCCAAGCAGCTGGGCCAACTGCTTTTCGAGGAGCTCAAGTTGCCGGCGCTGGTGAAGACCCCGACCGGCGCACCGTCGACCAACGAGGAAGCGCTGGAGGCCATCGCCGACCAGCACGAACTGCCGCGCCTGGTGCTCGAGTACCGCGGCCTGGCCAAGCTGCGCAACACCTACACCGACAAGCTGCCGGACATGGTCAACCCCGACACCGGCCGCGTGCACACCAGCTATCACCAGGCCGGCGCCGCCACCGGCCGCCTGAGCTCGAACGACCCGAACCTGCAGAACATCCCGATCCGCACCGAGGACGGCCGCCGCATCCGCACCGCCTTCATCGCGCCGGAGGGCCGCCGCATCGTCGCCTGCGACTACTCGCAGATCGAGCTGCGGATCATGGCCCACCTCTCGGGCGACCCCGGCCTGGTGCGGGCGTTCGAAGGCGGCCTGGACGTGCACCGCGCCACCGCGTCGGAAGTCTTCGACGTGCCGCTGGAGAAAGTGAGCGGCGACCAGCGCCGCGCCGCCAAGGCCATCAACTTCGGCCTGATGTACGGCATGAGCGCCTTTGGTTTGGCGAAGCAGCTTGGCATCGGTCGCGGCGACGCGCAGGACTACATCGCGCTCTACTTCGGCAAGTACCCGGGCGTGCGCGACTACATGGAGCGCGTGCGCCAGCAGGCGCGCGAGCAGGGCTACGTCGAGACCGTGTTCGGCCGCCGCCTGCAGCTCAACGAAATCCACTCGCGCAACCAGGCCCAGCGCGCAGGCGCCGAGCGCGCCGCGATCAACGCCCCGATGCAGGGCACCGCCGCCGACATCATCAAGCGCGCCATGGTCTCGGTGCAGGACTGGCTGGACGGGCAGGGTGGCCGGGCCACGATGATGATGCAGGTGCACGACGAACTGGTGTTCGAGGTCGACGCTGGCTTCGTGGACACCCTGGTGGACGAGGTACGCCGGCGCATGGTCGCAGCCGCCGAGCTCCGGGTGGCCCTGGTGGTGGACGTCGGCAGCGGTTCCAACTGGGAAGAAGCGCACTGAACTGTGACGGATTTCGCCTTGTTTATCAGGCGCTTGCCCGGGGCATGAATCTCTCCTGAATTTATTTCCGGAGATGCCAAGCTGTTCACGAACTTCTCATGGTCGCGGGGGTCTACTAGGCGCGTCGGATGCAAGGTCCGGCGCAGGATCACTCCCTCCCCTGAGTGGATCCACCGGGAACCGGGCTCTCCCCAGCCTCAGGTTCCCACCCCTGACCCCGCGGGCTTCCCCTGGCCCGCGGGGTTTTTATTTGCGTGCGCTTTGCGCACGAACCGCCGCACTCCGGGACGTCTCGGCAGCTCCGCCCAGCAACGATAGGGTTCGCCGCCCGCCCGGCGACACGGCGTCCTGCCCATCGACGGGCGGCCGTTCCGGCCTCCTGCCTCCACTTCGTCGAACCCTATCGTCGCTGGGCGGCGCTGCGACGAAGCCACAAACTGCGGCGGTTCGTGCGCAAGGCGCACGTGATTCAGGGGGTGAGCCAGTCGCGGGGCTTGAGGTAGTCGGCGAGGCGGGCTTCGGCGCTGCCGGGTTCCGGGGTGTAGGCGTATTCGAAGCGCACGCGCGGCGGCAGGCTCATCAGGATCGATTCGGTGCGGCCGCCACTCTGCAGGCCGAACAGCGTGCCGCGGTCCCAGACCAGGTTGAACTCCACGTAGCGGCCGCGGCGATAGAGCTGGAATTCGCGCTCGCGCTCGCCGTAGGGCGTGGCCTTGCGGCGTTCGACGATGGGCAGGTAGGCGTCGAGGAAGGCATCGCCGACCGCGCGCGTGTAGGCGAAGCTGCGCTCGAAGCCGTCGGCGTGCAGGTCGTCGTAGAACAGCCCGCCCACGCCGCGCGCCTCGTCGCGGTGCTTGAGGAAGAAGTACTTGTCGCACCAGGCCTTGTGCTCGACATAGCGCGTCGCGCCGAAGGGCGCGCAGGTGTCGTGCGCGACCTGGTGCCAGTGCCGCACGTCCTCGTCGAAGGGATAGAAGGGCGTGAGGTCGAAGCCGCCGCCGAACCACCAGATCGGATCGCGGCCTTCGGGGCGGGCCTCGAAAAAGCGCACGTTGGCGTGCGAGGTGGGCACGTAGGGGTTGCGTGGATGGATCACCAGCGACACGCCCACCGCGCGCCACGGCGCGCCGGCGAGTTCGGGCCGGTGCGCGGTCGCGGACGCGGGCAGGGTGGCGCCGGAGACATCGGAGAAGCCGACGCCGGCCTGTTCGAACACCGCGCCGTCCTTCAGCACCCGGCTGCGACCACCGCCGCCCAAGGATGGGCCAGTGTCCCGGGAGGCAGGATGCCGGGAGGGACCGCCGCCCAAGGATGGGCCAGTGTCCCGGGAGGGGCCGCCGCCCAGGGAGGGGCCTCCGCTGCCCTCGCGGGTCCAGGCGTCCTCGGCGAAGCGGCCGCCGTCGATGGCCTCGAGCCCGGCGCAGATGCGGTCCTGGAGCGTGCGCAGGTAGTCCTGCACGGCGTGGAAGTCGGTCATGGGGCACCCGTGGCAAGCAGGCCGCCATGATAGCCGCCCCGGCCGGCGGCTATAATCGCGCCCAGCAATGAACTCCCCCGACCCCACTCCCGCGCGGCTACGGATCGTTCCCGAACGGCGCGACGAAGCCCTGATTCCCTTCCGCTTCCAGTCCGGCGTGGCGTCGCCGCTGGCGATCGACTGCCCGCCGCTGGCCGGCCCCGCCGACGAAGCCTGGCTGGCCGGCGCCATCACCGAATCGGCCGAGACCGCCGGCGCGGCCTGGGCCCACGGCGAGCACTACGCGCTGGTCGCGCTGGCGGTGGACGAAGCCGACGGCGACATCGAGTCGGCCGCCGCCCTGGCCTACGAGCGCCTGCTGGTCGCCGTGCGCCCGTCCGCGCATCCCTACCTGCTGCGGATCTGGAACTACTTCGCCGCGATCAACCAGGGCGAGGGCGACGACGAGCGCTATCGCCGCTTCTGCGTCGGCCGCGCCCGCGCCGTGGACGGCATGTTCAACGATCCGCCGCCGGCCGCCACCGCGATCGGCACCGTCGGCCAACCCGGCCAGCTGAAGGTGGTGGCGCTGTGCTCGCGTGCGCCGGCGATCGCGCTGGAGAATCCGCGGCAAACGCCCGCCTGGCAGTACCCGCGCGAACACGGGCCGGTGTCGCCGGGCTTCTCGCGGGGCGCGGTGCTCGACGCCGACACCGCCACGCCGCGCCTGCTCGCCTCGGGCACGGCCAGCATCGCCGGCCACGTCTCGCTGCACCTGGGCGACTGCGCCGAGCAGCTGCGCGAGAGCCTGCGCAACCTCGACGCATTGATGGCGCAGGCCACCACGAAGACCTGCCGCGCGTTCCACCTCGGCCACTGCGAGGCGCTGCGCATCTACCTCCGCCACCCGTCCGACCTGGACGCGGCCCGCGCGGTGATGGCGTCCACCGGCATCCCGGCCGACCGCATCAGCTACCTCCGCGGCGACGTCTGCCGCCGCGAACTCGACGTCGAACTCGAAGGCGTGTTCGCGGCCACCTGAAAGAGTTTTTGCCACGGATGCGCACGGAAGTGGCACGGATGCGCACGGAGAAGTCGAAATGAAAAGGGCCCGCGACACCCTCTGGGGTCGCGGGCCCAATTCAAATCGCTCTATCCGTGTCTTTTCCGTGCCACTTCCGTGCGAATCCGTGGCAAACGCTTCTACTTCAGGTTGTCCTCGAAGAGTTCGAGGATGCGGCGGTACTGGTCGTACCAGCTTTCCGGGTGCTGGTAGCCGTGGCGCTCGAGCGGGTAGCTGGCCAGTTCCCAGTCGTGCTTCTTGAGCTCGATCAGGCGTTGCGCGAGGCGGATCGAGTCCTGGTAGAAGACGTTGTCGTCGATCATGCCGTGGCTGATCAGCAGGTGGCCGCGCAGGTTCTCAACGTACTCGATCGGCGAGGACTTGCGGAAGGCCTCCGGGTCGAGCTCGGGCGTGTTGAGGATGTTCGAGGTGTACTCGTGGTTGTAGCTGGTCCAGTCGGTGACCGGGCGCAGCGCGGCGCCGGCCTTGAAGATGCCCGGCTCGCGGAACAGCGCCATGAAGCTCATGAAGCCGCCGTAGCTGCCGCCGTAGATGCCGACGTTGGCGGCGTCGCCCTGGTGCTGCGCCACCATGTACTTCACGCCGTCCACGTAGTCCTCCAGCTCCGGGTGGCCCATCTGGCGGTAGATCGCCGTGCGCCAGTCGCGGCCGTAGCCCTCGGAGGCGCGGAAGTCCATGTCCAGCACGATGAAGCCGCGCTCGACCAGCAGCTGGTGGAACATCTGCTCGCGGAAGTAGTTCGGGTAGCGGTCGCTGACGTTCTGCAGGTAGCCGGCGCCGTGCACGAACATCACGATCGGATACTTGCGGCCGGCCTCGAGCTGCGCCGGGCGGTAGAGCTTGGCCCAGACCGTGCCGGCACCGTGCGTGGACGGCACTTCCACGGTCTGCGGCGCCAGCCAGGTGCGCGACTTGAAGTCGGCGCTGCGGGTGTCGGTGAGCTTGCGGGCTTCGCCGCCGGCGACCGGCTGCACCGCCAGCTGCGGCGGCGTGTGGTGGGCCGACCAGCGCAGCAGCAGCTGGCGGCCGTCCGGCGAGAGCGCGAAGTCCTCGACGCCGTCGAGCGCGGTCACTTCGCGCACGTCGCCGCCCCCGCGCGACACCGCGCAGACTTCGTAGTCACCCGGGCGCGCGCGGTTGCAGACGAAGTACGCGGCCGAACCGTCCAGCGTCCACTGCGGCGACGAGGCTTCCCACTTGCCGCGGGTCAGCGCCTTCGCGCGGCCGCCGGGCGTGGCCGTGTACAGGTGCGACCAGCCGCTTTCCTCGGACAGGAACCACACGGTCTGGTTGTCCGGCAGCCAGCCGAACTCGTTGAAGTTCCAGTTGATCCAGGCGGTGTCGGTGAGGCGGTGCAGCGGCTGCAGCGCGCCGGCGTCGAAATCGACGGTGGCGATCCAGCGGTCCTTGTTGTCCACCGCGCGCGCCATCACGGCCACGCCGCGGCCGTCGTCCGACCACTGGATGCCGCCGATGCGCACCGCGCGCTCGCCCTTGAGCGGCTCGAGCCTGGCGGCGCGGCGCAGGTCGGCCAGCGGGTCGGTGGCGATGCCCGGCAGCGGCGCGAACGGCAGGTCGCGCACGCGGTTGTCGCGCAGGTCCACCAGCTTGAGCTGCTGCGGGATCGGCGCATTGCGGCCGACGCGCACGCGCACGTCCTCGGCTTCCTCGTAGCCCGATTCGGTCACGTACTTGGGCATCTTGCCGGTGCGGCCGGCCTCGGCGCCCTTGGCCTGGGTGACCACCAGCAGCCAGCGGCCGTCGGGCGACATCGAGCTCGCGCTGATCTGCACCTTGTCGCCCAGGTAGGCCGGCGCCGCGGCGCGGGTCGGGTCGGCGGCACGCAGCGCCTCGGCGTGGTCGCGCAGGGCCTCGCGCTGCGCCTTCTCGCGCGCCAGCGTGCTGCTCAGGCGCAGCTGGTGGTCGCGCAGGGCGTCGGCCTCGGGCGCGGCGGCCGGATCCTTCTCGGCGCGCGGCAGGGCGGCCGGCTGCGCCAGGCGCGCTTCGGGCGACCAGCGGAACCAGTCGTTGCCCACGCTCCACACCACGTCGCGCTCGTTGGCGGCGAAGCGCGCATTCGCTTCCGCCTCGGCGCTGCGGGTGAGCTGCTGCAGCGCGCCGCCCACGTCGCGCAGGAACACGTCGCCGTTGCGCACGAACACCGCGCGCTTGCCGGTCGAATCGAAATCGACCTGGGCGCCATCCACGTCCGCGAGCGCGGCGCCTTCGACGCGCGCCGGCGTGCCGCCGGCCACCGGCAGCGTCCAGGTGTCGCGCACCGGCGAACCCTCGCGCTTGAGCGTGTACAGCGCGCGCTGGCCATCCAGCGACCACCAGGCCTGCTCCACCGGCGAACCGATCCAGTCCGGGTGCGCCATGGCCTGGTCGAGGGTCAGCGGGGTGTCGTTCGCCAGGGCCGGCGCGGCGCAGGCCGCGAGCAGGGCGAAGACGAGGTGGCGATGGCGCATGGCGGCTCCCAGTGGGCGATGTCGGCCCGCAAGCCTAGCAAAGCCCGCGTGTGGGCGGCCCGTGCTGCTTTTCCCCCGTGGCGTTTGCGGCGACAATCGGCCGAACCCAGCGGCGGCGCCATGCAAGCCTACGTCTACAAGTCCCTCCGGAAGCCCGATACCTATGTCTACCTGCGCAAGCGGGACGACTTCGCGGTGATGCCCGATCCCGTGCGGCTGCCGCTGGGCGAGCTCGCCTTCGTGCTCGAGGTGGCGCTCACGCCCGAGCGGCGCCTGGCCCGGGCCGACGCCGGGGTGGTGCGCAGCAACCTGGCCACGCACGGCTTCCACCTGCAGTTCCCGCCGACCATGCTGGATCCCCTGGTCGATGGCTGAAGCCCGCCGCGTCGCGCTGGCCTGGGCCTGGCTGCTGCTGGGCGCCGGCCTGACCCTGGCCGTGGCCTGGCCGCATCCGGCCGGCCTGCTGGGCGCCTGGCTGGCGCAGCCGGCCCTGGCCCTGGGCCTGGCCAGCCTGCGCGGCCTGCGGCCGACGCCGGGCTTCGACGCCGCGGGCCTGCGCGAGGCCCTGGGCCTGGCCCTTGCCTGGCTGCTGGGGCTGGGCCTGGTGGCGCTGGCCACCGCCTGGCCGCTGGCCGCGCTGCGCGACACCGGCTCGCTGACGTCGGCGCTGGCGCTCAGCGGCATGGCCGGCGCGGCGCTGCTGTGCCTGTGGCGGGCCTGGCCCGCTTACGGCCTGGCCGAGCGGGAATCGGGGCGCCTGCCGCCGCTGGCCGCCGCCGTCGGTTCCGGCGGGCCGGAGGAGGCCGGGCGCGGTTTCGTGGTCGCCCTGTCCGTGTTCGCCGTGCTGGCGGCTTCCCTGCTGCTGGCCTGGCCGGGCCTGGTGCCCGCGCCTTACCGCTGGCTGGCGGCGGGCGGCCTGCTGGCGGTCGCCGTGGCCGCGCATGCGCTGGTGCAGCGCTTCGGCGCGCCGCCGGCACCGCCCTCGCTGGCCAGCCTGCCGATTTACGGCGACGACGACGAAGACGACGCCCCGCCGCTGGCCTTGGGCGACGCCGGCCTGTCGCCCGAAGCCGAGCTCTACGCCGCCGCCCGCGCCGGCCGCATCGAGACGGCCCTGGCCCTGCTCGAAGCCGGCGTCGACCCGGGCGCCGAGCCCGATCCCGATGATCGCGACCAGCGCACCCTGCCGATGCTGGCCGCGCTGCTGGGCGACCTGCGCCTGCTGCGCGAACTGATCGCCCGCGGCGTCGACCTCAACGACGAGCACGCCGGCCTCACGCCGCTGCTGGCCGCCACCCGCGACAGCTGGCACGGCCGCCCCGAGGCGGTGATGACCCTGCTCGCCAACGGCGCCGACCCGCGTCGCGCCGACGCCGACGGCAACACGCCGCTGCACCATGCCGCGCGCAGCACCGACGCCGCCGTGGCGGCCCTGCTGCTCGACGCCGGCGCCACGCTCGAGGCGCTCAACGCCGAAGGCTTCAGCCCGCTGGGCATCGCCTGCGCGGCCGGCAACTGGCGCCTCGCGCGCTTCCTGATCGAGCGCGGCGCCAAGCCCGAGCCCAAGGACGGCCAGCCGGCGCTGCTGGCCGCGGTGGTGGGCGACGACGACACCGCCGGCGTGCAGCTGCTGCTGCGGCACAAGGCGCGGGTGGACGCGCGCGGCGCCCGCCAGCGCACCGCGCTGCTGCTGGCCTGCGCCGCCGGCAACGCCGAGATCGTCGGCGAACTGCTCGACGCCGGCGCCGACCGCAACGCCCACGATGCCGACGACATCACGCCGCTGCTCGAAGCCGCCCGCGGCCATCACGCGGCCGTGCTGGCACGGCTGGCGCAGGCGCGTCCCGAGGTGTCCGCGGTCGACGGCCACGGCCGCAACGCGCTGGTGCTGGCCACCGAGGCCGGCGCGACGCCGGAGTTCCTGCGCCATCTGATCGCGCTCGGCGTGAATCCCGAGCAGCGCGACGCCGACGGCCGCCGCGCGCTCGAGCACGCGCTCGGCGCCGGCCGCTGGCCGCTGGTGGCGGTGCTCGATCCGTCCTATCCGCTGCCGGCCAGCGTCGCCGAGGGCTTGTCCGAGGGCCACTTCGAGAAGACGCCGCGTGAACTTCTGCGCGAAGCCCTGCAGTCCGGCCGGCGCGAATCGGCCGAGGCCATGCTGCGGCTCGGCGCCGGCCCGGATGCGGCAGGCATGGCCTCGCTGCTGCTCGAGTTCTCGGGCGAAGGCGACGCCGCCGGATTCGACTGGCTGCTGCGCCACGGTGCCCGCGCCGATGTCGTCATCGACGGCGAGCAGAGCGTGCTGTTCCACCTGCTGGGCCGCGGCGGCCACGCGCTGCCGGCGCTGCAGCGCCTGCTGGAAGTGGCGCAGCCGGTCGGCGGCCGCGGCGGTTTGGCGCTGTGGCTGCAGGCCTGCCAGAGCGGCGAGCACACGACGCGCGGCCACGAGCAGTTCGCGCTGGCCCTGCTCGAGCGCGGCGCCGACGCGTTCGGCGGCGCGCCCGCGGATCCGCCGCTGGGCCTGGCGATCCAGCTGGGCTGGCTGCGCCTCGCGGAAGCGCTGCTGGCCGCCGGCGTCGATCCGAACGCCCGCGACGGCCGCGGCCACACCGCGCTGCACGTCGCCGCCACCCTGGGCCGCGAGAGCGCGCTGCGCGTGCTGATCCGCCACGGCGCCTCGCCGGCGCTGTCCGCGCCGGATGGCCAGACGCCGCTCGGCCTGGCGCTCGCGGCCGATCGCCGCGAACTCTCGCACTGGCTCGAGTGGCGCCAGTGGCAGCTGCCGGGCCGCGCGCTTCAGGCCGCCGACCTGCCGGCCGCCGCGATGGCCGGCGATGCCGAGGCCGTGCTGCGCCTGCTCGAACTCGGGCTGCCGGTGGACGGCACCGACACCCAGGGCTGCACCGCGCTGCTGCGCGCCGCCGGCGGCGGCCACGACGTGGTGGTGGCCTTGCTGCTCGAGCGCGGCGCCGACACCGCGCTCTCGGCGCGCACCGGCGCCACGCCGCTGTCGGCCGCGATTTCCATGCGCCACGTCGGCGTGGTGGACCAGCTGCTGCGCGCTGGGGCTGCGCCCGACCTCGCGCTGCCCGGCGAGGTCACGCCGCTGATGCTGGCCGCCGCGCTGGGCCAGCCCGAACTGGTGTCGCGCCTGCTCGCGCACGCCGCCAACCCGCAGGCGCGCGACGCCCAGGGCCTGGGCCCGCTGCACTGCGCGGCGCTGCACGCGTTCTCCTCGCGCGACCGCCAGCGCGTGCTGGCCCTGATGGACATCCTGCTGCTGGCCGACGCCGGTCCGGACGAGCCCAGCGCGCTCGGCCAGACGCCACTGCTGCTGCTGCTGGGCGCGCGCGCCGAGCCCGGCGCCGCCTGCGACGAGGACGTGCTGCTGGCGGCACTCGAGCGCCTGCTGGCCGAAGACGTCAGCCTCGACGCGCAGGACCAGCGCGGCTTCACCCCGCTGCACCTGGCCGCGCTGCACGGCCTGCCGCGCGTGGTGCAGCGCCTGCTGCGCGAGGGCGGCAACCGCCAGGCCCGCGATGGCCTGGGGCGCACGCCGCACGACATCGCCGTGCTGCGCGGCTTCGTCGACGTGGCCGCGGAGTTCGAACCGGCGCGCAGCGGCACGCCGTCGTTGGCGAGGTTCCTGCGCGACCCGCGCTAAAGCCGGGATCAGCGCCCCGCATCCCCATCATCGTCCGCCGGCTCGATGTCGGCTTCGAACAGGGTCTCGAGTTCGCGCTGCGCTTCGCGCGCCGACGCCACCAGCGCCGCCTCGTCGTCGTAGACCAGGTGCTGCTGGCGCAGCAGCGCCTCGTCGTGCTCGCGGAAGCGCTCGGTGTTGCGCGCGGCCTCCTCGGCCGGCACGCCCAGCGCCTCCATCACCCGGCGGCCCAGCACCAGGCTGGAGTGGAAGGTCTCGCGCGTCACCTGCACGTCCATGTCCATCAGCTTGAACGCGTGCTGGCGGTTGCGGGCGCGGGCGTACACCTTCAGGTGCGGGAACATCCGTTTCACCAGCCGTGCCGTGCGCACGTTGGCGTCGGGGTCGTCGGTGGTGAGCACGAACACCTCGGCCAGGTCGGCCCGCGCGGCCCGCAGCAGCTCGGGCCGGGCCGGGTCGCCGAAGTAGATCTTGTTGCCGAAGCGACGCAGGAAATCCACCTGCTCGGCGCTGGTCTCGAGCGCGGTGAACGGGATCTTCTGCGCCCGCAGCATGCGGCCGACGATCTGCCCCATGCGGCCGAAGCCGGCGATGATCACCCGCGGGTGCTCGTCGTCGATGGTGTCGTGCGCGCGCTGGGGCTTGGGCTCGGGGTGGGTCTGCAGCCAGCGCGACACTGCCATCAGCGCCAGCGGCGTGGCCGCCATCGACAGGCCGATCACGACGAACAGCTTGTCGCGCATCGCGGCGTCGATCAGCCCGGCCTTGAGGGCCTCGGCGAACACCACGAAACCAAACTCGCCGCCCATCGCCAGCACCGCGCCCAGCCGCAGCGCCTCGCGCGGCGCCAGCCCGCCCGACCAGCGGCCGATCGCCATCAGCAGCAGGGTCTTCACCGCCAGCAGCGCCAGCACGCCGCCCAGGATCACCGCCGGTTCGCGTGCGACCACGCCCAGGTCGATGCTCATGCCGACCGCCATGAAGAACAGGCCCAGGAACAGGCCCTTGAACGGTTCGATGTGCGACTCGAGCTCGTGCCGGTACTCCGAGTCCGCCAGCAGCACGCCGGCCAGGAAGGCGCCGAGGCCCATCGACAGCCCGACCCACTGCATCAGCCAGGCGTTGCCCACGACCACCAGCAGCGCGGTGGCGGTGAAGACCTCCACCGAGTTGGCGCGGGCCACGACGCGCAGCAGGTGCCGCAGCAGCAGCCGGCCACCGACGATCACCGCGGCGATCACCACCACCGCGTTGAGCACCGACGCCATCGGCGGCGCCGACTGTTCGAGCGCCTTGGCCTCGCCCAGCAGCGGGATCGCCGCCAGCAGCGGGATGGCCACCAGGTCCTGGAACAGCAGGATGGCGAAGGCGACGCGGCCGTGCGCGGCGGTCAGCTCCTTGCGCTCGGCCAGCAGCTGCAGCCCGACCGCGGTGGAGGACAGCGCCAGGCCCAGGCCCACGACCACCGGTGCCTTCCATCCGCCCAGGAAGGTCGCGGCGACCAGGCCGATCGCCGCCGCCGACACCAGCACCTGCAGGCCGCCCGTGCCGAACACCTGCCGGCGCATCACCCACAGGCGCGGCGGGCTCAGCTCGAGGCCGATGATGAAGAGCAGCATGACCACGCCGAATTCGGACGCGGCCAGCACGTCCTCGGGGTCGGGCACCACCGCCAGCCCTTCCGGGCCGATCGCCACGCCGGCGGCGAGGTAGCCGAGGATCGCGCCCAGCCCCAGGCGCCGGAACAGCGGCACCGCGACCACCGCCGCGATCAGGAAGACGAGGATGATGCCGAGGTAGCCGGTGCCGTGCATGGCCCGATTATGCGTCAGCGGCGTGACGGCGCGACATGGCGCGGAGGCCACGCCTTGTCCCGCCCGTCGACCGATGCTTAACTCCGGCCTCGTCCCCCCGGAATCGAATCCATGATGAAGCTGCTTGCCCCTCTCGCCGTCCTGGTCGGCGCGCTGGCCTCCCCGTCGGCGTCCGCCAGCGACCTGCAGGAGGTGTTCACCGCCAGCACCCATGGCGACCTGGCGATCGACGCCGAGGGCCGCGTCGTCGAAGTGAAGCTCGACCACCAGCAGCTGGGCGAGGGGGTCATGAAGAGCTTCGAGCAGCAGATGATGGGCTGGCGCTTCGAGCCGATCCTGCACGAAGGCAAGCCGGTCAAGGCCTATGCCTACGTCAACCTCGCCCTGTTCGTCGTGCGCCAGCCGGGCGAGCAGGGCGTGCGCATCGGCTTCAAGGAGGTGACTTTCATCGACGCCACCGACCAGGGCGCGGCGGAAGTCGCGGCCCGGCGGGTCAAGCCGCCGCGCTATCCGCGCCGGCCGGCGGACCATGGCGTCGGCGCCCGCGTGAAGCTGTTCGTGCAGACCGACGACGAGGGGCGGGTGATCCGCTCCGCCGTGGAAGAGCTGCTGTTGCTGGGGGGTGAGGTGGAGACCAACCAGGTCGGACGCCACGTCGAGGCCTTCCGAGAGGCCTCCGAGCAGGCCGCGGCCGGCTGGGTCATCCCCGACGTCAAGGGCGGCCGGGCCGTGGTTCCGGTCCTTTACACGCCGCCGGGTTTCCAGGGGCGCTGGGTCCGCACGCGGATGGCGCCCGTGCAGGCGCCGGCCTGGGTGGCGGAGGAGCGCGCCAAGGACGAGGCCGCCGAGCTGGGCGACGGCGGCGTCGCGAACTCGGAGCGCTGGAAGCTGCAGACGCCGATCGGCGGCTGAGCCGGCGGAAGCCACGAAAAAGCCCCGCTTCCGCGGGGCTTTTTCTTTTTCCTGCCGGGTGCCTCAGCGCTTCATCGAAGAGAAGAACTCGTCGTTCGACTTGGTGTTCTTCATCTTCTCGAGCAGGAACTCCATCGCGGCCAGCTCGTCCATCGGATGCAGCAGCTTCCGGAGGATCCAGATCTTCTGCAGCATGTCCGGCTCGATCAGCAGCTCCTCGCGGCGGGTGCCGGAGCGGTTGATGTTGATGGCCGGGTAGACGCGCTTCTCGGCGATGCGGCGGTCCAGGTGCACTTCGCTGTTGCCGGTGCCCTTGAACTCTTCGTAGATCACCTCGTCCATCTTCGAGCCCGTTTCCACCAGGGCCGTGGCGATGATCGTCAGCGAGCCGCCTTCCTCGACGTTGCGGGCCGCGCCGAAGAAGCGCTTCGGGCGGTGCAGGGCGTTGGCGTCGACGCCACCGGTGAGCACCTTGCCGGAGCTGGGCACCACGGTGTTGTAGGCGCGGGCCAGGCGGGTGATCGAGTCGAGCATGATCACCACGTCCTTCTTGTGCTCGACCAGGCGCTTGGCGCGCTCGATCACCATCTCGGCGACCTGCACGTGGCGCGCGGCCGGCTCGTCGAAGGTGGACGAGATCACTTCGCCGCGCACGCTGCGCTGCATCTCGGTCACTTCTTCCGGGCGCTCGTCGATCAGCAGCACGATCAGGTGCACTTCCGGGTGGTTGTGCAGGATGGCCTGGGCGACGTTCTGCATCAGCATGGTCTTGCCGGCCTTGGGCGGCGAGACGATCAGGGCGCGCTGGCCCTTGCCGATCGGCGACATCAGGTCCATCACGCGGCCGGTGATGTCTTCCGACGAACCGTTGCCGCGCTCGAGCTTGAAGCGCTCGCGCGGGAACAGCGGCGTCAGGTTCTCGAACAGCACCTTGCCCTTCGACGCCTCCGGCGGCTCGCCGTTGATGGTGTCGACGATGTTGAGCGCGACGTAGCGCTCGCCGTCCTTCGGGCTGCGGATGCGGCCGGCGATGTGGTCGCCGGTGCGCAGGTTGAAGCGGCGGATCTGGCTGGGCGAGATGTAGACGTCGTCCGGGCCGGCCAGGTAGCTGGCATCGTCGCTGCGCAGGAAGCCGTAGCCGTCGGGCAGGATTTCCAGCACGCCGTCGCCGGCGACGCCGGCGGGGTGGCGGGTCAGTACCTTGAGCAGGGCGAAGTTCACGTCCTGCTTGCGCATGCGGGCCACGCCCTCATGCAGGTTCAGCTTGTCGGCGATTTCCAGCAGCTTGTGCGCCGGCATCCGCTTGAGGTCGTTGAGGCTGTAGGTCGGGAAGTCCGGCGGCAGCTGCGGCATCGGGCGGTCGTTGCGCTCGCCGCCGCCGTTGCCACCACCGTTGCCGGCTTCGTCGTCGCCGCCGCCATCGCGCGGGCGGTCGCGGAAGCGGTCGCGCTTGTCGCGGAAGCGGTCGCGGCGATTGCGCCGGCCCTCGCGGAAGCCGCCTTCGCCACCCTGGCCGCCTTCGCCGCCCTGGCCACCGGCTTCGTTCTGCTGGCCGCCGCCGTGGCTGCCGCCCTGGGGCTGGCCGCCGCCTTCGTGCGGCTGGCCGCCGCCGGATCGCGGCTGGCCGCTTTCCTGGCCGCCGCCCGACGGGGCGTCGCCGCCGCTGGCTGCCGGCGCGGGCGCGCGCTCGGGCGCTCGCTCGGAAGCGGGCGGGGTCGCGGTTTCAGCGGGGTTCTGGGTGGGGGCGCTGCGCGGCTTGCGCGGGCGCTTCTCGGCGCTTACGCCGGATTCGTTTTCGTTATCGGACACAGGATTCACCTCGCGAACGCGAGCGTGGGGGAGGGAGGGGTTCTTGCAGAAGAGAGTGGGCGCCCGGGGCGCCACGACCTCATTACGCTAACACCGGCCGCCCCGCGGCGACAACCCGCGCGGGGCGGAAGGCCCCGGCCGGGGCCGGGGCGCGGGCGCTCAGAGCGCCTTGTCCATGAACTGCGCGAGCTGCGACTTGCCGACCGCGCCGACCTGGGTCGAGTGCACCTTGCCGTCCTTGAACATCATCAGGGTCGGGATGCCGCGGACCGCGTACTGCCTGGGAGTCTGGGGGTTGTGATCAATATTTATCTTCACGACCTTGACCTTGCCGGCGTAGGTGCCGGCCAGCTCGTCGACCATCGGGCCGATCATCTTGCAGGGGCCGCACCACTCGGCCCAGAAATCCACCAGCACCGGGGTGTCGGACTTGAGCACCTGGGCCTCGAAGTCGCTGTCGCCCACGTGTAGGACCTGGTCGCTCATGCCTCAAACTCCTGATTTTCTTGGGGGATGCGGCCGGTTGCCGCCATCGTTGGGTTAAACTGGGGCGCTTTCGCCGATAAACAACCGACAGCGGCACCCCCGGACGCCACGAGTTTGCGATTCCCGGACAGGCCGCGCAAGCGCAGAGACGCGCCCCAAGAGAGTCCCATGTCCGATAAACCGCTGACTGACATCGTTTTTTCCAGCTTCGAGCTGCACCCGGCCCTGCAGGCTGGCCTCGAATCCGCGGGCTTCACCCGCTGCACCCCGATCCAGGCCCTGACCCTGCCGCTGGCCCTCAACGGCCGTGACGTCGCCGGCCAGGCCCAGACCGGCACCGGCAAGACCCTGGCCTTCCTGGTCGCCCTGATCAACCGCCTGCTGACCCGCCCGGCCCTGGCCGACCGCAAGCCCGAGGACCCGCGCGCGCTCATCCTGGCGCCCACCCGCGAGCTGGCCATCCAGATCCACAAGGACGCGGTGAAGTTCGGCTCCGACCTCGGCCTGCGCTTCGCCCTGGTGTACGGCGGCGTCGACTACGACAAGCAGCGCGAGCTGCTGCAGCAGGGCGTGGACGTGATCATCGCCACCCCGGGCCGCCTGATCGACTACGTCAAGCAGCACAAGGTCGTTTCGCTGCACGCCTGCGAAGTCTGCGTGCTCGACGAGGCCGACCGCATGTTCGACCTCGGCTTCATCAAGGACATCCGCTTCCTGCTGCGCCGCATGCCGATCCGCACCGAGCGCCAGACCCTGCTGTTCTCCGCCACCCTCAGCCACCGCGTGCTGGAGCTGGCCTACGAGCACATGAACGAGCCCGAGAAGCTCGTCGTCGAGACCGAGTTCATCACCGCCGCCAAGGTGCGGCAGCTGGTCTACTTCCCGGCCGACGAAGAAAAGATCCCGCTGCTGATCGGCCTGCTGACCCGCAGCGAGGGCCACCGCACGATGGTGTTCGTGAACACCAAGGTGTGGGTGGAGCGCGTGGCCAAGGCGCTCGAGCGCGCCGGTTTCCGCGTCGGCGTGCTGTCGGGCGACGTGCCGCAGAAGAAGCGCGAGACGCTGCTGGCGCGCTTCCAGAAGGGCCAGCTCGACCTGCTGGTCGCCACCGACGTGGCGGCCCGCGGCCTGCACATCGACGGCGTCTCGCACGTCTACAACTACGACCTGCCGTTCGACGCCGAGGACTACGTCCACCGCATCGGCCGCACCGCGCGCCTGGGCGCCGAGGGTGACGCGATCAGCTTCGCCTGCGAGCGCTACGCGATGTCGCTGCCCGACATCGAGGCCTACATCGAGCAGAAGCTGCCGGTGGCCGCGGTCGAGCCCGAGCTGCTGATCGCCAAGCCGCGCGCGCCGCGACCGAAGGTCGAGGGCGAGGACGAGGGCGAGGCCGAGAGCGTCACCGCGATCTTCCGCGAAGTGCGCGAAGCCAAGGCCGCCGAGGACGAGAAGCGCGGCCGCGGTGGCCGCAGCGGCGGTCGCGACGGCGGTCGTCCGGGCGGCGGTTCGCGCGAACGCAGCGGCCCGCGCCCGGGCGCGCAGCGCGAGCGCAAG
>NZ_AVCK01000021.1 GCF_000747155.1 Arenimonas metalli CF5-1 | reverse complement strand
TGGCGGAGCCGGTAGCGCAGGCGCCGGATGCGCCGCCGAGCCGGGCCGCCGCCGCCCTCGACGGCGCCGCCGCGCTGGCCCTGCCGCGCGCCGCCCAGGCCGCGCTGCCGGCGCAGATCGCGGGCACGCCGGTGCCGTCGCTGGCGCCGATGCTCAAGGACGTGACCCCGGCCGTGGTCAACATCTACACCCGCCAGGTGGTGCGGGTGCGCAACCCGCTGGCCGAGTTCTTCGGCATGCCGGGCGGCATGCCGCAGGAGCGCATGCAGCAGTCGCTGGGTTCGGGCGTGATCGTCGACGCCGAGCGCGGCCTGGTGCTGACCAACAACCACGTGATCGAGAACGCCGACGGCGTCTCGGTGACCCTGGCCGACGGCCGCACGCTCGAGGCCGAGCTGGTGGGCGCCGACCCCGACACCGACGTCGCCGTGATCCGCATCCCGGCCGAGGACCTGACCGCGCTGAACCTGGCCGATTCGGCCCAGCTGCAGGTCGGCGATTTCGTGGTCGCGGTGGGCAATCCCTTCGGCCTGGGCCAGACCGTCACGAGCGGCATCGTCTCGGCCGTGGGCCGCAGCGGCCTGCAGGGCCTGGGCTACCAGAACTTCATCCAGACCGACGCCTCCATCAACCCGGGCAACTCCGGCGGCGCGCTGGTGAACCTGCGCGGCGAGCTGGTCGGCATCAATACCGCCAGCTTCAACCCGCGCGGCAGCGCCGCCGGCAACATCGGCCTGGGCTTCGCCATCCCCGCCAACCTGGCGCGCGAGGTGATGCGCCAGCTGATGGCCTACGGCGAAGTGCGCCGCGGCTCGCTGGGCCTGGACGGCGAGGACATCACGCCCTTCGTGGCCAGGCAGATGGACCTGGCCGAGACCCAGCGCGGCGCCCTGGTCGCCCGCGTCTACCGCGGTTCGCCGGCCGAGGTCGCCGGCGTGCGACCGGGCGACGTGATCGTGGCCGCCAACGGCCAGCGCATCGACAGCGCCCAGGCCCTGCGCAACCTCGAGGGCCTGCTGCCGGTGGACCAGCAGGTGCGCCTGGACCTGCTGCGCGGCGAGCAGCGGCTGAGCGTGCAGGCCGTGCTCAAGGCCCAGGCCAAGGAAATCGACGGCGGCGAGATCGACCCGCGCCTCGAGGGCGCGACCCTCGTGGAGCTGCCCGAGCGCTTCCGCCAGCAGGGCCTGTTCGGCGTCGTCGCCAGCAAGGTCGCGCCGGGCAGCCGCGCCGCCCGCAGCGGCCTGCGCGCCGGCGACCGCATCGGCCAGGTCAACCGCCGCAACGTGGCCGACCTGCCGGCGTTCCGCGCGGCCCTGGGCAACGAGCCGCGCGAGCTGGTGCTGAGCGTCGCCCGCGGCGGCCGCTTCGGTTACCTCGTCATGCAATGAGCCCGGCGCCGCGGTCGCGGCGACGGTGTAAGGTGAAGGCCTGATCCCTGCGGGAGCGAACCCATGAACCGTCCCAAGGTCGAACAACCGATCGAAGACACCAGCCACCTCGCCGCCGCGAAGGAAAACCTCGGCGAGGCGCGCGATGCCCTCAAGTCCGGCGTCAACGAAGCGCTCGAGGCCGGCGGTGCCGCCGCGCGCGAGGCCAAGGCCGAGCTGGACGAAAAGCTGCAGGGCCTGCTCGACCAGGGCAAGGGCATGCTGGCCCAGGCCGAGGACCTGATCCGCAGCAAGCCGCTGGCCTCGTTCGGCGTGGCCTTCGCCGCCGGCTACCTGGTCGCCGCCCTCACCCGCCGCAAGTAAGCCGGCCGTGGACGAACCCGCCCCGGCCCGCGACACCGCCGGCCCCCTGGCCGACGATGCCCGGGCGGTGCTGGAGGCCGCGCGCGCCACGGCCCGCGCGCACCTGGGCGGGCTGGATGCACTGCGCCGGCTGTTCGCCGCCGAGTTCGGCCTGGCCCGCGATGCCATGGTGGCCGCGCTGGTGTGGCTGCTGGTCGCCACCGTGCTGCTGGGCACCGCCTACCTGCTGCTGACCGCGCTGCTGGTCAGCGGGCTGCGCAGCGCCGGGGCGCCGTGGCCGCTGGCCATCGCGATCCCGCTGGTGGTGAGCGTCGGCGTCGCGCTGTTCGGGGTGCTGCGCGCGAAGGCGATGCTGCGCTACGCCGATTTCGAGGGCACGCGCCGGCAGCTGAAGCTGGGCTTCCGGGGCGAGCCCGCGGAGACGCCCGCCCCTCCGGCCGATCCGGGGGCCGCGCCGTGAGCCTGGCCGACAAGATCGCCGCGGTGCAGCGGGCCGAACAGGCCTGCATCGACCAGCGTGCGGCGGCCACCGGGTCGCTCGATCGCTTGAAGTCCGAGCTGCGCCGCGGCGCCACGCCGGTGCGGATCGTGGTCTCGGGCTTCGCGCTCGGCGTCGCCAGCGGCTTCAGCGCGCCGACGGTGGGCGCGGCGGCCGGCGTCGGCTCACGCCTGGCCAGCGGCCCGATCTTCTCGATGCTGTTGGACACCGTGCTGCCGGGCCTGCTGGCCGGCATCACCGCCGCCGCCACCGCCTCCGCGGCCGGCGACAACGAGGACGACGCCGATGCCGAAGCGACCGAAGACGAAGCCGCCGGCGAAGGCGCCGGCGGCCCCGCCGGGGGACGCCGTGCCGTCGACGCCTGAGGCCGGCACCCACGGCGCCAGCGCCGAGGCCCTGGCCAACGCGGCGGTGCACGAGCCGGCGCCCGCGGCGGCGCCGGAAAGCCCGCGCCCGCCGCCGCCCTCCGGCCATGCCGCGCGCCTGGCCGCGCTGCAGGTCAACGCGCGCCTGCTGTGGGTGCTGGTGCTGGCCCTGCTGCTCTACACCTGCTACTTCGCGGCCAGCCTGATCCTGCCGGTGGTGCTGGCGGCCTTCTTCGCGATGCTGCTCAGCCCGCTCGTCAAGCGCGCGCCGCTGCGCTTCCTGCCGCGCGGCGCGGCG
The DNA here is from genome assembly GCF_000747155.1 of Arenimonas metalli CF5-1. Classification (GTDB taxonomy): domain Bacteria; phylum Pseudomonadota; class Gammaproteobacteria; order Xanthomonadales; family Xanthomonadaceae; genus Arenimonas; species Arenimonas metalli. The sequence goes on along the minus strand of NZ_AVCK01000021.1, from coordinate 37,892 downwards.
GCGGTGCTGCTGGTGGCCGCGCTGCTGGGCAGCCTGGGCGCGGTCGCCGTGTTCGTGGCCCGGCCCGCGGGCGACTGGGCCAGCAAGGTGCCGTTCGCGCTGCGCGAGGCGGCGCCGCGGCTGCAGCAGATGGTGCAGCCGCTGCACGCGGCGCGCCGGGCCAGCGCCACGCTGGATGAGTTCACCGAAGGCGAGGCCACGCCGGGCGAGCGCATCGTGGTGCGGCCGCCCAGCGTCGACCTGGTCGCGGCGACGCCGCGGGTGCTGGGCTACGCGCTGGCGGTGATCCTGCTCACCTTCACCTTCCTGGTCTACGGCGACGACCTGCTGCGCAAGCTGCTGGAGATGCGCCGCACGCGCGCGCAGAAGCGGATCACGGCCGGCATCGTCCAGGAGATCCAGAGCGAACTCTCGCGCTACATGCTCACCATCAGCTTCACCGCGGTGGTGCTGGGCGGCGCGACCTCGCTGTGGCTGGCCTGGCTGGGCGTCGAGGATCCGCTGCTGTGGGGCGTGCTGGCCGCGGCCTTCAACCTCGCGCCCTTCGTCGGGCCGGCGGTGGTGGCGCTGCTGCTGGGCCTGGTCGGCCTGACCGAGTTCGACACCGTGTCGGCGGCGCTGCTGCCGGCCGCGGGCTACCTGGTGCTCAACGGCCTGGAAAGCCAGCTGCTCACCCCGATGGCGCTGGGCAAGACCATGAAGATCAACCCGCTGGCGATCATCCTGTGGCTGATGCTCTGGGGCTGGCTGTGGGGCGTGCCGGGCCTGCTGGTGGCCGTGCCGATGCTGGTCTGCCTGAAGATCGTGGCCAGCCGGGTGGACGGCTGGAACCACTGGTCGCGGCTGCTGGAATAGCGCTTCACCCGCCCGTGGCCGTCACCCGCGCTAAACTTCCGAGGTGAACCTGCGCCCGCTCGCCCTCAGCCTGGATCTCGACGACACCCTCTGGCCGATCTGGCCGGCGATCGAGCGCGCGGAGATGGCCCTGGACGCCTTCCTGCGCGAGCACGCGCCGCGCACCGCCGCCAACTTCCCGATCCACCGCATGCGCAAGCTGCGCGAGCAGGTCGCGGCCCGGCACCCCGAGTACGCCCACGACTTCTCGCAGCAGCGCAAGCTGTCGCTGCTGCATGCGCTGGAGACCTCGGGCGACCCGGGCCACCACCTCGAGCCGGCCTACGAGGCCTTCATCGCCAGCCGCAACCGGGTCGATTTCTACCCGGACGTGCCCGAGGCGCTGGCGCGGCTGTCGTCGCGGCTGCCGATCGCGGCGCTGACCAACGGCAACGCCGACCTGGCGCGGATCGGCATCGACCACCACTTCCAGGTCTTCGTCAGCGCCCGCGAGCACGGCCACGCCAAGCCCGACGCGCCGATCTTCCACGCCACCTGCGAGCGCCTGGGCCGGGCCCCGGCCGAGGTGCTGCACATCGGCGACGACCCGCTGCTGGACGTCGCCGGCGCGCGCCGCGCCGGCCTGCGCAGCTGCTGGATCAACCGCGAGAAGCAGCGCTGGCCCGCCAACCTGCCGCGGCCCGACCTTGAATTCGCTACGCTGGCGGGCCTGGCCGACTGGCTGGACCACCACGTCTTCGCCCCCGAACACCTCGCCACCCCGGAAACCCGATGAGCCTGCCGTCCTGCTTCGCCCGCCCCGATGCCGCCGCCCGCACCACGCCGCTGCGGCTGGTCGAATGCGCCGGGTTCGCCGCCTGGCGCGAAACGCAGCCGGCGCCGGTGCAGTCCTGGCTGGATGCGCACGGCGCGGGCGCGGGTTCGGTCGCGCCGCTGGCCATCCCCGGCGACGACGGCCGCCCGGCCTACGTGCTGGTGGTGCTGGCCGACGCCGCCGACCCGCTGGCGCTGGCGCACCTGCCCAGCCTGCTGCCGCCCGGCCGCTACCAGCTGTGCACGCAGTCGCCCGCCGCGCTGGCGCCGGGCCAGGCCCTGCTGGGCTGGGGCCTGGGGGCCTACCGCTTCAGCCGCTACCTCAAGCCCGCGCGCGAGCCCGCGCAGCTGGTGCTCGAGGGCGAGGTGGACGCCGAGGCGCTGGCCCTGCTCGAAGCCAGCACCCTGGTCCGCGACCTGATCAACACCCCGACCGAGCACATGGGCCCGGCCGAAATCGAAGCCGCCGCCGCGGACCTGGCCAAGGCGCACGGCGCCCGCCTCGACGTCATCGCCGGCGACGACCTGCTGGCGAAGAACTTCCCCGCCATCCACGCCGTCGGCCGCGCCAGCCACCGCGCGCCGCGCCTGGTCGAGCTCAACTGGGGCGACGACGCCCACCCGCGCCTGGCCATCGTCGGCAAGGGCGTGTGCTTCGACACCGGCGGCCTGGACATCAAGCCCGCCGACGGCATGCGCAACATGAAGAAGGACATGGGCGGCGCCGCGCACGCGCTCGGCCTGGCCCGGCTGGTGATGGCGCTCAAGCTCCCGGTGCGCCTGCAGCTGCTGGTGCCCGCGGTCGAGAACGCGATCGGCCCGAACGCCTTCCGCCCCGGCGAAGTGCTGGCCACGCGCCTGGGCCTGAGCGTCGAAGTGGACAACACCGACGCCGAAGGCCGGCTGGTGCTGTGCGATGCGCTGGCCTACGCGGCCGAGTCGAAGCCGGCGCTGCTGATGGACTTCGCCACGCTGACCGGCGCCGCGCGCATCGCGCTGGGCCCGGACCTGCCGGCGCTGTTCGCCAACGACGACGCCCTGGCCAACGACTACCTCGCCGCCGGCCAGCGCACCCGCGACCCGCTGTGGCGCATGCCGCTGTGGCGGCCCTACCTGAGCTACCTGAAGTCGGGCATCGCCGACCTGGCCAACTCCGGCGCCTCGCGCATGGCCGGCTGCATCACCGCGGCCGTGTACCTGGAGCGCTTCGTGCCCGAGGGCCAGGCCTGGACCCACGTGGACGTCTACTCCTGGAACGACGGCGAGCGCCCAGGCAAGCCCGCCGGCGGCGAGGCCCAGGGGCTGCGGGCCGCCTGGAGCCTGCTGAAGCAGCGCTTCCCGAAGAAGTGACAAACGGCAGGATGACCCTGCCCGCCTGACGGCTCACAATCCCGACACCGGGGCCGACGCAGACTGCGCCGGCCCGATCACGGAGTCGCCCATGGATTCGCCGCAGGACCTGCTCAAGCAACTGCACATCGACCGCAAGCCCGCGAAGAAGCGCCGGCCCTTCTGGCAGTGGGCGCTGGGCGGCGTGATCGTGCTGGTCGTGCTTTCGATGGCGCTCTCGGGCCTGCGCCCGGTCACCGTGGAAACCGCGGTCGCGCGCAAGGCCGCCGAGCTCGGCACGGCCTCGGTGCTCGACGCCTCCGGCTACGTCACCGCCCGCCGCATCGCCACGGTGTCCTCGAAGATCACCGGCAAGGTGCGCGAGGTCCTGATCGAGGAAGGCCAGGTCGTGGCCGAGGGCGAGGTGCTGGCCTACCTCGACGACGCCGATGCCGCCGCCCAGCGCGAACTGGCCTCGGCCCAGCTCGCCTCCGCGCAGTCCCAGCTCGCCGAGGCCCGGGCCCAGCTCACCCTGGCCGACCAGACCCTGGTGCGCCAGCGCGAACTCGCGGCCCGCCAGCTGGTGGCGGCGTCCGCGCTGGATGCGGCGATCGCCGACCGCGACGCCCGCGCGGCGCGCCTGGCCAGCCTGCAGCGCGCCGTCGAGGTGTCGCGCGACCAGCTCGCCATCGCCGGCCTGGGCGTGGACAACACCGTGATCCGCGCGCCCTTCGCCGGCGTGATCGTGGCCAAGGCCGCGCAGCCGGGCGAGATGATCTCGCCGATCAGCGCCGGCGGCGGCTCGATCCGCACCGGCATCGGCACCCTGGTCGACATGGAGTCGCTGGAGGTGCAGGTGGACGTCAACGAGGCCAACATCGGCCGCGTCACGCCCGGGATGCCGGTCGAGGCCGTGCTCAACGCCTACCCGGACTGGAAGATCCCGGCCGAGGTCATCGCCATCGTGCCCACGGCCGACCGCACCAAGGCCACGGTGAAAGTGCGCATCGCTTTCAAGGACAAGGACCCGCGGATCGTGCCGGACATGGGCGTGCGCGTGAGCTTCCTCGACCAGGCGCGCGCCGATGCGCCGCCGATGGCCGGCGCCTTCGTGCCCGAGCGCGCGGTGGTCGGCGGCGACGACGGCCGCGCCGTGTTCGTGGTCGAGGACGGCAAGGTGCGCCGCGTCGCCGTGACCCTGGGCGAGAAGCGCGACGCCGACCAGCAGGTGCTCACCGGCTTGTCCGGCGGTGAAACCGTGGTGCTCTCGCCCCCGGACGACCTGGGCGACGGCGACCGCGTGGCGACGAAGTAAGGCGCCGCGATGGCCACGCCCCTGGTCGAGATCCGCGGCCTCACCAAGGCCTATGCGCGCGGCAAGCAGCGCGTGGAAGTGCTGCACGGCATCGACCTCGACATCCCCGAGGGCGATTTCGTCGCGCTGATGGGGCCGTCCGGCTCCGGCAAGACCACCCTGCTCAACCTGATCGGCGGCCTGGATTCGCCCAGCGGCGGCCTGCTGCGGGTCGGCGGCCAGCGCATCGACGACTTCGGCAGCGACGAGCTCGCCGCATGGCGCGCCAGCACGGTCGGCTTCATCTTCCAGAGCTACAACCTGATGCCGGTGCTGACCGCGCAGAAGAACGTCGAGCTGCCGCTGCTGCTGGCCGACATGGGCGCCGCCGAGCGCAGCCGCCGCGCCAGCATCGCGCTGAAGCTGGTCGGGCTGGACGACCGCGCGAAGCACAAGCCCAACGAACTCTCCGGCGGCCAGCAGCAGCGCGTGGCGATCGCGCGCGCGCTGGTCTCCGATCCGCGCCTGCTGATCTGCGACGAGCCCACCGGTGACCTCGACCGCAAGACCGCCGACGAGGTGCTGCGCCTGCTGCAGCAGCTCAACCAGGAGTTCGGCAAGACCATCGTGATGGTCACCCACGACCCCAAGGCCGCCGAGTACGCCCGCCGCACCGTGCACCTGGACAAGGGCACGCTGGTGGACGAGGCGCCGGCGCACTGACATGAAATACCTGGGCCTGGTCTGGGCGGGGCTGTTCCGCAAGAAGCTGCGGACCACGCTGACGCTGTTCTCGCTGGTCTCGGCCTTCCTGCTGCTGGGGCTGCTGCAGGCGGTGAATTCGCTGTTCGCCGGCGGCGCCGATTTCCTCGGCGCCAACCGCCTGATCACCCAGGCCCGCACCAGCTTCACCCAGCCGCTGCCGATGCGGATGATGCCGCAGATCGAGGCGGTGCCCGGCGTCAGCCGCGTCTCGCACTCGCAGTTCTTCGGCGGCCAGTACCAGGACCCGCGCAACTTCTTCCCGCAGTTCGCGGTGAACCCGCAGCGGCTGCGCGACACCTACCCCGAGTGGGTGATGCCGGAAGACCAGTGGCGGCAGTTCGTGTCCACCCGCAACGGCGCGATCGCGGGCCGCAACCTCGCCGACAAGTTCGGCTGGAAGGTCGGCGACACCATCCCGCTGAACTCCTTCATCTGGACCAAGACCGACGGCACCCGCGCCTGGGAGTGGGAGCTGGTGGGCATCTTCGACGGCCGCGACGAGGAGTGGCAGAAGCGCGCCGGGCTGATGTATCTCAACTACGGCCAGTTCGACGAGGCGCGCGCGGGCGGCAAGGGCCTGGCCGGCGTGTTCGTGGTGGTGGTGGACGACCCGCAGGCGGCCGAGAAGGTGTCGGCGCTGATCGACGAGAAGTTCGATAACTCCGCCGACGAAACCAAGACCCAGAGCGAGCAGGAGTTCCAGCTCGGCTTCATCCGCCAGCTCGGCGACATCGGCCTGATCGTCAACCTGATCACCAGCGCGGTGTTCTTCTCGATCCTGTTCCTGACCGGCGTGAGCATGTCGCAGGGCGTGCGCGAGCGGGTGCCGGAGCTGGCCGTGCTCAAGGTGCTGGGCTTCACCGACCGCGCGGTGATGGCGCTGGTGCTGGCCGAGGCCTTCGTGCTGTGCTTCCTGGGCGCGCTGGCGGGCATGCTGCTGGCCAACGTGGTCACCGGCGTGCTGCCGCCCGAGTTCCCGGTGGAGACCGATGCCCGCGTGTGGGCGATCGCCGGCATCAGCGTGGTGGTGCTGTCGCTGTTGGTGGGGGTGCCGCCGGCGCTGCACGCGCTGCGCATCCGCATCGTCGATGCCCTGGCGGGCCGCTGATGAGCGCCCTGACCCAGGTCCGCGAGATCGTGCTGATGAACCTGCGCAGCGTGCCGCAGCGGCTGGGCGCGTCGCTGGTGATCGTGATCGGCATCGCCGGCGTGGTCGGCGTGATGGTGGCCCTGCTGTCGATGTCCTCGGGGCTGGAGAAGACGCTCGCGGGCACCGGCCGCAACGACCGCGTGGTGGTGACGCGCGGTGGCTCCAACGGCGAGCTGGCGAGTTTCCTCGACCGCGCCTCGGGCACGCTGGTGAAGCAGGACCCGGCCATCGCGCGCGGCCCCGACGGCCTGCCGCAGGCCTCGGGCGAGCTGATCATCGTCACCGAGGTGCCGCGCAAGGGGCAGAAGACCGGCGCCAACGTCACCCTGCGCGGCGTCGAGCCGGCCGGCTTCGCGATCCGGCCCGAATTGCGCATCGTCGAAGGCCGCATGTTCCGGCCCGGCATCCGCGAGCTGATCGTCGGCCAGGCCGCCAGCCAGCAGTTCGAAGGCCTGGCGGTCGGCACCGAGCTGCGCTTCCGCGGCTCGACCTGGACCGTGGTCGGCCACTTCAGCACCGGCGGCGACGCGCACGAGTCCGAGCTCTGGGCCGACGCCGAGACCGCGCAGTCGGCCTTCAACCGCAGCGGCTACTCCTCGCTGCTGCTGCAGCTGGCCAATACCGACAGCTTCGACGCGCTCGAGAAGCGCCTGACCAGCGACCCGCAGCTCAACGTCGAGGCGCGGCGCGAGCGCGAGTTCTTCTCGGGCCAGTCCGGCAACCTCACCGCCACCATCGGCGTGCTGGCCGGGCTGGTCGCGCTGATCATGGCCATCGGCGCCACCTTCGGTGCGCTCAACACCATGTACTCGGCGGTGTCGGCGCGCACGGCCGAGATCGGCACGCTGCGCGCACTGGGCTTCGGCGTGGCGCCGGTGATCGCCTCGGTGATGGCCGAGGCGCTGGCGCTCGCGATCGCGGGCGGGGTGCTCGGCGCGGGCCTGGCCTACGTGGCCTTCAACGGCTACTCGGTGAGCACGCTGGGCAGCGGCTTCACCCAGGTCGCCTTCAAGTTCGCGGTGACGCCGGGGCTGGTGATGACCGGCCTGGGACTGGCCCTGTTCATCGGCTTCATCGGCGGCCTGGCGCCCGCCATCCGCGCCGCTCGCATGCCGGTGACCGCGGCGCTGCGCGGGCAGTAGCGCGCCCCGGCCGGTCGGCCCGGGGCATCACATCGTTGCAGGCACGAGGCCACCGGGGAGCGGATAATCGCCGCCTCGCCCGGAGCCCGCCGTGACCCCAGCACCCGCCATCGACCGCAAGGGCCTCTCGGCCGCCATTGCCTCCTACGTGCTCTGGGGCGTGTTCCCGCTGTACTGGTACCTGCTCAGGCACGTGCCGGCGCTCGAGATCATCGCCCACCGCATCGTCTGGTGCGCGCTGTTCGTGGTCGGCTACCTCGTGATCCGCGAAGGCTGGGGCTGGCTGCGCGCGTCGCTGTCGCGGCCGAAGGTGGGCTGGATGCTGCTCGGCAGCAGCCTGCTGATCAGCTTCAACTGGGGCGTGTACATCTGGGCGGTGACCAACGGCCGCGTGGTCGAGGCCAGCCTGGGCTACTTCATCAACCCGCTGGTGAACGTGCTGATCGGCGTGCTGGTGCTGGGCGAGCGGCTCAACCGCGCGCAGTGGACCGCGGTGGCGATCGCGACGGTGGGCGTGCTGTGGCTGGCCCTGCTGCACGGCGACCCGCCGTGGATCGCACTGGCGCTGGCCTTCAGCTTCGCGTTCTACGGTTTGATCCGGAAGCTCGCGAACGTGGACGCGGTGCCGGGCCTGGCGATCGAGAGCCTGATCCTGCTGCTGCCGGCGCTGGCCTGGCTGGGCTGGGCCGGCGTGCAGGGCGTCGGCGCGTTCGGCGACGGCAACTTCGGCAGCGACGTGCTGCTGGTGATCGGCGGCGCGCTGACGGCGCTGCCGCTGATCGGCTTCGCCTACGGCGCGCGCCGCATCCCCTACTCGCTGGTCGGCATCCTGCAGTACATCGCGCCGACCCTGCAGCTTCTCAGCGGCGTGTGGCTGCTGGGCGAAGGCTTCAGCGGGACGCAGGCGGTCGGCTTCGCCTGCATCTGGGTGGCGCTGGGCGTCTACGCCGCCGACGGCTGGCGCCGCTCGCGCCGGCAGCCGCTGCAGGCCGCCCGCGAGCACGCGGCCGAACAGGTGCCGACCTGCGACGGTGCGATGCCGCCGGCCGACGACGCGGTCACGCTGTCCGAAGGCGCGCCCGCGCGGCGATAGGCGGCCGGCCAAGCACCCGGCCACGCTGGCCAAGGGCGCGGCCGCGCGGCGCCAGCTCGCCCCGGCGGCACGCCGCCCGGTGGGAAGGCGCGGCCTTCACGCGCCGCCCCACAGGCTGCCCGGCATGCCTGGTGTCCTGAAACCCCTGTTCGCGCTGGTCGCGACCGTTGCGCTGGCGGCCGGCGGCGACGCGCAGGCGCGCGACCTGCACGAGCGCATCGCCCGGCCCGAGCGCGGCGACACGCCCTACGGCGGCGCGAAGTACCTGCAGTTCCTGCGCGAGGTCGGCAGCCCGCTGGAATCGCTGGCGCGGCCGGGCGAACCGACCCTGGCGTTCGCGGTGATCGAGCCGCGCGACTTCGGGCTTGAGTACCGCTACCAGCGCGCCCCGGACGAACTCGGCATGCGCTTCGACTTCCGGGCCGGCGCGCCGCGTCGACCGCCGCCGGTGCGCGGCACCGTGGTGATGCTGCACGGCCTGACGATGGACGCCAGCACGCAGGGCCTGTGGGCCATCGCGCTGGCCGAAGAGGGCTACCGCACGGTGCTGCTGGACCTGCGCAACCACGGCTTCTCCGGCGACGGCCCGGCCGGCTTCGGCACCCGCGAGGCCGGCGACGTGCAGGCGCTGCTGGCGCGCCTTCGCGCGGAGCGGCGGCTGGCCGAACCGGTGGTGCTGTTCGGCACTTCGTACGGCGCGGTGACCGCGCTGCATGCCGCGGCGGGCCACCGTGCCGGCATCGCCGGCGTGGTGGCGATGGAGCCGTTCGCGAACGCGGGCGACTCGGTGCGCCAGTTCGTGCAGCGCCTCAAGACCGGCGAAGGCGGCGGCGCCGCGCGCGTGCTGGGCTGGTGGCTGCGCCGGACGCTGCCGGCGCACGAACTGGACGCCGCCATCGCCCGCGCCGGCGAAACGCTGGGCCTGGATCTCGACGCGCTCGACACCGCGACCCCGCTGGCCGCCACCCCGGCCTGCGTGCTGCACCTGCACGGCGGGAAGGACACCTTGGTGCCCGTGGAATCCGCCCGCCGCCTGGCGCGCGCCGGCAACGGCCGCCTGCACTACGCCGAGCTGCCCGACGAGAACCACTATTCCCTGCCCGCCCGCATCGACTGGCTGCGCGCGCCGCTGCGCGACTGGCTGGCCCGCCTGCCGCCGCCCGGCACCGGCGATTGCCCGCCACTGGCGCTGCCGCCCGACCCGCTGGCCTGAGGCCTGCCTTGCCGCCTTCGGGCACGCATGCGCTAATCGCAGGCCATGGCCGAACCGACTTCCTTCGCCGACCTGTATCGCGACCGCGTGCTCGACCACGGCCGCGCGCCGCGCCACGCGGGTCCGCTGGCCGACGCCAGCCACCGCGCTTCCGCGCACAACGCGCTGTGCGGTGACCGCGTCGGCGTCGAATTGCGGCTCGACGGCGAAGGCCGCATCGCCGCGCTCGGCCACCAGAGCGAAGGCTGCCTGCTCTGCCTGGCCTCGGCCTCGCTGATGGCCTGCGACGTGCCAGGCCGCGACGCCGCCGGCGTAGCCGCGCGCCTGCAGGCCCTGCGCGCGGCGATCGCGAACGGCGACGCCGATGGCCTCGGCGAGCTCGGCGCGCTGGCCGGCGTGGCCGCGCACCCCGCGCGCCACCGCTGCGTGCTGCTGCCCTGGGAATGCCTGCAGCAAGCGCTCTCGGACGGTGCGACATGAGCGCGGTCGGCGGACTGCGTGGCGTGCTGGAAGCCGCCCGCGCCCTGCGCGCCGCGGGCCAGCGTTTTGCCCTCGCGCTGGTGACCGACACCGAGGGCTCGACCTACCGCAAGGCCGGCGCGCTGGCCGTGGTCGCCGACGACGGCGCGCGCACCGGCACGATTTCCGGCGGCTGCCTCGAGCCAGCGCTGGTGCTGCTGTGCCAGCAGGTCATCGCCGACGGCCGCGCCGGCCACACCGTATTCGACACCCGCGGCGACGACGACCTGCTGTTCGGCTCCGGCTCGGGCTGCCGCGGGCGGATGCGCGTCGTGGCGTGGCCGCTGCCGGGCGCGGGCGATGGGCTGCTCGACGCGCTGCTCGCGGCGGACGCGGACGGACGGGCGCTGGCGCTGACCGTTTCGTTCGATGCCGGGACGCCGGCGTGGCGGCTCGCGGACCACGAAGAGGGAACCGCAGGCAGACCGGGCCTCGCGAATCGCGAGGGTAGATCCGTCGGCATCTCGGGGCGCGGGGACAGCGAAGGTGACACCGGCAACCTTCGGGCCACCGATCCCCTGGCCACGGCGGCGTCCGACGACATCGCGCTGCGGATCGCGCCGGTTCCGCGGGTGCGGCTGCTGGGCGCCGGGCCGGAAGCGGCGCCGCTGCTTGCGCTCGGCCAGGCCCTGGGCTGGCACCTGCGCATCACCGACCATCGCGAAGGGCTGCTGGCCGATGCGCGCATCCCCGCCGACGTGCCGAGGCAGGCGCTTCGTCCCGCCGCGGCGCTCGCCGCCGCCCGCCCCGATGACGCGGTGCTGGTGATGACCCACCTCGCCAGCGCCGACCTCGAGGCGCTGCGCGCGCTGGCGCCGCTGCCCGTGCCCTACGTCGGCCTGCTCGGCCCGCCCGGGCGGCGCGACGAACTGCTGGCGATGCTGACCGACGCCGAGCGCGCCGCGCTGCAGCCGCGCCTGCGCGCGCCGGTCGGCCTGTTCCTCGGCGGCGACGGCCCGGAAGCGATCGCCCTCGCGATCGCGGCCGACCTGCAGCGCCACTTCCACGCCAAGCCGTGACCACGCCGCGCCACGCGCTGCTGCTGCTCGCCGCCGGCGGTTCGCGGCGGCTGGGCCAGCCCAAGCAGCTGCTGCGCCTGGACGGCGAAACCCTGGTGCGCCGCGCCGCGCGCCTTGGCCTGGCCACCACGCCAGCCGAGGCTCTCGTCGTCTGCGGCGCGAACGCGGACGCGGTGTGGGCCGAACTCGCCGACCTCCCGCTGCGCAAGGCCGTGTGCACCGCCTGGGAGCACGGCCTCGGCGCATCTCTCGCCGTCGGACTTGGCGCGCTGTCGCCCGATGTCGACGGCGCACTGGTCGTGCTCTGCGACCAGCCGGCCCTCGACGCCGACCACCTGCTCGCCCTGCGCGACGCCTGGCGCCGCGACCCCGCGCGCGCCGCCGCCAGCGCCTACGCGGGCGTGCTCGGCGTGCCGGCCCTGCTGCCGCGCGCCTGGTTCGCCCACCTCGCCGAAGGCCGCCAGGACCACGGCGCGCGCGACCTGCTCCGGGCCAACGCCAGCCAGGTCCACGCCGTCGCCGCCCCGCCGCTGGCCGACGACATCGACACGCCGGAGCAGGCCCGCGCCGTCACCGGGGATTCACTTGGAGCCAACCCGGCACAGGAGTAGGCTCATCGCCAGCCCAGCCGTCGCGAGGTCCGCCATGAAACTCACCGTCAACGGCGTCGAACACGACGTCGACGCCGCACCCGATACGCCGCTGCTCTGGGTCCTGCGCGACCTGATCGGCCTCACCGGCACCAAGTACGGCTGCGGCATGGCCCAGTGCGGCGCCTGCACCGTGCACCTCGACGGCCAGCCGATGCGTTCCTGCGTGCTGCCGGTCTCGGCGGTCGCGGGCCGGCCCGTCACGACGATCGAAGGCCTGTCCACCGACGGCAGCCACCCCGTGCAGCGCGCCTGGGCCGAGCTCGACGTGGTGCAGTGCGGCTACTGCCAGTCCGGCCAGATCATGGCGGCCGCGGCGCTGCTCAAGGTGGTGAACAACCCCAGCGACGCCGAGATCGACGAGGCCATGACCGGCATCGTCTGCCGCTGCGGCACCTACCCGCGCGTGCGCGCCGCCATCCATCGCGCCGCCGAGCTGGGCGACGCCTGATCCGCCGGCGCCGCCCGCCGGGCGCGCCCGTTCAACGGAGAGTCCCGTGAACAACGACCACATCCCGTCCCGCCGCAATTTCCTCAAGGCCAGCGCCCTCGTCGGCGGTGGCCTCGTCGTCGCCTTCGTGGTGCCCGGCGGCCGCAAGCTCGCCTTCGCCCAGGCACCGGCCGGCGCGACCCTGGTGCCCAACGCCTTCCTGCGCATCGGCGCCGACGACCGCGTCACCGTGCTGCTGGCGCATTCGGAAATGGGCCAGGGCATCTGGACCACGCTGCCGATGCTGATCAACGAAGAGCTCGACGCCGACTGGTCGAAGATTTCGGTGGAACACGCGCCGGCCGCACCCGCCTACGCGCACACCGGCTTCGGCGCGCAGATGACCGGCGGCTCCACCACCACCTGGTCCGAGTTCGACCGCTACCGCCAGGCCGGCGCCACCGCGCGCACGCTGCTGGTGCAGGCCGCGGCCGCGCGCTTCGGCGTCGCGGTGGCCGACTGCCGCACCCAGAACGGCCGCGTCATCGCCGGCAACCAGAGCGCCAGCTACGGCGAACTGGCCGAGGCCGCCAGCGCGCTGCCGCCGCCGGGCGAAGTGACGCTGAAGGCGCCGTCCGACTGGAAGCGCATCGGCAAGGACACGCGCCGCCTCGACACGCCGGAGAAAATCACCGGCCGGGCCGTGTTCGGCATGGACGTGCAGTTCGAAGGCCTCAAGACCGCGGTGGTCGCGCGCGCGCCGGTGTTCGGCGGCAGCGTGAAGTCCTTCGACGCCACCGCCGCCCTGGCCGTGGCCGGCGTGCGCAAGGTGGTGCAGGTGCCGTCCGGCGTCGCCGTGGTGGCCGACCATTTCTGGGCCGCGAAGCAGGGCCGCGATGCGCTGCAGGTCGAGTGGGACCTGGGCCCGAACGCGGCGCTCGACAGCGATGCGCTGCGCAAGCAGTTCAGTGAGCTGGCCGCCACCCCGGGCGCGGTCGCGGCCCAGGCGGGCGATGCCGCGAAGGCGCTGGCCGCCGCTGGCAAGGTGGTCGAGGCCGAGTACTTCGTGCCCTACCTCGCCCACGCCGCGATGGAACCGCTCAACTGCACGGTGCGCATCACCGCCGACGGCTGCGAGCTCTGGACCGGCACCCAGTTCCAGACCGGCGACCAGGGCGCCGCGGCCGCCATCCTCGGCCTGAAGCCCGAGCAGGTGAAGATCAACACCACCTTCCTCGGCGGTGGTTTCGGCCGGCGCGCGGTGCCGACCAGCGACTTCGTGTCCGAGGCGGTGCACGTCGCCAAGGCCGCGGGCATGCCGGTGAAGACCGTCTGGACCCGCGAGGACGACACCCGCGGCGGCTACTACCGCCCGATGTTCCTGGAGCGCGCGAAGGTGGCGCTGGGCGCCGACGGGCTGCCGGCGGCCTGGCACCACGTGCTGGTGGGCCAGTCGATCATGGCCGGCACGCCGTTCGAGGCCTTCATCAAGGACGGCGTCGACGGCTCCTCGGTCGAAGGCGTGTCCGACTCGCCCTACGTCAAGGCCGCGCCCGACCACCTCGTCGACCTGCACTCGCCGCGCACCGGCATCCCGGTGCTGTGGTGGCGCTCGGTCGGCCACAGCCAGAACGCCTTCGTGATGGAGAGCCTGGTGGACGAGCTGGCGGCCGCCGCCGGCCAGGATCCGCTGGAATACCGTCGTCGCCTGCTCAAGGACCATCCGCGCCACCTCGGCGTGCTCAACCTCGCGGCGGAGAAGGCCGGCTGGGGTTCGAAGCTGCCGGAGGGCCGCGCCCGCGGCATCGCCGTGCACGAATCCTTCGGCAGCTACGTGGCCCAGGTGGCGGAAGTCTCGGTCGAGCGCGGCGCGGTGCGCGTGCACCGCGTGGTCTGCGCGGTGGACTGCGGCGTGGCGGTGAATCCGCTGATGATCGCGGCGCAGATGGAATCCGGCATCGTCTACGGCCTGACCGCCGCGCTCTACGGCCGCATCCGCCTGAAGGACGGGCGCGTGCAGGAGTCCAACTTCCACGACTACCGCCCGCTGCGGATGGACGCGATGCCGGTGGTCGAAACCCACCTCGTCGCCAGCACCGAACGCCCGGGCGGCGTCGGCGAACCCGGCACCCCGCCGATCGCCCCGGCCGTCGCCAACGCCCTCTTCGCCCTCACCGGCCAGCGCCTCCGCGAACTTCCGCTTCGGTTGGGGAGCTGAGTGTTTGAACGCGGATCAGAGCGGAAACGTCGGATAAGAGCGGATCAAGAAATAAAAGTTTTGGACGCGGATTTACGCGGATGAACGCGGATAGAGCGAAATCGGATTGGCTCTACGCGAACCCAATCCATCCGCTTTTGCCCTATCCGCGTTCATCCGCGTAAATCCGCGTCTGAAATTGAGTTTGCTCTATCCGTTCTTATCCGACGTTTCCTCTCTGATCCGCGTTCGGACACGCCCTCTCCCTTAAGTGCCACGCGCCTTCGCACGCGTGATGATCACGACGCCGGCGAGGATGACGGCCATGGCGCCGATGGCGTCCGCGCCGACGCGTTCGCCCAGCAGCAGGGCGCCCAGCAGCACCGCGATCGGCGGGTTCACGTAGGCGTAGCTGGTGGCCAGCGCCGGACGCACGTGGTGCAGCAGCCAGACGTAGGCGCTGAAGCCAATGATCGAGCCGAAGGCCGCGAGGTAGCCGACCGCCAGCGTGGCCTTCATCGGCGGCACCTCGGTGATGCGTTCGCCCATCAGCAGGCCGAGCACGCCCATCGCCGCGCCGCCGCAGAGCATCTGCGCCGCCGTGCTCATGAACGGCGCCGGCAGGTCGCGGCCGCGGCTCCACACCGAACCAAACGCCCAGGCGATCGGCGCCAACAGCAGCGCCACCATGCCGACCAGGCTGGCCTGCATCTCGCCATCGAAGTTGAGCCACACCACGCCGCCGAAACCGATCACCAGGCCCAGCCACTCGCCGCGGCTCGGGTTCTGCCCGCGCAGCACGCCGAACAGCCCGGCCCACAGCGGCATCGACGCCACCGCGACCGCGGCCAGGCCCGAGGACACCGTCTGCTCGGCCACGTTCACCAGGCCGTTGCCCAGCAGCATCATGAACAGGCCCATGATCGCGGCGTTCTTCCACTGCGCGCGTGTCGGCGGCGCGTGCCCGCGCCAGCGCAGGAAGGCGTAGAACACCGCGCTGGCCGCGAGGAAGCGCAGGCTGCCCATCAGGAACGGCGGATAGCCCTCCAGCCCGACGCGGATCGCGAGGTAGGTCGAGCCCCAGACCAGGTAGACGGAAGTGAGCGCGATCGCGACCGCGAGGGCGGTCGGGGGCGCGGCGGCGTCCTGCTTCATGCGTGCTGCTTTCCCGGGCTGCGGCGGTGGGATTCGGCCTCGAGCAGGGCCTGCTTGCGGGGCAATCCCCAGCGGTAGCCGCCGAGGCTGCCGTCGCCCCGGATGACGCGATGGCAGGGCACCAGCACGGCGACGCGATTGGACGCGCAGGCGCGGGCGACGGCGCGCGCGGCGGTGGGCGCCTCGAGGCTCGCGGCCAGTTCGGCGTAACTGCGCGTCTCGCCCGCCGGGATCTTCATCAGCGCCTGCCAGACGCGCTGCTGGAAGGCGGTGCCGATCAGCTCCACCGGCACGCTGCCGCGACGCTGCGCGAGCGCATCGGCGACGGCCTGCAGGCGCGGCGCCAGGAACTCGTCGCGGCCGCTGTCGACGCGCTGCAGGGTCGCGCGCGGGAACTCCGCGCGCAGGTCGCGTTCGAGGGCGCCGGCGTCATCGCCCAGCGCCACGGCGCAGATGCCGCGCGCGGTGGCGGCGACCAGCGCCTGCCCCAGCGCGGTATCCACCAGCGACCAGCGGATCTCGAGGCCCTCGCCACCGCGGCGATACACCTGTGGCGGCATGCCGAGGCGGGCGGCGCCGTCCTCGTACACGCGGCTGGGCGAACCGTAGCCGGCGTCGTAGAGCGCATGCGTCACCGCCTGGCCCTGGCGCAGGCCGCGCTTGAGCGTGGCCAGGCGGCGCTGGGCCAGGTACTCGGCGGGGCTGAGCCCGAACTGTTCGCGGAACCGGCGCTGCAGGTGGCCGGGGCTGAGCCCGACGGCGGCGCCGAGCGCGTCCAAGCCGAGCTCCTGCGAATCCAGGAGCTGGCGGGCGCGTTCGAGGCGGGCGTCGGCGTGGGGAATGGCGCGGGTTTCCATGCGCTCAGGCTAGCCGGCGCCCGGGGGGCCGGCTATCCGGATCTTGCGGAAGACATCACTCCGCCCAGACCGTGGCCTGGCGGGTCACCGGCAGCACCTGGGCGGTCAGGCCGCGGTCGGCCGACAGCAGGTCGAGCGCATCGGCCAGGATCGCGGCCGATTCCCGCAGCAGCGGGTCCGGGCGGTTCTTGGCCAGCTCTTCCTCGGCCGCCTGCTGGGCGACGCTGCGCTCGCTGGCGGTGAGGCCATCGTCGGCGCGCGCGAGTTCGTCCTGGTCCAGGCCCAGGGCCTTGCGCTCGGCGGCGCGCGCCTGGCGCTCGGCCTCGAGGCGATCGCGCTCGGCGCGGCGCTCGGCCTCGTTGAGCGAGATCGACTTGCGCTCGCGGTCGGCGCGGAACTTGGCCACGTCCTCCGACCACCAGGTGAACTCGGGATCGGTGGCGATGCGGGCCTGGTGCTGCGCCTTGAGCTGCGGCACCAGACGGGCGAAGTTGCCGACGTTGGCATGCGGCGCCTGCGCGATGCGGGTGGCCGGCAGCGCGTTGTCGTAGCTCGACTCGCCGTATTCGCTGGCGTCGAGCGTGACCGGGAACTGCAGGTCGGGCACCACGCCGGCGTGCTGGGTGGTGCCGCCGTCGACGCGGAAGAACTGCGCCACGGTCAGCTTCACCTGGCCGAACTTGGCGTCGTCCTTGCGCGGGAAGCGATCGAAGTCCATCAGGCTCTGCACGGTGCCCTTGCCGAAGGTCTGCTCGCCGATGACGAGGCCGCGGCCGTAGTCCTGGATCGCGGCCGCGAAGATCTCGGACGCCGAGGCCGAGCTGCGGTTCACCAGCACGGCCAGCGGGCCGTCCCAGGCCACGCCGCCCTGGTCGTCGGCCGACACGCTGACGCGGCCGCCGGTCTCGCGCACCTGCACCACCGGGCCGGTGTCGATGAACAGGCCGGTGAGCTCCACCGCCTCCACCAGCGAACCGCCGCCGTTGTCGCGCAGGTCGATCACCACGCCGTCCACGTCTTCGGTGCGCAGCTCGCGCAGCAGCCGGGCGACGTCGGCGGTGGCCGAGCGCGCGTCGGGATCGCCGCGGCGCTTGGCTTCGAAATCAAGGTAGAAGGTGGGCAGCTCGACCACGCCGATGCGGCGCTCGCCGACCTCGATCACGCGCTTCTGCGCGGCCTGCTCCTCGAGCTTGACCTTGTCGCGGACGATGGTGACCAGCTGCGGCTTGGCGTCCAGGCCGGCCTCGGCCGGCAGCACGTCCAGGCGCACCTGGGTGCCCTTCTTGCCGCGGATCAGCGCCACCACGTCGTCGATGCGCCAGCCCACCACGTCCTGCATCGGGCCGCTGGCGCCCTGGCCAACCGCCATCACGCGGTCGCCGACCTTGAGCACGCCGCCGTTGCCGGCCGGGCCGCCCGGCACGATGGTGCGGATGACCACGAACTCTTCCTGGCGCTGCAGCACCGCGCCGATGCCCTCGAGCGAGAGCCGCATCTGCATGTTGAAGTTCTCGGCGCTGCGCGGCGACATGTAGCTGGTGTGCGGGTCGATCGAGCTGGCGTAGGCGTTCATGAACTGCTCGAACACGTCGTCGCTGCGCAGCTCGTGCACGCGCTCGCCCAGGCCCGCGTAGCGCTTGTCGAGGGTCTTGCGGATGTCTTCCTGGCTGCGGCCGGCCAGGCGCAGGCGCAGCACGTCGTTCTTGACGTACTTGCGCCAGGCGTCGTCGAGCTCGGCCGGACCGGCGGCCCAGGCCACGTCCTCGCGATCGTATTCCCAGGTCTCGGCCTTGGAGAAATCGAAAGGCTGCGCCAGCAGGTTGCGGGCATAGGCCACGCGCTCGTCCACGCGCTTCACGTAGGTGGAGAAGATGTCGTAGGCCGCGGCGAGCTGCTGGCTGCGGATGGCGTCGTCGTGGCGGTCGCGATAGGCGTCGAAGCGGGTGATGTCGGCCTGGGTGAAGAACAGCTTCTGGCCGTCGAGCGACTCGAGGTAGCGGCGGTGGATCTCGCGCGACATCGCGTCGTCCAGCGGCTTGGACCGGTACACGTAGCGGCTGTCGGACAGCAGGCCATAGACCAGGCGCGCGGCGGCGGCCTGCTCGGCGGTGGGCTGGAAGCTGGCGGCCGCGGGGGCGTTCGCCGGCGCGGCGCCGGGCGTCGTGGCCGCGGCCATGGCCAGGGCCAGCGGCAGGGCGGCGGAGAGGGCGATCAGCTTGTGCTTGAGCATGGCGTGGGTCCGGTGCGTAGGGGGTCAGCATGCGCCCCACCCTGGGGTGGAGCCTGTGCCGATAGTGCTATCGACGGGCGTTGGCCCGATGGTACCCCCGCCTGTGTTCAGGCGGTCCCGTCGACGAACCCGGCTTCAGCCGCCATTCGGTCGGCGTGGTAGGACGAGCGCACCATCGGACCCGAGGCCACGTGCGTGAAGCCCATTGCCAGGCCTTCGACCTCCAGCGCCTTGAATTGTTCCGGCTCCCAGTAACGAAGCACCGGGTGGTGGTGCGGCGTGGGCTGCAGGTACTGGCCGATCGTGACCATGTCGACGTCATGGGCGCGTAAATCGCGCAGCGCGCCGAGCACCTGCTCGTAGTCTTCACCCAGGCCCAACATGATGCCGGACTTGGTGGGCACGTCCGGGTGCTGGGCCTTGAAGCGCTTGAGCAGCTGCAGCGACCAGTCGTAGTCGGCGCCCGGGCGCACGTTCGCGTAGAGCTCGCGCACGGTCTCGAGGTTGTGGTTGAAGACGTCCGGCGGGTTCGTGGCCAGGATCTCCAGCGCGCGCTCCATGCGGCCCTTGCCGCGGAAATCGGGCGTGAGGATCTCGATCTTGAGGTCCGGCGACAGCGCGCGCGCCTCGCGGATGCAGTCGACGAAGTGCTGGGCGCCGCCGTCGCGCAGGTCGTCGCGGTCGACCGAGGTGATCACGACGTAGCGCAGGCCCATGTCGGCGACGGTGCGCGCGAGGTTGGCCGGCTCGCTGGCATCGGGCGGCTTGGGCCGGCCGTGGGCGACGTCGCAGAAGCTGCAGCGGCGGGTGCAGACCTCGCCCAAGATCATAAAGGTGGCGGTGCCGTGGCTGAAGCACTCGTGGATGTTCGGGCAGCTGGCCTCTTCGCAGACGGTGACCAGGCGGTTCTCGCGCAGCTTGGACTTGAGCTTCGCGACCGCGTTGCCGGCCGGGATGCGCACCCGGATCCAGCTGGGCTTGCGCAGGACCGGCGCGTTCTCGTCGAACTTCACCGGGCTGCGGGCGATCTTGTCGCCGCCGAGTTGCTTCGCGCCCTCGACCAGGGGCGAACCCAGCACCTGCAGCGGGATGGTCTTGGCGGCGGGGTCGGACATGGCGTGGGCGGCTCAGGCGGAGGGGGAAAGGTCGGGAAGTTCCGGGCGGGGCCGGGGCACCAGGCCCAGGGTCCGGGACAGGGCCTGGACCAGGTCGGGGGCCAGCGCGGCGGGGTCGCCGGGGCCGCCCAAGTCTAGCACCGAGGTCACTTCCAACCCCTGGTAACCGCAGGGATTGATGCGCCGGAACGGCTCCAGGTCCATGGCCACGTTGAAGGCCAGCCCGTGGAAGCTGCAGCCGCGCCGCACCCGCAGGCCCAGCGCCATCACCTTGGCGCCGTCCACGTAGATGCCGGGCGCGCCGTCCTTGCGGGCGGCGGCGATGCCGTGGCCGGCCAGCACGTCGATCACCGCCTGCTCGATGCGGCAGACCAGCTCGCGCACGCCCAGGCCCAGGCGGCGCAGGTCCACCAGCGGGTAGGCCACCAGCTGGCCGGGGCCGTGGTAGGTGACCTGGCCGCCGCGGTCGACCTGCAGCACCGGGATGTCGCCCGGGGCCAGCACGTGCTCGGGCTTGCCGGCCTGGCCGAGCGTGAACACCGGATCGTGCTCGACCAGCCAGAGCTCGTCGGGCGTGTCGGGGCCGCGGGCGTCGGTGAAGCGCTGCATGGCGCGCCAGACCGGTTCGTAGGGCTGGCGGCCGAGCGTGCGGATGCTCCACTCGCGCACGACGGCGGGCGCGGCGCCCGCCACGGGGCAGGCCGCGGTCACAGCGTCCACTTCACCGCCGGGTGCTCGCGCAGCGCGCCGTGGGCGGCGTCGTAGTCCTCGCGCGAATGGGCTTCGAAGACCAGGGTCACCGAGACGTAATTGCCCTTCGCCGACGGCTTCACGCGCAGGCGGTCGCGGTAGATGGTCAGGCCCAGGGCTTCGAGGACCATCGGCACCACCAGGTGCAGGTCGGCCTCGGCCGCGCCCATGGCGCTGATCTCGAAGACCCCCGGGAACTGGAAGCCATGCTCGGGGTTGTCGGACTGGATGCTCATGGCGCCCATTATGGGGGCGCGCGGGGCCCGTCCCAAGCCTCGGGCGCGGTGCCTCAGGCGGTGCCGAGGTCGATCCGCACGCGGTTCCGGCCGTCGGTCTTGGCCTGGTACATGGCGCGGTCGGCGGCGCGGTAGAGGTCGGTGCCTTCGGCGCTGCTGCCCGGGGCCAGGCTGGCGACGCCGATGCTCACCGTGATCGACAGCGGACCCTCGCGAAGCTGCAGCGGATGCAGCTCGAGGCTGGCGCGCATGCGCTCGGCCGCTTCGGCGGCGGCGCGCACGTCCAGGCCCGGCAGCAGCACGCCGAACTCCTCGCCGCCCAGCCGCGCCAGGTGCACGCCCGGCGCGGTGAACACCTCGCGCATGCGATCGGCGAAGCGGGCCAGGCAGACGTCGCCGGCGTCGTGGCCGAACTCGTCGTTCACGTACTTGAAGTGGTCCAGGTCCATCACCAGCATCGCCAGCGGCTGCTGGTGCATGCGGCAGCCGGCCAGCAGGTGGTCCATGGCGCCGCTGAAATAGCGGCGGTTTGCCAGGCCCGTGAGCGGATCGACGCGGCTGAGCGTCTCGAACTCGTCGCGCTGGCTGCGCACGCGGTCGTACAGGTCGAGCTGGCCCTGGTACTCGCGATAGCTGCGCACCATCACCAGGCCCAGGTACACGGTGTACACGCCGAGGGTGACGACGACCGAGAGGCTTTCGCCGGTGTAGGGCATCAGGATCGGCGCCGGCGCGTAGATCAGCCCGATGCCCAGCGCGGCCCGCCCGAGCCGCAGGCTGTAGTTGTGCGCGAACGCGGTGGCGAAGGCGATGGTGCACAGCAGGGCGGCGGTGCGCCCCGGGGCCATGTGCGGATCGAGCAAAGTCCACGACAGCACGCCGCCCCAGAGCGCCGCGGTGGCCAGCACCACCCACCAGCGGGTGTCGAGCCAGGCCTGCAGCTTGTCCGCCGGCGCATCCTCGGCCGGCGGCCGGGGCCAGAAGCGCAGGACCGCCAGCAGCAGGAAGGCCAGGCCCACCAGCGCGCCGGCGACGGCGTGGCTCTGCGCGACGTCGCTGGGCGCCGCGACCACGACCCAGCCCAGGAGGTAGAACAGCCCGCCGGTGACCAGCCGCTGGCGCGTGTCGGCGACTTCGCGGGCAAGGCGAGGCGCGTGGACTGGCGATGTGTCCTCACTCATCCGGCGCGCCCCCTGCACTGCCCGGCCCGTCGTGCGCACGGGGCGCACGACGGTGTGTCACATCAGCTTACTCGCTTTCCCACCACAGCCAGAAATCGTCGCTCATGCGCTTGAAGAAGCCGCCCTCGGCGACGTCCTCGAGCGCCACCAGCGGGCGCTCGGCGACGACCTTGCCGTCGAGCGAGAGCTTCAGCGTGCCGATGGCCTGGCCCTTGGTGATCGGCGCCAGCAGCTGCTTGGGCACGTCCATGCTCGGCTGCAGCTCGCCGTAGCGGCCGCGCGGCAGGGTCACCAGCAGCGGCTCGGCCACGCCCAGCGCCACGGTCTCGGCGGCGCCGCGCCACAGCGCCTGGTCGGCCACCTTGGCGCCGGCGGCGTAGACGCTGTGCGTCTCGAAGAAGCGGAAGCCCCAGTTGAGCAGGGCCAGGTTGCCCTCTTCGCGGGCGCGGAAGCCTTCGGTGCGGTTGGTGGTGTCGATGCCCAGCACGACCGAGATCAGGCGCTGGTCGCCGCGCTTGGCCGAAGCGGCGAGGCAGTAACCGGCGGCCGCGGTGTGGCCGGTCTTGAGGCCGTCGACGCTGGCGTCCTTCCAGAGCAGGCCGTTGCGGTTCCACTGCTGGATGCCGCCGTAGGTGAATTCCTTGATCTTGTAGAGCGCGTAGTGGTCCGGGAACTGGGTGATGAGCGCGCGCGACAGGATGGCGATGTCGCGCGCCGTCATCACGTGGCCTTCGGCGGTGAGGCCGTGGGCGTTGACGAAGTTCGTGTTGGTCATGCCCAGCTGCTGCGCATACCGGTTCATCAGGTCGACGAAGGCCGCCTCGCTGCCGCCGACGTGCTCGGCCAGCGCGATCGCGGCGTCGTTGCCGGACTGGATCACCAGGCCGTGCAGGATGTCGTCGAGCTTCACTTCGGAGTTGACGGCCAGCGCGCTGTAGCTGCCGTCGGTGCCGGCGCCGCCGGAACGCCAGGCGTTCTCGCTGATGCGCACCCTGTCGTCGGCCTTGACCTTGCCCCGCGCCATCTCGGCCGCGACCACGTACGAGGTCATGACCTTGGTGATCGAGGCCGGGTCGAGCGGCGTGTCGATGTTCTCGCCCGCAAGCACCTGGCCGCTGGTGTGGTCCATCAGGATCCAGGCCTTGCCCTGCGGCACCGGGGCCGACGGCATCGGCGCGGCGGCGGGCGCGGCCGGGGCGGCGGGCACGGGGGCCGGGGCCGGCGACTGGGCGAAGGCGACGGTGGCCAGCAGGCTGGCCAGCACGGCGGGGAAGAAGCGGGAAACGGACATCCGGGACTGACTCCAGTTCATGGGCCGGCGGCGCGCCGGCAGGCAAGTTGAAACATGCTAGACCTCATTCGCTGAACACGCGCGGGCTGGGCAGGCCCAGGCCGCGGATGCGCGCCAGCACGCCCTCCACCGCGGCCGGCGCCAGCGGGCCGATGCGCACGCGCCAGACCTTGCCGGCGTCGGTGCGCACGTCCTCGACGACCACGTCGTCGATGCCGGCCTCCTCGAGCTGGCGGGCGATGCGCCGGGCGTTGTCGCGGTCGCGGTAGGCGCCGACCTGGACGCGCTGCGGGCCGCTGCCCGCCGGCGCGGGCGACGCGGGCGAAACCGGCGCGCGGGCGGCCGCCGGTGCCTTGGCGAGATCCGCGCCGCCGGTGAGCGCGCGCACTTCCACCCGCGCGGTGCCGGTGCGGTCCACGCCCAGCTTCACCGCGGCGGCGAAGCTGAGGTCGATGATGCGGCCGGCGTGGAAGGGGCCGCGGTCGTTGACGCGGACCACGACCTCGCGGCCGTTGTCGAGGTTGGTGACGCGCACGTAGCTGGGCAGCGGCAGCGTCTTGTGCGCGGCGCTGAAGCTGCACATGTCGTAGACCTCGCGGCTGGAGGTCTGGCGGCCGTGGAACTTCTGGCCGTACCACGAGGCGATGCCGCGCTCGACGTACCCCTCGGCGTTGGGGCGCACGCGGTAGCTCTTGCCGAGCACGGTGTAGGGCGAGCGGTTGCCGTAGGCCGCCGGCGGCTCGTCGCGCGGCACCGGCTCGGGGATGCCGCTGATGTCGAGCGGATGCTCGGGCGCGCTGTCGCGCACGCCGGGCGCATACAGCCCACCGGGGGTGTAGTCCTCGTCACGGTGTTCGCGCACCTGCAGGCAGGCGGGCGGCACGCCTTCCGCCGCGGGCGCTGAGGATGCCGCGGCGCGCGGGACGTCGGCCGCGGGTTCGTCCGCGGGCGGCACGGGGCGGACCGGCTTGTCGGCGCAGCCCGCCAACAGCACCAGCAGCGCCAGCCCGATGGCCTGCCTCATGGCGCGGCGAGGGCGTCCTGGCCCGCGGCGATCTCGCGCGACAGCTGGTAGACGGCCATCGCGTACATCGGCGAGCGGTTGTAGCGGGTGATCACGTAGAAATTCTTGAAGCCGAGCCAGTGCTCGGTGCCCTCGTTGCCTTCGAAGGTCACCAGCGTGGCATCGAGCGCATGGCCCTGCGCGGTGGTCGGGCGATAGCCGCGCTCGCCGAGCTCGGCGAGGCTGTACTTGGCCTCGAGCGTGTCGGGCTTGAACGGCGCGGCGCCCTCCTCCGCGATCGCGCGCGCCACCACCGGCTCGCCCTTCTGCCAGCCGTGGGCGACGAAATAATTCGCGACCGAGGCGAACACGTCCGGCAGCGAGCCGAACAGGTCGCGGCGGCCGTCGCCGTCGCCGTCGCGCGCGTAGGCGCGGTAGCTCGAGGGCATGAACTGGCCGTAGCCCATCGCGCCCGCGTAGCTGCCCTTGAGCGCCAGCAGGTCGAGCCGTTCTTCCTTGGCCAGCAGCATCACCTGCATCAGCTCGTCGCGGAAGAACTTGCCGCGCATGGTTTCGCGCTCGACCTGCTCGGGCTTGCCGCTGACCGGGTAGAAGAAGCCGAGCGTGTAGAGCGCATCGAGCACGCGGTAGCTGCCGGTGTTGCCGCCGTAGCTGGTTTCCACGCCGATGATGGCGGTGATCATTTCCGCCGGCACGCCGGTGCTTTCGGCCACCGGCTGCAGCGCATCGCGATGCCGGGCCATGAAGGCCTGGCCTTCGCGGATGCGGCGGTCGGAGATGAAGATCGGGCGGTAGTCCTTCCACGGCTTCACCGCCTCGGCGGGGCGCGACATCGCGTCGACGATGCCCTGCTTGTATTCGGACTGCGCCAGCCAGGCTTCCACTTCGCCGCGTTCGAGCCCGTATTTCTCACCCGCTTCGGCGAGGAAGGCCTCGCGGAGCGCGGCGTCGGGCGCCGGCGCGGTCTGGGCGGAGGCAGCGGCGCCGGCGAAAGCCAGCAGCAGCACGAACAGGCGGGAAAGGTGGCGGGGCATGGCGCTCGACGGTGGGCGGGATGCGGCAATTTACCACGCCGCGGCGCACTGGCCGCCCTGTCCCGCGCGGTTCAGGTGCCCATGAACTTGGGGTGCGCCCGCACCGACATCACCATGCCGAAGCCGGCCAGCAGGGACACCGCCGAGGTGCCGCCGAAACTCAGCAGCGGCATCGGCACGCCCACCACCGGCAGCAGGCCGGCGACCATGCCGCCGTTCACCAGCACGTAGACGGAGAAGGTCATGGCCAGGGCGCCGGCCAGGATGCGCGCGTAGCCCTCGCGCGCCTCGCTGGCGATCCACAGGCAGCGGCCGATGATGAACAGGTACAGCGCCAGCAGCGTCACCACGCCGAGCCAGCCCCACTCCTCGCTGAGCACGGAGAAGATGAAGTCGGTGGTGTGCTCGGGCAGGAAATCGAGGTGGGCCTGGCTGCCCTGCCCCCAGCCCTTGCCGCTGAAGCCGCCCGAGCCGATCGCGATCTTGGACTGGATGATGTTCCAGCCGGTTCCCAGCGGGTCGGACTCGGGGTTCACGAAGGTGAGCAGCCGCTCGCGCTGGTGCGGCAGCAGGAAGGGCCAGGCCGCGGGCAGCGCCGCCAACCCCAGCCCGGCGAACAGCCCGATGCGCCACCAGGCAATGCCGGCCAGGAACACCGCGAACACGCCCGAGGCCGCCACCAGCATGCCGGTGCCGAGGTCGGGCTGCTTGATGATCAGCGCCACCGGCAGGCCGATGATGGCGGCGCACACGGCCAGGGTCTTCCAGCGCGGCGGCAGCACCGCCGAGTGCAGGTACCAGGCCAGCATCATCGGCACGGTGAGCTTGAGCAGCTCGCCCGGCTGCAGGTAGAAGACGCCCAGGTTCAGCCACAGGTTGGCGCTGCGGCCGGTGCCGAACACGAACACCGCCGCGAGCAGCACCAGGCTGCCGGCGAAGGCCAGCGGCGTCCACAGCCGCAGCTTGGCCGGCGGCAGCCGCGAGATCAGCACCATGGCGCCGAGGCCGACGCCGAAGCGCACCGCCTGCGACAGCACCAGGCGCGAGTTCTCGCCCGAGGCGCTGGCCAGCACCACCAGGCTGATCAGCATCACGCACAGCAGGGCCAGCAGCAGCGGCAGGTCGACCTTGTCGAACAGCCGCGACGCCATCTCGCGGAGCCAGCGCAGGATCGCGATCATCGGGCGGTGTCCTCCGGCGGCGGCAGCAGCCAGGCGTCGAGGATGCGGCGCGCCACCGGGGCCGCCGCGCCGGAGCCCGAACCGCCGTGCTCGACCAGCACCACCACCGCGATCGTCGGCGCCTCCGCGGGTGCGTAGGCGATGAACCAGGCCTGGTGGCGCAGGTGGTACGGCAGGTCGGCCGGGTTGGTGGACTGCAGGCCGCGCCGGCTCGTGCGCTGGGCGGTGCCGGACTTGCCGGCCATCAGGTAAGGCGCGCCCGCCGCTGCCGCGCGGCCGGTGCCCGTCGGCCCGTGCATCACGGCCACCAGGCTGTCGTGCACGGCGGCGAGGTGCGCTTCGTTGGTGACGACGCGGCGCGCCGGCGGCTGCGGCTCGGGCACGCGCGGCCGGTCGAAGCCATCCTGGCTGGACTGCACGAGGTGCGGCCGGCGCAGCCAGCCGCCGTTGGCAAGCATGGCCGTGCCCTGCGCCAGCTGCAGCGGCGAGGTCACCCAGAAGCCCTGGCCGATGCCCGCATTCACCGTGTCGCCGGGGTACCACTCCTGGTTGAGCTGGCGCCGCTTCCACGCGCGCGAGGGGCGCACGCCGGCGATTTCGCCGCTGAGGTCGATGCCGGTCGGCTCGCCGAAGCCCAGGCGCTGGAAGTAGGGATCGATGCGATCCACGCCCAGGTCGTAGGCCAGCTTGAAGTAGTAGGTGTTCACCGACTGCGCCATCGACTCACGCAAGTCGACGCGGCCGTGGCCGCCCGGCCGCCAGTCGCGGTAGCCGCGCGACTGGTTGGGCAGGAAGAATTCACCGGTCGACAGCACCGTGCTTTCCGGCGTGACCAGCCCGGCCTCGAGCCCGGCCAGCGCCATGAACGGCTTGATGGTCGAGCCCGGCGGGAAGCCGCCCAGCACGACCCGGTTGAACAGCGGCCGCGACGGCGCCTGCAGCGCCTGCCAGTCCTTGTTGCCGATGCCGTTGATGAACAGGTTCGGGTCGTAGCCCGGCAGGCTGACCATGCCCAGGATCTCGCCGTTGGCGGGATCGATGGCGATGGCGGCGCCGTGCTGGCCCTCGAAGGCATCGACCATGGCCTGCTGCAGCCGCGCATCCACGCTCAGGTACAGGTCGGTGCCGGGCCGGGCGTCGTGCCGGCGCAGCACGCCAAGCGCGCGGCCCTCGACGTTGGTTTCGATTTCCTCGTAGCCGATCTCGCCGCGCAGGCGCGTCTCGTAATAGCGCTCGATGCCGGCCTTGCCGATATGCGTGAGCGCGGCGTTGCGGCTGTCGCCCATCGCCTCGAGGTCGGCGACATCGACGCGGCCGACGTAGCCGATGATGTGCGAGAACAGCGGGCCGTAGGGATAGCGCCGCGTCAGGTAGGGCACCACTTCGACGCCGGGGAAGCGGTGCCGGTTGACCGCCAGGCGCGCCAGTTCGCCCTCGTCCAGGCGCAGCTTCAGCGGGATCGGTCGGAAGCTGCGGGTGGCGCGGCGGGCGTCGCGGAAGCGCGCGAGGTCTTCGTCATCCAGCGCGACCAGGCGACCGAGCTCGGCCAGGGTTTCCTCGAGGTCGGGCACCTGCTCCGGCACCAGCTCGAGCCGGTAGGCCGGCACGTTGTCGGCCAGCAGGCGGCCGTTGCGGTCGTAGATCAGGCCGCGCGCCGGCACGATCGGGCGCGGCTTGACGCGGTTGGCCTCGGAGCGCGTCTGGTATTCCTCGTGCTGCAGCACCTGCAGCCGGAAATAACCCGCGGCCAGGCCGAGCATGGCGACCGCGATGCCGAGGAAGCCGACCAGGGCGCGGCGGCGGAACTGCTCCGCCTCGGCGTGCAGGTTCTTGAGCTTCTGCCGGCGGATCGGGCGCATGGATCAGGCGGCGCGCTCGCGCAGGCGCAGGCGCAGTTCGTCGAGCAGCAGGAACATCCACGGCCACAGCGCGAAGGCCAGCAGCGGCGACAGCCAGGTGGTCCACGGCGGCAGCCCCGCGCCGCTGGCGAACTGGATCGCGGCCGCGATCAGGCGGTCGTTGACCAGCAGCGCCGCCACCGCCAGCGCCTGCTGCCACAGCGGGAAGAAGCGCAGGCGGGCACGGAAGCGCTGCACCAGGAACACCAGCACCACCAGCCGCAGCGCCTGCTCGCCGAACAGGGTGCCGGCGACGAGGTCGGCGGCGAGCCCGGCGAGGAAGGCCACGCCCAGGCCGATGCGGTCGGGCGCCTCGAGCAGCCAGTAGCAAAGCAGCATGGCCAGCAGGTAGGGCCGCGCCGGGCCGAGCCCGCCCGGGATCGGCACCACCAGCACCAGCAGGCTGAAGACGAGGCTGCCGTAGAGCAGCCAGGGGGACGGACTGCGGGTCATCGCTGCCCCTCGTCGCGCGGCGCGGCATCGGTCGCGGCTTCGCTGGCGGCGGCATCGCCATCGCTGGCCGCGGGCGCTTCGGCGTCCCCGGCCCCGGCCTCGGGCGCGGGAGGCGGCGGCGCGGGCGGACCGACATCGGCCTCGTCCACGGCATTGCTCACCAGCAGCACTTCGAGGCTGCGATCGATGAAGGCCGACGGGCGCGCCTGCGCCACCACGAACAGACGCGTGTCGTCGGGCTCGAGCGCCTGCACCACGCCGACCGGGAAGCCGGCCGGGAAACGGCCGCCGATGCCCGAGGTGACCAACTGGTCGCCCACGCGGATGTCGGCGCTCTGCGGGATGTTGGGCAGGCGCAGCCGGTCGCTGCGGCCGGTGCCGAAGGCGATGGTGCGCAGGCCCGAGCGGGCCACCTGTACCGGCACCGCGTGCTCGGGGTCGGTGACCAGCAGGGCGGTGGCGCGGCGCGGCGAGGTTTCCACCACCTGGCCCAGCACGCCGCCGGCATCGATCATGGCCTGGCCGACGCGCACGCCGTCGTTGGCGCCGGCGTCGAGCACGATGCGCTGGCGGGTGGGGTCGAGGTCGATGTCGATGATGCCGACCAGCTGGGCCGTGAGGCGGTAGCCGCGGGTGCCGCCGAGCAGTTCGCGCAGGCGCTGGTTTTCCTCGGCCACGGCGGCCATGCGGTGCAGGCGGCTGGCGTTGACCTGCAGCTCGCGGCGCAGCTGTTCGTTCTCGGCCAGCAGGCTGCCGCGCGAGGACGTGAGTTCACGCCCGGCCTCGACCAGGCGGCCGGGCGCATCGGCCAGCCACCACACCGGCTCGGCGAGCACGCTGAGCTTCTGCCGCGCCTGGTTCGCGAAGCCGCCGCGGTGGTCGCCGACCATCAGCAGCGTCGCCAGCGCGAGGTAGGCCAGCAGCGGCAGCGTGCCGCCGGCGCTCTCGCTCAGTCGTGCGGCAGGGGAACCGGGATAGGCCACGGGAGGATCCGGAAGCGGTGTTCAGCCCCGCCGCGCGGCGGGGACTAGCGGGTGGCGCCGGTGGCCGGCGGGATGGCCGGCGCGCGCCTTCACTCGGGCGAGAAGAACTCGTTGCCGTGCATGTCGATCAGCTCGAGCGCACGGCCGCCGCCGCGGGCGACGCAGGTGAGCGGGTCGTCGGCCACGTGCACGTGCAGGCCGGTCTCTTCCGAGATCAGCTTGTCGAGGTCGCGCAGCAGGGCGCCGCCGCCGGTGAGCACGATGCCGCGCTCGGCGACGTCGGCACACAGCTCCGGCGGGGTCTGCTCCAGCGCCTGCTTGACCGCGCTGACGATGCCGCTGAGCGGCTCGTGCAGGGCCTCGAGCACTTCGTTGGAGTTGATGACGATCATGCGCGGCACGCCCTCGGCGAGGTTGCGGCCGGAGACTTCCATCTCCTTCACCTGCGCCTGCGGGAAGGCGCAGCCGATCTCGAGCTTGATGCGCTCGGCGGTGGTTTCGCCGATCAGGGTGCCGTGGTTGCGTCGCACGTAGTTGATGATGGCGTCGTCGAAGCGGTCGCCGCCGATGCGCACCGACTGCGAGTAGACGATGCCGTTGAGCGAGATCACCGCAACCTCGGAGGTGCCGCCGCCGATGTCGATCACCATCGAGCCGCGGGCCTCGTCGACCGGGATGCCGGCGCCGATCGCGGCGGCCATGGGCTCTTCGATCAGGTAGACCTCGCGGGCACCGGCCTCCTCGGCCGACTCCTTGATGGCGCGGCGCTCGACCTGGGTCGAGCCGCAGGGCACACAGATCAGCACCCGCGGGCTGGGCCGCAGGAAGCGCGAGGTGTGCACCTTCTTGATGAACTGCTTGAGCATTTCCTCGGTGTGGGTGAAGTCGGCGATGACGCCGTCCTTCATCGGCCGGTGCGTGGTGATGTTGCCCGGGGTGCGGCCAAGCATCTTCTTGGCCTCGGCGCCGACGGCGGCGACCTCGCGGCCGCCCTGGCTGTGGCGGACGGCGACGACCGACGGCTCATTCAGGACGATGCCCTGGCCGCGGACGAAAATCAGGGTGTTGGCAGTGCCGAGATCGATCGACAGGTCGTTCGAAAACAGGCCGCGGAGCTTCTTGAACATCAGGGGGAAACCTTGGGAAATGGGGGGTTTCGGGGATTGGCTAGGTTAGCAACCACCCCCGGCCCCGGCAAGGCGAAATGCGGCGGATTTCCGTGCCTTGGCGCCGCCGCCACGCTACCATGTGCGCCTTTCCAAGGGGTGGCCCACCGGCCCCCGCCCACCGAGGTCCGACGATGCCTTCAGCCCTGATCTGTGGTTCCCTGGCTTACGACACCATCATGGTGTTCCAGGACCAGTTCAAGAACCACATCCTGCCGGACAAGGTCCACATCCTGAACGTGTCCTTCCTGGTGCCGCGCATGCGGCGGGAGTTCGGCGGCTGCGCGGGCAACATCGCCTACAACCTGAAGCTGCTGGGCGGCAGCCCGATCCCGATGGCCACCGTCGGCCAGGACTTCGGCCCCTACCGCGAGCACTTCGAGGCCTGCGAGATCCGCCTCGACCACGTCAAGGAGATCCAGGACCTCTACACGGCCCAGGCCTTCATCACCACCGACCTCGACGACAACCAGATCACCGCCTTCCATCCGGGCGCGATGATGCGCTCCTACGAGAACCACGTCCGGGACGTGAAGGACGTCGGCTTCGGTATCGTCGGGCCGGACGGTTACGAGGCGATGCTGCAGAATTCGAAGGAGTTCGCCGAACTATCGATCCCCTTCATCTTCGATCCGGGCCAGGCCATGCCGCTGTTCAACGGCAAGGAACTGACCACCATGATCGAGCAGGCCACCTACGTCACGGTCAACGACTACGAGTCGAACCTGCTGCAGGACAAGACCGGCCTGAGCGAGAAGCAGATCGCCGAGCGGGTGAAGGCCTACATCATCACCCGCGGCCCCAAGGGCTCCGAGGTGCACACCCAGGGCGGCGAGCTGCACATCCCGGCCGCCAACGCCATGCGCGTGGTCGACCCCACCGGCTGCGGCGACGCCTACCGGGCCGGCCTGATCTACGGCCTGATGAACAACATGGACATGGCGACCACCGGCCGCATCGCCTCGCTGATGGGCGCGCTGAAGATCGAGCACCTGGGTCCGCAGAACCAGCGCTTCGATTACGAAGAGTTCGCGGAGCAGTTCCGCCAGCAGTTCGGCTACGCCCTGCGCTGAGGACGGCGCGGGCCACCGGGCCCGCAGCCCGAAACGAGACCGGCGCCCGAGGGCGCCGGCCTTGTTTCCGGACCCGGCTGGCTCAGAAGTCCTGCGAGAACCGCACGCCGAAGGTGCGCGGCCGCGCCACGACGGTGTAGGCCTGTTCGCCGCAGACCGCCTCCGCGCACTGCGTGAACCGCGACTGCTGCGCACGCTCGTCGAAGACATTCCTGACGTAGAAGTCCACGGCCCAGTTGCCGCGACCGAAGCCCGCCGTGATGTCGAACAGCGTGTAGGCATCCAGGTCGCCGAGGATGCCGCGCTCGGCGGTGCGCAGGTCGGTGCTGCGCTTGCCTTCGTGGCGCACCTGGCCCTGGACGTGGGCTTCATAATCGCCCACGTCGAAGGTGTAGCGCGCCGTCAGGTTGCCCTTGAAGTCGGCGGTGATCGGCAGGCGCGTTCCCGAGGGCGCCTCGGGCGTGGCGCAGTTGGTTTCCGGATTGCCGTTGGCGTCGGTGAACCCGCAGTAGTTCTCGGTCAGCTCGGCGTCGTAGAACGCCACGCCGCCGGAGATCCGCAGGTTGTAGTTCACCGCCCAGCTGATGTCGGCCTCGATGCCGCTGATCCGGGCCTGGTTGGCGTTCTTGATCTCGGTGAGTCCGTTCTGGCCGAGGATCGCGAACTGGAAGTCTTCCCAGTCCTGCTGGAACACCGCGCCGTTGAAGGTCAGGCGGCCGTCGGCCCAGCGCGTCTTCCAGCCCAGCTCGATGTTGGTGAGGTAGTCGGACAGGTAGGGATCGAGCGTGCCTCGGCGGTTGATGCCGCCCGGGCGGTAGCCCTCCGACCAGGTGCCGTACACCATGGCGTCGTCGCTGAACTCGTAGCTGAGGTTGAACTTGCCGATCGAGTCGTTTTCCTTGACGCGCTTGTTGAAGACCTCGCAGGGCGCGTTCGGGTACGGCGGCAGCGACTGCGTGTTGCAGGCGCCCTCGCCGTAGGTCGGGTTGGACGAATAGCCGTCGCTGAAGCCGAAGAAGCCGCGCAGGCTGTTGTCGACCTCGAAGAAACGCATGCCCGCGGTGGCGGTCAGTCGATCGGTGATGTCGTACGACACCTCGCCGAACACGGCCTGGTCCTGGTCCTGCCGCTGCTGGCGGGTCAGCCAGATGGTGTCTTCCCAGCCGGTGACCGACAGCACGTCGGCCAGGCCGTCCACCCGGTAGCGCTCCTGGATGTCGTTGTCCTGGTCCTGCCAGAACACGCCGGCCACGAAGCGGAAGCGCCCATCCGACGGCGAGGCGACGCGCAGTTCATGGCTCCGCTTCTTGTAGCCGTTGGTGGCCTGGATGTACTGCGACGGATTGATCAGGTCGCCGTTGTCGTCATAGAAATAGGTGCCGTAGCCGAACAGCGTGTCGTACCAGTAGGCGTAGTCGTTGTAGTCGGACTCGGTGTCGAGGTCGCGGTCGAGGTGGGCGAAGGCATAGGTGACGTCGAAGTTGCCGATCTTGCCCTGCACGGTCAGCGCCGACTGGGTCCAGCGGTCCTCGGAGGTCTGCGGGTAGAACTGCCGGGTCGACAGCTCGCCCACGTCCGGGTCGACGCCGAAGCTGCCGTTGATGTCCTGGCGCTGGGTCATCACCGATGGGGTGATCGTCCAGTTCTCGGTGAGGTCGATCTTGAGCGCGGCGCGGGCGCCGGTGGTGTCGGAGGTGTTGTAGTCGTCGCGGGCCAGGCCGCCGTTGTTGATGGTGATGCCCGAGGTCGGGAAGGTGCGCTCGCCGAACTCGTTGTCGATGTAGCCGGCGTCGTCGCGGTCCCAGCCGACGAGGCGGATCGCGGCCCTTTCATTGATCGGCAGGTTGATGAAGCCCTCGGCCACGTGGCCGGTGCCGCCATCCTCGATGGCATTCAGTTCCAGTCCGTAGCCCGAGGTGATGGCGGACGCATCGGGCTTGTTGGTGATGATGCGCACCGTGCCCGCCTGCGAGCTCGCGCCGTACAGCGTGCCCTGCGGCCCGGCGAGCGCCTCGACGCGCTGGATGTCGTAGGGATGGACGTCGATGGCGCCGCGGATGGTGGTGACCGGCTGCTCGTCGACGTAGACGCCCACGCTGGGCAGCGGGCCGGAGTGGTTGCCGTCGCCGCCGCTGGCGACGCCGCGCATGTAGACCTGGAAATTGCTGGGCACTTCGCCAAGCCGCTGGAACGACACGCTCGGGAACTGCGTGGCGATGTCCTCGAAGTCCGCCACGTGCAGGTCGTCGAGCTGTTCGGTCCCGAGCACCTGGATGCTGATCGGGACTTTCTGCAGGTTCTCGCTGCGCTTCTGCGCGGTCACCGTGATCTCGTCGAGCACCGGCGCCTGGTCGTCCGGCGGGGTCTGCGCCCACGCCGTGCTGCTGATCGCCATCACGATCGCGGTGGCCAAGGCTCCCCGGGCCGGCCTGATCGTGTTGCGAGGTTTGGATCTCGCCTTCATGTCCCTCTCCCCAATTCCCTGGTCATTGCCGCATGGACCGGTCCGCCGCCCGCGCGGGCGGCGGCTCCGGGTAAGTGTCGAGGGCCTCGCCCAGCGTCGCCTGCAGCTCGCCCAGCCAGGGCTCGAAGTGGCGCCATTGGTCCAGTCCCTCGCGGTAGATCGGTCGCCGCACCTGTTCCGAGCTGGCGGTGCGCACCGGCCGGTCGTTCTCGAAGAAGCGAAGGCAGGCCGGGTCGAACGGCAGGCCGCAGTAGTGGAGCAAGGCGCGTACCTGCGCTTCGGTGTCGTCCACCAGGTGCTCGTAGACCACGCGATGGACGCGACCGGGAAGTACCTGGTCGAAGTGCGCCATCAGCGCGAGGTAGTCGAGGTAGTAGCGGCCGATGTCCGCGAGCCCGTAGCTGAAGTTCTGGCCGCGCGCGAAGTACTGCTTGAACCCGGAGAAACAGCAGGCCATCGGGTGCCGGCGGACATCGACGATGCGCGCATTCGGCAGCATCAGGTGGATCAGCCCGACGTGGAAGAAGTTGTTGGGCATCTTGTCGATGAAGTGCGGCGCCGCGGTCTTGCGCTGGACGCGGGTGCGCTCGAGGTAGCGCTCGCCGAGCTCGCGCAGGCGGCCGGGATCGAGCGTGGCCAGCACGTCATGGTAGGAAGCCGCCCCGCCCTCGGCGCCTTCGCGGCGCAGGTCGTGGGTGAGCGAAATGACCTCGGGCAATTCCATCGTGCCCTCCACCGACGGATGGCTCGAGAGGATCTGCTCGACCAGGGTCGAGCCCGAGCGCGGCAGGCCCACCACGAAGATCGGGTCCCGGGCCGGGCAGCCGCTGCCTTCCCGCTGCCGTAGGAAGGCAGGCGTGAAGAGCTCGCGCGAGCGCTGCACGCGGGTGCTGGCGTCGTCGGCGCGATACGGCAGCGCGGCGCGCCGGATCCGGTTGCCTTCCCGGTAGTGTTCGAACGACGGGCCGTAGTGGCCGGCATCCTCGTGGGCCTTGCCCAGCGCGAATTCAAACTGGGCGCGCTGCTCGTCGTCGAGGCCGGGTTGCCGGCGTGCGGCGTCCATGGCCGCGATGTCGCTGGCGTCGAAACGGAAGGTCTTGAGGTTGGCGAGGCTCCACCACGCTTCGCCGAAGCCCGGGTCGAGCGCGATGCTGCGCCGGTAGGCCTCGATGGCGCGCTCGCGCAGGCCCGCGGTCTTGAGTGCGTGGCCGTAGCTGAGCCAGATGCGGCCGTGCTCCGGGTATTCCTGCACGATGCCTTCGTACAGTTCGATCGCCGGGAGGTAATCCCCCACGCGGCAAAGCACCACGGCCTTGAGGTTGCGGGCGCCGGGATTGCCTGGCTCGTCGGCCAGCAGGCGTTCGATCTGCGCGAGTGCCTGCTCGGGCTTGTTCGCCCGGTGCAGGACCATCGCGTAGTTGTGTCGGGCGGCGTGGAATCCCGGCGCCAGTTCCAGGCAACGCGCCAGCAGGGTCTCCGCGTCCTCGAGTCGCCCCAGTCGGGCGGCGACTTCGGCCAGCATGCGGATGGCGGCCACGTCGGTGGGGTTCGCCTGCAGCTGGCCCCTCAGCAGGCGTTCGGCTTCGGGAATGCGGTTGGCCACGAGGGCGTCGCCCGCGGCGATCAGGACGGGATCGCTGGCGGCGTGGCGCGTGTGCATCGAATAGGCGTGGTCGGCGCCGGCGTCATCGCCGGTCGCGCTGAGGTGGTCGCCGAGGATCCGCCAGGCCTGCGGGTGTTCCGGCGCCAGGGCGAGGCCGCGGCTCAGCGCGACGATGGCCCGTTCGCCGTGGCCGGCGCGACCCAGCATCAACCCAAATTCGATCTGCGCCGTCGCCCATCCGGGATGGCCCGACACCAGCGATTCCATTTCGCTGATCGCCGCGGGAGCTTGCCCGCAGCGTTCAAGGGCAATGGCCTGGACCAGGCGCGCCGGGGGATGTGGCCCTGCCTGGCGAAGGATTTCTTCCGCCTGTTCGAGCGCCAGCGCGGGCGAGCGTTCCAGCAGGCGCAGCGCGTGCGCCATGGCCTGCGCCAGTGGCGCGGCCGGACCGGCCACTGCACTCAAGGCTTGCTCCCCGTCGGGTCCTGGAAACCCATCGCTGCCTTCCGAGCGGCCGGTGGCCGCAGACCGGTCGGGACGGCGCCGGGACCGCGGCGGCCCGGCCTTCACATCGTCGACTGTGACCGTTAGATAGCACGCGCCCCGCGGCTTGTCGACGCGGTGTGATGCGGTCGTTCGTGGGAGGGATTGGGCGCCGGCGTGCGTGCCGCGGCAAAAGCGTGGGGCGCATTGGAAAGCAGTCCGACCGAGCGGATGCTCTAGGCGATTACGGGAGGGTGGTCGGGCCCGCCACCCCCGGAGTCACGACCATGCGCTACCGCCTTGCCTTACTGATCGTCGTCTCGGCGTCCCTGGCTGCCTGCACCCGCGGCATCAACGTCGAGATCGCCAATAACGACAGCGCCGCTCTCGCCGAGGCCATCCGGGCCGCCAATGCGGCCCCCGGCCAAAGCACCATCCGCCTCGCCCGGCGGGGACTCTACATCCTGGACCAGGAGACCGCGGACGGGCTGTTGCTGCCAGCGGTCGCGGGAAAGCTGACCATCAAGGGCAACTACGCGGAAATCCGGGGCTACAGCCCGGCGCCGGCCGCCATACTCGAAGTCAGCAGCGGCGCCAGCCTGCGCATCGAGAACCTGATGCTTGCGGAAGGCACCAATGGCACCGTCCGGAACTACGGCCGGCTCGGCCTGGATAACGTCGCCATCGTCGATGGCTCGGTGAGCACCATCCCGGCGATCGTGCTCAACCACGGACGGCTCGAGGCGGTCGGCGGCGAGATCGCCTACAACCACCTGCTGAGCAACCGGCGGGATGCCGGCACCGTGCTCAACTACGGCGAGGCCCGCTTCACCGACACCCGCATCCACGGCAACCGGGCCATCGGGCGATACCCGACCCTGGCGGTATCGGGCGGGGTACTGAACTTCGGCGAGATCCGGGCCCAGGGCCTATCGTTCGCCGACAACGAGATACCCAGCGAGCAGGCCAGCGCCCTGAGCTTCGGCGGCATCCTCAACGTCGGCAATGGCCGCGTCCACGGCGAAGCCCCGCGCGAGGACGTCCGCAGCGCCGCGCTGGCGGACATCATCGCCACCCGTTGACCGCGGTTGTCGCGAAAGGCCCAAAGAAAAACGCCGCCCTTCTGGGGCGGCGTTTTGGGATGAACCTTGGCGAAGACCTGTTGCGGACGCGGCTGCGCCGCAAAAGAAGAAGGCCGGTCCTTTTGGGACCGGCCTTCTGGGATAAAAACCCTGGCGATGACCTA
>NZ_AVCK01000020.1 GCF_000747155.1 Arenimonas metalli CF5-1 | reverse complement strand
CCGGATCCGGGACCTGCCGCTGTTCGAATACGCGGTGGAATTGTGGGTACCGCGGCTGCGCCTGGCCTGCCCGCGCTGCGGCCCGAGGCTTGAGCGACTGGACTGGCTAGACCCCCACGCCCGGGTGACCCGGCGGCTGGCCGAGAGCGTGGCCCGGCTGTGCGCCGGGACATCGGTGCGGCACACCGCCCGGTGGTTCGGGCTGGACTGGAAGACGGTCAAAGCGATCGACTTCCGGCATCTGGAGCGCTCGCTGGGCCCGCCGAACCTGGACGGCGTGCGGCTGCTGGCGATGGACGAGTTCGCGATCCAGAAGGGCCACCGGTACGCGACCGTGGTGGTCGACCCCGAGCGCAAGCGGGTGCTGTGGGTGGGGCGCGGGCGTTCGAGAGCGGAAATCAGGCCGTTTTTTGAGCTGCTGGGCCCGGTGCGCTGCGCCCAGGTCCGCGCCGTGGCGATGGACATGAACTCCGCCTACGACCTGGAGGTTCGGGCGCATTGCCCGAACGCGGAGGTCGTCTACGACCTGTTCCATGTCGTGGCCAAGTACGGCCGGGAGGTGATCGACCGGGTCCGGGTGGACGAGGCAGACCGGCTGCGCGCCGATAAGCCGGCCCGGCGGGTGGTCAAGACATCGCGCTGGCTGCTACTTCGTAATCGGGAGAACGTGCCCGACGAGCAGGTGGTGCGGCTGGAAGAGCTGCTGGCGGCCAACAAGGCCTTGTTGACGGTCTACCTGCTGAAAGAAGACCTGAAGGGGCTATGGCGCTACCGGCGCGAGGCATGGGCCTGGAAAGCGTGGAAGAGCTGGAAGCGACGAGCCCTGCGCAGCGGCCTGGAGCCGCTGCGCGTGTTCGTGCGGCGGCTCGAGCCCTACCTGTCGGGGATCCTGGCCCACTGCCGCTGGCCGCTGGGAACCAATCTGGTCGAAGGCATCAACAACAAGATCAAGGTCATCAAGCGGGTGGCCTACGGCTACCGGGACGACGCCTACTTCTTCCTGAAGATCCGGGCGGCCTTCCCCGGACTTGGGTGAAGAACCTGTTTTTTTGCCACGGATGAACACAGATGAACACGGATAAAGCCAAGAAATATTTTTGACGCGGATTAACGCGGATGAACGCGGATAGAGCAAACGCGGGAGTGGTTCTTCGCAAGATGGCCCGGCGAGCGAGGACCAATTCCCGATCGCTTCTGCCTTATCCGCGTTTATCCGCGTTAATCCGCGTCAAGAATTTCTTCTCGCTCTATCCGTGTTCATCAGTGGCCAAAGACCCCTACTTCCCGAAGTCGTAGAAGCGCCAGTCGCGCGGCAGTTCGCCCGGGGGTAGTTCGCCGAGGAGGCGGGCGCGGACGGCGGCCACGGGCATCGGGCCGCCCTTGAGGATGGTGTCGTGGAAGTCGCGTTCGGTCATGCGGCCGGAGGCGACGAACTCCTTGTGCAGGGCGTTGAACTGCAGGCCGCCGATCATGTACGCGATCTGGTACAGCGGGCCGTAGTCGCCGGCGAAGCTGCGGCGCACTTCGGCGCGGGCGTTCTCGCGCTCGTGGCCGACGCGCTCGACCAGCAGGTCCACGGCCTGGTCCGGCGCCATCTCGCCCAGGTGGAAGCCCAGCGAGAACAGGATGCGCGCGGCGCGGTGGCTGCGCCAGAACAGCATGCCGATCTTGTCCTCGGGCGTCTTCGCGAAGCCCAGGTCCCAGAGCCGGAATTCCCAGTACAGCGCCCAGCCCTCGCCCCAGAACGGCGTGTCGAACAGTTCGCGGTGCGGCTGGTAGCGCGTGTTGTAGAAGTACTGCAGGTGGTGGCCGGGGATGAGTTCGTGGTGCACCACCGCGCGCGAGAAGTGGCGGTTGTTGCCGCGCAGCGCCATCAGCTTCTTGTCGTGCGGCATGGTGTCGGTGGGGTAGGCCACCCACACGTCCTGGCCACCAAGGAAGAACGGCGCCTGCAGCTGGTATTCGGGCGTGAGCATGGTCATGCGCCAGTCGCGCTTGGCCAGTTCGGGCACGGTCAGCAGCTCGTTCGCCTCCATGAAGGCGATCGCTTCGTCCGCCAGTTCGACCACCAGCTTCGGCTGCTCGCCGGGCGCCGGATGGCGCGACTTCACGATCTCCAGCGCGCGGCGCCAGTCGTCCTGGCCCATCTCGGCCGCGGCCTTGTCCAGCTCGCGCTGGCACCAGGCCAGCTCGCGCTCGGCCAGGTCCATCAGCTGTTCGGGCGTGTAGGGGATCAGCTCGTGGCGCAGGCCGGTCAGCAGCGCCTCGCGGCCGATCGGGTCGCCGATGATGGTCTCGGGGTCGTTGGCGCCGGCGAGCTTATCGCGCAGCAGTTTCGCGTGCGATTCGAGCTGCTTGTCCAGGGCTTCGTAAGGCTGGCGCGTCCACCAGGTGAAGTCGGGGTCGTAGCCGGCGTGGAAGCCGTGCCACTGGCGCAGGTCCTCGCGCACGGCGTCGAGCAGGCGCGCGGCGCGGAAGGCGACGATAGGCGAGGTGCCGAGCGCCTTCGGGTCCTTCTCAAGCCGCGACTGCAGGTCGGCCAGCGCGCGGCGGCTGCGGTCGAGCACGTCGGCGCTGGCGCGGCCATCGGGGTACTCGAGCGCGCGGCGCGCTTCGGCCAGCGCCACCAGCGCGTCCACGCCCGGCAGCAGCGGCGCGGCTTCTTCATAACGGCTGCGGCTGAAGTCGAGCTGGCCGAGGCGGTAGCCGAGTTCGCGCGTCATCAGCGCGTGGTCGAGACGGTCTTCGAGGCCCAGCGTGCCGGGGTCGATCTCGGCGAGGCGCGCCTGCCAGGCCTGGTACAGCTCGCGCAGCGCGGCTTCACGGCGCGGGCCGGCGGTGATGTCGCGCACGCGCTCTAGGCTGGCCAGGTCGCTGCGGAAGCGCGCCACCACCGGCGCCAGCCGCTGCGTGCTGGCGGGCATCTCGGCCAGCGCGGGCGCGAGCCCCTCGCCGGCGGCGTGCGCGGCGGCCGGGGCGGCGAGGGCGGCGGCGAGGCAGATCGCCAGCAGGCGGCGGGCGTGGGGCATGCGTTTACTCCTGGGCGGGCAGGTGCCGCCGGGCGGTGTCCTGGATGAAGGCCAGCAGCGAGGCCAGGCCATTGCTGCGGGTCGGCGAGAGGTGCTTGGCCAGGCCGATGCCGGCGATGTAGTCGGGCGTGGTGGCCAGGATCTCCGCGGCGCTGCGGCCGGAATACACGCGCAGCGCGAGGTAGATCAGCCCCGAGACGATGGTCGAGTCGCTGATGGCGTGGAATTCCAGCGCATCGGCATTTCCTTCGGCGACGATCCAGACCATGGACTGGCAGCCGTGCAGGCGGTTCGCCTCGGACTTCCATTCCTCGGGGAAGGGCGGCAGCTTG
This sequence comes from Arenimonas metalli CF5-1, assembly GCF_000747155.1. Classification (GTDB taxonomy): domain Bacteria; phylum Pseudomonadota; class Gammaproteobacteria; order Xanthomonadales; family Xanthomonadaceae; genus Arenimonas; species Arenimonas metalli. The sequence goes on along the minus strand of NZ_AVCK01000020.1, from coordinate 72,915 downwards.
CGGCCCAGGTCGATCAGGTACTGGTAGCGCTCGGACCAGTCGCCGAAGAAGGCGAACTCGTCGGCGATCGCGGCCTGGGCCAGCGCCGCGCTGGCTTCGGTCGGCCGCATCAGCCGCGCCTCCAGCGAACGCCCTGGGCGGTGTCCTCGAGCAGCACGCCTTCCTCGGCCAGCTGCTTGCGGATGGCGTCTGCGCGCAGGAAGTCGCGGGCGCGCTTGGCGGCGTTGCGTTCGTCCACCAGGGCCTGGATGCGGGCGTCGTCGCCGTCCTCGCTGCCGCGGCTGAACCAGGCTTCCGGCCGCTGCTGCAGCAGGCCCAGCAGCAGGCCGCCGCCGAGCAGTTCGGCCTTGAGGCTGGCGCGCGAGATCGCGCTGGTGGCCTTGCGGGCCTCGCCGGCGATGCGCGAGAGCTCGGCAAGCGCGGCCGGGGTGTTCAGGTCGTCGCACAGGGCCGATTCGACTTCGAACGGCACCATGGGTTCGACCGTGGGGACGTCGGCGAGGTCGCGCAGGGTGCCGTAGAGCCGGTCGAGCGTGCGCACGCACTGCTCGATCAGGCCGTCGGACCAGTCCAGCGGCTGGCGGTAGTGGGCCGAGAGCAGGGCGTAGCGCAGCGCTTCGGGCGGGTGCTGGTCGAGCAGGTCGTGCACCAGGTACACGTTGCCCACCGACTTGGACATCTTGGCGCCGCCGAGATTCAGCATGCCGTTGTGCAGCCAGAAGCGCGCAAAGACCTGGCCGCCGTGGGCGCAGGTGCTCTGTGCCACTTCATTTTCGTGGTGCGGGAACTGCAGGTCGACGCCGCCGCCATGGATGTCGATGGTGTCGCCCAGGTGGGTCTCGGCCATGGCCGAGCACTCGATGTGCCAGCCCGGGCGGCCGACGCCCCAGGGCGAGTCCCAGCCGGGCAGGTCGGGGGTGGACGGCTTCCAGAGCACGAAATCGCCGGCATCGCGCTTGTACGGCGCCACCTCGACGCGGGCGCCGGCCAGCATCTCGTCCGGGTCGCGGCGCGAGAGCCTGCCGTAGTCCGGATAGCTGGCCACCGAGAACAGCACGTGGCCCTCGGCCGCGTAGGCGTGGCCGGAGGCGATCAGCCGCTCGATCATCGAAATGATGTGCGGGATGTGGGCGGTGGCGTAGGGCACCACGTCGGGCGGATCCACGCCCAGGCGCGCCATGTCCTCGTGGTAGGCGGCGGCGAAGCGGTCGGTGATCGCGCTGATCGGCACGCCCTGGTCACTGGCGGCCTGGTTGATCTTGTCGTCCACGTCGGTGATGTTGCGGGCGTAGACCAGGCGCGGGTAGTGGCGGCGCAGCAGCCGGGCCAGCACGCCGAACACCACCGGCGGGCGGGCGTTGCCGATGTGCACGTAGTTGTAGACCGTGGGTCCGCAGACGTACATCGTGACCCGGCGCGGGTCGGCGGGCTCGAAGGCTTCGAGCCGGCGGGTGAGGTTGTTGTAGAGGCGCAGTTCCATGGTCGGGCACGGACGGAAAGCCAGAGTCTAGCAAGCCCGGCGAGCCCGCTTAACGAAAATCTTAGGCTTGGGTTCAGGCGCTCGGGGCTTTAATTCCCGGGTCGCTCGTGCCCCGCCCGTCGCCCCGGCGGCCCGGCCCGACCGCCCACGGAGAACGTTTGATGACCGCCGCCATCCGAACCCTTCCGATCCTGCTGCTGGCCCTGTCCGGCCCGGCGCTGGCGCAGTACGCCGGGGACGAGTACGGGGACGACGATTACTACGCCCCGGCGGTGCCCGAGAACGTCAGCTACGGCTACGCCCAGGTGCTGCGCGCCGACGAAGTGGTCGAGCGCGTGGTCACCCGCACCCCCGAGGAGCGCTGCGACGAGGTCGAGTACCGCAGCACCGGCCGCACCACCGGCGGCACCGTCATCGGCGCCCTGGTCGGCGCCGCGCTGGGCAACCAGGTCGGCAAGGGTGATGGCCGCAAGGCCGCCACCGTGGTCGGCGCGGTCGCCGGCGGCGCCATCGGCAACAACATCGCCCGCCAGCGCGCCGAGGCCGAGGCCCGGGGCTGCCAGCTGGTCGAGGTCGAGCGCGAGGAGTCCCAGGTGGTCGGCTACGACGTCGAGTACATGTACAAGGGCGAGAAATACATGTCCCGCCTGCCGTACGACCCGGGCAACCGCCTGCGCATCCGGGTCTCGGTGACCCCGGACGACGCCGCGGCCGCGGCCCGCTGAGTTGCGGCCTCGCCCCGCCCCCGGCATACTCGCCCCCCAATGAGCACCTGCGCCGCCCCTGCCGACATCCTCAGCTCCGCCTACATGGCGGCGGGCATGACGTCTCGCGCGCGCCGACCGGAATCCGCCACGCCAGCTGGGTAACCCGGACGTCACTGCTTGTTCACCGGAAAAACCCAGCCTTGCGCTGGGTTTTTTTGTTTTTGGTTTCCACCAGGACCCCACCATGAAGCATTTCCTCAACACCCAGGACTGGACCCGCGCCGAGCTCGACGCGGCGCTCGCGCAGGCGGCCGCGTTCAAGCGCAGCAAGGCCGGCGACCAGCTCAAGGGCAAGTCCATCGCCCTGGTCTTCTTCAATCCCTCGCTGCGGACCCGCACCAGCTTCGAGCTGGGCGCCTTCCAGCTGGGTGGCCATGCGGTGGTGCTGCAGCCGGGCAAGGACGCGTGGCCGATCGAGTTCGGGGTCGGCACCGTGATGGACGGCGAGGCCGAGGAGCACATCGCCGAGGTGGCGCGGGTGCTGTCGCGCTACGTGGACCTGGTGGCGGTGCGGGCCTTCCCGAAGTTCCAGGACTGGTCGGTGGACCGGGAGGACCGGGTGCTGCGCGCCTTCGCGAAGTACTCGACGGTGCCGGTGATCAACCTCGAGACCATCACCCATCCCTGCCAGGAGCTGGCGCACGCGCTGGCGCTGCAGGAGCACTTCGGCACGCCCGACCTGCGCGGCAAGAAGTTCGTGCTGACCTGGACCTACCACCCGAAGCCCCTCAACACCGCGGTGGCCAACTCGGCGCTCACCATCGCCACCCGCATGGGCATGGACGTGACCCTGCTGTGCCCGACGCCCGAGTACGCGCTGGACGAGCGTTACCTCGGCTGGGCGCGCGACAACGTGGCCGAGTCCGGCGGCAGCTTCCGCATGAGCCATGACATCACCGAGGCCTATACCGGCGCCGACGTGGTGTACGCCAAGAGCTGGGGCGCGATCCCGTACTTCGGCCGCTGGGACCAGGAAAAGCCCATCCGGGACGCGCACAAGCACTTCATCGTGGACGAAGCCAAGATGGCGCTGACCAACCACGGCGTCTTCAGCCACTGCCTGCCGCTGCGGCGGAACGTGAAGGCGACCGATGCGGTGATGGATTCGCCGCAGTGCATTGCGATCGAGGAGGCCGAGAATCGGCTGCATGTGCAGAAGGCCGTGATGGCGGCTTTGGCTAAACAGTAAGAACCCCCTCTCCCCAACCCCTCTCCCAAAGGGAGAGGGGCTTTTCAGGAAAATGACATGACCAGCAAGAACATCGTGCTCGCTTTTTCCGGCGGCCTTGACACCAGCTTCTGCATTCCGTGGCTGAAGGAGCGCGGGTGGGCGGTGCATACCGTGTTCGCCGATACCGGCGGCGTGGATGCGGAGGAGCGTGCTTACATCGAAGCCCGCGCGGCCGAACTGGGCGCGGCGAGCCAGGTCACGGTCGACGGCGGGCCGGCGATCTGGGACGGCTTCGTGAAGCCCTTCGTGATGGCGGGCGAGGGCTACCAGGGGCAGTACCCGCTGCTGGTGTCCGACCGCTACCTCATCGTGGATGCGGCGCTGAAGCGTGCCGCCGAGCTGGACACGCGCGCCATCGCGCACGGCTGCACGGGCATGGGCAACGACCAGGTGCGCTTCGACCTGGCGGTGAAGGCCGCCGGCGACTACGAGATCGTGGCGCCGATCCGCGAGATCCAGAAAGAGCACACGCAGACGCGCGCCTACGAGCAGGCCTACCTGGAGGAGCGCGGTTTCGAGGTGCGCGCCAAGCAGAAGAGCTACACCATCAACGAGAACCTGCTGGGCCTGACCCTGTCCGGCGGCGAGATCGACCGCTGGGAAGCGCCGGGCGAGGGCGCCCGCGGCTGGTGCGCGCCGCGCGCCGAGTGGCCGGCCGAGACGCTGCGCGTCACGCTGACGTTCAAGCAGGGCGAGGCCGTGGCGCTCGACGGCCAGCCGATGGCCGGCGCCGCGCTGCTGGCGAAGCTCAACGCCTTGTTCGCGAAGTACGGCGTGGGCCGCGGCATGTACACGGGCGACACCACCATCGGCCTCAAGGGCCGCATCATCTTCGAGGCGCCGGGCCTCGCGGCGCTGCTGGCCGGCCACCGCGCGCTCGAGGAGGCGGTGCTAACCAAGCAGCAGAACCGCTTCAAGCCCGAGGTGGCGCGCAAGTGGGTCGAGCTGGTGTACGAAGGCTTCTACAACGACCCGCTCAAGGCCGACCTCGAGGCCTTCCTGCAGTCCAGCCAGGCCTGCGTCAACGGCGAAGTGGTGCTGGAAACCCAGGGCGGGCGCGTCGATGCCGTGGCCGTGCGCTCTCCGCACCTGCTGCACGCCAAGGGCGCCACCTACGCGCAGTCGGCCGACTGGGGCGTGGCCGAGGCCGAGGGCTTCATCCGCCTCTACGGCATGAGCAGCACGCTCTGGGCCGAAATCAACCGCACCCCCTGACCCTCCCTCGGCAACCCCCTGTAGGAGGGACTTCAGTCCCGAAGCTTCTCGCCGAAAGGCTTCGGGACTGAAGTCCCTCCTACAGGGAGCAGAACAGGAAATACCGATGCTGCAGGATGTACTCAGACACCTCGAGGCGCTGGTCTCGTACGACACGCGCAATCCGCCGCGCGAGATCGGCACCGGCGGAATCTTCGATTACCTGCAGGCGAACCTGCCGGGCTTCAGCTGCACCGTCACCGACCACGGCGCCGGCGCGGTGTCGCTGCTGGCCGTGCGCGGCGCGCCGAAGCGGGTGTTCAACGTGCACCTGGACACGGTTCCGTCGTCGCCGGGCTGGAGCGCCGATCCGCACGTGCTGCGCGTCACCGGCGATCGCGCCATTGGCCTCGGTGCCTGCGACATCAAGGGTGCGGCGGCCTGCCTGCTGGCCGCGGCCGCGCGTACCACCGGCGACGCGGCCTTCCTGTTCACCAGTGACGAAGAGGCCAACGACGCGCGCTGCATTGCCGCCTTCCTGGCGTCGGACCACGGCTTCAGCGAGGCGATCATCGCCGAGCCGACGATGGCCGAGGCCGTGCTCGCGCACCGCGGCATCAGCTCCGTGCTGATGCAGTTCACCGGGCAGGCGGGGCATGCCTCGGGGCAGCAGGCGCGCACCGCCAGCGCGCTGCACGCGGCGATCCGGTGGGGCGACCAGGCCCTGGACTTCGTCGAGTCGCTCGACCACGCGCGCTTCGGCGGCCTCACCGGCCTGCGCTTCAACATCGGCCGGGTCGAGGGCGGCATCAAGGCCAACATGATCGCGCCGCGGGCCGAGCTGCGCTTCGGCTTCCGGCCGCTGCCCTCGCAGGCGCCGGCGGACCTGCACGCGCGCTTCCGTGGCTTTGCCGATCCGGCCGCGCTGGCCTCGTACGAAGAAACCTTCAGCGGCCCCTCGCTGCCCGCCGGCGATATCGCCTGCGCGGAGGCGAAGCGACTCGCCGCGCGCGACCTTGCCGATGAGCTCGGCCTGCCGATCGGCAATGCCGTGGATTTCTGGACCGAGGCCTCGCTGTTCTCGGCCGCGGGCCTGACGGCGTTCGTGTTCGGCCCGGGCGACATCGCGCAGGCGCATACCGCCGACGAGTGGGTCGCGCTGGAGCAGCTTGAAACCGTTGCCCGCCATTACGTCCGCTTGCTGGAGGCCTCATGACAACGCATGCCCTGGCCGTGCCCGACAGCGCGGCCCAGACCGAAACCCTCCGGAGGACGCTTCCGGACCCCGCCACCTGCCTTGCCGACCCTGACCATGACTGAGATGCGCACCACGATCGTCCGCCTGCTGTCCAACATGGCCAGCGCCAAGGAGATCCAGCAATACCTCAAGCGCTTCAGCCAGCTCGACGCCGAGCGCTTCGCCGTGGTCAAGGTCGGCGGCGCGATCCTGCGCGACGACCTCGATGCGCTGGTGAGTTCGCTTTCCTTCCTGCAGCAGGTGGGCCTGACGCCGATCGTGATCCACGGCGCCGGCCCGCAGCTGGACGAGGAGATGAAGGCGGCGAAGATCGAGAAGAAGACCGTGGACGGCCTGCGCGTGACCGATGCGGCGGCGCTGGCGATCGTGCGCCGGGTGTCGCAGCAGGAGAACCTGCGCCTGGTCGAGGCCCTGCAGGCGCAGGGCGTGCGCGCGACCTCGATCACCTCGGGCGTGTTCGAGTGCGATTTCCTCTCGAAGCGGAAGTACGGGCTGGTCGGCAAGGTCGAGGCCGTGCACGTGGCCAGCATCCAGGCCGCGATCAAGGTTGGCTCGATCCCGGTGATCGCCTCGCTGGGCGAGACCGCCGGCGGCCAGATCCTCAACGTCAACGCCGACTGGGCCGCCAACGACCTGGTCAAGAAGCTGCAGCCCTACAAGATCATCTTCCTCACCGGCACCGGCGGCCTGCTGGACGGCGAGGGGAACGTGATCGACTCGATCAACCTCAGCACCGAGTACGCCGAGCTGCTGCGCCAGCCCTGGCTGCATTCGGGCATGAAGGTGAAGATCGAGCAGATCCACGACCTGCTGATGGCGCTGCCGCCGGCCAGCTCGGTGTCGATCACGCGCCCGGACCAGCTTGCCAAGGAGCTGTTCACCCACCGCGGCTCGGGCACCCTGGTGCGCCGCGGCGAGCAGGTGCGCAGCGTCACCTCGTGGAAGAAGCTCGACCTCAAGCGGCTTCGGCAGCTGGTGGAGTCGGGCTTCGGGCGCAAGCTGGCACCGGACTACTTCGAGAAGACGAAGCTGTACAAGGCCTACGTCAGCGAGCACTACCGCGCGGCGCTGATCATCACGCTCGAGGATGGCATCCCGCACCTGGACAAGTTCGCGGTCAGCGACGACGCGCAGGGCGAGGGCCTGGGCCGCGCCGCCTGGCAGGTGATGCGGGCCGAGATGCCGCAGCTGTTCTGGCGCGCGCGCGCCGGCAACCCGGTCAATGACTTCTACTTCGACGAGGCCGACGGCTGCATGAAGGGCGAGAAGTGGAACGTGTTCTGGTACGGGCTGGAGGGCTGGGAGCAGGTACACTACGCCGTAGAACACTGCCTGGCCCGGCCGGCCACGCTCAAGGGCTGAGATGATCACCAACCTGCACTGGACCATTCCGCCGATCCTGCAAGGCATCCACGTCACGCTGGAGCCGCTGCAGCGCGAGCACGGCCAGGAGCTGCTGGCCGCCGCGTCCGATGGCGAGCTCTGGAACCTCTGGTACACCACGGTGCCGGGCCCGGAGACGGTGCGCGGCTATATCGCCAAGGCGATGCAGGACCGCGAAGCGGGCACGGCAATGCCGTTCCTGGTGCGAAACGCGGCCGGCGATCCGGTCGGCAGCACGCGTTTCTTCCGGATGGATCCGCTGATCCCCAGCCTGGAGCTGGGCTACACCTGGTACTCGCAGCGGGTCCAGCGCACGGCGCTCAACACCGAGGCCAAGCGGCTGTTGCTGGGCCACGCCTTCGACGCCATGGGCTGCAGCGTGGTCGAGCTGCGCACGCACGTGTTCAACCAGCGCTCGCGCAGGGCGATCGAGCGGCTGGGGGCGAACTTCGACGGCGTGCTGCGGCGGCAGATGCGGATGGCCGACGGACACCTGCGCGATACCGCCGTGTATTCCATCCTGGACAACGAGTGGCCGACGATCCGCCGGCACCTGGATTTCAAGCTTGAGCATGGGGTGGCGCCATGAACCCTTCCCTGGAGTCGCGGCAGTGAGTGAGTCCATTCCCCTGGGCCTGGTGGGCGCCCGCGGCTACGTCGGCGCCGAGCTGATCAGGCTGGTGGCGGCGCACCCGCGCTTCACGCTCGGCTTCGTGTCCTCGCGCGAACGTGACGGCCAGCGGCTGGGCGACCATGAGCCGGCCTACGCCGGCGACCTGCGCTATGTGAACCTCGACGCCGGCGCGGCCGCGGGGCAGGGCGCCGATGCGCTGGTGCTCGCGCTGCCCAACGGCATGGCCGCGCCGTTCGTGGCCGCGCTGGACACGAAGGCGCGGCGGACCGTCGTGGTGGATCTCTCGGCGGACTACCGCTTCGACGATGCCTGGCACTACGGATTGCCCGAACGCACCCGCGCCTCCGCGCCCGGCGCGACCCGCATCAGCAACCCGGGCTGCTACGCCACGGCGATGCAGCTGGCGGTGGCGCCGATGCGCGCGGCGCTCGCCGGGCCGGTCCAGTGCTTCGGCGTGTCGGGGTACTCCGGCGCTGGCACCAGCGCTTCGGACAAGAACGATCCGGACAAGCTGCGCGACAACCTGATGCCTTATGCGCTCACCGGCCACGTGCACGAGCGCGAGGTGACGCGCCAGCTCGGCCACCCGATCGAGTTCATGCCGCACGTGGCGCCGCATTTCCGCGGCATCACGCTGACCGCCAACCTGCATCTTGCCGACGCCACGACGCTGGATGCCGTGCGTTCGCTTTACGCCGCCGCCTACGCCGACGAATCGCTGGTGCGGGTGGTCGACGACGCGCCTTGGGTCAGCCGCATCGCCGGCCGCCACGGTGCCGAGGTCGGCGGCTTCACGCTGTCGGCCGATGGCCGCCGGCTGGTGGTGGTGGCCACGCTCGACAACCTGCTCAAGGGCGCGGCGACGCAGGCCCTGCAAAACCTCAACCTGGCCTTCGGCCTGCCGGAAACGATGGGAATCCCGACATGAGCGATCTGCTTTGGCAGAAACCCGGCGTGGAAGTAGACCCGCGCATCCAGGCCTTCCTGGCCGGCGGCGACGTGCTGCTGGACCGCGAGTTCATCCAGGACGACATCACCGCCTCGGCGGCGCATGCGCGCGGTCTGGCCCGCATCGGCATCCTGACCGACGACGAGTGCACGGCGCTGTGCCGCGAACTGTCGCTGCTGTCGGCCGACCTGCTGTCCGGCGACTTCGTGCTGGACGAGCGCTTCGAGGACGGCCATTCCGCCATCGAATCGCGCCTGGTCGAGCGCCTGGGCGACACCGGCCGCAAGATCCATACCGGCCGCAGCCGCAACGATCAGGTGTTGGTGGCCACGCGCCTGTGGCTCAAGCGCAAGCTGGGCGAGCTGCAGGCCGTGTGCCGCGAATCCGCCGAAGTCTGCCTGCAGCGCGCCGAAACCGAGGCGCTGCCGATGCCCGGCTACACCCACCTGCAGCGCGCCGTGGTTTCGTCCACCGCGATGTGGTGGGCCGGCTTCGCCGAGGCCTTCATCGACAACGCCGTGCGTGCCGGCCAGGCCCGCGACTGGATCGACGCCAACCCGCTGGGCACCGCCGCCGGCTACGGCGTCAACCTGCCGCTGGACCGCGAGGGCAGCACGAAGGAGCTCGGCTTCGCCCGCACGCAGGTCAGCCCGATCTACGCCCAGCTCTCGCGCGGCAAGTTCGAGATCGCGGCCGTGGACGCGCTGGGCGCCGCGATGCTGGACCTGCGCCGCCTGGCCTGGGACCTGAGCCTGTTCACCACCGCCGAGTTCGGCTTCGTCGGCCTGCCGCCGCAGTACACCACCGGCAGCTCGATCATGCCCAACAAGCGCAACCCCGACCTGGTCGAACTGATGCGCGCGACCTATGCCAGCGTCGCCGCCGCCCGCACCGAACTCGAGAACCTGCTGTCCCTGCCCAGCGGCTATCACCGCGACCTGCAGTACACCAAGGGCGCGCTCTTCCATGCCTTCGGCCGCGGCCTCGGCGCGCTGGCCCTGCTGCCGAACCTGCTGCGCGGACTGCAGTGGAAGCCGGAGCGTCTGGCGCAGGCCTTCGACGACGGCATGTTTGCCACCGACAAGGCGGTTGAACTCGCCGTCGCCGGCCTGCCCTTCCGCGAGGCGTACCGTCTGGCCGCGGTCGAGCCGCTGCCCAAGGCGGGTGCCGATCCGCAGGCGAGCCTCGAAGCGCGAGTGTCGCCGGGTGGTTCAGGCGCCCTCGGTCTGGCCGCGCTGCGTCAACGATTCGACGCGATCCCCGGCCCTGCCTGAGTTCAACCCTTTGGCCAAACGGCCATGTCGACGCCCACGACCAGGGTGACGGCGACGGACGCGACCACGTAGCAGAGCAACTGGTCGCGGAGCTTCAGCTGCAGGCGTCGGCTGGCGACCACCACCAGCGCGAGCAGCCCGCCAACCACCAGCACGGGCAGGGTCCACGTGCCCAGTCCCAGCAGCTGGCTCAGCTTCGCCTCGTCATTCGGGTTGAACACGCTCACGCCGGCCGCCACCAGCCGCATGAAGACGGCGATGTAGAGCAGGGCGAAGCCCGGGTGGCTCCGCGACCTGCCCACCAGCCAGAAACCCAGCAGGCCCTGGCCCAAGGTGAGCAGTGGTCCGGCGCCGGCGATCAGCGCCAGGTCGCGCGGGGTCACCGGGCCAACCGGCGTCACCGAGTTCAGCGTGGCCACCATCTCGTAGCCAAGCAGGGCGCCCATGAGCCAGTGCGCGAATTCGTGCACCACGAAGCTCGCGATCCCGACCAGGAAGAGCAACGCGTAGAACCTTGCCGGGAACACGGCCTTCGAACGGGGCATATCAGTCTCCGGTGGCTTGGATGCGGCTTGATGGTTTCACTCGGGTGGCGTGAGGCGATCCAGATCCTGCGGGCGCAGGATTCGCGACGTCCGCATGACGTGTACGACGTGCACGCACAGCCGGTCGTGCCGATAGATGACACGGCAGGGTGGTTCCACGATTTGGCGGTACCGGTTACGGGGTCCCAACTCAGGCACGCGGGAGCCACTGGCGGGATGTGCGGCAAGCTGGCTCATGTGTCCGTAGACGCGCCTGACCAGGGCGGCCGCGGCCGCCGGGTTCTCCAGTGCGATGAAGTCCGCGATGGCCTCGAGGTCCGCCAACGCCGGCTCGGACCAGATTATTTCAACCATTTGCCCAGGCGCTTCCCGGCCTGGGCATGGCTCAGGGTCCGGCCCTCGGCGATCGCTATTTCACCGCGTGCGATGCCCTCGAGGACAGTCATCCTTTCCTGCTGCAACTCGTAGGATTCCACGTCCACGAGGTAGGCACTGGGCAGGCCATGCTGGGTGATCAGGATTGGCTGCTTGTCCCGCTCGACATCCGCGAGCAGTTCCGTGGCTTGGCGCTTGAGCGTGGTGACGAGTTCGGTGCGCATTAAGTGACACTAAAGTAGCACTTATCGCGTGTCAACCGATGGCAAGCCGGGTGCTGCGGACACATGGCAACAGACCTGTGGCGCGCCGGCTAGGCTTTGGTGTCGTCGGGCTCGACGACGACCGCGGTGCCGTAGCAAAGCACTTCCGTCAGGCCGGTCATGATTTCGGTGGCGTCGTAACGCATGCCGATGATGGCGTTGGCGCCGAGCCTGCGCGCTTCCTGCACCATGTCGCGATAGGTCTCCTGGCGCGCCTGCTCGCAGAGTTCCGTGTAGATGGTGATGTTGCCGCCGAACAGGGACTGGATGCCGCCCAGGAAGTTGCCCACGACGGAGCGGGAGCGGACCGTGATGCCGCGGACCACGCCCAGGCTGCGCACCACGCGCTGGCCGGGAAGCTCGAAGGCCGTCGTGACGCTTGCGTTCACGAGGCTGGAAGCAACTCGGCCCGCACCCGCGTAGGCGCTGTTTCTCGGATCAGACACGTTCTCTCTCCCCCGTTTCGACGCGAATTGCCGGATTATTCCGGCTTCGGATGGCGCAGCACGCGCAGCGACACCAGCAGCACCAGGCCCGCGCCGAGTCCCAGCACCGCCCACAGCACCCAACGCTGCCAGTCCTCGCCGCGCTTGGGCGCCATCGCCGCGCCACCGCCAGACTCGCGGCCTTCGCCGAGCGTGGCCGGCTGCGGCGGCGTGGTCGACGCGGCCAGCGCCGCCTGCACCGGGTAATCCTCGCGCGCCGCGCGCACGCTGCCCGCGACCAGGGTGTAGGGCCGCGGGCCCTGGGCCAGCAGCACGAAGCGCTCGGGGCGGTACTGCAGCTGCAGCGTCGGCGCCTTGGCCAGCGCCGGCTGGGTGGCCACGCGCCACTGGCGGTCGCGGGTCAGGCCGGCATCGGGAGCGAGGTGGCGCACTTCGTCGCCGTTGTTGCCGAGGCGGAAGGCGGTGAAGCCGGCGATGCCGCGCCACCAGCCCTCGTCGCCGTCGCGGGCGGTGATCTGGACCGCCGCCACGGCATTGGTGGTCGGCAGCGCCACGTCCACGCGCTCGATGGCCAGCGGGCCCGGCGTGGCGTAGTCGAAGCTGCCGGCCACGTCGGTCACGGGCTTGCCTTCCAGCGAGAGCGTCTTCCACTCGCGGGTGTCGGCGCCGCGCATCCGGCGTTCGGCCTGCAGCGCGCCGATCACCGGCCACTGGCCGTCGTTCTCGATGGAAAGCCGCAGGTAGCGGGCGTCGCTGCCGGTGAACTCGAGCTTCAGGCGTTCGATGCGGAGGCCGTTGTCGTCCAGCGCCACCAGCGGCATCCCGCGGCCGAGCTCCTGCCATTCGGCGAGGTCGTCCGAGGCGCTGATGCGCACGCGCAGGTTCACGGGCAGTGCGGCGCCTTCGCCCAGCTGCACGTGCAGGGCGGACACCGGCGGCGGCTCGTCGCCACGGTCGAGCAGCAGGTCATGGCGCTCGGGCGGCGTGGGCGTGCTGTCGTTGGTGCGCAGGTCGAGGCCGCGCAGGCGGCCGTCGGCGTCGCGCTCGAGGCGCAGGGCGAGGCTTTCAGGCTGGCCCGGCGCAGGCAGCGGCACGCGCAGCCAGGCCACGGGCTCGCGGCGGCTTTCCTCCGCCTGCTCGTGCGGCAGTGGGGCGAAAGGCACCGGCTCGCCGTCGGCGTTGAACACGGCGAGGTCGCGCAGGTCGGCACGGCTGACGTGCTGCAGCACCCCGGCGTCCAGTTCCAGCACGTAGGCCGCGGCGTCGCCTTCGGCCTGCACGGGCCACTGCCACGCGTAGTCCTGCGGCGTGTTGGCGGTGGCGGCACCGGCCGCCAGCAGTCCCAGCATCAACAAAGAGCGCATGCGCTTACTCCGAACGGGGTGGGGTGGGGGCGATGCGGCCGACGATGATCAGCAGCAGGCCCACGACCAGGAAGGAGACGATGCCGGCGATGTTGCCGACGAACTGGCGGTCCACGACCAGCAGCTTGAGCAGCACCACGCCCAGCAGCGCGGCGCCCAGCCACCACAGCGCCCGGTCGCGGCGGCGCGAACCGAGCACCCAGGCGGTGACGCCGGCGACGCACCAGGCGACGGTGAGGCTGGCCTGGGCGAGGGTTTCGCCAAGGATTTCCGGCGACCACGGCAAGGCGGCCAGCTGGTGGCAGGCGCGCAGCACGGCCAGCGTCAGCAGGAACAGCGCGGCGCCGGCCCAGGCCAGCGCGCCCAGGCGGTGCTGGTCGCCGTGCGAACGCAGTGCGGCGGCCGCCACCACCAGGCCCAGCAGCAGCGACAACTCCAGCGGGTTGAGCAGCGGCAGCCAGGGCAGCGGGCTGCTGTCGCCGGGCAGGAAGTTGCCGAGCACCCACGCGAGGCCAAGCCCGATGCCGGCGATCGCCAGCCAGGCGGTGCGCCAGCGCGGGAATGCGTCCGCCACCGGCCAGCCGGCCAGGCGCGGCTGCGTCCACGCCAGCGCGAACAGCGCCGCCAGCGGCGCCATCACCGCGGGCAGCAGCCAGCCGTCGGCGAGGCCGCCTTCGTCGCCCAGCACGCGCATCAGCGTGATGCCGGCGGCCGCGGCCAGCGCCATCAGCCAGGCGATGTGCGCGACCGACAGCAGCCGCGAGAACGGTTCGCGCAGCGCGGCCAGCGTCGGCAGGGCCAGCGCCAGCACCAGCCACCACATCGCCAGCGGCGCGTCGAACAGCGTCACGTCGTAATGGTCCTGCGAGGCCAGCGACAGCGGCAGCATCAGCACCACCGATGCGGCCAGCGGCCACGACAGCCGCGGCCAGGCCATCGGCCCGCGCAGCAGCGCCGCCAGCACCGCGGTGACCAGGGCGAAGCCGCCGTAGTAAAGCGCATCGAAGCGCGGCGACAGGTTCACCTCGATCTCGCGCAGGCCCAGCAGGCTCCACCAGAACAGCCCGCCCAGGAACAGCAGGACCTGCAGCGCCACCGCCTTGCCTGCACGGTGGTAGAGCCAGCTCGCCGCCATCCACGCCAGCGTCAGCAGGGTAAGGTTCAGCGCGTGGCCATTGAGCAGGAAGCGCTCCTGGATGTCCGGGCTGTAGTCGAACAGGCTGACGACCCACGCGCCCGCCGCCAGCACCAGCAGCAGCAAGCCCATCCAGCGCACGAGGCGGCGATCCTGGCGCAGGCCCAGCCAGGCCATGCCCACGCCCTGCAGCGCCCACGCCGCCGACGTCCACTGCGCCGTCAGCGCCAGCGGGATGGCCAGCGTGGCGAACACGACGCCGATGCCGGCCGCGCTCTGCGCCAGGTCGCGCAGGCGGGCATTGCGCTGCGCCCACGCCGCCAGCCCCGCGTAGATGCCGGCCACGAACACCGCGCTGAAGGCCAGGCCCATGCGGTCGTCGCCCAGCAGCCCGACCTGCATCGGGAAGGCCAGCAGCGGCGTGCCGAACAGCAGCGTGCCGTCCACCTTGCCGTTGCGCGCCCGGCCCGCCAGCGCGTACAGCACCGGGATCGAGACGTAGAACAGGAAGAACAGCACGAGGAAGGGTTCGACCGTCGCGAATTTCTCCGGCGTGTAGTACTTCGCGCCCCACAGGCCACCGATCAGGAAGGTAAAGAGGAAGCCCACCAGGTTCAGCGCGCGCCACGGCTTGTGCCAGGCGATGGCGAACACGGCGGCGTTGAGCACGGCGTAGTAACCGAACAGCGCCACGTGGTCGCCGGTGCCGGTGGACAGCAGCACGGGCGCCAGGTAGCCGCCTATGAAGCCGAGCACGGCCAGCGCCGGCGCGTCCTGCTTCACCGCCAGCACGCTGGCGCCGGCCACCAGGATCACGATCATCGCGAAGGCGGGCATCGCGCCCAGCACCTCGTAGTTGCGGAAGGCCGCGAACACCACCAGCAGCAGCACGCCGATGGCGCCGCCCTGCAGGCTCAGGCCGAAGGCCGGCTGCTCGGGCGCGCGGCGCAGGCCCCAGACCAGGCCGGCGATGGCGGCGGCGGCGATGCCGGCCAGGCGGAACTCGATCGGCATGGTCAGCCAGCCGGCGTCGGCGGCGTACTTGATCGCGGCCGCGACGCCGAACAGCAGCACCAGCACGCCCAGCTTCACCGGCACGTTGCCTTCGAACAGCCAGCCCTTCACCACGCCGAGGGCTTTCTCGAAGACGTCGGGTTCTTGCGGTTCGTTCGACCACGTCGTGCGGGGCGTGGGCTCGGCCGGGATCGGGGGCGGTTGCGGGGCGCGCGCCGGCGCCGGGCCCGCGGCCGGGGTGGCCGTGGCCAGCGGCGGGACGGCAGGGGTGACCGGTGCGCCGGCCATGGCCGGCGCCGGTGCGGCCTCGCCGAAGCCGGGCGCGGCGGGGGCGACCGGGGCGGCCGGTGCCGCGGCGTGGGCCGCGGCAGCGTCGTCCGGAAGGCCCTGCGCAGCGGCAACCGCCGGGCGACGCGCCAGCACCTCGACCCGGGCCAGCCGCTTCTCCAGCTCGGCGATCCGGCGCCGGGTGCGCCAGGCCATGCCCAGCAGGGCCCCGAGCAGGGCGCCGGCGACCAGGCCGAATCCCTCCCGGGTCGCGTCCGCAATGATCAGGCCAAGCAGCGCGCCCACCAGTCCCAGGATCCAGCTCATCCCCACCCCCACGGCTATTCCGGGCGAGTGTAGCCAATGTGAACGCCTTGCCGGTGGCAGGCCGGAATGACGATCGCGTCACATTTTGACGTCCCGCCGCCCGCACCACGGGCCGATGGCGGGGACGCAGGATCGATCCCCCGGTGCATTTTCCTGCGAATGGCGCAATGCAGCAGTCGTTGGCACGCGGCTTGCTTGTACCCGCGGGACTTCTTCCTGGCTGCCACCCATGCTTGATACCTCGCGGTCGCCGTCTCCCGAACAGGATGGCGCCGAAGACGTGCTGCGCTCCGGCGGCGCGTCGTCCCTGCTGCCGCGGCGGCGGGGGTTCTACGTCCCGGTGGCGGTCAAGTTCATGCTGGTGCTGGCGCTGGCCCTGGCCTGGATGGCCTTCAGTGTGTGGCTGTCGCAGCCCTGGCTGGGCGAGCTGACGCGGCTGGCCGGCCTGCCGTTCGCGCTGGTCACCATCGCCTTCATCGCCTACGTGCCCGGCTTCATGAACGCCTTCCTCGCGGGCTCGATCCTCGGCGACCGCCGCCCGGTGCGCAAACCGGTCGCGCATTATCCGGACCTCGACGTGCTGGTGGCCTGCTACAACGAGGCCGGCAACATCGCCGACACCCTGCGCAGCCTCGCCGCGCAGGACTACCCGGGCCGGCTGCTGGTCACGGTGATCGACGACGGTTCGACCGACGAGACCCTGGCCATCGCGCGCGAGCAGGCCCTGCACCTGCGCCGCGCCGGGCTGGCCATCCACGTCGTGCCGATGCCGCGCAATGGCGGCAAGGCCGCCGCGCTCAACCACGGCCTGGCCAGCACCCGCGCGGGCCTGGTGATCACCGTGGACGGCGATTCCTACCTGCGCACGGACGCGATCCGCAAGCTGGTGGAACGCTTCCTGTCCGACCCGCCGAACACCGTGGCGGTGGCCGGCGCGGTGCTGGTGCGCAATTCGCGCGTGAACTGGCTGACGCGCGCCCAGGAGTGGGACTACTTCCACGGCATCGCCGCGGTGAAGCGCATGCAGAGCATGTACCACGGCACGCTGGTGGCGCAGGGCGCGTTCTCGCTTTACACCCGGCCGGCGCTGGAGCAGGTGGGCGGCTGGCCCGAGTGCGTGGGCGAGGACATCGTGGTGTCCTGGGCCCTGCTCGAAACCGGCGCCCGCATCGGCTACTGCGAGGAAGCCTGCCTGTTCACGCAGGTGCCGGACCGGCTGGGCCAGTTCTCGCGCCAGCGCCAGCGCTGGTCGCGCGGCCTGATGGAGGCCTTCGCGCGCCACGGCCGGCTGCTGCTGAAGCCGCGGCTGAGCACGCTCTTCATCTGGTGGAACCTGCTGTTCCTGCCGATGGACCTGGTGTTCACCCTGGTCTTCATCCCGGGCATCGTGGCGGCGCTGCTGGGCCACTACTGGATCGTGGGGATGATGACGCTGCTGGTGCTGCCGCTGGCGGCGGTCTGGAACGCGATCATCTTCCGGGTGCAGCAGCGCATGTTCAAAGGGCAGGGCATGCGGGTGCGCCGCAACATCAGCGGCTTCCTGTTCTATTCGCTGTTCTACACCCTGATCCTGCAGCCGGTCTGCGTGATGGGCTACCTGGCTGAACTCTTGAGCCTGCGCAAGACCTGGGGGACGAAATGAGGCGCCTCGCGCTTGCCCTGCTCGCGGCGCTGTCCGCGTCCACCGTCGCCGCCGGGCCGCCGGGTCCGGCGCTGCGCGCGGAAGGCTTCCTGTCGTCGGATTCGGACGGCAACGCGGCCGAGCGCGCCAGCCTGGGCTGGGACGTCTCGCGTCGGGACATCGAGCACTGGTGGGGCTTCCGTGCCGAGCGCACCCGGTTCTCGGGCGAAGGCTGGCGTGAACGCGACGAGCGCCTGTCCGTGCGGGCCGCGGGCGGCGAGGGCGGCTGGCGCTGGCAGGGCGAGGCCGGGACCAATGGCGACGACCTGCTGGGCAGCGCCAGCGTCCACAGCACCGATGCCCGCCGCAAGGAATTCTTCCTCGAGCGCGACGTGCTCGAAACCCGCCACGGCCTGGCCGAGGGCCGGGTGCATACCTACGCGGGCGCCGCCCTGGACTGGCCGCTGTCCGACCGCTGGAGCGCCACCGGCCTGGTCGGCCTGCAGGATTTCGGCGGCGACAACCTGCGCCGGCACCTGCGGGCGAACCTGGTCTATGCGCTGGTGCCCTCGCAGGGGCTGAGCCTGCAGCTGCGGCTGCGGCAGTTCAACGACAGCGACCCGCGCGAGCTCGACTATTTCGCGCCGGGCCGCTACCGGCAGGCTTTGGGCGTGGTCTCGCTCCGGCGCTTCGTCGGTGGGTACCAGTGGCGGGCGACCGTGGGCGCGGGGCGGCAGGACTTCACCGGGGTCGGCAGCCAGCCGGCGCGGCTGCTGGAGCTGGATTTCCAGACCCCGAAGGACCGGGGCCACTACCTGCGGGCCACCGCGGGCTACTCGGATGCGCCGGCCGACGGCGCCAGCGGCGGGGCGGACTATCGCTACCGCTACGTCCGCCTCGAGGGCGTCTGGGCCTTCTGAGCCGCCGCCCCCTGTAGGAGGGCCTTCAGGCCCGAAGCTTTTGGGCGAAGGGCTTCGGGCCTGAAGGCCCTCCTACAGGGAATTCCCGGAAGGCGGAAACGCGAAAGGCCGGCTTGCGCCGGCCTTTTGCTTTCTTGCGTCGAATTGGTCGGGGAGACAGGATTTGAACCTGCGACTTCTACGTCCCGAACGTAGCGCTCTACCAGGCTGAGCTACACCCCGAGGGATTCGAGCCGGCTATTCTAGTGACGGAACCGGGACTCGGCAAGTCCGGCGTTCACCGGGCCGCCCGGGGCGGCTCGCGGGGCGGCGCCAGAAGCTAGAATGCGCCATCGCCTTGGAGTGTCCCGCCTTGATCAAGCCCCGCACCACGCCCGGGGTCATGGAGCTGCTGCCCCGTGACCAGATCGCCTTCCAGCGCATGCTCGACGTCATCCGGCGCAACTACGAGCGCTTCGGCTTCCTGCCGGTGGAGACGCCGGTGTTCGAACTTTCCGAGGTGCTGCTGACCAAGACCGGCGGAGAGACCGAGCGGCAGGTCTATTTCGTGCAGTCCACCGGCGCGCTCGAGCAGGGCGGCCAGCCGGAGCTGGCGCTGCGCTTCGACCTCACCGTGCCGCTGGCGCGCTACGTCGCCGAGCACGAGCACGACCTGGCCTTCCCGTTCCGCCGCTACCAGATCCAGCGCGTCTACCGCGGCGAGCGCGCCCAGCGCGGCCGCTTCCGCGAGTTCTACCAGTGCGACATCGACGTGATCGGCAAGGACGCGCTCAGCGTGCGCCACGATGCCGAGATGCCGGCCGTCATCCACGCCGTGTTCTCCGAGCTCGAGGTCGGCCCGTTCACCATCCAGCTCAACAACCGCAAGCTGCTGCGCGGTTTCTTCGAGGGCGTGGGCATCGCCGACGGCGAGCGCCAGGCGCTGGTGCTGCGCGAGATCGACAAGATCGACAAGCGCGGCGCCGAGGCGGTGCGCGCCACCCTGGTCGGCGCCGACTTCGGCCTGGCCGACGACGTGGTGGACCGGATCATGGCCTTCGTGCAGGTGCGCTCGACCTCGCACGCCGATGCGCTGGCGCAGCTCGAGGCGCTGGGCGCCGGCAGCGAGGTGCTGGAGCAGGGCCGCAGCGAGCTGCGCGAGGTGCTGGAGTTGCTCAAGGGCTACGGCGTGCCCGAGAAGAACTACGCGCTGAACTTCTCCATCGCCCGCGGCCTCGACTACTACACCGGCACCGTCTACGAGACCACGCTGGATGAACACCCGCAGATCGGCTCGGTCTGCTCGGGCGGCCGCTACGAGAACCTGGCCAGCCACTACACCAAGTCGAAGCTGCCGGGCGTCGGCATCTCGATCGGCGCCACGCGCCTGTTCTGGCAGCTGCGCGAGGCCGGCATCGTGTCCACCGCCGAAAGCTCGGTGCAGGCGCTGGTCGGCCTGATGGACGACGCCCGCCTGCCCGATTCGCTCGACATCGCCCGCCGCCTGCGCGCGGCCGGCATCAATGCCGAGGTGCAGCTGGAGGTGAAGAAACTGGCCAAGCAGTTCCAGTACGCCGACCGTGCCGGCATCCGCTTCGTGCTGCTCTACGGCGAGGACGAGGCCGCGCGCAACGTGGTCAAGGTCAAGGACATGGCCTCGCAGGACCAGTACGAACTGGGCCGCGAAGAGCTGGCATCGGTGCTGAAGGTCGAGCTGGAGCAGCTGCGCGCGATGGGGAAACGCTGAGATGAAACCGATCACCCTCGACGGCCGCGGCCTCAACCGCGCGCAGCTGGCGGAAATCGCCCACGGCGCGCCCGTGCGCCTCGACCCGGCGCAGATGCCGGCGGTGCAGCGCGCCGCGGATTTCCTGGCCGACCAGGTCAAGAAGCAGGAGCCCATCTACGGCGTCTCCACCGGCTTCGGCAGCAACGCCGACAAGCTGCTGGGCGCGCACCGCCTGCGCACCGGCCTGCCGGGGGCCTCCGAGTCCAGCGACAGCGTGCTCGAGGAACTGCAGCACAACCTGATCGTCACCCACGCCGTGTGCGTGGGCGAGCCGTTCCCGGCCGACGTGGTGCGGGCGATGATGGCGATCCGCATCAACACGCTGATGCGCGGCCATTCCGGCATCCGCCCGGCCGTACTCGAGGCCATGGCCGCATTGCTCAACGCCGGCATCGTGCCGGTGGTGCCGCGCAAGGGCTCGGTGGGCGCCAGCGGCGACCTCGCGCCGCTCTCGCACTTGGCCATCGTGCTGTTGGGCGGCGGCGAAGCGTTCTACCAGGGCGAGCGCATTCCGGGCGGCGAAGCGCTCAAGCGCGCCGGCCTGGCGCCGGTGAAGCTGTCGCACAAGGAAGGCCTGGCGCTGAACAACGGCACCGCGCAGATGCTGGCCACCGCGGTGCTGGCGATCGAGAAGCTCGAGGACCTGCTCGACACCGCCGACCTCGCCGCCGCGATGACGCTCGACGCGTTCGCCGGTCGCCTGCGCGCCTTCGATCCGCACGTACACGCCCTGCGCCCGCATCCGGGGCAGGTGCACGTAGCCGCGAACCTGCGCCGCCTGCTCGATGGCTCCAGCCTGTCCGACATCGCCTACCACCTGGTGCCGCGCTTCCGGCAGTGGCAGCCCGAGAGCTGGGCGACGCCGGAGCAGCAGGCGCTGGGCTTCGACATCGGCTGGGACTGGGTGCCGTTCAGCCAGCGCCACGGGCGCGAGAAGTTCTACCAGCGCTTCCGTCCGTTCCGCGGCGGCAAGAAGCACCAGCCGCAGGACAGCTACTCGCTGCGCTGCATCCCGCAGGTTCACGGCGCCGTGCGCGATGCGCTCGAGCAGGCCAAGCGCGTCATCGATATCGAACTCAACGCCGTCACCGACAACCCGCTGCTGTTCCCCGGGCTCGAGGGTGCCCGCGAGATCGAGGACCAGGTGGTCTCGGCCGGCCATTTCCACGGCATGCCGCTGGCGCTGGCGATGAGCTACCTGAAGGCCGCGATCCCGGTGCTGGCGTCCATTTCGGAGCGCCGCCTCAACAAGCTCGTGGACCCGGCCACCAACGACGGCCTGCCGCCCTTCCTGATCGGCAACGAGGACGGCACCGAGAGCGGCTTCATGATCGTGCAGTACACCGCCGCCGCGCTGGTGAACGACCTGGCCAGCCGCGCGCATCCGGCCAGCGTGTACTCGATCCCCACCAGCGCGAACGCCGAGGACCACGTGTCCATGGGCGCCAACGAAGGCCGCCACGTGCTGGAGATGACGGCCGACCTGGCGCAGGTGCTGGGCCTGGAGCTGTACACCGCGGCGCAGGCGCTGGACTACCGCCGCGACATGATCAACGCCGCCCGCCAGCTGGCCCGCGAGGCCGACGCCGAGGCGCTGGCCGCCAAGGTGCTGGGCGCGCCACTGCCGGGCCATCCGGATCGTCCGGGCTTCCTGGCCGAGGTCGAGGCGCTGCGCGGCGAGCTGGCCGCGGCCGGCGAGTTCCAGCCGGGGCGCGCGGTGCAGGCGGCCTGGGCCGCGCTGCGCGAAGCGATCCCGTTCATGGGCCGCGACCGCGCGATGGATGGCGATGTCGCCACCGCGGTGCGCCTGGTGGAAGAGGGACGCCTGCTGTCGGCGGCCCGTGCCGCGCAGGACTGAGGCTGGCCGGCCCTGAAGCCTCGCGCCCGGCGTCCAGTGCGCCGGATCGCGCCTAGCTGATGCCTTCGGCCGCGTGCACGCAGTTGCCGCCGCGGTTCTTGGCCATGTACAGCGCGTCGTCGGCCTGGTGCAGGGCTTCGTCCACGCCCAGGCCCGCGCCCGGGCGCAGCAGGAACACGCCGATGCTCGCGCTGATGCGGATGTTGTTGCCGGCGTAGCGCACCGGTTCGCCGCAGATCTTCAGGCGCAGCTGCTCGGCCACCTGCACCAGCCGGTCGCCGGTGATGTCGGGCAGTGCCACCACGAACTCCTCGCCGCCGAAGCGCGCCAGCAGCGCGCCGTGGTCCACCAGGTTGTCGTGCAGGCAGCGGCCCAGCCAGCGCAGGCACTCGTCGCCGGCGAGGTGGCCGTGGGTGTCGTTGACGTCCTTGAAGTGGTCGAGGTCGATCAGCAGCACGCCCAGCGACTGCCGGTGTTCGTTGGCCTGGTGCAGCTGCTGCTCGAACATGTCGCGGAAATGCCGGCGGTTGAACAGCCCGGTCAGCGCATCGCGGCGGTTGGACTCGCGCAGGCGCTGGTTGGCTTCGGCCAGCTGCTCGAGCGCGGTGCTGAGCTCCGAGGTGCGGCGCGCGACATGGCGTTCGAGCTGCTCGTTGTGCTCGCGCACCAGCCGCTCGTTCTCGCTGCGCAGCCGCGCGTAGCGGTAGGCGAGGGCGAAGGAGAGCAGGATCATCTCCATCGCCGAACCGATCTGGATGCCGTATTCGGTGAAGAAGTTCTTGTCCAGCAGGCCGAACGACACCGAGGCATACAGCGCCGTGCCCAGCAGCAGGAAGGCCCAGGCCATCAGGAACACCTTGGCCGGCGCATAGTCATTGCGGATCGAGGTGATGGCCAGGTACAGGATGAACAGCGCGCCCGGGAACACCGCCAGCGTCATCGGCCGCACCACGGTGCGGTAGTCGAGCACGAAGGTGGCCAGGCCCATCAGCAGGAAGAAGCCGATCAGCGCCAGCGAGACCTTGTTGGCGATCGGCTGCCGCGTCTCCAGCTCCAGGAACACCCGGCAGAACTGGTGCATCGCGACCTGCGACACCGCCATCGACAAGGGGATGGCCAGGTTGGCGAACCAGGGCGAGTTCGGCCACAGGTATTCGAAGGCCAGGCCGTTGAGGCAGAACATCACCAGGCCGAAGCCGGTGACATGGAACATGTACCAGAAGTGGCTGGCATCGCGCAGCGACAGCCACAGCACCAGGTTGTAGCAAAGCAGCGCCACCAAAATGCCGTAGAACAGGCCGATGCCGAACTGCGAATCGCGCTCGAGCTCGGCGAAGGCGGTGGGCGTGTACAGCGCCAGCGGCACCTGCATCGAGCTGCGGCTGGCCACGCGCACCAGCAGCTCCACTTCGGTGCGCTGCGGCAGCGTCACCCAGAAGTTCGGATGCCGGTAGCGGATGCTGCGGGCGCTGAACGGCAGCGTGTCGCCCGAGGCCATGTGCTCGACCCGGCCATCGGGGTAGCGCAGGTAGATGTCGACGTTGTCGAGCAGCGGGTAGTGCAGCACCAGCAGCCAGCGCTGTTCAGCCGGGTTCTGGTTGAAGAGCGGCGCATGGAACCAGTACGCGCCCTGCGTGAAGCCGAAGGCCGCGCTGTCGCCGGGCAGGGGCATGAATTCGCCCCGGCTGGCGCGGGCGAACATGGCCGAAGCATCGGCCCGCCCGGTTTCGTCGATGCCGTAGCTGAGGTGGGGGGTGAGCGCGAGCCGCTCTTCGCCGGGTTCGAGCACGGCGGGGCTGGCCGCGGCGGCAACGGCGCCGAACGCGAGCAGCAGTCCCAGCAGCAGCGTGATCCAGCGGTTCGACGTCACGTCGGTCCCCCTCCGAGGCGCGCCCATTATGCGCGGTGGCGGGGCGCACGGGTTCACTTCCGGGGCTTGCTTTTGTAATAACACGCTATTACATTAGCGCCATGAAACGCCGCGACCCCGCCAGCCCGCCCAGCCGCCCGGACCTCGAGGACCTGCTCGAGGCCCTCCTGAGCCTGCGCTCGCCCGGCGAACTGCGGGCCTTCCTGGAAGATCTCTGCACCCCGTCCGAGCTCGAGGCCATGGCCGACCGCTGGGGCGTGGTGCCGCACCTGGTCGCGGAGGTCCCGTACCGGGAAATCCACGACCGCACCGGCGTCAGCGTGACCACCATCGGCCGCGTCGCCCGCTGCCTGGACCTGGGCGAGGGCGGCTACCGCCTCGCCGCCGAGCGCCTGGGCCATCGGGCCCCCGACGCTTCGCACTGAATCCCACTGTTTCGGAACCCCGGAGGGCGTCATGAGGACGCACGACCGTTTACGCATTGCCATCCAGAAGTCGGGCCGCCTGTCCGACCCCGCCCGCGACCTCCTGGCCCGCGCCGGGCTGTCGTTCCGGGAAAGCCGCGACCGGCTCTTCTGCTACGGCGAATCCCTGCCGATCGACCTGCTGCTGGTCCGCGACGACGACATCCCCGGCCTGATCGCCGAGGGCGCCTGCGACCTCGGCGTGGTCGGCGGCAACGTGCTCGAGGAACAGGCCTGCGAGCGCCTGGCCGACGGCCGCGGCGAGGCCTTCCGGCCGATCCGCGAGCTCGGCTTCGGCCGCTGCCGCCTGTCGGTGGCGGTGCCCAATGACTGGGAGTGGACCGGTCCGCAGCGCCTCGCCGGCCTGCGCATCGCCACCAGCTACCCGCAGCTGATGGCGCGCTGGCTGCGCGAGCAGGGCGTCGAGGCCACGCCGGTGATGCTGTCGGGCTCGGTCGAGATCGCGCCCCGCCTGGGCAAGGCCGAGGCCATCTGCGACATCGTCTCCACCGGCGGCACGCTGATGGCGAACCAGCTCAAGGAAGTGGCCGTCATCCTCGAGAGCCAGGCGCTGCTGGTCGCACCGTCGCAGCCCTTCGGCGACGAGCGCGCCGAGCTGGCGGCCATGCTGCTGCGCCGCCTTGACGCGGTGATGAGCGTGCGCGCGAGCAAACTGGTGCTGTTCCAGGCCCACCGCGACCAGGTGGCCGAGCTGGTGAAGCTGCTGCCCGACGCCGAAACCCCGACCGTGATGGCCATCGAAGGCCAGCGCGACCAGGTGGCGCTGCAGGCCCTGTGCCGCAGCGCGATGACGTGGCAGCGCCTGGAAGACATGAAGCGTGCCGGCGCCTCCGGCCTGTTGGTCCTCCCCGTGGAGCAGATGCTGGCATGAAGCGGATCGAATGGAACCGGCTCGACGCCGACGCGCGACGGGCGTGCCTGGCCCGTCCGGGCGCGGGCGACCAGTCCGAGGTCGAGGCGGCGGTGAAACGCGTGTTCGAGCAGGTGCGCGCCGACGGCGACACCGCGCTGCGGGCGCTGACGCGCCGCTTCGATGGCGCCGAACTGGCCGCCTTCGAAGTCACCCCGGCGGAAATGGCGGCCGCCATCGCCACCGTCCCGGCGTCGCTGCGCGCGGCCCTGGCCGAGGCGCGCGAGCGGCTGCTGGCCTGGCACCGTGCCGGCATGGCCAGCGAATTCGAGGTCGACACCGCGCCGGGCGTGCGCTGCGGCCGCCTGCTGCGCGCGATCCCGCGCGTGGGGCTGTACGTTCCGGCCGGGAGCGCGCCGCTGGTTTCCACCGCGCTGATGCTGGGCGTGCCGGCGGTGCTGGCCGGTTGCGATGAAATCGTGCTTTGCACGCCGCCGCGCGCCGACGGCAGCGCCGATCCGGCGGTGCTGGCGGCGGCGGAGCTGTGCGGCGTGCGCCGCGTCTTCAAGCTCGGCGGCGCCCAGGCGATCGCCGCGATGGCCTTCGGCACCGAGAGCGTGCCGCGCTGCGACAAGCTCTTCGGTCCCGGCAACCGCTACGTCACCGCGGCCAAGCAGCTGGCGGCGATGATGGCCGGCGGCCCGGCGATCGACATGCCCGCGGGCCCGTCGGAAGTGCTGGTGATCGCCGATGCCGGCGCGCCGCCGGTGCACGTCGCGGCCGACCTGCTGTCCCAGGCCGAGCACGGCCCCGATTCGCAGGTGGTGCTGCTGACCGATTCGGCGGCACTGGTGGACGCGGTCGAGGCCGAAGTGCGGCGCCAGGTCGCCGAGCTGCCGCGCGAGGCGATCGCCACGCGGGCGCTCGAGTTCGCGCGGCTGGTGAAGGTGGACTCGCTGGACGAAGCCTTCGCCATCAGCAATGAGTACGCCCCGGAACACCTGATCCTCGCGCTGCGCGAGCCGCGTGCCTGGCTGGGCCAGGTCAGCTGCGCCGGCTCGGTCTTCCTCGGCGATTTCGCGCCGGAGGGGCTGGGCGACTACTGCTCGGGCACCAACCACGTGCTGCCGACCAATGGCGCGGCGCGCGCCTGGAGTGGCGTCAGCGTGGCCAGCTTCCAGAAATCCATCAGCGTGCAGGAGGTCAGCCGCGCCGGCCTGGCGGCGATCGGTCCCTGCGCGGTCGAGATCGCCCGCGCCGAAGGCCTCGAGGCCCACGCGCAATCGGTGCTGCGGCGCCTGGAGAACGTGCGATGAGCGCCATCCTGTCCCTGGTGCGCGAGGACCTGCGTGAGTTCGCCGGCTACAGTTCGGCGCGCCGCGCCGGCGTCACCGGCAACGTCTGGCTCAACGCCAACGAGAGCGCCTGGCGCAACCCGGCCGACGCGGGCCTGGGCGCCAACCGCTACCCCGATCCCCAGCCGGCGGCGCTGCGTGCGCGGCTGGGCGAGCTCTACGGCGTGCGTGCCGAACAGGTGCTGGTCGGCCGCGGAAGCGACGAGGCTATCGACCTGCTGGTGCGTGCGCTGTGCGTGCCGGGCCGGGACGCGGTGGTGATCTCGCCGCCGGTGTTCGGCATGTACGCGGTCAGCGCGCGGCTGCAGGGTGCGCCGCTGGTGGAGGTGCCGCTGCGCGACACCGAGGCCGGCTTCGCGTCCGACCTCAACGCCATGGCCGATGCTGCGGTGTCCAACGGCGCCAAGCTGGTGTTCGTGTGCTCGCCGGCCAACCCGACCGGGCAGGCGATCCCGCCCGCCGACCTGCTGGCGCTGGCGCGCCGCCTCGCCGGGCGCTGCCTGGTGGTGGTGGACGAGGCCTACGGCGAGTATTCCGACCAGCCGTCGGTGGCCGGTTTCATCGACCAGCAGCCGAACCTGGCGGTGCTGCGCACGCTGTCGAAGGCGCACGCGCTGGCCGCGGCCCGGATCGGCTGCCTGCTGGCCGCCCCTGAACTGGTCGCGGTGCTGCGCAACTGCCAGGCGCCGTACCCGCTGCCGTCGCCCTGCGTGCAGCTGGCCCTGGCCGGCCTGTCCGAGCCGGCGCTGGTGCAGACCCGCAGCCGCGTGATCACCGTGCGCGCCGAGCGCGAGCGGCTGCAGCACGAACTGCCGGGCGTGCCCGGCGTGCGCCGCGTGTACGCCTCGCAGGGCAACTACATCCTGGTGCGCTTCGACGATGCCGGTGCTGCCTTTGCACGGCTGCTGGCGGCGGGCGTGGTGGTGCGCGACATGCGCGCCTCACCGCAGCTGGGCGATGCGCTGCGCATCAGCGTCGGCAGCCCGGCGGAGAACGACGCCATGCTGGCGGCGCTGCGGGCGGGGAGGGCGGCGGCATGAGCGGCCAGCGCATCCTGTTCGTCGACCGCGATGGCACGATCATCGAGGAACCGGCTGATTTCCAGATCGACGCCTACGAGAAGATCCGCTTCGTCGAGGGCGTCATCCCGGCGATGCTGAAGCTGCGCGACGCCGGCTTCCAGTTCGTGCTGGTGACCAACCAGGACGGGCTGGGCACGGCCAGCTTCCCGCGCGAGTCCTTCGAGGGCCCGCACGCGCTGATGCTGCAGGTGCTCGAATCGCAGGGCATCACCTTCCGCGAGCAGCTGATCGACGAGAGCTTCGAGCACGAGAACAAGCCGACCCGCAAGCCGGGCCTGGGCCTGGTGATGCACTACCTGCGCGACCGCGGCATCGACCTGGCCAACTCGGCCGTGGTCGGCGACCGCGACACCGACCTGCAGCTGGCGGCCAATCTCGGCTGCCGCGGCTTCAAGCTCAAGCCGGGTCCGGATACCTGGGCTTCGATCGCGCACGCGCTGGCCGATGCGCCGCGGGTGGCGAAGGTCGAGCGCGTGACCAAGGAAACGCGGGTGCGGATCGAGCTCGACCTCGACCGCGCCGCCGATCCGGTGGTCGCGACCGGGCTGGGCTTCTTCGACCACATGCTCGAGCAGCTGGGCAAGCACGGCGGTTTCGCGCTGCAGCTCACCTGCAGCGGCGACCTGCACATCGACGAACACCACACGGTCGAGGACAGCGCGCTGGCGCTGGGCCAGGCGCTGAAGCAGGCGCTGGCCGACAAGCGCGGCATCGGGCGATACGGCGATTCCTCCGGCCAGGGCGCGATCACGCTGCCGATGGACGAGACGCTGGCGAAGGCCGCGGTCGACTTCTCCGGCCGTCCGTACTTCGTGTTCGAGGGCAGCTTCCCGCGCCCCGAGGTGGGCGGGCTCGCCACCGAGCTGGTGCCGCACTTCTTCCGCTCGCTGTGCGAGACGGCGGGCCTGAACCTGCACCTGTCGGTGCAGGGCGAGAACGCGCACCACATGGTCGAGGCCTGCTTCAAGGCCACGGCGCGGGCGCTGCGCCAGGCCATCCGCCGCGAGGGCCGCGAGCTGCCGACCACGAAGGGCGCGCTGTGAAGGTCGTCCTGGTTGACTCCGGCGGCGCCAACATCGGCTCCGTGCGCTACGCGCTCGAGCGGCTGGGCGTGTCCGCGGAAATGACCGCGGACGCCGGGACCATCCTCGCCGCCGACCGCGTGATCCTGCCCGGCGTCGGCGCCGCCGCCCCCGCCATGGCCCGCCTCCAGCAAATGAACCTGGTTGATTTGCTTCGGGGCTTGAGGCAGCCGTTGCTGGGGATTTGCCTGGGGATGCAGCTGCTGTTCGAGGGGTCGGAGGAGGGCGAGGTCGCCTGCCTCGGGCTGGTGCCGGGGCGGGTGCGGAAGATGCCGGCCTCGCCCGGCGTCCGGGTGCCGCACATGGGCTGGAACCGGCTGCGGCCGACCCGGCCCGATCCGCTGCTGGCGGGCGTGGCCGCCGGTGCGCAGGCCTACTTCGTGCACAGCTTCGCGGCGCCGGTGACGGCCGACTGCCTGGCGTCGTGCGAGCACGGCCAGCCGTTCGCGGCCATGGTCCGGCGCGGCAACGTCGCCGGCGCCCAGTTCCACCCCGAACGCTCGGGCGCCGTCGGCGCGCGATTGCTCCAGAACTTCCTGCAGGCCGACCCGGCATGAGCGACTTCACCCTTTACCCCGCCATCGACGTGCGCGACGGCCGCGTGGTGCGCCTGCGCCAGGGCGACTACGCGCAGGAAACCCGCTACGCGGACGACCCGCTCGAGCTGGCCTCGCGCTACTCCGCCGCGGGCGCGCGCTGGCTGCACCTCGTGGACCTCGATGCCGCCCGCGCCGGTGGCTACACGCTGGCGCCGCTGCTCGACGAGCTCAAGCGGCGCACGCGCCTGAAGGTTCAGACCGGCGGCGGCGTGCGCGGTGAGGCGGACGTGGACGCGCTGCTGGCGGCGGGTGCCGACCGCGTGGTGGTCGGCTCGCTGGCCGTGCGCGAGCCGGGCCGCGTCGCGTCCTGGGTCGCGCGCTACGGCGCCGAGCGCATCACCGTCGCGCTCGACACCCGCCGCGACGCGGAAGGCCGCTGGCGCCTGCCCGTGCACGGCTGGACCGAGGAGGGCGGCCGCGAGCTCGACGTGCTGGCCGCCGCCTACGACGAAGTCGGCCTGCGCCACCTGCTGTGCACCGACATCAGCCGCGACGGCATGCTCAGCGGCCCGAACTTCGATCTCTACCGCTACCTGTGCGAGCGCTTCCCGCGCCTGCGCGTGCAGGCCTCGGGCGGCGTCGCCGATGCCGGCGAAGTCGCCGTCGCCAGGGCCAGCGGCTGCGGCGGCATCGTGCTGGGCAAGGCGCTGCTCGACGGCCGCTTCACCCTCGCCGACGTGATCGCGGAGCAAACGCCATGCTGAGCCGCCGCCTGATCCCTTGCCTCGACGTCAAGGACGGCCTGGTCGTCAAGGGCGTGAAGTTCCGCGACCACGTGGTGATGGGCGCGATCGAGGACCTGGCGCTGCGCTACCGCGACGAGGGCGCCGACGAGCTGGTGTTCTACGACATCACCGCCAGCCCGCAGGGTCGCGGCGTGGACCGCGCGTGGGTCGAGCGCGTGGCGCGCATCATCGACATCCCGTTCTGCGTGGCCGGCGGCATCCGCTCGGTGGCGCAGGCGCGCGAGGTGCTGCTGGCCGGCGCCGACAAGATCTCGGTGAACACGCCGGCGCTGGAGCGGCCGGAGCTCATCAACGAACTGGCGGCCGAGTTCGGCGTGCAGTGCGTGGTGGTCGGCATCGACAGCCTGCGCGACGGCGACGGCGAGTGGCGCGTGCGCGCCTACACCGGCGACCCCGACCAGACCCGCGCGCTGCCGCGCCGCACCCTGGACTGGGTGGCGGAGGTGCAGCAGCGCGGCGCCGGCGAGATCGTGCTCAACTGCATGGGTTCGGACGGCGTGCGCACCGGCTACGACCTCGAACAGCTGCGCGCGGTGCGGGCGATCTGCGAGGTGCCGCTGGTGGCCTCGGGCGGTGCCGGCACGGCGCGCCACTTCGCCGAGGTCTTCCTCGACGCCGACGTGGACGCGGCGCTGGCCGCCAGCGTCTTCCACTCCGGCAGCGTCCGGATCCCCGAACTCAAGACCGCCCTGCGCGCGCAGGGCATCGAGGTGCGCGATGTCGCCTGATCAGATCGCCGGCCTGGCCTGGGACAAGCAGGGCGGCCTGCTGCCCGCCGTGGTGCAGGACGCCGGCAACGGCCGCGTGCTGATGCTCGGCTACATGGATCGTGCCGCGCTGGAAGCCACGCTGGCCAGCGGCCGCGTCACCTTCTTCAGCCGCAGCAAGCAGCGCCTCTGGATGAAGGGCGAGACCAGCGGCGACGTGCTGGAGCTGGTGCGGCTGGAAACCGACTGCGACGCGGACACGCTGCTCGTGCAGGCCCGCCCGCACGGCCCTACCTGCCACCTCGGCCGCGGGAGCTGCTTCCCGGACGCGCCGGGCAGTTTCCTGGCCGAGCTGGATGCGCTGGTGCAGGCGCGCGAGCGCGAGCGGCCCGCCGGCAGCTACACGACTTCGCTGTTCGAGGGCGGCGTGCGCCGCGTCGCCCAGAAAGTGGGCGAGGAGGGCGTGGAAACGGCCCTGGCCGGCGTGGCCCAGGACGACGAGCCGCTGCTGGGCGAAGCGGCGGACCTCGTCTTCCACCTGACCGTGCTGCTGCGCGCCCGCGGCCTGGGCCTGGCCGACGTCGAACGGGTGCTGCGCCAGCGCCACGCCGCCAAGCGCTGACCTTCACCGCCGGGTGATAATCGGGGCCTCGCCGGAGGTCCCCATGCCCGTCATCGTCCGCGTCCTGCTTTGCCTCAGCCTCGTGTTGCCCGTGGCCGCGCTGGCGCTGCCGCCGCCCTGCAACAGCGGCCGCGTGTTCGAGGATCGCGACGGCGACGGGCGCTGGTCGCGCGGCGACCGGCCGCTGCCCGGGGTCTTGGTGTCCGACGGCGTGCGGCTGGTCCGGACGGACGCGCAGGGCGGGTACGGCCTGCCGGTCGAGGACGGCCGGACGATCTTCGTGGTCAAGCCGGCGGGCCATGCCTTCCCGACCGGCGGGGATGGCTTGCCCGAATTCTGGCGGCACCAGCAGTACCACGCCGGTCCGACGCTGAAGTACGGCGGCATCCCCGACGGTTTCCCGGCCTGCCGCGATTTCGCGCTGCGGCGCGCGGCGCCGTCGCGCGGTGACCTGGACGTGCTGGTGTTCGCCGATCCGCAGGCGAAGACGCAGGCCCAGGTGGATTACTACGACCGCGACATCATCGCCCCGCTGGTGGCCGCCGCGAACGGCCGGCCCGCCGCGGCGCTGGGCCTGACCCTGGGCGACATCGCCAACGACGACCTGTCGCTGTACCCGGCGCTGAAGGCGGCCACCGCGCGCCTGCGCACGCCCTGGCTGCACGCGGCCGGCAACCATGACCTCGATTTCGACGCGGCCACCGACGAGGATTCGCTGCGCAGCTTCCGCAATGCCTTCGGCCCCGACACGTTTGCGTGGGAGGAGCCGCAGGCCAGCTTCATCGTGCTCGACGACGTGATCTACCGGCCCGGGCAGAAGCCGGCCTACGTCGGCGGCCTGCGCGAAGAGCAGTTCACCTGGCTGGCGGCCTACCTCGACACGCTGGCGCGCGACCGGCGCCTGGTGATCGCCGCGCACATCCCGTTCTTCGACGAGCCCGGCCGCGAGACCTTCCGCCGTGCCGACCGCGAGCGCCTGTTCGCGCTGCTGGCGCCTTTCAGCAAGGTGCTGCTGCTCAGCGGCCACGGCCACGTGCAGCGCCACCACTACCACGACGCCGATGACGGCTGGCACGGCGCCTCGCCGCTGCACGAGTACAACGTCGGCGCGGCCTGCGGCGGCTACTGGGGCGGTGCGCCCGATGCGGCGGGCCTGCCGGATGCGCGCATGTCCGACGGCACGCCCAACGGTTACGCCCGCCTGCGCCTCGCCCGCGACGGCGGTTACGCGCTGCACTGGCACGCCGCGCGCGCCGGCGACGAGGCGATGTCGCTGCACGCGCCGAAGGTGCTGCGCCGCGGGCACTGGCCGGGTGTCGGCCTGTTCGCGAACGTGTACATGGGCGAGGCGGGCACGCGGGTCGAGGTGCGCATCGACGGCGGCGAGTGGCAGCCGATGCGGCGCGTGGACGCCGCCGACCCGGCCCTGGTGGCCGAGAACCTGCTCGATGACCTGGCCACCGCGCTCCGCGGCTACGACCGACTGCCGGAAGCGGAAGCCTCGACCCACCTCTGGCGCTTCAACCTGCCGACCGACCTCGCGGCCGGCGAGCATGCCTTCGAAGTGCGCGCTTTCGACCGCTGGCGCGGCGAGCTCAGGGCTTCGGGGTCTTATCGGTTGGTGGACGCAGCGGAGTGAGGACGGCCGCCTTGGTGTTTTCCGCGGCCGGCGGTTCGAACGCAAACGGGTAGGGCAGCGCGGGGCCGGGCTCGAACCCGGCGCGCCATGCCGCCAGCCGCTCGCCGATGCGCGCGCCGCGGTTGATCTGCGGGCGCGAGGGCTCCAGGCCTTCGGCCAGCTCGCGCGCTTCGATCGCGGCGGTGGCCTGTACGAACGCGGCGTCGAAGTCGGTGGTGGCGTTCAGGCCTTCCACCAGCCAGGCGCGCCCGAAGAAAGTGGCCACCGAGTCGTTGCCGCAGCCGAAGGACGTGCGCTCGCGGTGTGCGGCCATCAGCAGCAGCGTGTCCGGCCCGCGCAGCGCCTTGGCGAAGCCGCCCGAGTAGCAGGCCGAGATCACCAGCACGCGGTGGCGGATGCCGGAGTCGTCCAGGGCTTCGCGCAGTTCGCCGGGCGTCAGCAGCCGGTCGCGTCGGCCTTCGCGGCGCAGCAGCAGCTCGTGCTGTTCGGTGCCGTGGGTGGTGAAGTACGCGAGCAGCAGGTCCTCGTCGGGATCCATGCGGGCGGCGATGCCGGCCAGCGCCTGTCGCAGCGTGTGCGCGTTGGCCTCGGGCAGCGCACGCACGGGCGGCGCCTCGACGTGGTTGGCCAGCAGGACCACGCGGCCCTTCGCGTCCAGCCGCTGCGCCGCGAGGTCGCGCAGGTAGTGCACTTCGTTGCGGAAGACCTGCTCGCTGCCGTCGCCGGCGAAGCCGAGCACGAACAGGTCCGGATGGCCCGGCCGCTGCGGCGC
Source organism: Arenimonas metalli CF5-1 (assembly GCF_000747155.1). Taxonomy (GTDB): domain Bacteria; phylum Pseudomonadota; class Gammaproteobacteria; order Xanthomonadales; family Xanthomonadaceae; genus Arenimonas; species Arenimonas metalli. The sequence continues at coordinate 39,033 of NZ_AVCK01000020.1, read as the reverse complement.
CAGTTGCGACAGGTCGGCGGCGAGCTGGGGGTCGGGCGCGCGCGGCGCCGGCGCGGGCTTGTCGAGCGATTTGGTGGTCGCGGCGCCGACGCTGGTCGCCAGCAGCCCGCCGGCGATCAACAGCACCAGCCCGGCGGCCCGCCGGCTCATCCCGCGGCGAGGTCGATCGCGTCGAAGGTCTCGACGCGGCGATGGCCGCCGGTATCGGCGCCCAGGCGCGGCTGCGGATAGTCCTCGCGGCGGTCCACGAGCACGGTGCCCAGCCCCGCCTCGCGCGCGGCATCGAGCTCCTCCACCACGTCGGACAGGAACAGCACGTCACCGGCCGGCACGCCCAGCGCCGCAACGATGCGGCGGTAGCTGTCGGCCTCGCGCTTGCCGCCGACCTCGGTGTCGAACCACTGCGAGAACAGCGGCTGCAGGTCGCCCGCGGCGCTGTTGCCGAAGAAGAGTTTCTGCGCCGGCACGGAACCCGACGAGTAGACGCTCATTGAATGCCCGGCGGCGTGCCAGCGTCGCAGCGCGTCGGCCGCGTCGGGGTAGATATGCGCGCGGAAATCAGCCCGGCCGTAGCCGTCCTTCCACACCATGCCCTGCAGCGCCTTGAGCGCGGTGTGCTTGCGGTCGGCATCGATCCAGCCCTGCAGCGTCTCGACCACCAGGTCGTCCTGGCAGGCGCCGCCGATCTCGGTGGCCACGGCATCGAGCCACCGCCGCACCTCCGGCTCCCGCGCGCGCGCCGCCACGAACCCGGGCAGCGCCTTGCGCGCATACGGAAACAGCACGTCCTTCACGAACGAAATGCTGCTGGTCGTCCCCTCGATGTCGGTCAGTATGGTCTTCATTCTTTTTTCTTTAGACGCGGATTAACGCGGATGAACGCGGATAGAGCAAATGCGAGGATAGAACGGAGGGGGCAGCGCCAAGCCCGTTTGGTCAGGCCCTGTCCAAGCCGCTTCGCTTCATTCAATCGAATTTTGCTCTATCCGCGTTCATCCGCGTAAATCCGCGTCTGAAAAGCCTTTCCGATACCGCGGATCACCCCGCCTGGCCCGGCTCGTAGCGGGGGAAGCGCTGGGCGATGTCGGTGCCGGTGAAGTGGCCGACCCAGCCATCGGGCTCGGTGAAGAAGCGGATGGCGACGAAGCTCGGTTCCGGGCCCATGTCGAACCAGTGCGTGGTGCCGTCCGGCACGCCGACCAGGTCGCCCTGTTCGCAGCGGATCTCGTAGACCTTGTCGCCCACGTGCAGGGTGAACAGGCCCGAGCCGGCGACGAAGAAGCGGACCTCGTCCTCCTTGTGGAAGTGCTCGTCCAGGAACTTGGCGCGCATCGCGTCCTTGTTCGGGTTGTCGGGCGCGATCGACACCACGTCCACGGTCTTGAACCCGTTCTCGGCGACCAGCTTGTCGATGTCGGCGCGGTAGGCGGCCATCACCTCGTCCGGCGTGGCGCCCGGCTGCACCGGCTGCGCGGCCTGCCATTGCTCGAAGCGCACGCCGATGGCGCGCAGGTGCTCGGCGATCGTGGCCAGGTCCTCGGTGGCCGACAGCGGGGCCGACGGGTTGGCTTCGTCGAAGATGCGGAGGCGGCTCATGCGTTCAGTCTCCTCAGGTCGAGCTCGCAGGCGAACAGGAATTCGAAGGCCTCCAGGTGGCGGCGGGCCTCGGCCATGGTGCGGCCCCAGGCGTAAAGGCCGTGTCCATCGATCAGGTAGCCCCACATCGGCTGCTGGTCGAGCAGGGTTTCCACCCACTCGGCCAGCTCGGGCATGTCCTGCGTGTTGGCCAGCACCGGTACGTCGATGGCCATTTCGTGGGTGTGGTTGCCGTGGAAGGCCTTCAACAGCTCGTAGCCCTCGAGGTGCACGTGGCCCTGCGGCGCATACAGCCGCGACGCCACCGTCTGCACGTGCGAATGGGTATGCAGCACGCAGCCGATCTCCGGGTAGCGGGCATAGAGCTGGGTGTGCAGCAGGGTCTCGGCCGAGGGGCGGTGCGGCGTGGCCACCGGCTGGCCCCGGAAGTCCACCACCATGATGTCTTCCGCCACCAGGCGGCCCTTGTCGCGGCCGGAGACGGTGATCGCGGCATGGCGGTCGTCCAGGCGCATCGAGAAATTGCTGCTCGTGGCCGGGGTCCAGCCCAGGGCGGAGAGTTCCCGGGTGTTGGCGACGATCTCGGCGGCGCAGGCGGCCAGGCGGGCGGTGTCGAAAGGCAGGTTTTCCATGGCCGGAAGTCTAGCCGATGGCGCCGGCGTCGTCGGCTTGACCTGCATCAACACTGTATTCACCCGGAAGGCATAGACTGCGCCCAGCCATCGGAATCCTCCGTAGCCAGACGAGACCGCCATGAACACCCAGAACCCGTCCCGCCGCCGTTTCCTGGTCCACGCCGCCGTCGCCGCCGTGGCGATCCCGTTCGCGGGCCGCTTCATCAGCACCGCCCAGGCGCAGGCCCTGCCCAAGCTGTCGCTGGATGACCCGACTGCCAAGGCCCTGGCCTACGCCGAGGACTACACCAAGGTCTCGCACCCGAGCTTCAAGCCGGGCAGCAACTGCGCCAACTGCCAGTTCTTCACCGCCGCCACCGGCGCCTGCACCCTGTTCCCGAAGAACTCCGTGCCGGCCAATGCCTGGTGCAGCGCCTGGGCCAAGAAGGCCTGATGCCCGCCACCGGCCGTCTCGGCCGGTGAGACCGCGGGGCCGCTAGAATCCCCGGCAGTGTCCTTGCCGGGGTTTGCCTTGTCCGCTTCCGAATCCACCTTCCTGCTGTTGGGCCTGCTGGCCGGCCTGGTTTTGGCCGGGGCCGCCTCGCTGTGGATCGCCCGTCGCCGGTTGGACGAAGCCCGCGCGGCGGGCCGCGCCGAGCGTGAGCCCGAGCTGGCCCGCGCCGCCAGCGAACTGCAGTCGGCCCAAGGCCAGGCCGCCGAGCTCCGTGCCCGCCTGGGCGCCCTGGAAGCCGAACATCGCCAGCTGGGCGAGCTGCGGGCGACCGGCGAGGCCCGCGCGGCGGCGCTCGAGGCCCGCCTGCAGGAGCAGCAGCAGGCCGCCGAGCAGCGCTACCGGGACCTCGAGAGCTCGCGCGAACGCCTGAAGGCTGAGTTCCAGGCCCTGGCCGCCGAAATCCTCGAGGACAAGTCCAGGCGCTTCGGCGAGGCCAACGTGCAGCAGCTGGGCCAGCTGCTCAATCCGCTGCGCGAGCAGATCGACGGTTTCCGCAAAGTCGTCACCGACTCCTACGAGAAAGAGAACAACTCCCGCGTCGCGCTGCAGACGCGGCTGGACGACCTGGTGCGCCTGAACCAGACGCTCGGCCAGGAGGCCCAGAGCCTCAGCCGCGCGCTCAGCGGCGACAACCGCAGCCAGGGCTACTGGGGCGAGCTCAAGCTCGAGCGCCTGCTGGAAACCGCCGGCCTCGAGAAGGGCCGCGACTACCTCACGCAGGAGAGCTTCAAGGACGGCGATGGCGACCGCTACCGGCCCGACGCCGTGCTGCGCCTGCCCGAGGACAAGAGCATCGTCATCGACGCCAAGATGGTGCTGCTCGACTACCAGCGCGCCTGCGAGGCCACCGACGAGGCCGAGCGTGAGCAGGCCTTCGTGCGCCACGGCCTGGCGCTGCGCGCCCACGTGAAGGAGCTGGGCGATAAGGACTACAGCCGGCTCGAGGGCCTCACCAGCCCCGACATGGTGCTGATGTTCGTGCCGGTGGAGGCTGCCTTCCTCGAGGCGCTGCGGCGCGACCCGCAGCTCTACGCCTACGCCTTCGAGCGCAAGATCATCCTGGTCGGGCCCAGCAACCTGCTGGCCTCGCTGCGGCTGGTGGCGCAGATCTGGCGCACCGAGCACCAGAACGCCAACGCCAAGGCCATCTCCAGCCGCGCGGCGGTGCTGTACGACAAGTTCGTGCTGTTCACCGAGGACCTGCTCAAGGTCGGCGAAGCCCTGCGCCGCGCCAGCGACCTGCACGCCTCGGCCGTGTCCAAGCTGTCGCAGCAGCGCGGCAACGTGGTGCGCCAGGCCGAGATGCTGCGCGAGCTGGGCGTGGCGCCGTCCAAGCGGATGCCGGCCGCGCTGCGCGACCTCAGCGACGAGGGGGGCGATGACGGGGCGGGTGAGGCCGCCAGTGGCGAAGGCACCGACGCCGCGGCAGGCGAGGGCGCCGACGACCCCGTGGGCTAGCCTCCGCAGGCCCGCCCGGGCGGGCCGCACCCCCGGTCCGGATTAGGTAGACTCCGGGGCTGGTATCGGGGAGGAGCTCCACGGATGTTCATTCGCTTCTGCATCATCAGCCTGCTTTGGCTGGCCACCGTGTCCGGGGTCCAGGCCCAGGACGTCGCCGCCGCACCCGCGGCCGAGCCGACCACCGCCCAGAAGATCGACGCCGCCGTGCGGCCGGTCGCAGACGCCGTGTCCGGGTTCATCTTCTCGTCGGTCCGCGTCGGCGGCACCGAGGAATCGCCGGTCATGTTCCCGCTGATCGTGGGCTGGCTGATCCTGGCCGCGCTGATCTTCACGTTCTACTTCGGCTTCATCAACGTCCGCGGCTTCAAGCACGGCTTCGACCTGATCCGGGGCAAGTACTCCGATCCCGGTTCGGTTGGTGAGGTCAGCCACTTCCGCGCGCTCACCTCGGCCGTGTCCGGCACGGTGGGCCTGGGCAACATCGCCGGCGTGGCGGTCGCGATCACCATCGGTGGCCCGGGTGCCACCTTCTGGATGATCCTGGCGGGCCTGCTGGGCATGTCCTCGAAGTTCGTCGAATGCACCCTGGGCGTGATGTACCGCCTCGAGAAGCCGGACGGCACCATTTCCGGCGGCCCGATGTACTACCTGAGCCGCGGCATCGCCAAGAACTACCCGAAGGCGGCGTGGTTCGGCATGGTGCTGGCGTTCGTGTTCGCGGTCTGCACCATGCTGGGCGCGATCGGCGCCGGCGCGATGTTCCAGGCCAACCAGGCCTTCGCGCAGATGGCCAACGTCGCCGGCGACCTGATGCCGGCCAACGGCAGCCTCTGGTTCGGCCTCGTCTACGCCGTGCTCGGCGGCGTCGTGGTCATCGGCGGCATCACCCGCATCGGCAGCGTCACCGCCAAGCTGGTGCCCGGCATGGCGGCGCTGTACCTGCTGGGCGCGCTGTTCGTCATCCTCACCAACTTCTCGCAGGTGCCGGGCGCGTTCATGGCCATCCTCGACGGTGCGTTCACCGCCGAGGGCGTGTCGGGCGGCGTCATCGGTGCGCTGATCCAGGGCTTCCGCCGCGCGTCCTTCTCGAACGAAGCGGGCCTCGGCTCGGCCGCGATCGCGCACTCGGCGGTCAAGACCAGGGAGCCGCTGAGCGAGGGCTTCGTCGCGCTCTGGGAACCGTTCATCGACACGGTGGTGATCTGCACCATGACCGCGCTGGTGATCATCATCACCAACCAGCACCTGGTGGGCGGCGCCGACGGCGTGCAGCTGACGTCCAACGCCTTCGCCACGGTGTCGCCGCTGATGCCGTATGCGCTGGCCTTCGTGGTGCTGCTGTTCGCGTTCTCGACCACGATCACCTGGGCCTACTACGGCGCCAAGGCCTGCAGCTTCCTGTTCAAGGAATCGAAGGCGGCGCTGTACGGCTTCAAGTTCTTCTACCTGGCGATGGCGGTGGTGGGTTGCACCATGCCGCTGGCCAGCATCGTGGACATCGCGGACGGCCTGCTGTTCATCATGGCCATCCCGAACCTGATCGGCGTCTACCTGCTGATGCCGGTGGTCAAGCGCGAGCTCAAGAGCTATCTGGCCCGCCTGAAGTCCGGCGAGATCAAGCCCGCCGCGGACTGGGCCGGCTGAGGCCGCGCATGAAGCAGCCCCCGGCGTCCCGCAGGACGCCGGGAGCCCGCTGGACCCCACGATTCCCGATCGTCGCGCCCCCGGCGCCACACGAGGCTCCATGACGACCCGACTTCCCTTGCCGCCCGCCGATCTCTCGCTCGGGGAACAGCTGCGCGCCATCATCGACCAGTTGCCCGAAGGGGGCGTCAGCCTCGGCAGCCTGCTCGACGTCTTCGGCGACGAGGGCCTGCTGCTGCTCACTGCGCTGATGGTGCTGGTGTTCCTGGTGCCGGTGTCGATCCCGGGCGTGAGCACGGTGTTCGGCGCGGCCATCCTGATGGTCGGCATCAGCCGCCTGACGGGGCGTCCGCTGTGGTTGCCGCGCCGCCTGCGCGAACGCGAGCTGCCCGGCCAGAAGGTTCGCGCCGCGCTGACCGCGGGCCTGAAGTGGGTGGCGCGCTTCGAGCGAATCAGCCGGCCGCACCGGCTGCGCCAGCTGGCCGAGCAGCGCGGCTGGCTGGTGGTGGGCAACCTGGCCTTCATCACCGCGGCGCTGCTGCTGATGGCGCCGCTGAGCTTCCTGCCCTTCAGCAACACGCTGCCGGGCGTGGCGCTGCTGCTGTATTCGATCGGCTTCATCCAGCGCGACGGTGGCGCCATCCTGGTCGGCCACCTGGTGCAGCTGGCCTCGGTCACCTACTTCGGCGTGGTATTCGCCGGCGGCGGCGCCGCCCTCGGCGCCCTCCTGAACTAGGCCAGAAAAAGGGGCTCAGGAAAAAGGGGTCAGAGTAATTATTTGTTTCAAACAAATAATTACTCTGACCCCTTTTTCTGCCTGGACGCTAGCCGAGGAGTTTGGCGGCGAGCACGATCAGGACCAGGACCGGCGCGATGATGCAGGTCAGGAAGCGCCAGGCCTTGTAGCCACCTTCGTTGAGGTGGGACAGCTCGCCCCGGGTGATGTTGCGGCTGAGCACGTAGCCCGCGAACAGCGCGATCAGCAGGCCACCGACCGGCAGCATGATGTCGGAGGCGACGAACTCGATGGCGCCCTGCAGGTCGCGGCCGAACACGCGCACGCTCTGCCAGACGTTGAAGCCCAGCGCCGTCACCAGGCCGATGGCCCAGATCACCAGCGCCGCCACGATGGCCGCTTTCTTGCGCGACTGCTTGCCCATCTCCACCAGGAACGCGGTGGGCGGCTCGAGCAGCGAGATCGACGAGGTCCACGCGGCGACGAACAGCAGCCCGAAGAACGCGACCGCATACGGGATGCCGAAGGCCATGTCGTTGAAGGCCAGCGGCAGCGAGGTGAAGATCAGGCCCGGGCCGCCGCCGGCCGGGTCGAGGCCGAAGGCGAACAGCACCGGGAAGATCGCCAGGCCCGCCAGCAGCGCCACCGCGGTGTCCATGCCGGCCACGGTCACCGCCACGCGCGGGATCGAGATGTCCTTGGGCAGGTAGGCGCCGTAGGTCATGATGCCGCACATGCCCAGGCTCAGCGAGAAGAAGGCCTGGCCCAGCGCCGCCAGCAGCGTGTCGCCGGTGACTTCGCTGAAATCGGGCTTGAACAGGAACTCGAAGGCCTGGCCCACCTTGCCGGTGCTGAAGCCGTAGGCCAGCAGGCCCAGCAGGATCAGGAACAGCAGCGGCATCAGGAACTTCACCGCGCGCTCGAGGCCTTTCTCGACGCCCATCGCCACCACGCCCACCGTGACCAGCATGAACACGCTGTGCCAGAAGATCAGCGTGGACGGGCTCGCCAGCATGGCGCCGAAGGTGGCGCCCGGGTCGGTGATCGGTGCGCCGCCGAACAGCTGCGCGAAGTACAGCCAGGCGTAGTGCAGGGTCCAGCCGCCGACCACGCTGTAGAAGCTCAGGATCGCCACCGCCGCGACCAGGCCGATCCAGCCGATCAGGGTCCAGGCGCCGCTGTGGCCGCCTTCGCGGGTGAGCTTGCGCAGCGTGTTCACCGGGCTCATGCGGCCCTGGCGGCCCATCAGGATCTCGGCGGCCATGATCGGCAGGCCCACCAGCAGGATGCAGGCCAGGTAGATCAGCACGAAGGCGCCGCCGCCGTTGTCGGAGGCCAGGTAGGGGAAGCGCCAGATGTTGCCCAGGCCCACCGCCGAACCGCTGGCGGCGAGGATGAAGGCCAGGCGCGAAGACCACATGCCGTGGATCGAGTTGTTGTCCATGCTGGCTTCCGAGTCGGGTCCGGGTTCAGGCGCCGCGGCGCAGGTGGCTGTGGCGATAGCCGTAGCCGAAGTAGATGGTGAACCCGATCAGGGTCCAGGCACCGAGCAGGGCCCAGTTGTACCAGCCCATGAAGAACACCAGGGCCAGGCAAGACAGCGCGCCCAGCACGCAGACCACGGGCGCGAACGGCACGCGGAAGGCGCGCGGCAGGTCCGGGCGGGTCTTGCGCAGCACCAGCACGCCGATGCACACGGTGGCGAAGGCCAGCAGCGTGCCCATCGACACCAGGTCGCCCAGCACGCCCAGCGGGAAGAACGCCGCCAGCGCCGCCGCGACCAGGGCCACGACCACGGTGGCCTTGTGCGGGGTGCCGAACTTCGGGTGCGCCGCGCCGAAGAACTTCGGCAGCAGGCCGTCGCGCGACATCGCGAAGAAGATGCGCGGCTGGCCCATCAGCATCACCAGGATCACCGAGCTCAGGCCGGCGACGGCGCCGATCTCGACGGCCAGCTTGAGCCAGGCCAGGTCGGCGTAGGGCTCGAGCGCGGTGGCGACCGGCTTGGCGGTGCCCAACTCGGTGTAAGGCACCATGCCGGTCAGCACGGCGGCGACGATGATGTAGAGCAGGGTGCAGACCACCAGCGAACCGAGGATGCCGATCGGCATGTCGCGCTGCGGGTTCTTGGCTTCCTGCGCCGCGGTCGAGACTGCGTCGAAGCCGATGTAGGCGAAGAACACGATCGAGGCACCGCGCAGCACGCCCTCCCAGCCGAAGCGGTCGCCGCCTTCGTTCTCCGGGATGAAGGGCACCCAGTTCTCCGGGTTCACGTACTGCGAGCCGAAGCCGATCAGGGCCAGGATCACCGTGACCTTGATGGCGACGATGATGGCGTTGGCGAAGGCCGACTGGCGCATGCCGACGTAGCACAGCACGCCCACCGCGCCGACGATCAGCACCGCCGGCAGGTTGAACAGCGAGCCGGTCATCAGCACTTCGCCATTGGTGTAGGTGAAGGGCGCGGACGCCAGCCAGGCCGGGAACTTCCAGCCCGAGCCGGCCATCGCCGCGAGGTTCTCCAGCAGGCTGATGGTGTAGGCGGACCAGCCCACGGCGACCGCGGAGGCCGCGAACAGGTATTCCAGTACCAGGCTCCAGCCGACGAACCAGGCGATGGCCTCGCCGAGGGTGGCGTAGGTGTAGCTGTAGGCGCTGCCCGAGACCGGGATCATGGCCGCGAACTCGGCGTAGCACAGGCCGGCGAAGGCACAGGCCAAGCCCGCCAGCACGAAGCTGAGCATGATCGCGGGGCCGGCGTGGTTGGCGGCCGCCTGGCCCGTCATCACGAAGATGCCGGCGCCGATGATCGCGCCCACGCCCAGCAGCAGCAGGTGGCGCGCGCCGAGCACGCGCTTGAGGTTGGCTTCACCCTTCAGGCTGCCTTCGACGGGCTCGCCGGCATCGACGTGCGGCTGCGCGGTGACCGGCTTGATGATCAGCAGATTCTTGAACATGGGAGGGACGTCTCGTGGGATGTCGTCGGAAAGGGGTCAGTCGGCGCGGCGCGATGCGATCGCGCCGCCGACCTCGAGCTTGAGGATCTTGTAGCCGGTGTAGGCCAGGATGCCGGCCAGCACCGGGTTCACCAGGTTGAAGAAGGCGTAGGGCAGGTAGTCGAGCGTGGCCACGCCGAGGGTGGCGGCCATGTAGGCGCCGCAGGTGTTCCAGGGCACCAGCGGCGAGGTGATGGTGCCGGCGTCCTCGAGCGCGCGCGAGAGGTTCACCGCGGCCAGGCCGCGCTTCTCGTACTCGGAGCGGTAGATGCGGCCCGGCAGCACGATGGCCAGGTACTGGTCGGCGGCCAGCACGTTGGTGCCGAAGCTGGTGACCAGGGTCGCCACGATCAGCGAGCCGGTGCTGCGCGCCATCTTCAGCACGCTGCGGATCAGGCGCTCGAGCAGGCCGGCCTTTTCCATGATGGCGCCGAAGGACATGGCGCAGATCACCAGCCACACGGTGTTGAGCATGGACGACATGCCGCCGCGGTTGAGCAGCGAATCAATGGCCTCGTTGCCGGACTCGCCCTTGTAGCCGTCGATCAGCGAGGCCCAGGCGCCCTTGAGCAGGGCCATCGGCCGCGACAGGGTCTCGTCGCCGGCCAGCGCCACCACCAGCTCGGGCTGGAACAGGACTGCGAAGATCGCGCCGAGCAGCGCGCCGATGAGGATGGTGGGGTAGGCGGGGAAACGCTTGATGGCCAGGCCGAACACGACCACCAGCGGGATCAGCAGGTGCGGGCCGATGGCGAAGATGCGCGAGAGCTCGGCCGAGAGGTCGTCGAAGCCGACGGTGGCGGTGCCGGCCTTCGCGCCGAAGCTGAGGAAGGCGAAGCCCGCCAGTGCGATCAGGATGCTGGGGATGGTGGTCCAGGTCATGTGCCGCACGTGCGCGAACAGCTCGCTGCCGGCGGCGGCGGGGGCCAGGTTGGTGGTGTCGGACAGCGGCGAGAGCTTGTCGCCGAAGTAGGCGCCGGAGATGACCGCGCCGGCGGTGATGGCCGGGTCCAGCCCCAGGCCCTGGGCCACGCCCATCAGCGCCACGCCGAGCGTGCCGGCCACGGTCCACGAGCTGCCGATGGTGACCGCGACGATGGCGCAGACCAGGCAGGCGGCCGGATAGAAGTAGGACGGGTCGAGCAGCATCAGCCCGTAGTGGATCAGGGTGGGCACCGCGCCCGAGAGGATCCAGGAGCCGATCAGCGAACCGACCGCGAGCAGGATCAGGATGGCGTTGGTGGAGATCGAGATGCCGTGGACGATCGCGTCCTGCACGTCGTCCCAGCGCATGCCGTTGCGGATGCCGATGATGGCCGCGAGGCCGCCGGCGAGCAGCAGCGAGATCTGGCTGCCGCCGTAGGCCGAGTTGTCCGCGAACAGGTAGACCGAGGTCCCGAGCAGCGCGAAGAGGAAGACCAGGGGCAGGAAGGCCTGCAGCAGGGTCGGTTCGCGGGCCGTCACGGCTTCGCGGGCCTTCGCGGCCTGGTTCGGTTCGGTCATCGGGCTCTCTCCCCAGAGTAATCGCCCGAGTTTACCCGAGCCGGCACGGCGCGTGCGGGTATGCTGGCGCCCTTCGCCACCGTGTGGAAACCCCATGCAAGACCGCCTGCCCCTGGCCCGCCTGTTCGACGATTACCTGGCCCGATGCCCGGGCGAGGCCGGGGTGGTGGCCCTGTTCCGGGAGCTGCTGGCCGACCCCGGCCCGGTGTTCGAGCGGGTGCGGCTGGCGGGGCATTTCACCGGGTCGGCCTGGGTGGTCAGCGCCGACGGCGAACGCGTGCTGCTGATGCACCACCGCAAGCTCGGCCGCTGGCTGCAGCTGGGCGGCCACGCCGACGGCGACGCGCACCTGCCGCGCGTGGCGTTGCGCGAGGCGGAAGAGGAATCGGGGCTGGTGGACCTGGTGGTGGATCCGGCGATCCTGGACCTGGACCGCCACGCCATCCCGGCCCGCGGCAGCGAGCCGGAGCACTGGCACTACGACGTGCGCTTCGTGGTGCGCGCGACCGGCAGCGAGGACTTCGTGCTCAACGAGGAATCGCTGGCGTTGGCCTGGAAGGCGGTGGCCGACATCGCCGCCGATCCCGCTGTTGACGAATCCCTCCGCCGCATGGCCCGCAAATGGCTCTCCCGCTGAAAATGTAGGAGGGCCTTCAGGCCCGAAGCTCTTGGCGAAGAGCTTCGGGCCTGAAGGCCCTCCTACACAGGGCGTTACACGCGGCCGTTGAATTCGCCGGTGGTGGTGCTGACCCAGATCTTCTCGCCGTTGGTGATGTACTCCGGCACCATGATCTCGATGCCGGTGTTGAGCCTGGCCGGCTTGGGGCGCTTGGTGGCGGTGCCGCCCTTGAGCTCCGGCGGGGTCTCGACCACTTCCAGCTGCACGCTGGGCGGCAGCTGCACGGCCACCGGGGCGTCCTCGATCAGCTGGATGTAGCAGCCTTCCAGGCCTTCGGTGATGTAGCCGGCGCTGTCGCCGACCACGTCGGCGTCGAGCTGGTAGGGCGTGTAGTCCTCGGCGTCGAGGAACACGAAGGCCTCGCCGTCCTTGTACGAGAACGTGCACTCGCGGCGGCTGAGCTCGACTTCGCGCAGCTCGTCGTCGGCGCCGGCGCTGAGGTCGTACTTCACGCCGCCCGGCACGCTGTACAGGGTGAAGCGGAACTTGACGTTGCCGCCGCGGCCCTGCGGCGAGCTGCGCTCGATGTCGCGCACCTGGTAGACGGTGCCGTTGTGCTCGATGACGTTGCCCTTCTTGATCTCGCCAGCTTTCATCTTCGTTCTCTGTCCAATGTTTTTCTCCCTCCCCCACGCAGTGGGGGAGGGCCGGGGAGGGGGAGCTCAGGATTACTTGGGAGCCAACCTGACCGCGCCATCCAACCGGATGGTCTCGCCATTGAGGTAACGGCTGCCCAGGATGTAGGCCACCAGGTCCGCGAACTCGGCCGGCTGGCCCAGGCGCGACGGGAACGGGATCGAGGCCGACAGCGACTGCTGCACGGCTTCCGGCATGCCGTCCACCATCGGCGTCCAGAAGATGCCCGGGGCGATGGTGTTGACGCGGATGCCGAAGCGGGCGAGCTCGCGCGCCATCGGCAGCGTCATCGCGACCACGCCGCCCTTGGAGGCGGAGTAGGCGGCCTGGCCGATCTGGCCCTCGTAGGCGGCGACGCTGGCGGTGTTGACGATCACGCCGCGCTCGCCGTCTTCGCCGGCGGCGTTGTGCTGCATCAGGTTGGCGGCGGCCTTGGCGACGTTGAAGCTGCCGACCAGGTTCACCATCACCGTGCCGGCGAAGTTCTTCAGCGGCATCGGCGCGTCCTTGCCCAGCACGCGGCCGGCGCCGAGGATGCCGGCGCAGTTCACGGCGGCGTTGAGGCCACCCATGAACTCGCGCGCTGCGGCGAGGTTGGCCTCGACGTTGGCCTCGTCGGTGACGTCGGTGCGGAAATAGCGCGCCTTGTCGGCGCCCAGCGCGGCGACGGCGGCGGCGCCCTTCTCGTCGTTGATGTCGAGCAGCGCGACCTTGGCGCCCCCGGCGACCAGGTGCTCGGCCACGGCCAGGCCCAGGCCGGAAACGCCGCCGGTGATGGCGGCGCGGGTGTCTTTGATTTTCATGGGAATCCCCCGGTGATCAGCCCGCGATTCTAGCAAAAACCCCGTGCCGGCCCGTTGGGGGTGGGCAGGGAAGCGCTAAAAGCATTGGACGCGGATTGACGCGGATGAACACGGATAAAGCTAAAGGCGGAGTGGGCTTACGCCAGCCCGGGCGGGCGCGCCTGAAACCCATTTGATTTGCTTTTGCCTTATCCGCGTTCATCCGCGTCAATCCGCGTCAAAAAACGCCCTTGCCCTGAACAGGCAAGCCGCCCCCGGCCCTACAGATCCAGCAGGTAGAAGCGGTTGCAGCCGAAGTGGCCGGTGGCGCCCATCGGGCCGTCGAGGCGGCGGAAGCCGGTGCGCTCGTAGAGCTTCTGGGCCGCGTCCATGCCGTGCAGGGTTTCCAGGTAGCACTGGCGGTGGCCCAGGCGGCGGGCTTCGTCCAGGCAGCGGGCCATCAGCGCGGTGCCGGCGCCGAGGCCGCGCAGGGCGGGCAGGAAGTACATCTTGCGCAGCTCGCAGACGCCGTCGGGCCCGCCGTCCAGCGGCGCCACGCCGCCGCCGCCGAGCACGCGGCCGCCGGCCTCGACCACGAAGTAGGCCGCGCCGGGACGGTCGTAGGCAGCGCACATGCCGTCCACCTCCGGGTCATGGATGGCGAAGCCGGGACCGCCGGCGCCGAACTCGGGCATCACCGTGCGGATGATGTTGGCCACGGCCGCGTCGTCGGCCGTCGTGATGGGGCGAAGGGTGAAACCGTCAGTCATGGGTTGCCTCGGGGACGCGAAGACCGGCCTGCCGCAGGTAAGCCGCGAAGCTGTCGGGCTCCAGGCCGGGGCTGAAGAGGAAGCCCTGGCCGGTGGCGATGCCCAGCCCGAGCAGGAAATCGCGCTGGGCCGGGCTTTCCACGCCCTCGGCCACCACGTCCAGGCCCAGGCCGCGGGCCATGCCGGCCACGGCCTGGCAGATGGCGACGTCGGAAGGGTTCGCGGGCACGCCCTGCAGGAAGCTGTGCGCCAGCTTCAGCCCGTGGATCGGCAGGCGGCGCAGGTAGTTGAGCGCGCTGTAGCCTTCGCCGAAATCGTCGATCGTCAGCACCACGCCCAGGGCCCGAAGTGCCTCGAAGGTGTTCAAGGTGTCGGGCGCATCCTCGATCAGCACGCGCTCGGTGAACTCCAGCTCCAGCGCCGAACCCGGCAGGCCGTGCTCGCGCAGCGCGTGCGCGATCGTCTGCACCAGGTCCTCGGTGAGGAACTGGCGGTAGGACACGTTCACCGCCACCCGCTCGAGCGGCAGGCCGGCATCACGCCAGGCCGCCATCTGCCGGCAGGCGGCCTCGATCACCCAGGCGCCGATGCGGACGATGTCGCCGGTGGTCTCGGCGTGGCTGATGAAGTGGTCCGGCGGGATCTCGCCCAGCGTCGGGTTGTGCCAGCGGATCAGGGCTTCGGCGGTGCGCACCCGGCCGTCGCCAAGCGACACCAGCGGCTGGAACACCAGCCGGAACTCCCCGTTGTCCAGTGCCCGCCGCAGCTGCGCTTCGATCTGCACGCGGTCGTGCTGCTGCTGCGCCAGTTCGGGGTTGAACACCTGCCAGGTGTTGCGGCCCTTGCGCTTGGCCGCGTACATGGCCGCGTCGGCGTTGTTGACCAGCTGCTGCACCGTGCGGCCGTGCTCGGGGTGGCGGGCGAGGCCGACGCTGGTGGTGATGGTGAACTCCTCGCCGGCGTAGCGGAAGCTGTCGCCGAAGGCGCGGGTGATGCGCTCGGCCAGCAGCTCGGCCATGCCGGCGCCGGCGCGCTGGTCGGTGACCACCAGGAACTCGTCGCCGCCGAAGCGCGCCAGCAGCCCGGTGTCGCCGACGCAGCGCTCGAGCCGGCGCGCGGCGTTCACCAGCAGGTGGTCGCCGGCGGCGTGGCCCAGCAGGTCGTTCACCAGCTTGAAGCGGTCGAGGTCGACGTAGATCACCGTGGTGCCGGTGGCGTCGTCGCCCAGCCGGCGCTCGAGCTCGCCAAGGATGCCGTCGCGGTTGAACAGGCCGGTGAGCGGGTCGGTGCGCGCCTGGCTGCGCAGCGCCTCCTCGATCTGCCGGCGCTGGGTGATGTCCTGCAGCGTGCCGGTGAGGCGGGTGGACATCGGCGCGCGGCCTTCCGACTGGCCGATCAGGCGGGCCCAGTGGCGCTCGCCGTCGGGCCGCACCACCTGCACCTCGAGGTCGAAGCCGCCGCCGTCGCGGATCACGCTCTCGATCGCGTCCTCGACCGGCTTGCGGTGCGCCTCGGCGATCTGCTCCATCACGTCGTCGAGGTTCATCGGCGGGTCGTCGCGGCGGCCGATGATGCGCAGCGCCTCGTCAGTCAGGTAGAGCCGGCGGCGGCCGCCGTCCCACTCCCAGCCGCCGATGCGCGCCAGCGCCTGGGCGCGCAGGAACAGCGAGCTGTCGCGCTTGAGTTCGGTCACGTCCGAGAACAGCGAGATCACCTGGTGCGGCTTGCTGGCGCCCGGATGGAACTGCGGCACCGAGGTCGCCGAGATCCAGGTCAGCTGCTTGCGGCGATGGTGGTAGAGGCCGAGCAGTGTGCTCTCGACGATCTCGCCGGTGGCCAGCGATCGCAGCGGGGGCAGGTCGCGGAAGCTGATCGGGTAGCCGCGGTGGTCGATCACCAGCCAGTCGTCGAAGCGCAGGCTGGCGGAGATGTCGAGGCTGTCGTCGATGCCGAGGATGCGGTACGCGGCCGGGTTGGCCGACAGCGGCCGGCCGTCGAAGCCCTGGAACAGCACGCCCTTGTCGATCGCCGACAGCAGCGCGTGGTAGTTGAGCTCGGCTTCCTGGCGCAGGCTCAGGTCGCGGGCGACGGCGATGATGTGGTGGTGCGGGCCGTCGTGGAAGCTGGCCGAGTGCACTTCGACCGGGAAACGGGTGCCGTCGCCGCGCATGTTGCTGACCTCGACCACGTAGCTCTCGTCGCGCGCCAGCGCTTCGAGCACCGGGCCCATGTGGTTGGGCGGCAGGTCGGGGTTGAGCACGTGCACCAGCTTGCCGACGATCTCCTCGCGCGGGCGGCGGTAGGCCTTCAGGCCCGCGCGGTTGAGGTCCAGCACGCGGCCCTCGGCGTCGATGATGCTGACCGGGTCGGGCACGGCGTTGAACAGGGTTTCGTAGCGCAGGCGCACGCTGTCGGCTTCGCGCTGCAGGCCGTGGAGTTCGGCCAGCACGCCGGAAAGCAGCAGGGCGTCCGCGGGGGCGCCGGTGGTCAGGCAGTGCTCGAGCCGGGAGACCAGCGCCGCAAGGCGCGACGTGCCCTCGTCCTGCGTCGGGGTGGCGTCGTCGTCGCGGGGCGGGTGGTCGGGCTGCATTCCGTCGTGGGTCGGCGCTGGCGGGGCTGGCCCGAGCATACACCGGCGGCCCGCCGCCGCCGCATCATCCCGCGGCCAGCGTCACCTTGCTGCCGGAGCCGCGGCCGAGCAGGGCGGCCAGCCAGCGGCCGGTCTCGACCAGGCGAGGCAGGTCCACGCCGGTAGCGATGCCCATGCCTTCGAGCATGTACACGACGTCCTCGGTGGCGACGTTGCCGCTGGCGCCCGGGGCGTAGGGGCAGCCGCCGGTGCCGGACACCGCGGCGTCGACCACGGCCACGCCTTCCTCGAGGCAGGCCAGGATGTTGGCCAGGGCCTGGCCGCGGGTGTCGTGGAAGTGGATGGCCAGCGCGGCCATCGGCACTTCGGCCGCGACCGCGCGCAGCATGGCCCGGGCGGCGCCCGGCGTGCCGATGCCGATGGTGTCGCCCAGCGAAACCTCGTAGCAGCCCAGCGCATGCATGCGGCTGGCCACGCGCACCACGTCGGCGACCGGCACCGCGCCCTGGTAGGGGCAGCCGAGCACGGTGCTGACGTAGCCGCGCACCTTCACGCCGTCGGCGCGGGCGCGCTCGAGCACCGGCATGAACCGCTCGATGCTTTCGTCGATGCCGGCGTTGATGTTCTTGCGGTTGAAGGCCTCGGAGGCGGCGGTGAACACCGCGACTTCCTCCGCGCCGACCGCGCGGGCGCGCTCATAGCCCTGCAGGTTCGGCACCAGCACCGGGTAGGCCACGCCCGGCGCGCGCGTGATGCCGGCGAAGACCTCGGCGGCATCGGCCAGCTGCGGCACCCACTTCGGGCTGACGAAGCTGGTGGCTTCGATGCTGCGCAGGCCGGTGGCGGTGAGGCGGTCGATCAGCTCGATCTTGGCGGCGGCGGGGATGATGGCCTTCTCGTTCTGCAGGCCGTCGCGCGGGCCGACCTCGACGATGCGGACCTGGGCGGGCAGGCTCACGGGCGCGGCTCCACTTTGCGGAACGCCGCCGGCTCGGCGTCGAAGAGGCCGGGGCGCGCGAGCACCTCGGGCGGCTGCGGCGCGGTCAGCCGGTTGAACAGGCTGCGGTCGCGGGCGATCACTTCGCCGCTCAGCTCGCCGTCGATGATGGCGTGGGCGATGGGCTTGTCGTCGGTGGACCACAGTTCCAGGCGGTCGCCGGTGATGGCGAAGCGCACCAGGTGCACGTCGCCCGCGGGCAGCGCGTGGTCTTCGCCGAAGCGACGCAGCAGCCAGGCGCCGTCGGTCCAGGCGTAGCGCTGGCCGGCATGCTCGCCCAGGAACAGCGGCGTGGCTTCGCCGTGGCGCGGACCCGCGGGGGTGCGCTCCTCGATTTCCAGCTGGCAGTCGGCGGACACGCGCAGGATCATCTCGCCGTCGCCCGAGGGCTCGTCGCCGACCGAGTGCCACTCGCCGGCCACGGCCGGGTCGCAGGGCAGGGCCGCCAGCGGCGACAGTTCGAAGGTGGTGACCTGGCAGCCGGCCAGGGCCAGCAGCGCCGCCAGGGCGAGGGGAACGCGGACGCGAAGCTTCATGACGCCTCCAGTTTCACCAGGACCGCATCGGATTCGACGAAATCGCCGGCCGCCGCCTGCACCGCCGCCACCGTGCCGGCGCGCGGGGCCTTCAGGCTCAGCTCCATCTTCATGGCTTCCATCACCAGCAATTCCTCGCCCTCGGCGACGGCCTGGCCGGGGCTGGCCTTCACCAGCACGATGCGGCCGGGCATCGGTGCGACCAGGCGATCGCCGACGCCGGCGGCGGCGTTGCCGTCGAAGCGGAAGGCCGGCATGCGCTCCAGGCGCACGCGGTGTTCGCCGTCGTGGACGCTGGCGGAGTTGGCGTCGGCGTGCACGCGCATGCGCGACTGGCGGCCATCGACCTCGGCGCCGAGGCGGCCATCGGCGTGGCGCGCGCCGCGCACGGTGAGCTCGCGTTCGCCGATGCGAAGGCGGTAGTCGCCGGCGCTGCCGCGGGCGTGCACTTCGATGCGCTCGCCGCGGTGCAGGAAGCACAGCAGGCGCTCGCCGGCGTGGCCCAGGCGCCAGCCGTCGGCGATCGCCCACGGGCTATGCGGGTCCTGGCTGGTGCCGGCGGCGGCGCGGGTGCTGGCCTCGTCGTGCAGGGCGGCCGCGGCCGCCGCCAGCGCCAGGTGGGCGTCGGGCAGGGCGCTGTCGCGCGGCAGCACTTCCTCGAGGTGGCGGTCGAGGTAGGCGGTGTGGATGGTGCCTTCGACCACGCGCGGGTGGCGCACGAGTTTCTCGAGGAACTCGATGTTCGACTTCGGGCCGGCGATCTCGCAGTCGGCCAGCGCCTCGCGCAGGCGCGCCAGGGCGCGCGGGCGGTCGAGGTCCCAGACGATCAGCTTGGCGATCATCGGGTCGTAGAAGATGGTGACGGTGTCGCCCTCGACCACGCCGGCGTCGAGCCGCACGTGCGCCGACGGCGCCGGCAGCCGCAGCCGCTCGAGCTTGCCCGAGCCCGGCAGGAAGCCCTGCGACGGATCCTCGGCGTAAAGCCGCACTTCGATGGCGTGGCCGCGGTGGGTGATGTCCTGCTGGTGCAGCGGCAGGTGCTCGCCGGCGGCGACGCGCAGCTGCCACTCCACCAGGTCCAGCCCGGTGACGAGCTCGGTGACCGGGTGCTCGACCTGCAGGCGCGTGTTGATTTCCATGAAATAGAAATCGCCCTGCGGCCCGACGATGAACTCCACCGTGCCGGCGTTGACGTAGTCGATGGCGCGCGCCGCCTCGACCGCGGCCTCGCCCATCTTCAGGCGCAGCCCGGGCGTGAGGAAGGGCGAGGGCGATTCCTCGACCACCTTCTGGTAGCGGCGCTGGGCCGAGCATTCGCGCTCGCCGAGGTGGATGGTCTGGCCGTGGCGGTCGGCGAAGACCTGGATCTCGATGTGGCGCGGCTCGCCGATGTAGCGCTCGAGCAGCACGCGGTCGCGGCCGAAGGCGCTGGCCGCCTCGCGCTGGCAGCTCTCGAGCGCGGCGGCGAACTCGCCGGCCTCGCGCACGATGCGCATGCCCTTGCCGCCGCCGCCGTGCGCGGCCTTGATCATCAGCGGGTAGCCGATGCGGTCGGCTTCGGCCTGCAGGTGCGCGGGATCCTGGTTCTCGCCGGTATAGCCCGGCACCACCGGCACGCCCTGCGCGTGCATCAGCTGCTTGGCCCCGGCCTTGCTGCCCATCTTGCGCATCGAGGCCGCGCTGGGCCCGATGAAGGTGATGCCTGCCGCCTCGACCGCCTCGGCGAAGTCGGCGTTCTCGCTCAGGAAGCCGTAGCCCGGATGGATGGCCTGCGCGCCGGCACGCTTCGCCACCTCGATGATGGCCTCGCCGCGCAGGTAGCTGTCCTGCGGCCGCGGCCCGCCGATCGGCCAGGCCTCATCCGCCAGCCGCGCGTGCTGGGCGTGCGCATCGGCCTCGGAGTACACCGCCACCGTGCGGATGCCGAGGCGCCGGCAGGTGCGGATGATCCGGCAGGCAATCTCGCCACGGTTCGCAATCAGGATTTTGTTGAACATTCTCTTGGGATCTTTAGACGCGGATTAACGCGGATTAACGCTGATCGGATCCGGTGAGCGCTAGCACCCGGCGCTTGAATTGGGGTCGAGGGCCGAAATTGAGCAATAGCCCTACTTCGATCCGGCTGGCTTTCAGATAGTTGACGAGTTGGACTTCGTGGGCTGAGTGGATTTGGGAAACGGCTTTGATTTCTACGACAAGGCTTGATCCAACGATCAGGTCGGCACGGAAATCGCCTACCGCCTGTCCGCGGAACCAAACCGTCAGGGCAACCTGTTGGCTGACATCGTAGCCCGCTTCCTGCAGCGCTAAGGTCATTGCATTTTCGTACACGCTTTCGAGAAAGCCGGGCCCCAACTCGTTGTAGACATCGAAGAAGCAGCCCAGCACGGCTTCGGATATATCGCTATTGATCAACAACGCTCTATCCGCGTTCATCCGCGTTAATCCGCGTCTAAAGAACCCAGCCGGGCGCCCTCTTGTCCAAGAATGCCCCCAGCCCCTCCTGACCCTCAGCGGATACTCGCATGCGGGCGATCAGGGCGGCGTTTTCGGTGTCGGTGCGTTCGGCGGCGTCGCGGGTCATGCCGGACATGCGCAGGGCGAGCTGTTTGGCTTCGCGCTGGGCGGCCGGGCCACCCTTGGCCCAGAAGTGCAGGGCGCGGTCCACGGCCTCGTCCAGCTGGTCGGGGGCGGTGAGCTGGTGCAGCAGGCCGATCGCATGGGCTTCCGTGGCGTCGATGACTTCGGCGCCGGTGAACAGCCGGCGGGCGTGGCGGCCGCCGATGGCGTGGACCACGTAGGGCGAAATCACCGCCGGCACCAGGCCCAGCTTCACTTCCGAAAGCGAGAACTTGGCGGTGTCCACGCCGATCGCCAGGTCGCAGCAGGCGACCAGGCCGACGCCGCCGCCGTAGGCCGAGCCGTTCACCCGCGCGATGGTGGGCTTGGACAGGAAGTTGAGCGTGCGCATCAGCGCGGCGAGGCGCAGCGAGTCCTCGCGGTTCTCGTCCTCGCTGGCCTGTGCCATGCGCCGCATCCAGCCGAGGTCGGCGCCGGCCGAGAAGGTGCTGCCGTCGCCCGTGAGCACCACGGCGCGGACCGCGGGGTCGGCGTCGAGGGCCCGCAGGGCCTCGGTGAGTTCGGCGATCAGGGCGTCGTCGAAGGCGTTGTGGACCTGCGGGCGGGCCAGCGAGAGGCGGGCGGTGCCGCCGCTGCGGTCCAGTCGGATGGCCTGGGTCATGCGGGCTCCTCGGGGCAAGCGCGAATGATAGCGGCTGGGCCGGTCCGGCCGGCAGCCGCCCGCTATCGCGGCGCCGGGGATTTGCTTACAATGCGAATCATTCGCAACTGGAGCGGCGCCGCCATGACCCTTCCCGAGCTGCAGACCGGCCGCCACGGCGTGGTGGCCGGCGTGCACGACACCGGCCCCGGCGACGCCGTCGCGCGCCGCCTGCGCGACCTTGGTTTCGTGGCCGGCGAGACCGTGCGCCTGGTGACGCGCGGGCCGATGGGCGGCGAGCCGCTGCTGGTGCAGGTCGGCGGCACCCGCTTCGCGATGCGCACCGCCGAGGCCGCCCGCATCCGCCTGCAGCCGCAGGACGCCTGAGTGTCCGCACTCAACATCGCGCTGGTCGGCAACCCGAACTGCGGCAAGACCGCGCTGTTCAACCGCCTCACCGGCAGCCGCCAGAAGGTGGCGAACTACGCCGGCGTCACCGTCGAACGCAAGGAAGGCCTGTTCCGTACGCCGGGCGGGCGCAGCGTGCGCGTGCTCGACCTGCCGGGCGCGTACAGCCTCGAGGCCGCGAGCCCGGACGAAGCCATCACCCGCGACGTCTGCCGCGGCGCGCTGCCGGGCGAGGCGGTGCCCGACCTGCTGGTGTGCGTGGCCGACGCCACCAACCTGCGCCTGCACCTGCGCTTCGTGCTGGAGCTGCGCCAGCTGGGCCGGCCCATGGTGCTGGCGCTGAACCTGATGGACGTGGCCCGCCGGCGCGGCATCCGCATCGATACCGCGGCGCTGCAGGCGCGGCTGGGCATGCCGGTGGTGGAAACCGTGGCGGTGAAGCGCGAAGGCGCCGCCGCGCTGCTGGCCCAGCTGGACGGTGCCTTGCCGCCCGCCGCGCCGACCGACGACGCGGGCGACCTGCACGCCCGGGTCTCGGCGCTGCTGGCCGAATGCGTGCAGATGCCGGCGCAGGGTTCGAGCCTGGACGATCGGCTGGACCGCTGGCTGCTGCATCCGGTCTGGGGCCTGCTGATCCTCGCGGCGGTGATGTTCCTGATGTTCCAGGCCGTCTTCAGCTGGGCCGGTCCGCTGCAGGATGCGTTGGCCGGCGGGATCTCGCGGCTGGGCGAAGCCGTGTCCGGCGCGATGCCCGCGGGCCCGCTGCGCAGCCTGGTCGCCGACGGCCTGTTCGCGGGCTTGGGCACGGTGATGGAGTTCCTGCCGCAGATCCTGCTGCTGTTCGTCTTCATCCTCACGCTGGAGGAGTCAGGCTACCTGCCGCGCGCGGCCTTCCTGCTGGACCGGCCGATGCGCGCCGCGGGGCTGACCGGCCGCAGCTTCATCCCGCTGCTGTCGAGCTTCGCCTGCGCCATCCCCGGCATCATGGCCACGCGCTCGATCCAGGATCCGCGCGACCGGCTCGCCACGATCCTGGTGGCGCCGCTGATGACCTGCTCGGCGCGGCTGCCGGTGTACACGCTGCTGATCTCGGCCTTCATCCCGCGCGAGACGGTGGCGGGCGTGTTCAACCTGCAGGGCCTGGTGATGTTCGCGCTCTACTTCGCGGGCGTGGCCAGCGCGCTGGTGGCGGCCTGGGTGATCCAGCGCCTGCGCCGGGGCGAGGGTGAGCACGTGCTGCTGCTCGAACTGCCCAGCTACCGGCTGCCGAACCTGCTCGACCTCGGCATCGGCCTGTGGGAGCGCGCCCGCGTGTTCCTGCGCCGCGTCACCGGCATCATCCTGTCGCTGACGGTGCTGCTGTGGTTCCTGTCGAGCTATCCTGCGCCGCCCGAGGGCGCGGTGGGCCCGGCGATCGACTACAGCCTGGCGGGGCGCATCGGCCGCTGGATGGAGCCGCTGTTCGCGCCGATCGGTTTCAACTGGCAGATCTGCATCGCCCTGATCCCGGGCCTCGCGGCGCGCGAGGTCGCGGTGGCGGCGCTGGCGACGGTGTACGCGCTGTCGGCCGCGAACGACGCCGAGGCCATCAGCGCGCTGTCGCCGCTGATCGCGGCCGACTGGTCGCTGGCCACCGCGCTGTCGCTGCTGGTCTGGTACGTGTACGCGCCGCAGTGCCTCTCCACCATCGCGGTGATCAAGCGCGAGACCAACAGCTGGAAGCAGGCCGGCATCGCCACGGTGTACCTGTTCGCGCTGGCCTACCTGGCCTCGCTGGTCACGTTCCAGCTGGCGCGGGCGCTGGGCGCATGACGCCGGCCCTGCAGGTCGCCGTGGTGGCCGCGATCGTCGGCTTCAGCGCGCTGTCGCTGCTGCGGGCGCTGGCCCCGCGCGCGAGCTGGCAGGCGCAGGCGCGTTTGTCGTACTGGCTGGAGCGGCCGGGACGGCCGGCCTGGCTGCGGCGCATCGGCGCTTGGCTGCGGCCGTCGCTGGCGGTGACGGCCAGCGCTTGCGGTACGGGCTGCTCCGCCTGCAAGGCCTGCAAGTAAAACCGATAGCCCTGTAGGAGGGCCTTCAGGCCCGAAGCGTTTCGCGAAGAAGCTTCGGGCCTGAAGGCCCTCCTACATGAGGGCTTACATGCGGAAGACGCCGAAGCGGTCTTTCTCGATTGGGGCGTTGAGGCTGGCGGAGAGGGCGAGGCCCAGCACCCGGCGGGTGTCGGCCGGGTCGATGATGCCGTCGTCCCAGAGGCGGGCGGTGGCGTAGTAGGGGTGGCCCTGGCGCTCATACTGGTCGCGGATCGGGGCCTTGAAGGCTTCCTCTTCCTCGGCGCTCCACGCCGTGCCCGCGGCTTCCAGGCCGTCGCGCTTGACGGTGGCCAGCACGCTGGCGGCCTGCTCGCCGCCCATCACGCTGATGCGCGCGTTCGGCCAGGTCCACAGGAAGCGGGCGCCGTAGGCGCGGCCGCACATGGCGTAGTTGCCGGCGCCGAAGCTGCCGCCGATCACCACGGTGAACTTCGGCACGTGCGAGCAGGCCACGGCCGTCACCATCTTGGCGCCGTCCTTGGCGATGCCGGCGTTCTCGTACTTCTTGCCGACCATGAAGCCGGTGATGTTCTGCAGGAACACCAGCGGGATGTCGCGCTGGTTGCACAGCTCGATGAAGTGCGCGCCCTTGAGCGCGCTCTCGGCGAACAGGATGCCGTTGTTGGCGATGATGCCCACCGGGTAGCCGTGGATGTGCGCGAAACCGCAGACCAGCGTCTTGCCGTAGCGCGCCTTGAACTCCTGGAACTCACTGCCGTCCACCACGCGGGCGATGACCTCGCGGATGTCGAAGGGGCGGCGAGTGTCCTTCGGGATCACGCCGTAGAGCTCTTCGGCCGGGAACAGCGGCTCGCTGGGCGTCTGCACCGCGACCGGCAGCGGCTTCCTGCGGTTGAGATGCTTCACGATGTCGCGCGCGATCTCGAGCGCGTGGCGGTCGTTCTCGGCGAAGTGGTCGGCGACGCCGCTCACGGAGGTGTGTACGTCGGCGCCGCCCAGCGACTCGGCATCGACGACTTCACCCGTGGCCGCCTTCACCAGCGGCGGGCCGCCGAGGAAGATCGTGCCCTGCTCGCGCACGATGATCGATTCGTCGCACATCGCCGGCACGTAGGCGCCGCCGGCCGTGCAGCTGCCCATCACCACGGCGATCTGCGGGATGTTCATCGCGCTCAGCCGGGCCTGGTTGTAGAAGATGCGGCCGAAGTGCTCCTTGTCCGGGAACACCTCGTCCTGCAGCGGCAGGAAGGCGCCGCCGGAATCCACGAGGTACAGGCAGGGCAGGTGGTTTTCCATCGCCACTTCCTGCGCGCGCAGGTGCTTCTTCACCGTCATCGGGAAGTAGGTGCCGCCCTTCACCGTGGCGTCGTTGGCCACCACCACCACTTCCTGGCCGTGCACGCGGCCGATGCCGGTGATCACGCCCGCGGCGGGCGCGGCGTCGTCGTACATGCCGCCGGCAGCCAGCGCCGAGAGTTCGAGGAAGGGCGAGCCCGGGTCGAGCAGGGCGGTGATGCGCTCGCGCGGCAGCAGCTTGCCGCGCTCGGTGTGCTTGCTGCGGGCCTTGTCGCCGCCGCCCAGCGCGACGCGCGCCAGCTGGGCCTCGAAGTCCGCGACCGCGGCGCGCAGGGCGGCGGCGTTGTCCTGGAACTCGGGCGAACGGGGATCGACGTGGCTGGTGAGGATGGGCATGCGCGCGGGCTCGGCGGGGAACCCGGGGAGTTTACGGTTCGCGCGCGGGGGCGGCCAGCATCGGGGACGCGCAAAAGAAAACGGGCGCGACTTGGGTCGCGCCCGTTTCCCTTGGAGCTCGCGAAAGGCTTAGTTGCCTTCGGCGTCGTCGGCAGCTTCTTCGGCGGCGTCGGCGGCGTCATCGGCCATCTCGGCAGCGTCATCGGCCATCTCGGCGGCAGCGTCGGCGGCCTCTTCGGCACCGGCTTCGACCGCACCAGCGGCGTCGGCAGCGGCGTCGGCGGCCACGTCGGCGGCGTCGGCAGCAACCTCGGCGGAAGCGTCGGCAGCGTCGGCAGCGACTTCGGTCGCGGCGTCGGTAGCGGCGGCAGCAGCGTCGGCGGCTTCGGTGGCGGCAGCGTCGGCAGCAGCAGCGGCGTCGTTCGCCGCGTCAGCCGCCTGCTCAGCCTGGTTCGAGCAGGCCGCCAGGGCCAGGCCCAGGGCCATGGCGAGCAGGGTCTTGTTCAGGGACATGGGTTGTTTCCTCGTCTAGACGATTTTGAAGTAACAAGACGTGTGCCAGTTGGCACACGTGCGAACAATCTTGACAAGAGTTTGGCGGGAGTCAAGCAGAACCAGCGTTTTGGCGCGAAATAAATTTCCGGCCCCGCCGCCGCCCACCGTACGGTCAGGCCAGTTCGACCGCTACCGCGGTGGCCTCGCCGCCGCCGATGCACAGGGCGGCGACGCCCCGCTTGCCGCCCCGGCGCTTGAGGGCATTGACCAGGGTGACCACCAGGCGGGCGCCGGAAGCGCCGATCGGATGGCCCAGGGCGCAGGCGCCGCCGTGCACGTTCAGCTTCTCGTGCGGGATGCCCAGCTCCTTCATCGGGGCCATGGCGACCACGGCGAAGGCCTCGTTCACCTCGAACAGGTCGACATCGGCCACCGACCAGCCGGCCTTGGCCAGCACGTTGCGGATGGCCGCCACCGGGGCGGTGGTGAACCACTCGGGCTCCTGGGCATGGCCGGCCTGGGCCACCAGGGTGGCGATCGGGGCCAGGCCGTGGGCCTTGGCGGCTTCCTCGGAGGCCAGCACGACCGCGGCGGCGCCGTCGTTGATGGACGAGGAGGCCGCGGCGGTGATGGTGCCGTCCTTCTTGAAGGCCGGGCGCAGGGTCGGGATCTTGGCGATGTCGCAGCGGCCCGGCTGCTCGTCGGTGTCCACCAGCACGTCGCCCTTGCGGCCGGCGACCGTCACGGGGGCAATCTCGTCCTTGAATGCGCCCTCGGCCTGGGCGGCCAGGGCGCGGCGCACGGATTCGGCGGCGTAGGCGTCCTGGTCGGCGCGGCTGAAGGCGTACTTGTCGGCGCACAGCTCGCCGAACACGCCCATGGCCTGCTTGTCGTAGGGGTTGGTGAGGCCGTCCCAGGCCATGTGGTCGAGCATCTCGGTGCTGCCGTACTTGGTGCCGGTGCGCGAGCCCATCAGCAGGTGCGGGGCGTTGGTCATCGACTCCATGCCGCCGGCCACGACCACGTTGGCGGAACCGGCGCGGATCAGGTCGGCGCCCATCATGATCGCCTTCATGCCCGAGCCGCAGACCTTGTTGATGGTGGTGCAGCCGGTGGCCTTGGACAGGCCGGCGCCCAGCGCCGCCTGGCGGGCCGGGGCCTGGCCCAGGCCGGCGGGCAGCACGCAGCCCATGATGACTTCGTCCACGGCGTCGGCCTTGACGCCCGCCTGTTCGACCGCCGCCTTGATCGCGGTGCTGCCGAGCTGGGTGGCCGGCACGCCGGTGAACTGGCCCAGCAGGGCGCCGAGGGCGGTGCGCTTGGCACCGGCGATGATGACCTTGGACATGGTGGCTCCGGGTAGTTTGAATTCAGCCGGGCATTATAGCGCCCCTTGTAGGAGGGCCTTCAGGCCCGAAGCTTTTCGGCGGAAGGCTTCGGGCCTGAAGGCCCTCCTACCGGGCTCAGTCGCGGCCGTCGAAGAGTTCGCGGCCGATGAGCATGCGGCGGATTTCGTTGGTGCCGGCGCCGATGGCGTAGAGCTTGGCATCGCGCAGGATGCGGCCCGTGGCGTATTCGTTGATGTAGCCATTGCCGCCCAGGGCCTGGATGCCCTCGAGCGCCACCTGCACGGCGCCTTCGCTGGCGTGCAGCAGGCAGGCGGCGGAATCCACGCGGCTGGCGTGGCCGGCGTCGAAGTCGCGGGCCACCTGGTAGGCGAAGGCGCGGCTGGACTGCAGCGCCGTGTACATGTCGGCGATCTTGCCCTGCATCAGGCCGAAGGTGCCGATGGCCTGGTCGAACTGCTTGCGCTCGCGGACGTAGGGCAGGGCGATGTCGAGCGCCGCCTGCATCAGGCCGATCGGGCCGCCGGTGAGCACGAGGCGCTCGGTGTTGAGGCCGCTCATCAGGACCTTGACGCCCTGGTTCACTTCGCCCAGCACGTTCC
Source organism: Arenimonas metalli CF5-1 (assembly GCF_000747155.1). Lineage (GTDB taxonomy): Bacteria > Pseudomonadota > Gammaproteobacteria > Xanthomonadales > Xanthomonadaceae > Arenimonas > Arenimonas metalli. The sequence goes on along the minus strand of NZ_AVCK01000020.1, from coordinate 11,168 downwards.
CGGCCGGGATTTCGCAGTTCTCGAACACCAGTTCGCAGGTGTTGGAGCCGCGCATGCCGAGCTTGTCGAGCTTCTGCGCGGTGGAGAAGCCCTTCATGCCCTTCTCGACCAGGAAGGCGGTCATGCAGCGCGAGCCCGCTTCCTTGCCGGCGGTGCGCATGTAGACGATCAGCACGTCGGCCTCCGGGCCGTTGGTGATCCACATCTTGTTGCCGTTGGCGATCCACTTGCCGTCGCGCAGTTCGGCGCGGCAGCTCATCGAGCCCACCACGTCGGAACCGGCGCCCGGCTCGCTCATCGCCAGCGCGCCCTTGAGCTGGCCGCTGCACAGGCCGGGCAGGTACTTGCGGCGCTGCGCTTCGTTGCCGTTGCCGTAGAGGTTGGCCACGCAGAGGTTGCTGTGCGCGCCGTAGCTCAGGCCGACCGAGCCGGAGGCCCGGGAAATCTCTTCCATCGCCACCAGGTGGGCGAGGTAGCCCATGTCCGAGCCGCCGTATTCCGAAGGCACGGTGAGGCCGAGCAGGCCCATTTCGCCGAGCTTCGGCCACAGGTCGGCCGGGAACAGGTTGTCGTGGTCGATCTGCGCCGCCCGCGGGGCGATCTCGGCATCGGCGAAGCGCCGGACGGCGTCGCGCAGGGCATCGAGGTCTTCGCCGAGGGGGAACGTGCGCATGGTGACTCCGTGTCATGGGAAAGCGGCGGAGCATGACCGGGTTGCCGTCGCGACCCGGTCAAGGCCGCAGGGGCCGGGCGCAGGCGAGGCGCCCGTGCCGGCGGGGCACAGCACGCGGGGTCAGGTTCGGAACCTGACCCCGCGGGTGGATCAGTTGCCGCGGCGGCCCTGGAAGCGCGGGGCCGGGGCGCCCAGGTGCGGCAGGCGCAGCTTGCCGATCGCGCTGATGCGCTCTTCGGCCATGCGGTCGGCGGCCTTGTTGGTCGGGATGCCGTCGCGCTTGGCGATCTCGAAGATGCGGCCCAGGTTGTAGTAGATGGTGCGCATCATGCGCATCGCGCGCTCGCGGTTGTAGCCGTCGATCTCGAGCGAGACGTTCATCAGGCCGCCGGCGTTCACGGCGTAGTCCGGGGCATACAGGATGCCCTTGGCCTGCAGCTCGACGCCGATCTCGTCGGTGGCCAGCTGGTTGTTGGCGGCGCCGCAGATCACCTTGCACTTGAGGCGGGGCAGGGTGTTGACGTTCACCGTGCCGCCCAGGGCGGTCGGCGAGTACACGTCGGCGTCGACGTCGTAGATCTCGTCCAGGGCCACGGCCTCGCAGCCGAACTCGTCCACGGCGCGCTGCACCGAATCCTTGTTGATGTCGGTGACGAAGACCTTGGCGCCGCGCTCGCGCAGCAGCTTCACGAACTCCATGCCGACGTGGCCGACGCCCTGCACGGCGTAGGAGTAATTGCCCACTTCCTCGTTGCCGAACTTGACCTGCAGCGCGGCCATCAGGCCCTGCAGCGTGCCGTAGGCGGTGAACGGCGACGGGTCGCCCGAGCCGCCGTGCACCTGGTGCACGCCGGTGACGAACTCGGTCTCGCGCAGCACGTATTCCATGTCATTGACGTCGATGCCGACGTCCTCGGCGGTGATGTAGCGGCCGCCGAGCGAGTTGACGAAGCGGCCGAAGGCACGGAACAGCGCCTCGGACTTGTCCTTGTTCGGGTCGCCCCAGATCACCGCCTTGCCGCCGCCCAGGTTCAGGCCCGACACCGCCGCCTTGTAGGTCATGCCGCGGCTCAGGCGCAGCACGTCGTTGAGCGCTTCCGCCTCGCTGGCGTAAGGCCACATGCGGGTGCCGCCGAGCGCGGGACCCAGCACGGTGTTGTGGATCGCGATGATGGCCTTCAGGCCCGCGTCCTTGTTGTGGCAGAACACCACTTCCTCGTGGCCCGAGGTGGAGATGGTTTCGAAGATCATGGAAGGCTCCGGTCCGGCGGATGGCGCGGGCCTGCGCGAGTGCAGGCGTGCGCGGTTACTTTAAAAATTATCCGCAAGTTATTGAATTAATGCGTTTTTGGCAGGAATGGCGACCGCCAGCCCGGCCTCAGGCGCGCCGTAGTGTAAAGCAAACGCTCTAACCGGGCAGTCCGGGCGGCGTGTCCGGTCTTGCCGCAGTGCAGCGTTCCTATCAATGCTTGGCCGCCTTGTCTCTCCCCGGAAGGCGGCTGGCCAAAACCCTCGAGCAGGGTTGTTGGGCGGTCGCCACGCGATCGCCCATTTTTTTGCCCGCGCGCCGGCCCGGCTTCACATGGCCTAGCCGCTGCCGCAAGCCCAATGGCGCCGCCTTCACGCGGATCCGCGCCATCGCCACCCAGCTCGCCAGCCCCGACACCACCGACGCCCCGGGCGATGAAGCCGCCCTGGTGGCGCTGGTCGGCCGCATGCGTTTCGGCGACACGGCGGCGCTGGGCCAGCTCTACGACCTCGCGCTGGCGCGGGTTTACGGACTGGCGATGCGGGTGCTGCGTCACCCGGAGGATGCGGAGGAGGTGGTCAGCGACGTCTTCCTGCAGGCCTGGGAGCAGGCGGCGGGATTCTGCCCGGAGCGCGGCGCGGTGATGGCCTGGCTGCTCACGCTCACCTGGAGCCGCGCCGTGGACAAACAGCGCCGCGGCCGCCGGCAGCGGCTCGAACAGCCGCTGCATCCGGACGGCACGGACGAGTCGTATACGCCAGGTGAAACCAATCCGGCCGATGTCCTCGACCGCCTCGGCAACACCCAGGCCGTGCAGCGCGCCTTCAAGGCGCTCAGCCCCGCGCAGCGCACCGTCATCGAACTCACTTACCTGGAGGACCTGTCCCAGCCTGAAATCGCGCAGCGCACCGGCCTGCCCCTGGGCACGGTGAAATCGCATGCCCGCCGCGGCCTGGCCGCGATGCGCGCCGCGCTGATGGCCGACGGTGAATCCCAATGAACCCCCGCCGCCCCGATCCCGCCGACGACCTGCTGCTGGCCGCCCTGGCCGGCCTGACGCCGGCCGAGGCCCCGCCGCCGGAGCGCGCCCTCGCGCTGCGCGAGCGCCTGCTGGCCGCGGCCGCCCGCCCGCGCACCGTGGTGCTGCGCGCGAACGAGGGCGAGTGGGCGCCGTTCGTGCCGGGCATCCGCATCAAGACCCTGCGCCGCGACGAACAGGACGGCACCCAGACCAGCCTGTGGCGCATCGAGCCCGGCGCCCAGGTGCCGCCGCACCCGCACACGCGCGAAGAGGAGTGCCTGGTGCTGGAAGGCTCGGTGATCCATGACGGCATCGAATACTTCCCGGGCGATTTCCTGCTCGCGCCCCCGGGCGAACGCCACCAGCCCTTCCTGGCCCCGCGCGGCGCGCTGCTGATGATCCGCAGCGAACTGATCCCCGACCCCTCGCGGCTCGCCGGCCACGACGGCCCGTAAGAGTTTTTTCGCGCGCCTGCATCCGGGCCGCCCGCGAGGCGCGTAAGCCTCCTCGAATATCCCCGCGGAGCGCACCACCATGACCCGTTTGCTCGCCAGCGTGCTCGTCACGCTCTTTCTGGCCTGCCTGGCCCTCGTGGCCAGCGCGGAGCCGTCGACGGCCGCCTCGAACCCGACCGCAAAGCGCCCGCTCTCGCCGCAGGAAGTGGCCCTGGCCAGCCCCGTGCCGGTCTGGCAGCGCGGCGGCATCCTGGTGGAGCAGGGCGGCCGCGCGCTCTACACCTACACGCCCGACACCCCGGGCCAGAGCAACTGCGACCTGCCCTGCGAAGCGCTGTGGCCGCCGCACTACGCCGCGCCCGACGCCAAGCCGCACGGCCCCTTCACGATCGCCCGCAGCTATGACGGCCGGCCGATGTGGGCCTGGCAGGGCAAGCCGCTGTACCGCTGGATCTCCGACCGCAAGCGCGGCGCCGCCGGCGGCGACGGCGTGGCCGACGTCTGGTTCCTGGTGCGCGTGCCGCCCGAGCTCAAGACCGCGGTGACGCCGTATTTCCCGATGCCGATGCCCCGTGCCGGCACCAACCTGTCCAATCCGTCCCAAGCCAACCTGTCGAGGAAGCGCTGATGAACACCCGGAACACCCACCCCCAACGCCTCGCGCTCGCGCTGGCCCTGATGGCCGCGGCCGGGTTCGCCCAGGCCCAGGACGCCGACGATGACGGCGCCGGCACCAGCGGCAAGCTGCTGCTCACCGGTGGCGTCAGCCAGGTCGAAGGTTCGGCCGGCGGCGGACTCACGCCCTGGGCCGTGATCGGCGGCTACGGCACCCGCGACCAGATCGGCGCGAATGCCTTCTACACCAAGGTCAACGTCGACGACTACGCGCTCGACAGCTACGGCGTGCTGGTCGGCTTCTACGACCGCGTGGAGCTGAGTTTCTCGCGCCAGGAGTTCGACACCGAGGCCGTCGGCGGCGCGCTCGGCCTGGGCAATGGCTTCACCTTCACCCAGGACACCATCGGCGTGAAGGTGAAGGTGGCCGGCGACGCGGTGCTCGAGCAGGATTCGTGGCTGCCGCAGATCGCGGTGGGCGCGCAGTACAAGAAGAACGACCAGCCGGGCGTGCTGGCCTTCGTGGGCGCCCGCGACGACAGCGGCGTGGACTACTACGTCAGCGCCACCAAGCTCTACCTCGCGCAGAGCCTGCTGCTCAACGGCACGGTGCGGTTCACCAAGGCCAACCAGTTCGGCATCCTGGGCTTCGGCGGCGACCGCAACGACGATTACGAGGCGCAGTTCGAGGCCTCCGCGGCCTACCTGCTGAGCCGCAACCTGGCCATCGGCGCCGAGTACCGCACCAAGCCCGACAACCTGGGCATCGCCACCGAGGACGATGCCTGGGACGTGTTCGTGGCCTGGGCCCCGATCAAGAACGTGTCGCTGACCGTCGCCTACGTCGACCTCGGCAACATCGTCATCCGCGACGAGCAGCGGGGCGTGTACGCCTCCCTGCAGGTCGGCTTCTGAGACCCCTGGAGAACCCCATGAAGACCCTGCTTTCGATCAGTTTCGCCCTGCTGCTGGCCGCCGGCCCGCTGGCGGCCCAGGACGCCGCGGTGTCCGCCGAGGAACAGGCCATCCTGGCCGAGGAAGCGCGCCTGGAGGCCGAGGAGGCCGCGAGCGCCGCCCCGATGAACGACCCGACCGCGCCCAACCCCGCGCCGGCCCATCCGGAGTTGCGCCCGGTGCTGGACCAGTTCGGCGGCGAGGCCGGCCTCACCAAGCTGATGGACACCTTCATGGCCGGCCTTATCGCCGACCCGCGCACCGGCCCGTTCTTCGCCAACTCCGACCAGGTGCGCGTGAAGCGCCAGCTGGTCGAGCAGTTCTGCGTGATCCTGGGCGGCGACTGCACCTACACCGGCCGCGACATGAAGAGCTCGCACCGCGACATGCAGATCGGCCGCGGCGACTTCAACGCACTGGTGGAAGTGCTGCAGGTGGCCATGAACGAGCACGACGTGCCGTTCGCGGCGCAGAACAAGCTGCTGGCCAAGCTGGCGCCGATGCACCGGGAAATCGTCAACAAGTAATCGCTTGCGTGGGGCAGCGGGGCCGGTCGCCTTGGACATGGGCGCCGGCCCCGCGTTTTTTCGGGGCTCAGCCCGGCACGGGCTGAGGCCGCGGCAGGTGGATCATGTGCTTGCGGAAGTTGATTACGGTGCCGGGGAAGGCATCGGTGACGACGAAGGCAATCGGCAGGCCGGGTTCGACGTCCAGCACCACGCGGGCCGCGAAGCCGCGCGAGACCAGGAAGGCCGCGGCCTCGCGGGCGCTGGCCTCGGGGTCGCCTGAAACCAGGCCGATGCAGGACGAGGCGGCATCGAGTTTTTCCAGCGCGCCGGGCGAGGGCGTGTTGATGATGGTGCCGTCCCACATGATCGAGCGCAGCACGGCCTCGCTGTCGGCGCGGAAGCGCTCCTTGATGCCGTGCTTCTCAAGCAGCGCAACCACGGCGGCCTTGGCCTCGGGCGAGGCGGCCGAGAAGATGCGCGAGCCCGGGTCCGGGAACGGGAAGGGGTTGCGGCCCATCACCACCTGCACGGTCCAGCCGAATACGGTGATGACGATCACGGCAAGGGTGATCAGCAGCCAGAGGGGAATGAACATGGGAGGCTCCTTGGGCATCGGGCCCGGCGGACAGGGTGGCACGGTCCGGGGAGGTTAACGCGGCCTTGCCGGCGGCCCGGACACCCGCCGCGGGCCGGTGAAAGTTCAGCCGCGCTTGCCTACACTCAGGCCATGTCCGACCTGCGCATTGACGATCTCCCGGGAAGCTTTGGCTATGGCGCCGGGCTGCTGTACGGCCTGCCGCAGCCGCCGCGCTGGATGGGCGAGGTCAACCCGGACCTGCAGAAGGCGCTGCTGCTGCTCGATACCAGCGAACTGCTGTTCGGCCAGCTCACAGGCCTGGACTGGGAAGGCGGCAACGTGATCCTGCGTGCCGGCGACGTGACCCATTCGAATCCGATCGGCAGCCTGCGCGGCATCATGATCAGCGCCGAGGCCCGCGGCCGCGCCGTGGCGCCGCCGCTGTCGGTGGCCTCGACCCTGCATTACCGCGATGGCGGCGAGTGGCGGCTGTCGGCGCACAGCGCCAGCGCCGACCTGTTCGGCGTGGGGTTCTTCGCGGTGGCCGAGGGCGAGCTTCACGCCATCTTCGTGCCGTGGCGGGCGCTGGTGGACCATCGCGTCACCTTTGAATCCGGGCTGGACGACCACCGCCGGGCGCGGCTGCAGCGTGAGGTCGCCTTCCGCCGCGGGGCCGAGATCGACCGGCTGCGGGCGGCGCGGCTGGACCTGGTCGCGGCCGACGGGCGCGACGCCTGTGACATCCGTCGCAGCACCTTTGCCAAGGCCTTCTGCGAGCAGCTGGGCGGTTGACGCCCCGTGAAGGCCCTGCGGGGCGCGGGGTAGGGCGAACCATACGGTCGGCGCTACAATCGGGCGATCCCGCCCCTTGCCGTACGAGCGCGCCCCATGAGCACCCCCGCCAATTCCCTCCCGGATTCCCAGCCCGAGCGCAGCCCGCTCCGCTTCGTCACCGCTGCCAGCCTGTTCGACGGCCACGACGCCGCCATCAACATCATGCGCCGCCTGATCCAGGCGCAGGGCGTGGAAGTGGTGCACCTGGGCCACAACCGCAGCGTCGAGGACGTGGTGCGCGCCGCGCTGCAGGAAGACGCCGACGGCATCGCGCTGTCGAGCTACCAGGGCGGCCACACCGAGTACTTCAAGTACATGGTGGACATGCTGAAGGAGCGGGGCGCCTCGCACATCCGCGTTTTCGGCGGCGGCGGCGGCACCATCACGCCCGAGGAGATCAAGGAACTGCAGGACTACGGCGTCGAGCGCATCTACCACCCCAACGACGGCATGCAGATGGGCCTGGTGGCGATGATCGAGGACCTCGTCCGCCGCACCCAGGTTGCCCGCGAAAAGCGGGAAAAACCGTACCAGGTTCATTTTTCCGGAGAAGAACCCGGCAACAACGGCAAGGGTTCCCCCCGGAAAAATGAACCTGGTACGGCTTCCTTCGGAAGGGTGAGCCTGGACGACGAATTCGCCATCGGCAAAGTGCTCAGCGCCATCGAAGCCGGCCAGATCGACGAGGCACAGCTCGCCACGCTCCGCAAGGAATGGCAGCTCGCCGGCGGCAAGACGCCGGTCATCGGCCTCACGGGCACCGGCGGCGCGGGCAAGTCATCGGTCACCGACGAAATCATGAACCGCTTCCTGCAGCACTTCCCCGAGATGCGCATGGCGGTGATCTCGGTCGACCCGACCCGCCGCCGCACCGGTGGTGCGCTGCTGGGCGACCGCATCCGCATGAACTCGCTGCGCAGCCCGCGCATCTTCATGCGCTCGATGGCCACCCGCCGCCAGCACGTGGCCACCAATGCCGTGCTCAAGGACTGCGTGGCCTTCCTGCGTGGCCAGGGCTTCGACCTGGTGCTGGTGGAAACCGCCGGCATCGGCCAGAGCGACTCCGAGATCGTCGACCTGGTCGATTTCCCGGTGTACGTGATGACCAGCGACTTCGGCGCCCCGAGCCAGCTCGAGAAGATCGACATGCTCGACTTCGCCGAGCTGGTGGTGCTGAACAAGTTCGACAAGCGCGGCGCCGAAGACGCCCTGCGCGACGTGCGCAAGCAGTGGAAACGCAACCGCGTCGCCTTCGCGCTGAAGGACGAGGAGGTGCCGGTCTATCCGACCATCGCCAGCCAGTTCAACGACCCCGGCGTCAGCTGGATGTTCGCCAACCTCTGCCGCCTCCTCCGCGAAAAGCTCTCTGTAGGAGGGCCTTCAGGCCCGAAGCTTTCCGCCGAGAGCTTCGGGGCTGAAGCCCCTCCTACACTGAGCCCGCGCTGCGACTTCAATCCGAAGGTGGACGTGACGCTGAAGGAACCGCGCGCCACCGTGCTCATCCCAGGCGCCCGCACCCGCTACCTGGCCGAAATCTCCGAGCAGGGCCGCCAGATCAATGCCAGCATCGAGCGCCAGGCCGAGGCGGCCGACCGCGCCCAGCACTACTGGCAGAGCCTGCGCGAGCTGGAAGACCCCGACCTGCCGCGCCAGCTCGACCAGTACGACCCGCACCACCTGGTGTTGCAGCGCGCCCCCGCCGGCACCAGCCCCAGCGGCAATGAGTACCCGGCCTGCGGCGAGCGCCGCACCGGCGGCGAGCGCCGCAAGGTGGTGTTCAAGTGGCAGCAGGCCCAGGGCACGCCGGCCGACGGCCGCCCGCTGGAAGAGCGCCGCGCCGCCACCATCGACCGCAGCCTGGTGACCCTGCGCCAGCGCTACAACGACGCGGTGAAGGCGCTCAGCGCCGAGTCCATCGCCCTGCTGCGCGAGTGGCCCGAGCGCCTGAAGTCGGTGACCGACGACACCACCGAGTACGAAGTGCGCGGCAAGGCCATCAAGGTCGAGAACTACCGCGAATCGCTCAGCCACCAGAAGATCCCGAAGATCGCCGCGCCCAAGTACACCAGCTGGGGCGAACTGCTGACCTTCCTGGGCAAGGAAAACCTGCCCGGCGCCTACCCGTACACCGGCGGCGTGTATCCGTATCGCCGCACCGGCGAAGACCCCATCCGCATGTTCGCGGGCGAGGGCACGCCCGAGCGCACCAACCGCCGCTTCCACTACCTGAGCGTCGGCCAGCCCGCGGCGCGCCTGTCCACCGCCTTCGACAGCGTCACCCTGTACGGCGAGGACCCGGCCGAGCGGCCCGACATCTACGGCAAGATCGGCAACAGCGGCGTCTCCATCGCCACGCTGGACGACATGAAGAAGCTGTACTCCGGCTTCGACCTGTGCGCGCCCACCACCTCGGTCAGCATGACGATCAATGGTCCTGCCCCGATGATCCTGGCGATGTTCATGAACACCGCCATCGACCAGCAGGTCGAGAAGTACCTGCGCGAGGACCAGGCGCGCTGGGACGAGGCGCACAAGAAGATCGAGGCGTTCTTCGAGGGCAAGAAGCGCCCCGAGTACCACGGCGAGCTGCCGCCCACCAATGACGGCCTGGGCCTGGGCCTGCTGGGCGTCACCGGCGACCAGCTGCTCGACCCGCTGACCTACGAGCGCATCAAGGCCGACACCCTGCGCCAGGTGCGCGGCACCGTGCAGGCCGACATCCTGAAGGAAGACCAGGCCCAGAACACCTGCATCTTCAGTACCGAGTTCGCGCTGCGGATGATGGGCGACATCCAGCAGTACTTCGTGGACCAGAAGGTCCGCAACTTCTACTCGGTGTCCATCAGCGGCTACCACATCGCCGAAGCGGGCGCGAACCCGATCTCGCAGCTGGCGTTCACGCTGAGCAATGGCTTCACGATCGTGGAGTACTACCTCGCGCGCGGCATGCACATTGATGACTTCGCGCCGAACCTTAGCTTCTTCTTCAGCAACGGCATGGACCCGGAATACACCGTGATCGGCCGCGTGGCCCGCCGCATCTGGGCCCGCGCCATGCGCGAGCGCTACGGCGCCAACGAGCGCAGCCAGATGCTGAAGTACCACATCCAGACCTCGGGCCGTTCGCTGCACGCCCAGGAAATCCAGTTCAACGACATCCGCACCACGCTGCAGGCCCTGTATGCGCTGTTTGACAACTGCAACAGCCTGCACACGAATGCCTACGACGAGGCCATCACCACGCCGACCGAAGAAAGCGTGCGCCGCGCCGTGGCCATCCAGATGATCATCAACAAGGAACTGGGCCTGAACTTCAACGAGAACCCCTGGCAGGGCAGCTTCGCCGTGGAGCAGCTGACCGACCTGGTGGAAGAGGCCGTGTACAAGGAGTTCGAGGCCCTGAGCGAGCGCGGCGGCGTGCTGGGCGCGATGGACACCATGTACCAGCGCGGCAAGATCCAGGAAGAAAGCCTGTACTACGAACACAAGAAGCACGACGGCAGCCTGCCCCTGGTGGGCGTGAATACCTTCCTGCCCAAGGACCACGCCGGCGAGGTGGCCACCACCATCGAACTGATCCGAAGCACCGAGCCCGAAAAGGCCGCCCAGATCGCCAACGTGCGGACCTTCCAGCAGGCGAGAAATTCTCTCGCCCCTGTGGGAGGGGTTTCAGGCCCGAACCGGGCTGGCCATGGCCTAACCTACCTCCAGAACACCGCCCGCGAACGCCAGAACATTTTCGAGGCGCTGATGGAGGCGGTGAAGACGCATAGCCTCGGGCAGATCAGCCACGCGTTGTATGACGTGGGTGGTGAGTACCGAAGAAATATGTAATGGCGTTTCGGTGTGAATTCGGTGCTGGTATGGATCGATTCCTTTCTCTCAAGGGATTGTCTTCAACTGAAGGTTTTGGTGTGGCCAGAAAAGCCAGCGAGTAGTCTTTGACTCGGTATTGCAACAACAAAACCCAATGGTGGTGCTGAATGAGTAGCGAGCAGTCCGAGGTTGCAGATGGTAAAGCTGAGGATGTTTCGGAAAAGCCAGAGGTGCACCCGATTGAGCTGTCGGTGACCAGCTTCGTTCACGCGATTTTTGATGTAAGGCACTGCGAGAGTAGTTACCTTCGATCAGCGCAGCTGAGCCGGAAAGCGGATTTGGATGCGTGTGGCGGAGAGCTCACCGCCCGTTTGGCCAAGCTCAGTAGCGGCGGGTCGAATTCGCGGATTGAGGACGTCAACGCCAGCCTGACAGTCCTAAGGAAACTCTGAACAACTCCCCCGA
>NZ_AVCK01000019.1 GCF_000747155.1 Arenimonas metalli CF5-1 | reverse complement strand
GGCCGTGGCCCAGCCGACCACGCCGCCGCCGGCCCCGGTCGCCACCCCGGCCCCGGCCCCGCGCGCCACCACCCCGGTCGGCATCCGCACCCCGCAGCCGGCCTACCCGGCGTCGGCCGCGCGCTCGGGCATCACCGGTGAAATCACGGTCGAGATCAGCATCGCGGCCGATGGCACGGTCAGCAACGTCCGCGTCGTCCGCGCCCAGCCGCGCGGCGCCTTCGACCGCGAAGTGCTGGCCACGGTCCGCGACTGGCGCTTCCAGCCGATGGACCAGCCGGCCACGCTGACCCGCACCTTCACCTTCCGCATGTAATCCGCGGCAAGGCGCAAAACAAAAAGGCCCGGCATTGCCGGGCCTTTTTCATGCCGCCGAAAAAAGGGGTCAGAGTAAATATTTGCTTCAAGCAAATATTTACTCTGACCCCTTTTTGTTCAGGCCGAGACCGCCAGCTGTTCGCGGTGGTAGATGCGGACGGCCACCCACACCAGCCCCACTGCCAGGGCCAGGGTTGCGCCGAAGCTGATCGCGAAATCAGCCAGCGCCACCACCTCGCCGCGGGCCAGGGCCATCACCAGCACGTTCTGCGACAGCAGCGGCACCGCGGACATCCACAGCTCGCCCTTCATCGGGTTCACCATCAGGATCACCGAAGGCAGCATCGGCACCAGCATCAGCAGCGAGAGGTAGGTCTGCGCCTCGCGGTAGCTCTTGGCGTAGGCCGCCACGATCGTCTGCAGCGCGGCGAAACACATCACCAGCGGCACCATCAGCAGGCCGGCGCGCAGGATGAGGTCGGCGCCGAACTCGATGCGCATGCCCAGCCGGTCCAGGTCGATGAACTGGAACGCGATCGAGAACGCGACCAGGCTGAGCATCATGCTGGCCATCGCGAAGCCAAAGGTGGCGCCCAGCTTGCCCAGCACGATCTCGGCGCGGGTGGCCGGGTTGGCCAGCAGCGGCTCGAGCGACTGCCGCTCGCGCTCGCCCGCGGTGGTGTCGATGGCCAGGTACATGCCGCCCAGGAAGGCGCCCAGCACCAGCAGGTAGGGCAGGAAGCCGAGCAGCTGGCCGGCGCGTTGCTGCGTGCTGGCCAGGTCGCGATCGGCCACCACCACCGGCGACAGCAGCGCCGGGTGCAGGCCGCGCGCGGCGATGCGCATGGATGCGTGCTGCTGCGAGTAGGCCTCGAGCAGCGAGCTGATGCGCGCCTTGGGCGCCCGGCCATCCTGGTCGGAGCTGTCGAACAGCACCTGCACCTGGGCCGTCTCGCCCTTGCGCCAGTGCTCGCCGAAGCCCGCCGGGATCACCAGCACGGCGCGTGCATCGCGCTCCCGGATCGCGGCTTCGGCATCCGCGGGCGCCGGCTCGATCCCGACGCCCTGCCGCTCCAGCCACGCCACCAGGTTGGGCGCGTGCTCGGCGCCCACCACCGGCAGCGACAGCGGCTTCTCGGCGCTGTCGAGCTGCTTGTTGATGATGAAGCCCATCATGATGGCGAAGAAGATCGGCCCGAACAGCGGGCCCATCACCAGCGCGTTGAGCACGGTCTTGCGGTCGCGCAGGTTCTCCCTGGCTTCCTTGAGGAAAACTACGATCGCGGGCTTCATGCCATCAGTCCTTCTTCGGTGCCGATCGCCTTGACGAAGGCGTCCTCGAGGTTGCTTTCACCCGTTTGCGCGCGCAGCTCGTCCGGCGTGCCCTCCGCGACCACCTGGCCGCGGGCGATGATGACGATGCGATCGCACAGCGCCGCCACCTCCTGCATGATGTGGCTGGAGAACAGCACGCAGCGGCCCTCGGCGCGCAGCTGCAGCAGGAAGCGCCGCATCGCGCGCGTCGCCATCACGTCCAGGCCGTTGGTCGGCTCGTCCAGGATCACGTTGCGCGGGTCGTGCACCAGCGCGCGGGCGATCGCGGTCTTCACCCGCTGGCCCTGCGAGAAGCCCTCGGTGCGGCGGTCGATGATGTCGCCCATCTCGAGCGCCCTGGACAGCGCCTCGGTGCGCTGCGCGATGAGCGCGTCGTCCATGCCGTGCAGCTGGCCGAAGTAGCGGATGTTCTCGCGGCTGGTCAGGCGCTTGTACAGGCCGCGCGAGTCGGGCAGCACGCCGAGCCGGCGGCGCACGCCGGCCGGGTCCACGTTGGCGTCGATGCCGTCCACCAGCACCTGGCCGCGGTCGGGCTTCATCAGGGTGTAGAGCATGCGCAGCGACGTGGTCTTGCCGGCGCCGTTGGGGCCCAGCAGGCCGGTGATCTGGCCGTCGGCGGCGGAGAAGCCGACGCCGTCCACGGCCTTCACCTTGCCGAACGCCTTGTGCAAATCGCGGACTTCGATCACGGCTCGGCTCCGTTGTGGTTGATGAAGAAGGGCGTCGCGCCCAGCGGCTCCAGGCAGCTGGCGTCGAGGCCTTCGGGGTCGAGCTGGTCGACGAACTGGCCGACCAGGCGCGGCGTGCAGCCGCGCGACAGCATGATGTGGCCCTGGCCGGCACCGACCAGGTGGCGCGCCTTGCCCAGCGACTTGAGCACTTCCTCGCCGTAGCGCGGCGGCGTCACCGGGTCGTACTCACCCGAGAGCAGCAGGGTCGGGATGTCGGTCGCCAGCGGCTCGTGGAAGCCGGGCGACACCGGGCCCTTCGGCCACACGCTGCACTGGTTGAGCGAGACGCTGATGATGGCGTCGCCCAGCACCAGGTCCTTGTCTTCCGGCCGCGCCTCCAGCTGCGGCGCGTCCTCGGCGCACATCACCGACAGCTGCATGCCGTGGTTGATCTCGCCGGTGAGCGAATCGAAGACCAGCGCGGCCTGCGCCACCAGCGATTCCGGCCGGCCCTTGGCGGCTTCGTCGAGCAGCAGCGGCAGCAGCGCGGCGGTTTCCGGTGCGTAGGCGAACAGGCGCGCGATCAGCGCCACCGCGCCCTCGTCGAGCCGGAGTTCGCGCGGCTGGTGCGTCAGCGGATCGCGCAGCGTCACCGCCAGCGGCGTCGCCCGGGCCTGGTCGCGCAGCGTGTACAGCGTCCGGTAAGGATCGCCGAAGGCCTGGCGGCAGCCGGCCTGCTCCGCGCAGTGGCCGAGGATCTGCTTCAGCGCCGACTCGAGGTTGATGGCGTGCTCGCTGCCCAGCGCCAGTCCCGGCGGCACCACGCCGTCGAGGACGATGCTGCGCACGGCGTCGGGCTGCTGGCGCGCGTACTCCTGCGCCATGCGGGTGCCGTAGGAGCCGCCGTAGAGGTTGAGCTTCGGCGCACCGATGGCCTGGCGCAGCGCCTCGACGTCGGCGGCGGCGACCGTGGTGGTGTACTGCGCGAGGTCGGCATCGAGCGAGTCGCGGCAGTCCTCGGCCATCTTCACCTGCACCTCGGCCGATGGCATCGCCATGTCCGCGTCCATCGGCAGCTTGCAGGCCAGCGGGTTGGATCCGCCGGTGCCGCGCTGGTCCATGAACAGCAGGTGCCGCTTCTCGCGCACCCGCGCCAGTCCCGGCCCGACGTTGGCGAGGCTGTCCACGGCCGACTGGCCCGGGCCGCCGGCGAAGAAGAGCAGGGGGTCGGCCGCGGGCTTGGCGGCGCGGGACGGCAGCATCGCGATCCGCAGGCTGATCTTGCGGCCCTCGGGCCGGGCCGGGTCCTCGGGCACGTCCAGCGTGGCGCACTCGGCCCGCGTGGTGGCGCCGGTGCCGGCCCGGCCGATGTCGCAGGGCGTGAACTCGAGGCTGCCCAGCGTGCGCGCCGATACCGGCAGCGACAGCAACAGCAGGGCGACGGGAAGCAGTCTTCGCATGGTGACCTCAGGGTCGAACGGCAGGATGTCCTGTACTACAGACGGCCGTCGGCGCAAAAGGTGACAAAGGCCCCCCGACGGGTGGGCCGGGGCGCGGGACTACTTGCTGCTGACGTACTTCTCGCGCCGGATGTGCGGCACCGGCAGCCCGGCGGCCTTGAGCACCTCGAAGGTGGCGTCGACCATGTTCGGGTTGCCGCAGAGGTAGGCGATGTCGCCCTCGGCGGACGGGGCGAATTCCGCCAGCACGTCCTGCACGTAGCCCTGTCGCACGTCCGGATGCGGGTCGGCCGGCAGCTCGCGGCTGAAGCAGGGCACGAAGCGGAAGTTCGGGTGCGCGGCGGCGAAGGCGTAGAAGTCTTCGCCGTAGATCAGCTCCTCGGGCTTGCGGCAGCCGAACAACAGCACCACCTCGACGCCGCGCTCGGCCATCAGCTCGGCCAGGCGCGGCAGCATCGCCCGGTACGGGGTGATGCCGGTGCCGGTGCCGATCAGCAGGTAGCGGCGGTTGGCGTCGGACGGCACCAGGCAGAAGCGGCCGTAGGGCCCGCTGGCCTGGATCTGCTGGCCTTCGTCCATCGCCTCGAACAGCGCGGTGGCGGCGCCGCCGGCGACGTAGCTGACCGCGATCTCGATCGCCTCGCCCGGGCCCATCGCGTGGTCGTGCATGGTGGCCAGCGAGTAGCTGCGCTTGGTCGGGGTGCCGTCCGGGTAGTTGAAGTGCACCTGCACGAACTGGCCCGGGATGAAGTCGAGCGGCTGGCCATCGTCGCGGGCGAAGGCGAGGTGGCGCACGGTCGGCGCCAGCATGCGGCTGGCGACCAGGCGGAGCGGGAACTGCACGATGGCCAAGACAGACTCCAGGATCAGGAAACAGTGTGCCGCGACGATCCCGGGGCCGGGGCGGCGAGGCCGATATAATACGGCCCGCAGACCCCCGGCGCAGCGCCGCGGCGGTCCAGGAGCCCCATGCCAAACCATCCCGCACTCGAGATCACCGATCTCCGGAAGACCTATGCCACCGGCGTGCAAGCGCTCAAGGGCGTCTCGCTCACCGTGGCCCCCGGCGATTTCTACGCCCTGCTCGGCCCCAACGGCGCCGGCAAGTCCACCCTCATCGGCGTGGTCAGCTCGCTGGTGAACAAGACCTCCGGCGACGTGAAGGTGTTCGGCATCGACCTGCACGCCCACCGCTCCGAGGCCATGCGCCAGATCGGCCTGGTGCCGCAGGAGATCAACTTCAACATGTTCGAGCAGCCGTTCGACATCTGCGTGAACTACGCAGGCTTTTACGGCATCCCGCGTGCAGAAGCCGAGAAGCGCGCCGAGGAGGAGCTCAAGAAGGCCCAGCTCTGGGACAAGGCCCGCACCATGTCGCGCACCCTGTCCGGCGGCATGAAGCGCCGGCTGATGATCGCCCGCGCCATGATGACCCGGCCGAAGCTGCTGATCCTCGACGAGCCCACCGCCGGCGTCGACATCGAGATCCGCCGCGGCATGTGGAAGACGCTCAAGGAGGTCAACGCCGCCGGCACCACGGTCATCCTCACCACGCATTACCTCGAGGAGGCCGAGAACCTCTGCCGCAACCTCGCCATCATCGACCGCGGCCGGATCATCGAGCAGGGCCCGATGCGCAGCCTGCTGGCCAAGCTCGACGTCGAGGGCTTCCTGCTCGACATCGACGGCGACCTGCCGGCGACGCTGCCCGCCATCCCCGGCGCCACCCTGATGGCCGAGAACCCCCACACCCTGGACGTCGAGATGCCGCGCGAGATGGACCTCAACCGCGTGTTCGCCGCGCTCGGCGAGGCGGGCATCCGCGTGCGCTCGATGCGCACCAAGTCCAACCGCCTCGAGGAGCTGTTCGTGCGCCTGACCGGCCAGCCCGAAGCCGCCGCCAAGGGAGCGGCCGCATGAGCCAGAACCTGACCGCCCTCAAGACCATCGCCCGCCGCGAGGTCGCCCGCATCCTGCGCATCTGGGGCCAGACCCTGGTGCCGCCGGCGATCACGATGACCCTGTACTTCCTGATCTTCGGCAACCTGATCGGCTCGCGCATCGGCACCATGGACGGCATCTCGTACATGGACTTCATCGTGCCGGGCCTGGTGATGATGGCCATCATCCAGAACGCCTACGGCAACATCAGCTCCAGCTTCTTCGGCGCCAAGTTCGGCCGCCACATCGAGGAAATGCTGGTCAGCCCCATGCCGAACTGGGTGATCCTGGGCGGCTACGTTGCCGGCGGCGTGCTGCGCGGGCTGATGGTCGGCGCCATCGTGCTGGGCATCGCCATGTTCTTCACCGACGTGCGCATCCCGCACCCGCTGATCACCCTGGCCACGGTGCTGCTGGGCGCGACCATCTTCTCGCTCGCCGGCTTCGTCAACGCGGTGTACGCCAAGAAGTTCGACGACATCGCCATCGTCCCGACCTTCATCCTCACCCCGCTCACCTACCTCGGCGGCGTGTTCTATTCGGTGAAGCTGCTGCCGGACTGGGCCGAGGCGGCCACCCACCTCAACCCGATCTTCTACATGGTCAACGCCTTCCGCTACGGCCTGCTGGGCCAGAGCGACGTGTCCATGGCCACCGCCTTCGCGCTGATGTTCGGCTTCGTGCTGGCGCTGGGCGCGCTGGGCCTGTGGCTGCTTAAGCGGGGCATCGGCCTGCGCAGCTGAGCCTCAGCCGGCGGGCTGCAGCAGGTACACGGGCATCGCGCCCTTGCCCTTGATCTCCAACTCGCCGCGCGGCGCCAGGCCGTAGGCGTCGCCGAGCAGGCGGGCGGTGGCTTCGGTCACCTGCACCGCGCCGGGCACGCCGTGGGATTCCATCCGCGCGGCGGTGTTCACCACGTCGCCCCAGAGGTCGTAGGCGAACTTGCGCCTGCCGATCACGCCGGCCACCACGGCGCCGCTGTGGATGCCGATGCGCACGTCGAGCGCGGCGCCGGTTTCCTCACGCAGCGCGCGCACCGCCGCCACCATGCCCAGCGCCAGGTCGGCCAGCACGGCCGCGTGGTCGGCACGCGGCGCCGGCAGCCCGGCGGCGACCATGTAGGCGTCGCCGATGGTCTTGATCTTCTCCACGCCGTGGCGGTCGGCCAGGTCGTCGAAGGCGGTGAACACGCGGTTGAGCAGCGCCACCAGCGCCTCCGGCGGCAGCCGTTCGGACAGGCGCGTGAAGCCGACGATGTCGCAGAACAGCACCGAGACCTCGGCGTGGCGTTCGGCGATGGCTTCGTCCGGATGGTCCTTCAGGCGCTGCGCGATCGCCGCCGGCAGCGTGTTGAGCAGCAGGCGCTCGGAGCGCTGGCGCTCCCACTCCAGCTCGCCTTCCATCCGCGTCGCCGCGCGCTCGAACAGGAAGCCGATCGCCATCACCACCACGAACACCAGCGCGAAATTGGCGATCAGGTAGCCGCGCAGCTCGTCCGCACCGAGCGCATAAACGGGCGCGATGCGATTACTTGCCTCCCACAGCGCCAGGTAGCCCAGGCCGACGGCGGCCGACAGCAGCGCCCGCTGCAGCGGCTTGCCGAAAGGCGAGAACAGGATCACCAGCGGCACCAGCAGCAGGTAGTAGTGGAAGCCCGCGCCCCAGCCCAGCAGCCAGGTGGCCAGCGCGCCCTGGCCGGCCAGCTCCAGCCCCACGCCCACCGTGCCGATGAAGTGCCAGCGCCGGG
This sequence comes from Arenimonas metalli CF5-1, assembly GCF_000747155.1. Taxonomy (GTDB): domain Bacteria; phylum Pseudomonadota; class Gammaproteobacteria; order Xanthomonadales; family Xanthomonadaceae; genus Arenimonas; species Arenimonas metalli. The sequence goes on along the minus strand of NZ_AVCK01000019.1, from coordinate 51,760 downwards.
GCAGGCCGGGGCGGAACACGAATACCCAGGTCGCCAGCAGGTACACCGGCAGCGTCACCAGGCTGTACACCACCAGCTCGGGCACGCCCCGCCACAGGAACCACGGCAGCAGCGTGAGGTGCGCCAGCAGCCCGAGCAGCGCACAGGACGCCGCGAACACCCGCCAGCGGGCGTTGCCCACCGCGGCGGCGGAGGGTCGGCGCAGGCGCTGCCACGCCTTGGGCAACCAATGCTTCATGGGGTGTCGTTCCGATGCCGGGATGCTCTGCAGCCTAGCGCAGCCGATGCCGCCCGGCCCCTCGCGCTGGCCTTGACCGGGCAGGCGGGGTAATTTCGGCCCTCTCCGCAGGGTCCGGAAGGATGACTGGCGATATCACGCAATGGCTCAACGCCGCCCGTGAAGGCGACCCGCAGGCGCTGGCGCGGGCGTTCGAGCTGCTCTATGCCGAGTTGCGCCGCCTCGCCGCCTCGCGCCTCGCGCCCGGCGGCGACGCCACGCTGTCGCCGACCGTGCTGGTGCACGAAACCTATCTCCGCCTGTTCTCCGGCGGCGCCCTGCCGCTGGAAAGCCGGCAGCATTTCTTTGCCGCGGCCGCGCAGGCGATGCGCTGGATCATCGTCGACCACGCCCGCCACCGGCTGGCCGAGCGCCATGGCGGCGGCCTGGTGCGGGTCGAACTCAATGAATCGCTGGTGGACGACCTGGCGCCCCAGCAGGTGCTGGAACTCGACCAGGCGCTGGAGCGACTGGCCCGCGCCAGCCCCGACAAGGCCCGCCTGGTCGAGCTGAGGTTCTTCGCCGGCCTGGAGTTCCCGGAACTGGTGGCACTCCTGGGCCGCTCGGAACGTAGCTTGAAACGAGACTGGGCCAGCGCCCGTGCGGCCCTGCACGCAATGATGGAATGAACCCATGGCCGGCGAAGACACCGACGCCCGAGAGTGGCAGGTCGCGATAGCGCTGTTCGAACGCCTCCGCGACCTTGATCCCGAAGCCGCCGCGCAGGCGCTGGCGGCGGCACCCGACGCGGTGCGCGAGCGCGTGCTGCGAATGCAGCGGGCGGAATCCGGCAGCGGACCGCTGGACCAGCGCCTCGCCGGCGCCAGCGCACCGGCGCAGCTGGGCCGCTGGGCGATCGGGCCCGTGCTGGGCCGCGGCGGCATGTCGGTGGTCTACCGTGCACGCTCCCTGGTTGCGCCGGAAGCGCAAGTCGCCGCGGTGAAGCTGCTGGCGCTGCCGGCACCCGACGCGCCCGCGATGGCGCGCTTCGAGCGCGAGATCAGCATCCTGGCCCAGCTCCGGCATCCCGGCATCGCTTCGCTCTACGACGCCGGCGTCGCCACCGACGGCCGGCCCTGGTTCGCGATGGCCCTGGTCGAAGGCGAACCGATCGATGCCTGGTGCCGGCGGACCCGGCCGGGGCTGCACGCCATCGTGGACCGGGTGGCGGCGGTGGCCGACGCCGTCGCGCATGCCCATCGCCACCTGGTCGTGCATCGGGACATCAAGCCCGGCAACGTCATGGTGGATGCCGAGGGCCACGTGGTGCTGCTCGATTTCGGCATCTCGCGCGTACTCGAGGAAGGCACCGCCGAGCTCACCCGCGGCGGCAACTACCCGTTCACGCCGCGCTATGCGGCGCCGGAACAGCGCGAAGGCCGCGGCATCTCGACCGCCACCGACGTCTATGGCCTCGGGGCGCTGCTGCATGCGCTGGTATTCGGCGCGGCGCCGGACATGCCGGAGGAGCGGGGCGAAGCCAGGCTGCCGCCCAGCCCGCCGCTGGCCGACGACCTGCGGCGGATCCTGGCCAAGGCGCTGGCCCGCGATCCGGGCGATCGCTACGCCGCGGCCGCCGCATTCGCCGACGACCTGCGGGCCTGGCGCGAAGGTCGCCCGGTGCAGGCGCGACCGGGTGGCCGCGCCTATCGGTTCGTCCGCTGGGCACAGCGCAACCCGGTGCCGGCGGCGCTCGCGGGCGCCCTGGTCCTGAGCCTGCTGGCGGGCACCGGCCTGAGCCTGTGGCAGGCGCGCGAGGCGCGCGCGCAGGCGGCGGCGGCACAGGCGGCACAGGCCGCGGCCGAGCAGTCGCGCCAGGCCGCGGAGCGCGAGCGTGATCGCGCCAAGGCCCTCAACGACTTCGTGCTGGGCCTGTTCTCGGCGCAGCTGCCGAACCGGCCGCGCGATGAACTGCCCACCACCGCCGAGCTGCTCGATGCCGGCGTCGCGCGGGCCCGCGACCCGGCGTCTGGCGAGCCGGCGCTGCGCGCGCAGATGCTGTCGGCGATCGCCAACGTGTTCCAGACCCGCGCGCGCCCGGACGAAGCGGCCGAACTGATCGCCGAGGCCATCGCGCTGGCCCGCCAGGACCAGGCGCTGGCCCCCGCGATCCTGGTCCAGGCCCTGCGTCGCCAGGCCTCGTTTGCCATGGCGCGCGGCGATTTCGAACTGGCCGACGCCGCGTTGGCCGAAGCCGTGCCGGTGCAGGAGGCCATCGAAGCCGGTGCGCCGCCGGGTCCGGACCTGCTGGGCCTGCGGCGCACGCGCGCCATGGCGCTGGCGTCACGGCAGGACTACAACGGGGCGCTGGCGCTGTTCGAGGCCATCCATCGCGACGTCACCGGTCGCGAGGACCTGCCCGCTGGCGTGGCGGAGCGCGCGGGCTCCGACCTGGCGGTGATCTACAGCAGCGTCGGTCGCTACGCCGATGCGCTGTCTTTCTCGGATGCCGCGGTGGCCGCCGCGGAAGCCACGGGCGCGCGTGACGTCCGGCTGGGCATCCTCCTCTCGAACAACGGTCGCCTGCGCACCTACCTGGGCGATCATGCCGGCGCGCGCGAGCGCCTTGGGGCCGCACTGGCGGTCTTCGATGCCTTGTTCGATGCCCCCAGCAGTGCCCGCGCCGCGGCGCGCTTCAACCTTGGTCGCCTGCTGGCGCGCCAGGGCGAGTTCGACGCCGCACTGGCCGCGCTGGATGCGGCGAGCGAAGAGTGGGCGCGCGCCGACGGCGAGGATCCTGCGCAGGCGGCATTCACGCCCTTGAACCGACTCGAGGCGCTGGTGCTGGCGGAGCGTTGGCCGGACGTGGTGCGGGACGGCCAACTCGGGCTGGCGCGGCTGGAGGCCAATGAAGAGCTTGGCGCCTTCGCGGATTCAGCGCTGCAGGCCGAGGCTTACCTCGCGCTGGCGCAGTGCCGCACCGGCGCCGCCGGCGAGGGCGGCACGCTGGCCGTGCGTGCCCGTGCGCGACTCGATGAGGGCGTCTGGCCCGACCGGGCCCGGCATGCCCTGGTGGCCGAGGCCGAAGCCGAGTGCCTGCTCGCGGCCGGGGACCCGGCCGCGGCCCACGTGGCGCTGGCCCGGTCCCGCGCGGAAGACCCGAACCTGCCGCCCGGCGACGCCCGCGACCTGGCCCGCCGCGACGCGCTCGCGGCCCGGATCGCGGCGGCCGGCGGCGGTTGACCGGCGGCGGGTGGCACTAATCCACTCGCGCCTTCGTACTCCGGAGCAAGGCCTGCCTGCGCAGGCGTCCCACGAGAACGACGCAATGTTCGGAAAAAACAGCCTGCTCCTGCTCTTCCTCGCCACCTTCCCGTTGGCCACGCCCGCCCAGGACTTCGGTGATTCGCTCAAGCGCACCGTCAAGCGCGCCGCCGAAAGTGAAGTACGCCACGCCGCCGACCGCGAGACCCGCCGCGTCACCCGCTGCGTGCTGGGCGACGAGCGCTGCGCCCGCGAGGCCGACGCCCGGGGCGAGGACATCCAGTACGTAGACCGCAGCGGCCGTGCCGTGGCCGCGCCCGCCGGGGCTGGCGGCCGGACTGCGCCGGGCGCGGCGTTTCGGGTCGAGCCCTACGCCGGCTCCACCGTGCGCGAGGACGACACCCTGGCCTTCGACGCCTACGACTTCGTGGTCGGCAAGGAGAGCAACGGCGACCTGCGCGCGCGCACCGTCGAGGGCCGCGTCACCCGCACGCTCTACAACAACCCGTCGGGCCGCTCCACGCTCGAGATCGCCCGCAACTACGAACAGGCCCTGCGCGGCCGCGGCCTGCGCCTGGTGCACCAGTGCGCCGGCCGCGAGGCCTGCGGCGGCACCGGCAACCGCGAGGCCAACTGGAACAACGTCGCCGGCATGAACATCGGCGTCGGCGGCGACTTCCGCTACGTCGCCGCCGAGGGCGTGGTCGGCAACCGCCAGGTCAGCGTCGCCGTGATGGTGAACAAGCAGCGCACCTGGGTCACCGTGGTCGAGGGCGCGGCGATGCAGACCGGCCAGGCCGGCGTGAACGCCGACGCGCTGGCGGCCGAGCTGGCCGAGGGCGGCAAGGTGCGCCTGGACGGCATCTACTTCGACACCGGCAAGGCCACGCTGAAGGCGGAGTCGCGCGCCGCGCTGGTGGAAGTGGCCGAACTGATGCGCCGCGACCCCTCGCTCAAGCTCGAGATCGTCGGCCACACCGACGGCGTCGGCGACGCCACGGTGAACCTGCGCCTGAGCGAGTCGCGCGCGCTGGCCGTGCGCGCCGCGCTGGTGATCGACCACGGCATCGCCGACCGCCGGCTCAAGGCCCGCGGCGCCGGCGAAGCCGAGCCGGTGGCGCCGAACGACAGCGAGGCCGGTCGCGCGCTCAACCGTCGCGTCGAGCTGGTGAAGCAGTGAGGCCGTCCGTCCTTCGTCGCTTCGCCCTTGGCGTGCTGGCCGGCGCCGCGCTGTCGGCGCAGGCCGCCGAACCTTCGGCCTGGTGCGATGCGCTGTTCCCGGTGGACGACATCGCCGCCGTGATCGGTGCCGACCGCGCCGCCGGCATCGCCCGTCGCGCCAGCGGCGTGGTGCCGGAGGACGACCGCCGCTGCAGCCGCATCTACAGCATCGGCGACGACCGTTTCTCGGACGAGCTGGTGTTCATGGTCTCGCCCGCGCGCGACGCCGCTGGCGCCGTGGCCACGGTCGACCGCATGGCCCGCGACACCGGCGTGCGCCGCTTCGGCCTGTCGCGGCCGGAAGGGATCGGCGCGTCGGCGGTGCACTTCCGCCAGCCCGATCCGCTGGCCTCGCACCGCATGGAGTTCAACGTCAGCTTCGCGCTGGGCAACCGCGTGGTGGAGCTGCGCTACTTCAGCGTCGACGACGCCAAGCGCAACAAGTTCCTCCAGGCCAGCAGCGAGCTCGAAGCCATCGCCCGGCGCATCGCCGAACGGGGCCTGCCGTGAACGCGCGCGGCTGGATGGCCGTGGGCGCGGCGGTGTTGGTCGCCGGCGGCGTGCTGGCGGCCTCCGGCGTGATGCCCTGGGGTGACCCGCCGCCACCGCCACCGATCGAGGTGGTGGAATCGGGCAGCGACGCGGCGCGGGCCGCGGGTGAAGTGACCGCACCGACGCCGGTGGATCCGTTCGCGCCGGCCATCCCCATCGTCGAATCCGGCAGCGACGCCGCCCGCGACCTGGTGGGCGAGACCTACGTGCCGCTGCCGCCGATGCACGACCCGTTCGAGCTGCCGTCGATCCCGGTGGTGGAAAGCGGCACCGACGAAGCGTGGATCGCGCACGGCGAGGAGATCATCAATGTCGCCGAGCGGGAGCGGCTGGCCGAGCAACGGCGTCGCGTCGAGGAGACCTTCCGCGCGAACAGCCCGTTCCCGCCGAATCCGGAGTCCGAACTGGGCCGCTATCGCTTCGACCTGCGGATCCTGCAGCTGGTGGATTCCTCGCGCGGCCTGGACCGCATCACGTACTTCGCCAACACCGCCGACGGCAGCCTGCTGTTCCCGGACTGGGCGCTGGACGGCCTGCTGCCGGCCGGCACCTTTGGCGACGGCACGCTGCACTTCGTGCTGCGCCAGGCCGACGGCGACGTGCTGGCCTGCGGGCAGCATCCGGACATCGGCGACGCTTGCCTGATGCTGGGCGAGAACCTCGGCCCCGGCTTCGCCTGGCTGCGCGACATGACCCAGCACCGCCGCTTCCTCGACACGATCCCGCGCGTACCGCAGACCTTGGGCGAGGGCCCGGGCGGCAACGTGCAGGGCATCCGCGGCAAGGGCGAGGACATCTTCCTGCAGATGTGGGTCGGCCGGAACCCGAGCCCGATCGCGACGCAGATGCCCTTCATCGGCGCCGGCGTGGGCGTGATGAAGGACTTCCGCATCCGCGCCAACCGCACCGTGCACCGCACGCGCTGGGAAGGCGGCGACCTCGACGGCGGCGACCTGGTGATCGACCTGGTGGAAATGGAATCCGCGCGGATGGAGCGCGACACCTCGCTGTACCGCATCGTCACCGCCTTCACCGCCGAAGGCCTGGCCGAGGCGATGGCGATCGGCAACCAGGTGCCCGACCTTGTCGGCCAGGCGCGCGCAATCCAGGAGGCACTGGACGCCTGCCCCGCGGGCCGCACCGGCGCCGACTGCCGCAAGTTCCACCGCCAGCGCATGAAGGAGCTCGACCAGCGCATGCGCGACCAGGCGCTCGACTTCGGCCGCCGCCACGGGCTGCCCGTGGATGCCGACTGATTAGCGCGCCGGCGGCAAGCCGAAGAAGGCCGCGGCGGTCGCCGTCGTCGCGGCGGCCGTGACCGAAACGTCTTCGCCGCGGTCGCGGGCCAGCTCCTCGATGATGTGCGCGAGGTACATCGGCTCGTTGCGCCGGTGGCTGGGCATCGGCTTCACGGTGCGCGGCAGCAGGTAGGGCGCGTCGGTCTCCACCATCAGGCGGTCGGCCGGGATGTCCTTCACGAACTCGCGCAGGTGCTGGCCGCGGCGCTCGTCGCAGAGCCAGCCGGTGATGCCGATGTGCCAGTCCTGGTCCAGGTAGTCGAAGCATTCGGCGCGGGTGCCGGTGAAGCAGTGCACCACCACCGGGCCGAGCTGGCCTTCGAAGGCCTTCATGATCGCCATGAAATCGCCGTGGGCGTCGCGCTGGTGCAGGAACAGCGGCAGCTTGGTCTCCGCGGCCAGTTCGAGCTGGCGTTCGAAGGCGCTGCGCTGCGCCGGGCGCGGCGAGAAATCACGGTGGTAATCCAGCCCGCACTCGCCGGCCGCCACCACTTCGGGCTCGGCCTGCAGCGCGCGCAGCTCGGCGATGCCCTCGGCGGTGCATTCGGTGGCGTGGTGCGGGTGGATGCCGGCGGTAGCCCAGAGCAGGCCCGGGTGCGCCTTCGCCAGCTCGAGCGCCCGCACGGCGCCGGCGCGGCTGGCGCCGGTGACCACCAGCCGCGTCACGCCGGCCAGCACGGCGCGCTGCAGCACGGCATCGAGGTCGGCGTCGAAGCTTTCGTGGCCCAGGTTGGCGCCGATGTCGATCAATTCCATGAACGGATCCTGTTCGCGAGGCCGCAATTCTAGCCGCCGGGCGTCAACCGCGGGCCGCGGCCCGCGTTCTGGCGGCCATGACCCGATCCGGCTGGCTCGCCTTCACGCTCACCCTTGGCCTCGGTGCCCTGTGCCTGCCCGGCGCCGGCGCGGCGCGGCCCGCCCATGACCTGCAGCCGGTGCGGCTGGCGGTGCAGGCCTTGGTGAACGACTACGCGCTCGAGGGCGCCTCGCTGCGGCTCGCCCGCGAGGGCCAGGTGCTGATGCAGGAAAGCTTCGGCGGCTACCGCGGCGACGAGCGCGTGGCCATCGCTTCGGCCAGCAAGTGGCTGTCGGCGCTGGTGCTCGGAAGGCTGGTCGAGCGCGGCGTGCTGGCCTGGGACAGCCGCGTCGGCACCTACTTCCCGGACGCGCCGGTGGCCGCGCGCGCGATCACGCTGGCGCAGCTGTTCTCGCACACCTCGGGCATTACCGTGGACGACGCGGGATGCCTGTCCAGCCGCCTGGTATCGCTGCAGGACTGCGCCACACAGATCTTGGATGCGCCGCTGGCCTACGCGCCCGGCACCGGCTTCGCCTATGGCGGCAACTCGATGCAGGTGGCCGGCGCGATCGCCGAGCGCGCGACCGGCCTGAGCTGGGACAGCCTGTTCATCGCCGAAGTGGTCGAACCGCTGGGCCTCACCGCCACCGACTGGACGGCGGGCACGGCCTTGCCCGGCTACATCTCCAATCCGAACCCGCGCATCGGCGGTGGCGCCCGCTCGACGCTCGACGACTACGGCCGCGTGGTGGACATGGTGCTGGCCGGCGGCCGCCACGGCGCAACGGCTTACTTGCGCGACGACACGCTGGCCGCGATGGCGATCGACCGCACCGTCGGCCTGCCGGTCTTGTCCTCGCCCATCGCGGGTCTCGGCTATGGCTATGGCATCGGCCAGTGGGTGGAAGCCAAGGACGCGCGCGGCAACACCCTGCGCGTTTCCAGCCCCGGCGCCTTCGGCTTCACGCCCTGGGTGGACTGGCGCCACGGCAGCAACGGCGTGCTGCTGGTGCGCGGCAACGGCGCGGCGATGCGCGATGACCTCACGGCGATCGAACAGCTGGCCCTGTGGCAGCTCGACTTCCAGCGCCAAACCCAATCGGCGAAGCGCGCCGCGCCCCTGCGCGCGGCCCCATGTAGGAGGGACTTCAGTCCCGATGCTTCTTGCCAGGGCCAACCAAAAGCTTCGGGGCTGAAGTCCCTCCTACAGGAGGCAGGAGCATCGGGACGGACGTCTCTTCCACAGGGACGTGCGTCAACGCTCGACGCGAGGCGTCGCGCTCTCTAGCCTAGCGCGGTGAAACCCGCCGCCACCCGACCCGATTTCCCGATCGCCGAGCTGCTGCCGCAGCTGCTGGCCAGCCTCGAGGCGCACCCGCGCCTGGTGCTGGAAGCACCGCCCGGCGCCGGCAAGACCACCCAGGTGCCGCTGGCCCTGCTGTCGGCGCCGTGGCGCGGCGACGGCCGCATCCTGATGCTGGAACCGCGCCGCGTGGCCGCGCGTGCCGCGGCCGGCTTCATGGCGCGCCAGCTGGGCGAAGCGCCGGGCGACACCGTCGGCTACCGCATCCGCTTCGAGGCCAAGGTCAGCGCGCGCACGCGGATCGAAGTGGTGACCGAAGGCATCCTGACGCGGATGATCCAGGACGATCCCACGCTCGAGGGCGTCGCGGCGATCGTGTTCGACGAATTCCACGAACGCCACCTGGCCGGCGACCTCGGCCTGGCGCTGGCGCTGGACGTGCAGTCGCAGCTGCGCGATGACCTGCGCATCCTGGTGATGTCGGCCACGCTGGATGGCGAGAAGCTGGCGCGGTTCCTCGATGCGCCGCGCTTGACCAGCGCCGGGCGCAGCTACCCCGTGGCAGTGGCGCATTTCCCGGCGCGGCGCGACGAGCCGCTGATGGCGCAGCTCAAGCGCTGCGTGGCGGAGGCCGTGGCGAAGCATCCCGGCGATCTGCTGGTTTTCTTGCCGGGACAGCGGGAAATTGGCGATGCCACGCGGCTGCTTTCCGAGTCTGCATTGTCCGGCGATCCGGCCGTGCTGCCGCTGCACGGCGACCTGCCGCTCGAAGCCCAATCCGCCGCACTCGCCGAAGACCCCGACGGCCGCCGCCGCCTCATCCTCGCCACCAACGTCGCCGAAAGCTCGGTCACGTTGCCCGGCGTGCGCGTGGTGATCGACGCCGGCCTCGCGCGCGAGCCGCGCTACGAGCCCAACTCCGGCTTCTCGCGGCTCGACACGGTGACCATCTCGCAGGCCTCGGCCGACCAGCGCGCGGGCCGCGCGGGCCGCGTCGCGGAAGGCTGGGCGTATCGGCTGTGGCCGCAGTCGCAGCGTCTCGAGCCGATGCGCACGCCCGAGATCGCCCAGGTCGAACTGGCCGGCCTCGCGCTCGAACTCGCGGCCTGGGGCGCCGCCGACTTGCGCTTCGTGGACGCCCCGCCGCCCGGCCCGCTGGCCGCCGCGCGCGAACTGCTGCAGCGCCTCGGCGCGCTCGACGCGCAGCAGCGCATCACCGCCTTCGGCCGCGAGCTGATGGCGCTGGGCACGCACCCGCGCCTGGCCGCGATGCTGAAGGCGCCGCGTGATCCGGCCGAACGTGCACTGGCTTGCGACCTCGCCGCGCTCGTCGAAGCCCGCGACCCCCTGCGCGGACGACGCGATGACATCGCCAGCCGCTGGCAGGCCCTCGCTGCCTTCCGCAAAGGCCGCGTTGGCCCCGACGCCAACCGCGGCGCCCTGGCCGCGATCGACAGCGCCGCCAAACAGTGGCGCCGCCGCCTGCGCGTGGACGCTGCGCCGCCCGACGACGCGCCCGCGCACCTGCTCGGCGACCTGCTCGCGCACGCCTTCCCCGACCGCATCGCCCGCCAGCACCCGGGCGAGCCCCGCCGCTACCAGCTGGCCAACGGCCGCATGGCGCGGATCTTCGACGACAGCGCGCTGTTCGGCGAGCCTTGGATCGTCGCCAGTGAACTGCGCTTCGAAGCCAAGGACTCGCTGGTGCTGCGCGGCGCCCCGGTGGACGAGGCGCGGCTGCAGCGCGATTTCCCCGAGCGCTTCTTCGAAGGCGACGTGGTGCGCTGGGACCCCGAGGCTCGCGCCCTGATCGCCCGCCGGGAGCGCCGCTTCGACCGCATCACCCTCGAATCCAAGCCCGCTGGCCGCCCCGACCCGGCGCTGGCCGCGCAGGCGCTCAGCGATGCCGTCGGCGAACTCGGCCTGGATGCGCTGCCGTGGACCGAAGGCCTGACCCAGTGGCGCGAGCGCGTGCGCTGCCTGCGCGAGTGGCTGCCCGAACTCGGCCTGCCCGACCTGTCCGACGAGGCCCTGCTGGCCAGCCGCGAGCAGTGGCTCAAGCCCGCCTTCGCCGGCAAGACCCGGCTCGATGCGCTCGATGAAGAAGCCCTGGGCGAGGCCCTGCGCTCCACCCTGGACTGGTCGCTGCGGCAGAAGCTCGATGCCCTGGCCCCGCGGCGGATCACAGTGCCTTCGGGCATGGAGCGCGGCATCACCTATGAGCACGGCCGCCCGCCGGTGCTGGCGGTGAAGCTGCAGGAGCTGTTCGGCCTGGCCGACACCCCGCGCGTGGCCGAGGGCCGCGTGCCGCTGACCCTGCACCTGCTCTCGCCCGGCGGCAAACCGCTGCAGGTCACGCAGGACCTGCGCAGCTTCTGGGCCAACACCTACCCGGAAGTGCGCAAGGAAATGAAGGGCCGCTACCCGCGCCACCCCTGGCCCGACGACCCGTGGACCGCCACCGCCACCCACCGCGCCAAGCCCCGGGGCACCTGAGGCCTGCCGATGCGCGATACGCCGTTCATGTAAATGGCGGTAGGCTACAGACGCAATCGCGCTTCCCGCGCCCCATCCCTCGGAGACACGCCATGAGCAAGACGAACAAGATCGTTTCGACCGCGCTGGCCAAGTTGAACGACGGCAGCGAACTGGCCAAGAAGGCCTGGAAGAATTCCGACCTCGCCGGCAAGGCCGGCGCCCTGGTCAGCGCCGGCGCGGGCCTGGCCGCGGTGAAGAAGGGCGGCGCGGCCGCGGTCAAGACCGTGCGCAAGCATCCGGTCGGCGCCGCCGTCACCGCCGCGACCCTGGCGGCCGTGGGCGCCGCGGTCTACATGGTCAACAAGAAGAAGAAAGCCGCCGCCAAGCCCGCCGCCAAGAAGGCGAGCAAGCAGGTCGCCGCGAAGAAGGCCACCGCGCCGGCGAAGAAGGCTGCAGTGAAGAAGGCGCCGGCGAAGAAAGCCGCGGCCAAAAAGGCTCCCGCCAAGAAAGCCGCCGCCAAGAAGTAAGGCTCGATGTAGGAGGGCCTTCAGGCCCGAAGCTTTCCGCTGAAAAGCTTCGGGCCTGAAGGCCCTCCTACAGTCCCTCCCACAACACGCATCACTCGTCGGCCGTGCGGCCGGCCTTGAGCGAAATCGGCCAGCGCACCTCGCGCCGCCGCGCCGGATCACCCCAGGCCGACGCGAAGTTCGAGCCGAATTCCGACACCGCATCGCGCCCGGTTTCCTTCAGGAAACGCTGGCTGCTCGACCACGTGCGCAAATAATCCAGGTACTGCCCCAGGTCCCATTCCACCGCCATCTCGAACCGCGGCGGATCGCTGATCGGCTCGAAGGGGAACGGCAGGTGCCGGTAGCCATCGTCCACGTGCCGACGCTCAGGGGGCCAATAGGGTCCGAGCCGGTGTTCGTAGAGTTCATCGAAGACATCGTCCACGCCGTGGTCCACCCGCGTGCGGCCGTAGCACCAGACCGCGATCACGCCGCCGGGCTTGAGCACCCGCTGCGCCTCGGCGCAAAAGCGCTCCTGGTTGAACCAGTGGTAGGCCTGCGCCGCCGTGACCAGGTCCACGCTGTGGTTGCGCAGCGCGCTGTGCTCGGCCGATTCCACCCGCCAGGTGATGCGCGGGTCGGAGGGTGCGGCGGCGATCTGCGCCTCGCTGGGGTCGCTGGCATGCACGCGCTGGAAGTGGTGCACCAGCGCCAGGCTGGCCTGGCCATTGCCGCAGCCCACGTCCCAGGCCAGGTCGTGGTGCCGGCACTGGTCGGAGAGCCAGGCGAACAGGCCGTGCGGGTAGGTGGGTCGGGCGCGGGCGTAGTCGGTGGCGTGTCCGGAGAAGTGGTCCTGGAAAGCCATGCCGCGCTCCTGGGTTACTGGGTGAGTTCCCGCCACTGGCCGGGCGGCAGGCCTTCGAGCCGGTGCGGGCCGACTGCGATGCGCAGCAGGCGCAGGCAGGGCAGGCCGACCGCGGCGACCATGCGCCGCACCTGGCGGTTGCGGCCTTCGGTGATGGTGAGCTCGATCCAGCTGTCGGGCACGGTCTTGCGTGCGCGTACGGGCGGGTCGCGCGGCCAGAGCCAGTCGGGCGCGCCGATCAGCACCTGCGCCTTGGCCGGGCGGGTGACGCCGTCGGCCAGGGTGACGCCGCTGCGCAGCTGGGCCAGGTGTTCGTCGCCGGCCACGCCTTCCACCTGCACCAGGTAGGTCTTGGGCCAGTGGAACTTGGGCGAGCTGATGCGGGCGATCAGCGGGCCGTCGTCGGAGAGCAGCAGCAGGCCCTCGGAGTCCTGGTCCAGGCGGCCGGCGGCGTAGACGTCGGGCGGCAGCGAGAACCCGGCCAGCGTCGGCCGCGGCGGCACCGTTTTATCGGTGAACTGGCAGAGCACGCCGTAGGGCTTGTTGAAGGCAATGAGCATCGGTCCAGTGTAGCTCCGTGGGACACTGTGCGCTTGCCCCACCCCTGGAACCCGGAGATCGCATGGCCGCGACCCACCCCCTGCGCCGGCTGGCCGGCTTTGCCCGGCCCCAGCGCCGCAATGCCGTCCTCGCCACCGTCTATTCGGTGCTCAACAAGATCTTCGACGTGCTGCCCGAGCTGCTGATCGGCGTGGCGGTGGACGTGGTGGTGAACCAGGAGGACTCGTTCATGGCCGGCTTCGGCCTGCCCGACCCGCTGCACCAGCTGTATGCGCTGGTGGCGCTGACGGTGGTGGTGTGGGTGGCCGAGTCGCTGTTCGAGTACCTCTACGCGCTGAAGTGGCGCGGGCTGGCCCAGGACCTGCAGCATTCGCTGCGCCAGGCCGCCTATGGCCACGTGCAGAAGCTGCCGCCGGCCACCATCGAGCGCGAGCGCAGCGGCCGGCTGATGGCGCTGATGAACGAGGACGTGAACCAGATCGAACGCTTCCTCAACACCGGCGCCAACGACCTGATCCAGGTGGTGGTGAGTTCGCTGCTGGTGGGTGCGGTGTTCTTCGTGCTCACGGCGGACCTGGCGGCGCTGGCGATGCTGCCGATCCCGCTGATCCTGATCGGTGCGTTCTGGTTCCAGAAGCGCCTGGCCCCGCGCTACGCCGCCGCCCGCGAGGCCGCGGCCACGGTGTCTGCGCGCCTGGACAACAACCTGGCCGGCATGGCCACCATCCAGGCCTACACCGCCGAGGAATTCGAGGCCGCGCACCTGCGCGAGGCTTCGGATGGCTTCCGCGCCCGCAATGCCGAGGCGATCCGGTTCTCGGCGGCGATCACGCCGGTGATCCGCATGGCCATCCTGGCCGGCTTCGTGGCGACGCTGCTTTACGGCGGCGTGCTCACGCTTCGCGGCGAGCTGGGCGTCGGCAGCTACTCGGCGCTGGTGTACCTGACCCAGCGGCTGCTGTGGCCGCTGACGCGGCTGGCGGACATGACCGACCTTTACCAGCGCGCGATGGCTTCCGTGAACCGCGTGATGGACCTGCTGGATACGCCGGTGCCGGTGCGCGGCGTTGAAGCGTTGTCGTCCGGCGCGCGCGGCGAACTGCGCTTCGAAGGCGTGGGCCACGATTACGACGGCCGGGCCGCCGTGCACGCCGTGGACCTTTCGGTGCCCGCCGGCGCCACGGTGGCCCTGGTCGGCGGCACCGGCGGCGGCAAGAGCACGCTGCTGAAGCTGTTGCTGCGCTTCATCGACCCCGCCCGTGGCCGCATCCTGTTCGATGGCGCCGATGTCGCGGGCCTCGACCCGGCGGCGCTGCGTCGCGCGATCGGCTATGTCGCGCAGGAGCCTTTCCTCACCGACGGCACGGTGGCCGAAAACATTGCCTACGGCGAGCGCTCCGCCGACCGCGCCCGCGTCGAGGCCGCCGCCCGCGCCGCCGAAGCGCACGATTTCATCGCCGCCCTGCCGCAGGGCTACGACAGCCCCGTAGGCCAGCGCGGCAGCCAGCTCTCCGGCGGCCAGCGCCAGCGTATCGCCCTGGCGCGCGCGCTGTACCGCGATCCGAAGGTGCTGGTGCTGGACGAAGCCACGTCGGCCGTCGACAACGAGACCGAAGCGGCCATCCAGCACTCGCTGGCCACCGCCGCACGCGGGCGCACCACGCTGGTGGTGGCGCACCGGCTGAGCACCGTGCGGCATGCCGATGCGATCCATGTGCTGGAGGCCGGGCGCATCGTGGAATCGGGCACGCATGACGAGCTGGTGGCCCGGGGCGGCGCCTACGCGGCCCTGTGGCGGCTGCAGACCGGCGAAGCCTGAACGACGCGATCCCGCGAGGAATTCTGCTTGACCCGTGCGCCGGCGCTTGCGGATAGTTGGGCCCGACGCCGGGCGCGGCCCGGCCATCCACCGAATCACCCATGGGAGACGGACATGGATATCACCCAAGACGCGGCGAAAAAGGACAAGTTCCTGCAGGGCGTGCTGGGCAGTTCATTGACGGTGATCTTCTTCATCGCCGCCGCGGGCGTGGTCGCCGCGTCAGGCGCGGATGGCAGCGGCCTGGGCGTGGGCATCGCCGCCGCTGCCGGTTGTGCCAGCGTGGCGTACGTGGCGAAGCTGGTCATCAGTAGCCGGGCGTGAGGATTGCCGTCCTGGCGCGAAATCGCGCCGGGGCGCCCCCTCGGGCAAGAGTGAGCAGAGGCCCGGCACATGCGCGAATCTGCTCCGATAACCAGTTACCACCCAGAAGCCAGCGATAACATTGGACAGCTCTTTCAGGTTGATGAGTTGCGATGGCGCAAGCTGTCGAAGTTGAAAGGCGTCAATCGGCATGCGCTGGAGCGGGCGGGCGGAAAACGTCTCATATGCCTCGAGTCTGAGATCCAAAGGAAGTTAGGCGATCGACCGTTATTGTCGAAATATGGGGAGAAGTGAATGGGCAGCTTTAGTATCTGGCATTGGATCATCTTGCTGGTCATCCTTTCGATTCCAGTTTTCATCGGGCTGGTGATTTGGTTGGTCATTCGGGCGACCAGGAAGCCTGCCGCAGGATCCGTCTCGACCACCCTTCCAGCCATCTCAAGCGTCGAGCACTCACCTACTGAAGCGCGACTCTTGGAGCTGCGTTCGCTGCGGTCCAAAGGGCTAATCACTGACGCAGAGTTTGAGCAACAACGCTCAGCGATACTTCGCAGTGTCTAAGCACTCGCCTAACAATTCATTCAAGTCGACGCCTTCTGCGCGACTTAACTAAGGCGTTAGGCGTCTCTCTCACTTCAGTGGCTGACCTGAGTATGGAACTTGTAGCCAATCAGCCGGTGAGTCCGGGGTAGATGGTATCGGGTTCCGACCAGTTCCGGCGAACGGTCGCCGGGGGCTTGTAGCCATGGGCGCTGTGCGGCCGCTGCTCGTTGTAGAACTGCCGCCAGCGCTCGATCAGCACCTTCGCTTCGGCGCGGCTGCGGAACCATTCCCGGTTCAGCAGCTCGTCCCGCAGCTTGCCGTTGAAGCTTTCGACGAAGCCGTTCTGCCAGGGGCTGCCTGGCGCGATGAAGGCCGGACCGATCGCCGCGTCGCGCAGCCAGCGCATCACCTTAGCCGCGGTGAACTCGGCGCCGTTGTCGGAGCGGACAAAAGCCGGCTTGCCGTAGATCCGCATCAGCCGCGACAAGGTCAGGATCACGTCCTGCGCCCGCAGGCTGGCCCCGACCTCGATGGCCAGGCATTCGCGGGTGTATTCGTCGATCACGCACAGCATCTTCAGGGCGCGCCCGTCGACCATCTGGTCGTGGACGAAGTCGTAGCTCCAAACCGCATTCGGGCGAACCGCGCCCGGCAGGCGAATGTCGTTGCCGGAACGGCGGCGACGCGGCCGGCGGCGGGGAATGTTCAATCCCAGCTGGCGCCACAGACGCCGCACCCGGGCCTCGCCCAGATCCAGCCACGCCGCCATCCGGCGATACCCGAAGCGCGGCACCTTCGGCGACGCGGCGAGCAGTCGCTCGGCCACCGCCTGGTCCTTGGCGGCCTGGCGCGGGGCGTAGCTGGCGATGCGGCGGCTCAGGCCCAGGTAACGAAGGGCCTTTCGCTGCGAGAGTCCCCGACGGACCAGCACCTGGACCGTGTCGCGTCGTTCCGACGGGGTCATCATTTTTTTCGGACGATCTCCTTCATCCCGTCGATGACCAGCATCTGCTCGGCCACCAGCCGCTTGAGCCGGGCGTTCTCGGACTCGAGGTCCTTGAGTCGCCGGGCGTCGGGCACGTCCAGGCCGCCGAACTTGTTGCGCCAGCGGAAAAAGGTCTGCTCGGTCAGGTTGTGCTTCTTGCACAGGGCCTTGATCGACATGGCGCCGACCTCGGCCTCGCGCAGGATGCCGATGATCTGCTCGTCGGTGAATCGCTTCTTCATGGAGCTCTCCTTGCCTGTTAAGGGTAGAGAACTCACCAGCCAACTGGCTACACGATCCGTCTCAGGTCACCTCGGCTCACGCCTGCCTTGCTACCCCGACACCTTCAATCAACACGTCGAACAGTGCAAGTGCATGACAAAATAACGATCGGTGGAGATAAATGAAGACGTCATGCACGGTACGCCCGCGATCGACGCTTGCCGATTCATTGGGGTCGATGCCGGGTCCGGCACGGGCTGGTTTCATCGTCAGGATCAAAATGGAGTCCAGGAAGTGACCGGTGAGTTGCGCCCAGCGCCGCCGGCCAAGGACGGAGAGTCGGAGCAGCCGATCCCCATGGTTTGGAGGCCGACGCTTGCGCGGATCGTCGAAGCCTTCGCCTCCGGTGACTTCGGATTGGACCGGGGCATCCCCGTGGTAGCGCCGGTATCGGCCGAGACTGCGTCGCAGATCCGAATGAGCATCGCCGACTACGGTGCAACGCTTGCCCCGCTGCCTGACCAGGCTTGGGATACGTCCGTCTGCATTTGGTATGGAGACCACTGGAGCCTGTTGGTCGACCTCTGGACTGAAGAGGAAGGCCGGAGCGATCTCGTCCTTGATGCCAGGGTCACCGAAGCAGGCTCCGGATACCGCACGGCGGTCCACCTGGTCTACGTTCCCTGACCAGAAGGAACCGAGTGGTCATTCCAGCCGGCGTCCTTGGTGCGCCTCGAAGCCAAGCACACCTGGATGACCGTTAAGCTTCCCGATACGCTCGGACAGGCCGGGGACACCACGCCAATCCTCTCGGAGTTTTCATGGCCAACATAACCGTACTCGTCAGCTACCGCTCGCTTCCCGACCAGATCGACCTGGCCAAGCGCGATCTCACCAGTCTCATCGCCACCGTCCAGGCCATCGAGGCGGATTGCGGCGGCATCACTTTGCTCCAGGACGCCAACGACCCGACCCGCTTCACGCTGTTCGAGAATTGGCCAAGCCAGGCGGTCTTCCTGGGTCCGCACATGCAGCAGCCGCATATCCAGGCCTTCATCCAGAAGGCCGGCGCTTTCCTGGCGGGTCCGCCGGATATTTCATTCTGGCATCCCGCCAGCCGTCCCTGAGCCTTCCGGGGCGACGACAAGGAAACCACGATGAACCCTGAGAAGAGAATGCCGATGAGCCCGCGGATCTTCGCGATCCTGGCGGCCTGTGTCCTGGGGCTGGCGCTGCTGAGGTTCGTGGAGGCGGGTTACCTGCTCAGCACGCTCCCCAGCGAGGCGGAGATGGAACAGAAGGCAGGCGCGTTCGTCGAAAAGATGCGTCCGCTCTTGCCCGAAGGCGCCCAGGCCGCGGCGGGAACCATCCATTACCTGAGCCTGGCCGGCGAGCAAAAGGTGCACAGCGAACGAAGGCAACGTATCTTCGTCAATCTGCAGTTCGGCTTCTTGGCACTCATGCTGCTGTCGCTGCTGGTGATGGAGCGGCGGGCCGGCCTGGCCGCCGCCGCCCTTGGCGCGGCTCAACCCATGCGTTGGACCCAAAGATGAAAATCGATCTCGCCCCGAACGAAAAACTGCTGCGCGAAGGCGCGGCCAACCTGCAGCGAGGACTCGAGACCGTCGGGGGCCGGCTGGTACTCACGGACTCCAGGCTGGTTTTCTCCTCGCACGCCTTCAATGTGCGGACCGGGACTACGGATATCCCCCTGTCGGCGGTGCAATCGGTCAGGCCGTGTTGGACCAGGTTCCTTGGGCTGTTCCCGCTCATGCCGAACTCCCTGGCGGTGGCCACGGAGTCCGGCGACCATCGCTTCGTGCTCTCCGGGCGCTCGGCGTGGGCCGACGCAATCGGCTCTGCCGTGTCTCGGCTGCGCGCCTGACTTTTGGCCAGCTCCGACGTCGCGGCACGGCTCCCTGGCTGGGCCGAATTCGCTCACGGCCTTCGCCTCCGGCAGGGCTGTCATGGCCACGCGTCGGCGCCTGATGGTTTGCCGCGGCCCGCTGCGCTAGGCTGCGGCGACCACTGCGCGGGAGCCTCATGCCATGTCCCCCGAATCGCTCATCACCTTCCTGCTTTGGTGCCTGGCAGCCAACTACCTGGTCCTGATGCTGTGGTTTGGCGCCTGGGTATTCGCCAAACCCTGGCTGCGCCGCCTGCACGGCCGCTGGTTCCGGCTTTCCGACGACAGTTTCGACGCCATCCACTACGGCGGCATGGCGATCTACAAGATCGGCATCTTCCTGTTCAACCTTGCGCCGCTGTTCGCGCTGTGGATGATGGGCCGCACGCCTTAGCCCCGTGAGCAATGAACCCATGACCCACCAGGAAAAAATCGAGCGGATGTACCGCCACACCGACGCCCTCGGCATCAGCCGCGGCACCGTCGCGCCGCCGGCCTGGCGGCTGATGTGGAAGCTGGGGCTGGAGGTACCGCCGCCGCTGTTCGCGCCCTTCCTGCCGATGGCGCTGGCGATGGGTGGTTTCTTTGCCGTGGGCTGGGGACTGCTGATGTGGCTGGGGTTCTGGGCGCGCCAGGGCATGCCCCTGGCGGGCATGTTCGTTTCGGCGCTGGCGGCCGGCGTGTTGTTCGGCCTGATCATGGCGGGCATCTACCGCCACCTGGCCCGCAAGCACGGGCTGCCTGCCTGGGCCGAGTACCGTGGCACTCCCTGAACCGTCGCGGCGGGGTCGTCCCGCATCGATGGAAGCCCACCTGCAAGGAGACGCGCCATGCCCTACAGCCCCAGGATCTTCGCCTTGGTCATGGCCTCGTTCATAAGCATCGCGGCGATCAAGCTCGTCTTCGGTGGATACCTGCTCGCCACGATGGATACCGAGGAGCAGCTTGAGCAACAGGCGCGCAAGTTCGCCGCGTCGATGCTCCCGCGCGAACGGCCCGAGGTGCAGGAGGCCGCGGGCTATCTGGCTACCCTCGGTCAGCTCCGGGCGCACAACGAGCGCTTCAATCGTGGGCTGGATAGCCTCACGACCGGTGGCTTCCTCGTCGTGCTGGTGATGATTGTGCTCGGCGAGCGGCGCGCCAGGCTCGGGCGCACCGCGCCTTCGGGGGTTACTCGCTAGCCGGCCGGCCACGCGGGGATTGGCTACACTCGGCGCATCCCGTCCGAGGCCCCGCCATGACCCTGCGTCCCTTCACGAAAACCCTGCTCGCCGCCGCGCTGGCCCTGGCCGCGCTGCCGGCCACCGCCGACACCGTGCTGATCTCCGCCGAGCGCCTGCTCGACGTGCGCACCGGCAAGTGGATCGAAAACCCCGAGATCCTGGTGCGCGACGGCAAGATCGCCCGCATCACCCGCGGCCCGGGCGAACCCGTCGCCGATGCGCGCCGCATCGAGCTCGATGGCCTGAGCCTGCTGCCGGGCCTGATCGACATGCACGTGCACCTCGACTCCGACCCCAGCTACGGCGGCTACACCGGCCTGCAGTTCACCGACCGCTTCTGGTCGATGCTGACGGTGAAGCACGCGGGCGAGACGCTGGACGCCGGCTTCACCACCGTGCGCAACGTCGGCTCGGATGCCTGGAACGACGTCGGCCTGCGCCAGGCCGTGGACGAAGGCAAGGTGCGCGGCCCGCGCGTGGTCAGCGGCGGCTACAGCTTCGGCGCCACCGGCGGCCACTGCGACAGCACCTATTTCCCGCCCTCGTTCGAATCGAAGAATCCGTACAACGCCGACAGCCCGGAAGAGGCGCGCAAGCGCGTGCGCGAGATCCGCAAGTACGGCGCGCAGGTGATCAAGGTCTGCGCCACCGGCGGCGTGTTCTCGCGCAACACCGAGCCGGGCCAGCAGCAGCTGAGCGAGGCCGAGATGCGCGCCGTGGTCGAGGAAGCGCACCAGTGGGACCTGAAGGTGGCCGCGCACGCGCACGGCAGCAGCGGCATCAAGGCCGCCATCCGCGCCGGCGTGGACACCATCGAGCATGCCAGCCTGATCGACGACGAGGGCATCGCGCTCGCCATCAAGCATGGCGCCTGGCTGTCCATGGACATCTACAACACCGACTACACCCAGGCCGAGGGCAAGAAGAACGGCGTGCTCGAAGACAACCTGCGCAAGGACCGCGAGATCGCCGAGGTGCAGCGCGAAGGCTTCCGCCGCGCCCACGCCGCCGGCGCGAAGATGATCTACGGCACCGACGCCGGCGTGCATCGCCATGGCGACAACGGCAAGCAGTTCGCGGTGATGGTGCGTTACGGCATGACGCCGCTGGAGGCGATCCGCTCGGCTACCCTCAACTCGGCCGAGGCGCTGGGCCGCAACGACGTCGGCGTGGCGGAAGTCGGCCGCTGGGCCGACCTGGTCGCCGTGCCGGGCGATCCGACCCAGGACGTGACCCTGCTCGAAGCCATCCCCGTCGTCATCCAGGGCGGCGTGCTCGTCAAAGACGCCCGCTAGGGCAAAAGCGGTACCGGGTTCATTTTCTTTCTCGCTGAGACTGCCGCCGCCCAAGCGGCTGCAGTCTCAGCGAGAAAGAAAATGAACCCGGTACCGCTTTTCAGCGGAGGTGGCGGGTGAGGTGGGCTTGCAGCGCTGCGCTGGCGGGCTCGGGTTCGGGGCCGTCGATCGTTTCGTGCAGCAGGCGTTCCATCAGGAAGTAGTAGGCCTCGCGGGTCTTCTCGTCGGCGATGGCGTGGCCGGCGTCGGCGTCCATGAAGAAGGTGGCGTCCTTGCCCAGCGTGCGCAGGCGGGCGACGTAGTGGGTGACGCCGCGGATCGGCACGCGCTCGTCCTCGCCGCCGGCCAGCACCAGCACCGGGCGGGTCAGCGCGGCGGCGTTCGCGGTCGGGGACTGTGCGGCCAGCCGCTGCATCTGCGCCGCGTCCCCGGGGTCCACGCCCAGCGCGCGCATCGACACCGCCATCGGGATGCCGGGGTGCATCTCCTGCCCTGCGCCCTGGTACTCGCGCAACACGCGGCCGAAATCCGCCGGCGGTACGCCCGCCACCGCGGACTTGAATAAACCGGGTTCAAAGGTCACGCCCAGCAGCGCCGAGTAGCCGCCGAACGAGGCGCCGACGATGGCCACGCGATCCGCATCACCGACGCCATTGGCCAGCAGCCAGCGCGTGCCCTCGACGATGTCCTGCTGCACGCGCCCGTTGCCGAAATCCCCGCGCGAGGCCAGCACATAGTCCAGCCCCAGCCCGGTCGATCCCCGGAAATTCGGCTGGAACACCACGTAGCCGCGGTTGGCCAGCAGCTGCGCATCGTTGCTGAAGTCGGGCCGCACCAGGCTGAAGGGCCCGCCGTGCACGCTCACCACCAGCGGCGCGTGCGCCACGTCCACGCCCGACGGCAACGTCACGAACCCGTGCAGCCGTCGGCCGTCGGAGGCCGTCCACTGCATCGGCCATTTGCGCGCTATCGCGGCTTCGTCGGGCCGTGCCTGTGGATGCCCGCCGAACACGAATTCCGCTTCAGGTCGCAGCGGCGTCAGCGCACCGTCGGCCGCCGCCAGCCAGGCGCGCTCGCCGCGCAGGCGGTCGCCGCGCTCGATCACCAGCCAGCGCTCGCCGCCGACTTCAACGCGCAATGACGCCCCTGGCAGCACGCTTCGAATCGCCACTAGTCGGGATTCATCGTCCGAAGAACGCGCCACCAGCTGCGGCACCGTGCTGTCGTAGCCAAGGAAACGCGGCTGCCCGTCCACGGGATCCAGCGCCACGTGGTTGAGGTCGGCTTCGCCGCGCGGATCCTGGTCCATGCGGCGCACCGCGCCGTCGGCGGCCACGTGCAGGAGGCCGGACAGGTCGGCGTCCGGATTGCCCTGCATCCACACGCCGCCTTCCGGCGACGTGCCCAGCAGCCGGCAGCGACGCGGCACCACGCAGGCCAGCACGGCGTGCCCAAGCCCGCGCGAGGGCAGGCGGTACAGCACGTGCGCGTCGCCTTCGGCGCGCATCAGCCAGGCCAGCTCGCCCTCGCCGTCGATCGCCGCATCCACGATGGGCAGCGCGTCCTCGTGCAGCAGGGTTTCGCGGCCACCGGGCTGCACGCGCAGCAGGCGCCAGCGCGGGGTCTCGGCGGCATTGCGTGCGGGTTGCTCCACCAACAAAGCCGCATCGCCGATCGCGGGATCGGCGCCCACGAACACGCGGCGCCCCAGCCCGCCCAGCGTCGAGAGCTCGCCATCGCCACCCTGGCCATCCGCCGCAAGCACCACCAGCTGGCGCGACCCCGGCAGCAACAGCCAGCGGCCATCGCGCGACCACACCAGCTCGCTGGCGTCCGTGCGCGCCAGCCGCAGCCGCGGCTCGCCGTCCGGCAGCGCCTGCAGCCACACGCCGCGCCGCCCGCCGTGTTCGCCGAACCAAGCGACCTTTCGCCCATCGGGCGCCAGCGTGAACCCGTGTTCGCGCGGCTGCGAAAGAAACGCCGCCCGCGGCAGCCGCGGCGGAACCGGCCGTGCGCGGGCTGCGGCGATGGCTTGTTGCAGCACCGCGGCGTCGGCCCGTGCCGATGCGGTTGCGGCAGGCACGCCGCGCCCGGGCGCTTCGTCCTGAGACGCCGACATCGGCCTGGGGCCGTTGCTCGCGTTCGTAGTCGGCGCGCCCATCGCGGTCGCCGCGGAGATCACCCCGCACGCCGCAATTAGCGTGGCGAGGCGCAGTGCTGGGCTCACGACACCTGCCCCGCCACGCCCCGCACCGGCAACGCGAGGTCCTCGCGCGCCGGTGCCAGCCGCCACAGCGCCATCAGCGCCGGCAGGCCCACGACCGCGCAGGCCACGCACCACGCCAGCCTGGCGCGCGGCGACAGCGCCGTGCGCCGCACCCGCCACGCACCCAGCGCCAGCGAAAGCAGCAGCAAGCCCAGCGCCAGCCCAATCACCAGCGCCGGCCGCGGCGGCGGCGCCACCAGCGCTTCCGCCTGCGGCGCCGCCAGCATCGGCCGCAGCCCCTGCAGCGTGCTGCTGATCGCCGGCGACAGCCACCACGTCTGCCAGGTGAACAGCGGTCCGTAGCCCGTGGCCAGCTCGCGCCGCGCCACGTCCGTGACCGCGCCGGCTTCATCCACCTTGATCAGCTGCTGGAAGGAATCGCCGCGCCCGTTGTGCCGCAGCCGCGTCAGGGTGAACGACACCAGGTAGCCGTCCAGCAGCTCCATCACGTCCACGCGCTGCAGGTTGCCGGTGGGGCCGGGCAGCGGCATCCGCAGGCCATCGGTGAGCAGGCCGGCGCGCTGCTGCATCGGGCGCGCATCGTGGAAGTAGAGCGCGCGCTGGCTCATCACCACCAACCGCTCGCCGTCATGGCGCACCGCCGTGAGGAACTCGCCCGCCGGCAGCTGCACGCGCGGCAGCACGCGCTGCGTTTCCGCGTCGAACTGGTGCAGCGTGTCGCGGCCCGCCAGCAGCCCGCCGTCCACCGGCAGCGGCGGCGACGGGAAGCGCGCGTCACCGTCCACGCCCAGTTCGCCCACGCGCTGCCGATCCGCCAGGCCATAGCCCACGAACTTGCCGAGGTCGTGGCTGAACACCCAGCGGATGCGACGCGCCTCGTCGTCGAACTCCATCGGCGCGCGGTTGCTGAGTTCATGCCAGGCTGGCGACTTCGGGATGCTGACGCCGAAGGTGGCGATGTCGGAGATCGCGGCCTGCTCGCGCCACAGCGGTGCATCGGGATGCACGCTGTTGGCCAGGCCGGCGAAGATCAGGTCGGCGCCTTCGGCATTGTCGGCCTGCTTGGCGCTGCCGGCCGGCGCGCTGGCCAGGTTGTTCGGGTGCGTGCCCTGCGCGATCCACAGCAGTTCGGCGCCGAAGCCGGCCAGCACCAGCAGCAGCCACATCATCACCTGCATCGGCACGGCCAGCAGCCAGGCGCCGGCTCCGCCGGGCAGGCGCTCGACGTCGGGCTTGAACGCCGCCAGCACCAGCGCCACCAGCCAGGCCAGCACCAGCGCCTGCAGCCCCAGCGCGCCCGCGCCGGTGGCGTAGGCCGCGGGCAAGAGCAGCAGGAAGGCCAGCGGCGCCAGCGCCGCGCGCCGCGGCAGCAGGATCGCGGCCGAGCCGGTGGCGTAGCCCGCCAGCGCGAGCATCAGCGCCGCGACGCACAGCAGCCAGTGGCGCAGGTCGAGCACGCGCGGCGTCATGCTTTCCTGCCAGGCGGCGGTGGCCAGCAGCGGCAGCCACACCGCCAGCGCCAGCAGCGCCGCGCCCGCGCCCAGCAGCGCCAGCGCGATCCGCCACGGCGGCAGCGGGCGATGCAGCAGGTTCAGCCACGCATTCGGGCGACGGTAGCCGCCCATCTGGTACAGCCCGAGCAGCAGGCCGCTGAGCGCGTAAACGGCCGCGAACGCGAGGTAGACCTCGTCGGGCTGTTGGGCCAGGTCGGCCACGCGGGTCAGGAACATCAGCACGGCCTGGTGCACGGCCGCATACAGCCCCGCCCAAGGCAGGAAGCGGCGCAGCTCGGCTTTGAAGAGATCGTTCATCGTGGGGATCCGGTCAGGCGGCGGCAGGCGCGGCGTGGTTCTTGGCCAGGAATCCGTTGACCGCGCGGTCGAGGCCCACGGGCATGGCGTTGATCGAGCGGGCGCCGTGCGCGCGCAGGAAATCGGCGAAGCCTTCGCCCTGGTCGAGTACCAGGTAGTGGTGCAGGCCGTCGATGCGCTGCACCTGCAGCAGGCCCGGCACGTTGCGCGGGTCCGGGCCCTTGAACGGGATGTCGGCGACCCAGTAGGTGACGCGCGCCACGAACTCATCGGGCGCCGACGTCGTGCGCAGCTCGCCCTGCTCGAGGATGATCAGGTTGTCGGCGACGCGCTCGATCTCGTCCATCTGGTGCGAGCAGTAGATGACGGTGCAGTCGTCGCCGGTATTGCTATACATCAGCGCCTCGAGGAAGGCGCGCTTGGCGACCACGTCCAGGCCCAGCGTGGGCTCGTCGAGCACGAGCAGCTCGGGGCCCTGGGCCAGCGCCAGCGCCAGGTTCAGGCCGGCGCGTTCGCCGCGCGAGAGTTCGCTGATCTTCTGCGTGGGCAGCACGTGGTAGTGGCCCAGCACTTCCTCGAACAGCGGCTGTTTCCAGCGCGGGTAGAGGCGGCGCTGCGCGGCGGTCACTTCGTGCACGCGCATCCAGGCCGGCAGGGTGTGTTCTTCGTTGACGAATCCGATGCGGCCGCGGTCGTCGGGCGTGAGGCGCTGGCTGTCGCGGCCGAGGATGCGCGCCTCGCCGGCGCTGGGCGCGAGGAAGCCGAGCAGGATGCGGAACAGGGTGGACTTGCCGGCGCCGTTGGCGCCGACGATGGCGTGGATGTGGCCGCGCGGCACCTGCAGGTCCAGGCTGCGCAGCGCGAACTTGCCGCCGTAGCGCTTGCTGAGCGCGCGCGTTTCGATCACGAAGTCGGTGGTCATGGTGGACTCCGTGGCTCAGGCGCTCTTGCGCGGGGCGCAGGCCCGGAGCTCGGCGCCGAGGCGTTCGAGCACTTCATCGGCCGGCAGGTCCAGGGCCACCACGTCGTGGACGAAACGGGTCACGGCGTCGTCGAAGCGCTTGTCGCGCTCGGCCTGGCTGAGCCGCTGGCGCGGCGCCGCCACGAACAGGCCCAGGCCCTGGCGCGACTCCAGCCAGCCTTCGGCGGTGAGTTCGGCGTAGGCCTTGGCGACCGTGTTGGGGTTGATGCCCAGCTGCTGGGCCAGGCCGCGCACGCTGGGCAGCTGCACGCCGCGCGCCAGGTCGCCGGTGGCCACCTTCATGCGCACGCCGTCCACGATCTGCTTGCTGATCGGGCGGGCGTCGCCGGTGGCGATCTCGATCATCAGGGCCTGGGTCCGGGCCATGGGTGTCCTAGCTGTACTGTGTGTGCTAGTACAGTGAAGACAGCAGCCCCGCCCTGTCAAGCCCCCCGAAAGTCAGGGCCCAAAAAAAGGGGTCAGAGTGAATATCTGTTTCAAACAGATATTCACTCTGACCCCTTTTTTGGTGTGGCGGGTTACTCGGCGGCGGCCTCGGCCTGCGGCTTCACGAAGCGCAGGGTCATGCGGTCGCTTTCGCCGATGGCGGCGTACTTGGCCTTATCGGCCTCGTCGTGGCGGTTGCCCGGGGGCAGGGTCCAGACGCCGTTCGGGTGGTCCTTGGTGTCGGCGGGGTTGGCGTTGATCTCGCTCTTCTCGTCGAGCACGAAGCCCGCGGCGGTGGCGAGGCCGATCACGTAGTCCTCGGGCAGGTAGCCGGACTCAACCACTTCTTCCAGCGTCTTGCCCGCGGCGGCGCGATGCTCGACCACGCCCAGCACGCCGCCCGGGGCCAGCACGTCGAAGAAGCCCTTGAACATCGCGGCCTCGCTGCCGGCGCCGACCCAGTTGTGCACGTTGCGGAAGGTCAGCACCACGTCGGCCGAGCCCGGCTCGCCGAACACCGGCGCCTTCGGGTCGACCTCGACCACGCTGGCGTTGGCGTAGACGTCGGCGCGCGCGGCCAGCTTCTCGCGGAACTTGGTGTTGGCGTTGGCGTAATACTCGGTGGCGCGCTCGCTGCCGGCCTTGGCCGGGTCGTTGAGCACGCCGATGTAGCGGCCCTTGCCCTGGGCCAGCGGGGCCAGGATCTCGGTGTACCAGCCGGCGCCCGGGCTGATCTCGATCACGGTCTGGCTGGGGCCGACGCCGAAGAACTCGAGGGTTTCGCGCGGGTGGCGGTACGGGTCGCGGGCCACGTTGGCCGGGTCGCGCCAGTCGCCGGCGAGGATGGCGGCCATCGGGTCGGCTTCGCGGTCGCGGGCGTCGGCGTCTTCGACGGCGGGCGCGGCGTCGGCGGCCGTCGCATCGGTGGCGGCGGCGGTGTCGCTGGTGGCGGCGTCGGCGGCCGGCGCGGCTTCGTCGGAAGTCTGGCTGCAGGCGCCGAGCAGCAGCGCGGACAGGGCGAGGGCGAGCGGGGCGAACTTCATGCGCATGCGGTGGCTCCGGGGGTGTGTGGAAACAGCCGCCGACACTAGCACGCCCCCTTGTTAAGGCCGGAACAAAAAAGGGGTCAGAGTAAATATTTGCTTGAAGCAAATATTTACTCTGACCCCTTTTTTGGAATGGAAAGAAAGCGCCCCGCGGCGGCCCGGGGCCGAACGCGGGGCGCAGGTCCGGAGGAGCGGACCGGACGGGCTTACTGCAGGTCGAAGCGGTCCAGGTTCATCACCTTGGTCCAGGCGGCGACGAAGTCGTTCACGAACTTCTTCTCCGCGTCGCCCGCGGCGTACACCTCGCACAGCGAGCGCAGCTGCGAGTTCGAGCCGAACACCAGGTCGACCACGGTGCCGGTCCACTTCACCTGGCCGGACTTGCGGTCGCGGCCCTCGAGCACGTTCTTGTCGCCGGCCGAACGGGCCCACTTGGTGGACATGTCGAGCAGGTTGACGAAGAAATCGTTGCTCAGGGTGCCCGGGCGCGCGGTGAACACGCCGTGCTTGGCGCCGCCGTAATTGGCGTCGAGCGCACGCAGGCCGCCGACCAGCACGGTCATCTCGGGCGCGGTGAGCGTCAGCAGGTTGGCCTTGTCGAGCAGCCACTCGGCACCATCGGCCGCGGCTTCCTTCGAGGCGTAGTTGCGGAAGCCATCGGCCTT
The DNA here is from genome assembly GCF_000747155.1 of Arenimonas metalli CF5-1. Classification (GTDB taxonomy): domain Bacteria; phylum Pseudomonadota; class Gammaproteobacteria; order Xanthomonadales; family Xanthomonadaceae; genus Arenimonas; species Arenimonas metalli. Next base: position 23,219 of record NZ_AVCK01000019.1, on the reverse strand, counting down.
CGGCTCGAGCCAGGCGAAGGAATCGACCTCGGTCTGCTCCTGCGAGGCATCGGTGCGGCCCGGCGCGAACGGCACCGAGACGTCGTGGCCGCCCTTCTTCGCCGCCGCCTCGACCGCCGCGTTGCCGGCGATCACGATCAGGTCGGCCAGCGACACCTTCTTGCCGCCCGAAGCGGACGCATCGAAGTCCTTCTTGATGCCTTCCAGCACGCCCAGCACCTTCGACAGCTCGGCCGGGTTGTTGGCTTCCCAGCTGCGCTGCGGCTCGAGGCGGATGCGCGCGCCGTTGACGCCGCCGCGGAAGTCGGAGCCGCGGAAGCTCGACGCCGCGGCCCAGGCCACGCGCACCAGCTCGGCGTTCGACAGGCCCGAGGCCAGCACCTTGGCCTTGAGCGCGGCGACGTCCTTGTCGTCGACCAGCGGGTGGTCGACGGCCGGCACCGGGTCCTGCCAGATCAGGTCTTCCTTCGGCACCAGCTTGCCGAGGTAGCGCGCCTTCGGGCCCATGTCGCGGTGGGTCAGCTTGAACCAGGCGCGGGCGTAGGCGTCGTGGAATTCCTGCGGGTTGGCCAGGAAGTGGCGCGAGATCTTCTCGTAGGCCGGGTCGAAGCGCAGCGCCAGGTCGGCGGTGGTCATCATGATGGTGACCTTCTTCGACGGGTCGTGCGCCGCGGGGGCCACGTTCTTGTCGTTCTGCACCTTCGGGTGCCACTGGTAGGCACCAGCCGGGCTCTTGGTGAGCTCCCACTCGTTGCCGAACAGGTTCTCGAAGTAGGTCATGTCCCACTTCGTCGGGGTCGGGGTCCAGGAACCTTCGATGCCGCTGGTGATGGTGTCGTCGCCCTTGCCGCTGCCGTGCGTGCTGATCCAGCCGAAGCCCTGCTCGGCGATGTCGGCGCCCTCGGGCTCGACGCCGACGTTGGCGGCGTCACCGGCGCCGTGCGCCTTGCCGAAGGTGTGGCCGCCGGCGACCAGCGCGACGGTCTCGTAGTCGTTCATCGCCATGCGCGCGAAGGTGTCGCGGATGTCGCGGGCCGAGGCCAGCGGATCCGGCTTGCCGTTCGGGCCCTGCGGGTTCACGTAGATCAGGCCCATCTGCACCGCGGCGAGCGGGTTGGCGAGCTCACGGTCGCCGCTGTAGCGGTTGTCGCCCAGCCAGTCGGTCTCGGTGCCCCAGTTGATGTCGCCTTCCGGCTCCCAGATGTCGGCGCGGCCGCCGCCGAAGCCGAAGGTCTTGAAGCCCATCGAGTCCATGGCGACGTTGCCGGCCAGGATCAGCAGGTCGGCCCAGCTGAGCTTGTTGCCGTACTTCTGCTTGATCGGCCACAGCAGGCGGCGGGCCTTGTCGAGGTTGCCGTTGTCGGGCCAGGAGTTGAGCGGGGCGAAGCGCTGGGCGCCGGTGCCGCCGCCGCCGCGGCCGTCCTGCACGCGGTAGGTGCCGGCGGCGTGCCAGGTCATGCGCACGAAGAACGGGCCATAGTGGCCGTAGTCGGCCGGCCACCACTCCTGCGAGTCGGTCATCAGCGCGGTGAGGTCACGCACCACGGCATCGAGGTCGAGGGTCTTGAAGGCCTCGGCGTAGTTGAACGCCTCGCCCATCGGGTTCGACTTCTTGTCGTGCTGGTGCAGGATCTTGAGGTTGAGCGCGTTCGGCCACCAATCGCCGTTGGACGGGCCACCGGCCTGGGTGTGGATGGGCGCGCTGCCGGAAGAGAACGGGCACTTGAGTTCGGTAGTCATGGTGGGCTCCTTGGGTCTTGCAGCGAACGAACAGAGGGGTCGGGGTCGGGGCGCCCGCGGGGCGCCGGACGGGTCCGGGCTTCACACCGTACGCCCGCATCGTCCCGCGTGAAAATGAATGTTTCGGATGCCTGCGATAGGTGTTGGCTATCGAAACCGGGCCAGACTGCCCATGTCGACGTGACCGTGGCGTGCGGGGACTGGCGTTCTATCCGGGAACCCTCCCGAGCCGGTCCCGCCCATGGCCCTTCGCCTGCCGCTGCTTGTCCTTGCCTTCGCCGCCGTGGCTTCGCCCGGACCCACCGCCGCCCAGGGCATCTCGCCCGAAGACGTGGACCGCCTGCCCACGCGGGTGCCGCACGCGGTGCATCGCTACGGTCCGGCGCCGCAGCAGTACGGCCAGCTGCGGTTGCCCGAGGGCGCGGGTCCGTTCCCGGTGGCGGTGGTGGTGCACGGCGGGTGCTGGACGAAGGGCTTCGCGACGCTGGCGAACACTGCGCCGCTGGCCAGCGCACTGGCCGAACGCGGCATCGCCACCTGGAACATCGAATACCGCCAGCTGGGCGAACCAGGCGCGGGCTGGCCTGGCACGTTCCAGGACTGGGGCGTGGCCACCGACGCGCTACGCGACCTGGCGAAGAAACATCCGATCGATCTTTCGCGCGTGGTGACCGTCGGCCACAGCGCCGGCGCGCATGCAGCGCTGTGGCTCGCGACCCGCCCGGGGCAGCCCGACGGCACGCCGCTGGGCGCGGCCGATCCGCTGCGCGTGCAGGGCGCCGTCGCCGTCGATGGCCCCGGTGACCTGGCCGCGTTCGTGGGCCGGGATGCGATGGTCTGCGGCCAGCCGCCCGTGATCCCGAACCTGTTCGGCGGCACGCCGGCCGAGGTGCCGGACCGCTACGCGGCGGGATCGCCGGGCCAGCGCCTGCCGATCGGCGTGCCCCAGGTGCTGGTGGCGTCGGTGGTGCTGTTGCCCGAGGACGCCAGGGCCTACGCGGCGAAGGCCGCCGGCGATGACGTGACCGTGGTGGTGCTGCAGGACGTCGGGCACTTCGACATGATCGCGCCGGGGCAGCCGTCGGCGGAGAAGGTGATCGAGGCCGTGCAGTCCCTGCTCGCCCCGCGCTGAAAACGTAGGAGGGCCTTCAGTCCCGAAGCTCTTCGCCGAAAAGCTTCGGGACTGAAGTCCCTCCTACAAGGATGTTGCCGGTTACAGGGTCGAGAGGGCGATGTTGAAGGTGTTGCTGGGGCGCATCGCCGCCGTCGTCTTCGCCATGTCCGGGCGGTAGTAGCCGCCGATGTCGACCGGCTGGCCCTGCACCGCCAGCAGTTCGTCGACGATGGTCGACTCCTGCTCTGACAGCAGCTTGGCCAGCGGCGCGAACTTCGCCTTCAGCGCCTTGTCCTCGTCCTGCGCGGCCAGGGCCTGGGCCCAGTACAGCGCGAGGTAGAAGTGGCTGCCGCGGTTGTCGAGGCCGCCGACCTTGCGCGACGGGCCGCGGTCCTCGTCGAGGATGCGGCCGTTGGCCAGGTCCAGCGTCTTGGCCAGCACCGGCGCCGAGGAGTTCAGCCAGCGCTCGCTGATGTGCTCGAGCGAAGCGGCCAGCGCCAGGAATTCACCCAGCGAATCCCAGCGCAGGTAGTTCTCCTGCACGAACTGCTGCACGTGCTTGGGCGCCGAGCCGCCGGCGCCGGTCTCGAACAGGCCGCCGCCGGCCATCAGCGGCACGATCGACAGCATCTTGGCGCTGGTGCCCAGCTCCATGATCGGGAACAGGTCGGTGAGGTAGTCGCGCAGCACGTTGCCGGTGACCGAGATGGTGTCCTGGCCGGCGCGGATGCGCTGCAGCGAGACCTTCATCGCCTCGACCGGCGGCAGGATGCGGATGTCCAGGCCCTGGGTGTCGAAGTCCTTGAGGTAACGCTCGACCTTGGCGATCAGCTGGGCGTCGTGCGCGCGCGCGGCGTCGAGCCAGAAGATGGCCGGCGTGCTGCTCAGGCGGGAACGGTCCACGGCCAGCTTCACCCAGTCCTGGATCGGCGCGTCCTTGGTCTGGCACATGCGCCAGATGTCGCCGGCCTGCACTGCGTGCTCGAACACCACCGCGCCGCTGGCGTCGGTGACGCGCACGGTGCCGGCGGCGTCGAGCTGGAAGGTCTTGTCGTGCGAGCCGTATTCCTCGGCCTTCTGCGCCATCAGGCCGACGTTGGGCACGCTGCCCATCGTGGCCGGGTCAAAGGCGCCGTTCGCCTTGCAGTCGTCGATCACGGCCTGGTAGATGCCGGCGTAGCAGCGGTCGGGGATCACGGCCTTGGTGTCCTGCAGCTCGCCCTTGGCGTTCCACATGCGGCCCGAGTCGCGGATCATCGCCGGCATCGAGGCGTCCACGATCACGTCGCTGGGCACGTGCAGGTTGGTGATGCCCTTGTCGGAGTTCACCATCGCCAGGCCGGGCGCGCTGGCGTACACGGCGTCGATGTCGGCCTTAATGGCGGCCTGCGTGGCCTCGGGCAGCTGGCCCAGGCGCGCGTACAGGTCGCCGATGCCGTTGTTCGGGTCAAAGCCGACCTCGTCGAGCACCTTGGCGTGCCTGGCCAGCGCGTCCTTGTAGAACTCGGTGACGAAGACGCCGAACATGATCGGGTCCGAGACCTTCATCATCGTGGCCTTGAGGTGCAGCGAGAACAGCACGCCGGTGGCCTTGGCGTCGGCGATCTGCTCGGCGGCGAAGCGGGCCAGCGAGGCGCGGCGCATCACCGAGGCGTCGACGATCTCGCCCTCCTTCACCTTCACGCTTTCCTTGAGCACGCGCTCGGCGCCGTCGGCACCCACGAAGGCGATCTTCAGGCTGCCGGCCGCGGCCATCGTGGCCGACTTCTCGCTGCCGAAGAAATCATCGCCGGCCATGTGCGCCACGTGCGACTTGGAATCAGACGCCCACTTGCCCATGCGGTGCGGGTGCTTGCGCACGTTTTCCTTCACGGCCTTGGGCGCGCGGCGGTCGGAATTGCCCTCGCGCAGCACCGGGTTCACGGCGCTGCCCATGGCCTTGCCGTAGCGCGCCTTGACGTCCTTCTCGGCGTCGTCGCGCGGCTCTTCCGGGTAGTCGGGCAGGTCGTAACCCTGGGCCTGCAGTTCCTTGATGGCGGCCTTGAGCTGCGGCAGCGAGGCGCTGATGTTGGGCAGCTTGATGATGTTGGCTTCCGGCGTGGTGGCCAGCTGGCCGAGCTCGGCGAGGTGGTCGCCGATGCGCTGGTCCTCGCGCAGGCGCTCCGGGAACTGCGCCAGGATGCGGCCCGAGAGCGAGATGTCGCGCGTTTCGACCGCGATGCCGGCGGCGCCCGCGAAGGCCTGCACGATCGGCAGCAGCGACTGCGTGGCCAGGAACGGGGCTTCGTCGGTGAGCGTGTAGAGGATCTTGGGCGTGTCGGCCATGGTCGCGCGGTCTCGTATTCGGGCTAGCCGGCGATTGTCGCCGCTCCGCCCCGGCGGCGAAAGTCGCGGCAGCCGACGCTCCGTCGCACATACGTGCCGGTACGGGAGCCGCAGCGGCCATCGGCCGGGCCGATGCCGTGGCGGATCGGGCCAGGGGCGCGACCCAGCCGGCCCTCGTCATCGTGGGCGAGTCTTATCCGGGGGCCGCGATCGTGCGCCAGGTGTCCGGCGTCAGCGGCTCGAGGCCGTGCGCCACCCGCGCCTTGTCGCACTGCGGGCTGGGCTGGCCGTCTTCCCAGGCCGGCACCAGCGCGCGGCAGGGCGAGGGGCGCAGGGCGTAGATGCTGCAGTGCCCGTCCACGCCGACGGTGCCGGCGAGCGCCACGCAGCGGGTGGGCGCGGATTCGGTGCCGCGCATGGCCAGCTCGTGCCGGCGCAGCGGCACCACCAGTTCCGCGGGCGGGCCGTCGGGGTTGTCGGGCTGGGCTTCGGCCCAGTGGAAGGCCACCCGGAAGGTGGCGCAGCAGGCGCCGCAGGACAGGCAGGGGTGGGTCATGGGCGCGTCGCGCGGACGCGCGCCGGGGTGGGCCGGCGCGGCTCAGCGCACCTCGAAGGTGCGGGTTTCGACGACCCGGTCGTTGATCGCGATCTCGACCTGGTAGGCGCCGACCGGCCAGGGCTCGGGCTGCGAGATCGAGAAGGTGGTGACGGTGGGCGTTTCCGGCTTCAGGCTCTGGCCGGCCTTGGCGACCTCGGTGCCATCGGCGGCCAGCCAGCGGGCGGACACCGTGAGGCCGTCGCTGCTGCCCACCGCGACCACGGCCGCGTGGATCTTGTCGCCGGGCGCGAAGGTGGTCAGCGGCTCGCCGACCTGGCCTTCTTCGTCCACGGCCTTGCCGAGGCTGACCGAGGTGATGCGGAAATCGCCGGCGGGCAGCGGCGGCAGCGCGGCCGGGCCTTCGGCGGCCGCCGTGGCGGCGTCGGTGGCGGCCGTGATCTGTTCGTCGCTCGGCGCGGCGTCGTCATCGCCGCCGCAGGCGACCAGGGCCAGCGAGGCGAGCAGGAGGGCGGCGAACTGGGCGTGGCGCATGGCGGCTCCCGGGGGCGAGGGTCGGCGGATTACTGGCGGGCGGTGCGCGGATTGCCGGGCAGCGGCAGGCCGGGCGTGGCGCGGAACGGGTTGATGTCCAGGCCGCCGCGGCGCGTGTAGCGCGCATACACGGCGAGACGGGTCGGCGCGCAGTGCTGCATCAGGTCCATGAAGATGCGCTCGACGCACTGCTCGTGGAAATCGCTGTGGTTGCGGAACGACACCAGGTACCGCAGCAGGCCGTCGCGGGCGATGCGCGGGCCGGCGTAGCGGATCTGCACGCTGGCCCAGTCGGGCTGGCCGGTGACCGGGCAGTTCGACTTGAGCAGGTGCGAGACCAGGATCTCGTCGGCCTTGAGCTCGGGATCGGAGCTGAGGAAATCGGGACGCGGCGGGCCGTAGTGGCTGATCTCGATCGGCAGGTCGTCGATCAGGTCGCCTTCGAGGGTTTCGATCAGCGCGGTGTTGTTGGTGGACGCCGGCGTCAGCACGACGCTGACCGGCGCACCCGACGCCTCGGACAAATCGCGCACCAGCTGCGCGCGCAGCGCATCGGTGTCGGAGAAGCGGGCCTGCGCATAGCTGCCGAGGTAGAGCTTGAAGCTCTTGGACTCGATGATGTTGGGCGACGCGGCCTGCACGCGGAACTCGGCCAGCGCGACGCGCGGCTTGCCGCGGCCGTCGAGCCAGCTGAGCTCGTAGGCGTTCCAGAAATCGACGCCCACGAACGGCAATTCCTCGCCCAGGCCCAGCGCCGCGCGCTGGGTGGCGCGCGCGATCGGGAACAGCAGGCTGGGGTCGTAGTCGTTGCCGTACTCGACGGCCTTGCCCAGCGGGCTCAGTTCGGGGGAAGTCATGGCGCGCATTCTCTCACGGCCCCGCCCTTGTGGGAGGGCTGTAGGAGGGCCTTCAGGCCCGAAGCTCTTCGGCGAAAGGCTTCGGGCCTGAAGGCCCTCCTACAGGGTCGGTCAGAAGGCGGCGTCGAAGGCGACCTCGCCCTGGACCCCGACCTGGTAGGCCGATACCCGGCGTTCGAAGAAGTTGGTCAGTTCCTGAACGTCCTGCAGCTCCATGAACGGGAACGGGTTCCGCGCGCCGAAGTGCCGCGGCAGCCCGAGCTGGGCCAGGCGCTGGTCGGCGCAGTACTCCAGGTACTGGCGCATGTCGCGCGGCGACAGGCCGGCCACGCCGCCGCTGAGCACGTCCTCGGCGAACAGGCACTCCGTGTCCACCGCCTCGCCCAGCATCTGCACGATCTGCGCCTTGAGCTCGTCGTCGAACAGGTCCGGCTCCTCCTCGCGCACCGTACGGATGACCTCGAACGCGAACGCCATGTGCCCGCTCTCGTCGCGGAACACCCAGTTGGTGCCGCCCGCCAGCCCGTGCAGCAGCCCGCGCGAGCGCAGGTAATACACGTACGCAAACGCCCCGAAGAAGAACAAGCCCTCGATGCAGGCCGCGAAACAAACCAGGTTCATCAGGAACTGGCGGCGCTGCGCCCGCGTCTCCAGCCGCTGCAGAGACTGCACGCTGTCCATCCACTTGAAGCAGAACTCGGCCTTGCGCCGGATGGACGGGATGTTCTCGATCGCCGCGAAGGCCTTCGCCCGCGCCTCGGGCTCGGGCAGGTAGGTGTCGAGCAGCGTGAGGTAGAACTGCACGTGCAGCGCCTCCTCGTACAGCTGCCGCGACAGGTACATCCGCGCCTCGGGCGCATTGATGTGCTGGTAGAGGTTGAGCACGAGGTTGTTCGAGACGATCGAATCCCCGGTGGCGAAGAACGCCACCAGCCGCTCGACCAGGTGCCGCTCGGCCGGCCCGAGCTTGGTCTTGAGGTCCTGGGTATCCAGCGAGAAATCGACTTCCTCGACGGTCCAGGTATTCCGGATGGCATCGCGGTACATCTCGTAGAACCGCGGGTAACGCATCGGCCGCAGCGTCAGGCTGTAGCCGGGATCAAGCAACTTGGCGGTGGTCATTTATAGAGCCTCATTAGCCACTGATGAACACTGATGAACACGGATAGGAGCAAGGGACAGCAGTTGAACGATTGGTCCCGGCAGCCAGCCTCATGTCGGCGCGAGATCAACTATTGCTATCGCCTTCATCCGTGTTCATCTGTGTTCATCCGTGGCAAAAAAGTTACTGGCAAGCCTCGCAGGACTCGGGGTTCTCAAGGGAGCAGGCGATGGCGGCCGGGGCGTCGACGGTGGTCTTGGCGATGCGGGTGGCCGGGCGGGAGCGCAGGTAGTAGGTGGTCTTGATGCCTTGTTTCCAGGCGTACATGTACATGGAGGAGAGCGCGCCGATGTTCGGGGATTCCATGAACAGGTTCAGCGACTGGCTCTGGTCGATGAAGGCGCCGCGGTCGGCCGCCATGTCGATCAGCGAGCGCATCGGCACCTCCCACACGGTGCGGTAGACCGCGCGCAGTTCGGCGGGGATCTCGGCGATGCCCTGCACCGAGCCTTCCGCCAGCTTGATGCGGTCGCGCATCTCCGGCGTCCACTGGCCCAGCTGCTTGAGCTCGGGCACCAGGTGCTTGTTCACCTGCAGGAAGTCGCCCGACAGGGTTTCGCGCTTGAACAGGTTGCTGACCTGCGGCTCGATGCACTCGTAGCAACCGGCGATCGAAGCAATGGTGGCGGTGGGGGCGATGGCGACCAGCAGCGAGTTGCGCAAGCCGTGTTCGCGGATGCGTTCGCGCAGCGCGTCCCAGCGCTCCGGCGCGGCGGGCTGCACGCCCCAGGCGTCGAACTGCAGCTCGCCGTGGGCGGCGCGGGTTTCTTCGAAGTTCGGGTGGCGGCCGCGCTCCTGGGCCAGCTCGCAGCTCGCCTCCAGCGCGTGGAAGTAGATCTCCTCGGCGATGCGCGCCGACAGCGCGCGGGCCGCGGGGGCGTCGAAGGGCAGGCGCAGGCGGAAGAAGACATCCTGCAGGCCCATCACGCCCAGCCCCACCGGCCGCCAGCGCAGGTTGCCGCGGCGGGCGGTTTCGATCGGGTAGAAGTTGAGGTCGATGACGCGGTCGAGCTGGCGCACGGCCAGGCGCACCGTTTCGGCCAGCTTGTCGAAATCGAAGTCGACGTGGCCGTCTTCCTCGCGCAGGTGCTGGCCGAGGTTGATCGAGCCGAGATTGCACACCGCGGTCTCGTCGCCCGAGGTCACCTCCAGGATCTCGGTGCACAGGTTCGACAGGTGGATGACGTTGCCCGGCCGCGCGGTCTGGTTGCTGGCGCGGTTGCACTTGTCCTTGAAGGTCATCCAGCCGTTGCCGGTTTGGGCCAGGGTGCGCATCATCTTTCCGTACAGGTCGCGCGCGCGCAGGGTCTTCACCGCGCGGCCGCTGGCCTCGGCCTGCTCGTAGGCGACGTCGAAGGCCTTGCCGAACAGGTCGGTGAACTGCGGCACGGCCTTGGGGTCGAACAGCGACCACTCGCCGTCGGCCTCCACCCGGCGCATGAACAGGTCCGGGATCCAGTTGGCGAGGTTGAGGTTGTGCGTGCGCCGCGCCTCGTCGCCGGTGTTGTCGCGCAGCTCCAGGAACTCCTCGATGTCGGCGTGCCAGGGCTCGAGGTAGACGCAGGCGGCGCCCTTGCGCTTCCCGCCTTGGTTCACTGCCGCCACCGACGAATCCAGCGTCTTCAGCCACGGCACGATGCCGTTGGAGTGGCCGTTGGTGCTGCGGATCAGCGAGCCGCGCGAACGCACGCGGGTGAAGGACACGCCGATGCCGCCGCTGAACTTGCTCAGCATCGCCACGTCGGCGTACTTGCGGTAGATCGACTCCAGCGTGTCGTCCGGCGAGTCGAGCAGGAAGCAGCTCGACAGCTGCTCGTGCGTGGTGCCGGCGTTGAACAGCGTCGGCGAACTGGGCAGGTAGTCCAGCGCCGCCATGCGCCGGTAGAGCGCCAGCGCTTCGGGCACGTCCTGGCTGAGCGCGCAGGCGATGCGCAGGAAGAACTGCTGCGGGGTTTCGATCACCGTGCGCTGGGTCGGATGCCGCAGCAGGTAGCGGTCGTACAGCGTGCGCAGGCCGAAGTAGTCGAAGCGGCGGTCGAGCGTGGCGTCGAGCGCGTCGTTGAGCTTGCGGGCGTTGGCCTGCACGAAGCCCAGCAAACGGTCGTTGATCAGCCCGACCTCGTGGCCGCGGGCGATGGACTGCGAGAAGGCGTGGATCTCCTGGCCGGCCACTTCCTTGGCGATGAAATCGGCGAGCAGGCGCGCGCCGAGGCGGCCGTACTCCGGCTCCTCGGCGGTCAGCAGCGCGGCGGTGCGGATCGAGAGTTCATCGAGCTCGCGCGTGGTGGCGCCGTCGTACAGGCCGGAGATGGTGCGCGTGGCGACGCGCATCGGGTCGATCGCGTACAGGTCGTCGCACTGGCGGGCCACCGCGCGGACGATCTTGTTCAGATCGACCGGCTCGCGGCGGCCGCTGCGCTTGGTGACGGTCATGCCCAGCGCGGTGGCGGGCGGGGTGAGGGCGAACTGCGGCGCGGCGGCGTCGGCGGGCGCGTCCAGGGTTTCGGTGTTCATGGGTGTTCTCCGGTGCGTGGCGCACGGTCGCCGTCCCTCCCTCGGGGGCGGCGCGCGGAGACGAGCGACGGCGACGCCAAACGGCGTCGTCGCGGCCATGCCCCCGCGGGCATGCGAAGTCAGACGGAGGATGGAATGCGGGTGTCGCAGGGACCGAGACGCGGCGCCACGACACCGGCGCCGTCTCCCCCCGGAGACCTCTGGGCCGGTCACCGCGCGGTGTGCTTCGCGCGGCTGTCGGCAGGTCTTCGGGCTCGTGGACGCGAGGCGTGAACCTCTCCTACCAACCGTCGCTTCCCAGCCCCTGTAGGAGGGACTTCAGTCCCGAACCCCGGATGCCAGTGCCAATGACGGCCTTCGTTTCCACATACCGCTGCGGGGCAGCGCCGGAGTCACACCGGCTTCCCTATTAACCCTTGCGCGTTGCCGCGGTCGGGACCGACGGCCACAACATATCGGGTGTCGGCAGGCAGGTCAACGCAAGATGTGGGGTCAGCCCGCCGCCTGTGGCTTGCACTGCAGGTTCGCCGGCAGGTCCGGCTGCCGCGCCAGCCAGGCCGCCAGTTTGGCCATCGGTATGGAATGGCGCGGATAGGCGTGGTGGCCGCGCACCCGGTACTCGGCGCGGTCTTCGTCGGCCATGTATTCCCGGTAGTGCTCCAGCGGGGTCCGTGACGCGCGGGCCAGCGCCGCGTCGTGGATCGGCTCCTTGAGGTCCATCGCGCCGCAGGGCAACCACCACACAGGCCGCGAGTTCACCAGCACCAGGTGCAGGAAACCCTGGCGATCCTCGGCGAGGAAGCCGTTGGCGTAGCGCAGCATCACGTGCCGGTCGCCGTCGGACATCAGCAGCATCAGCCGCGGCTTGCCGTACTGCGGCGAGGCCATCTGCATCGGGCCGTAGTGGCTGGTGGTCGCCCCGTGGAAGCGCGGCGGCAGCGACGGCCCGTGCAGGGTGTCGAGCACGCGCGCGCGGAACCAGGTGGGCGCCGGGTCCATGCACAGCACCTCGGGCATCTTGCACTCCGCGAACTGCGGCAGCTCGCCCTGCGCCTCGAGTTCGACCACGGCGAGGCGGTAGGTGGCGGTGGCCGCGTCGATCTCCGGGAATGCCGTGGGCGGCCCCGCGTGGGCGAGCCCGGCGGCGAGCAGCACCGGGGCGAGGGTGCGGCGGATGAGGGCGGTGCGGCGCATGGTCGGGTCTCCGGAAGGGTCCGGTTACCGGTAACGGCCGGGCTGCCTGGATGGGGTTAATGGTGACGCCGGGAACCTTGTAGGAGGGCCTTCAGGCCCGAAGCTTTTCGGCGAAAGGCTTCGGGCCTGAAGGCCCTCCTACAGGGGGGCGTTACTCGACGGTGTGGAGGTAGTCGAGGGACACCTGCAGCATCGCGCGGGTGCCCACCTTCAGCGCCTCTTCGTCGAGGAAGAACTCGGGCGAGTGGTTGGACGGGGCCTTGATCGGGTCCTGGCCCTTGGGGGTGGCGCCGACGAAGAAGAAGAAGCCGGGCACCTGCTGCGCGAACAGGGAGAAATCCTCGGCGCCCATGGTCAGGTCCATCTCGACCACGTTGTCGCGGCCGACGGCGGCTTCCAGGCTGGGCACCACGCGCGCGGTCAGGGCCGGGTGGTTCACGGTGACCGGGTTGCCCTGGGTGTCGGGTACCTGCGCGACGACGGTGGCGCCGTGGGCCTTGGCCACGCTCTCGGCTACGTTCTTGAGGTCGGCGAACACCTGCGTGCGCATGCCTTCGTCGAAGGTGCGGATGGTGCCCACCAGCTCCACTTCGTCCGGGATGATGTTGTAGCGGATGCCGCCCTTGATCGCGCCGAAGCTCACCACCACCGGCTGCTTGGAGATGTTCTGGCGGCGGCTGACGATGGTCTGCGCGGTGCCGATGATGTCGGCCGCAGCCACGATCGGATCCACGCCGCCCCAAGGCCGCGAGCCGTGCGTCTGCCGGCCCTTCACCACGATGTTGAAGCGATCCGACGCCGCCATCAGCGGGCCGCTGCGGTAGCCGACCTGGCCGGCGTTGAGCGTGCTGAACACGTGCAGGCCGAACACCGCCTCGGGCTTGAAGCGCTCGAACACGCCCTGGGCCAGCATTTCACTGGCGCCGCCCTTCTCGCCGTCCGGCGGGCCTTCCTCGGCCGGCTGAAAGATGAAGAGCACTTCGCCCGGCAGCTCCGCCTTCATCGAGGCCAGCGCCTCGGCGACGCCCATCAGGATGCCGACGTGGGCGTCGTGGCCGCAGGCGTGCATCACGCCGGTGGTCTCGCCGCGGAAGGTGGTGGTGGCCTTGGATTCGAAGGGCAGGCCGCTGCGCTCGGTGACCGGCAGCGCGTCCATGTCGGCGCGCAGCGCGATGCGCGGGCCGGGCTTGCCGCCGCGCAGCACCGCGGTGACGCCGGTGGTGGCGACGCCGGTGCGGATGTCCTCGAAGCCGAGGGCGCGCAGGTGGTCGGCGGCCAGCTTCGCGGTGCGCACCTCGCGGTTGCCGAGCTCGGGATGCTGGTGGATGTCGCGGCGCCAGGCCTGCACCTTGGCGTCGACGGTGGCGGCCAGCGCCTCGACATCGGGCGCCTGCGCGGCAGCGGGGCCGCAGAGCGCGGCGGCGAGGGCGGTGACGAGCAGCAGTCGGCGCATGGTCTTCCCCTGGGTGAGTGGCCCGATGCTAGCAAACGCCCCGCCGCCCCACCTGTAGGAGGGCCTTCAGGCCCGAAGCTTCTCGGCGAAGGATTTCGGGCCTGAAGGCCCTCCTACAGTGGGGGTAGCGAGGAGCAGGGCACTGGCGAGGGTGGCGAGCACGGGCCAGGCGAGGTAGCGGAACTCGGCGCTGCCGGAGGCCAGCGCCAGCGGCAGCGCGTAGGCCAGCGCGGACAGGGCGATCACCGCCGCCAGCCCGGCCCCCGCCGAGCGGCCCGCGCGCGCGATACCGACGGCCGCGACCAGCGCGCACACCAGCAGGTAGATCCAGCCGGCGAAGAACGGCGTGTCGATCAGCGACTGCAGCGTCGCCAGCGCGCGTGCGTGCTGGGGATGCGGATGCGGCGCCACCGGCGGGTTGTCGCCGTAGCCGTGCAGGCCCGGCATCATCACCAGGCTGTCGGGCAGCGCCGCGCGGTCCGCGCCGAACAGCAGCACGGCCAGCCGCCAGCGGTGCGCGGCATAGGCCGCGGCGTGGTCCCGGGGCAGCGACCAGGCCAGCGCGTCGATGGCTTCGCGCTGGGCCGGCGTGTAGGGCCCGTCGAAGCTATGGCGCAGTTTGCCGGTGACGTAGATGGTGGTGTTGGCGTACTCGGCGAAATTCGCGCGCAGCTCTTCGAGGTCCAGGCTTGGATCCACCAGCTCGGGCGGATAGACCAGCTTCCCTTCGGCCAGGGACACCGCGGCGGCGTCCCACAGCGTCACCACCGACCACACGCGCTCGGTGTGGCGAACGCGCGCGTCCTGCGCGGGAATCGCGGCGAGCACGAAGACGCCCACCGACAAGGCCAGCGTGATCACGCCCGCGGGCAGGACGCGCCGCTTCGCCGGCCAGGCCGGCGCGTAAAACGCCACTTCGCGCCAGCCGATCCAGGCCAGCAGCGGCAGCGCGCCGGTGATCGCGTTGTGCCGGAACGCGCAGGCGAACACCAGCGCCAGCACGGCGACCGCGCGCCAGCCGCGATGCGGCGAACCCAGGTCCCGGGCCAGCAGCGCCAGCGCCCAGGCGAAGCCGGCCAGCGTCCACAGGTCCTTCCAGATGTGCGGCTGCATCGCCAGCAGCGGCGGCCACAGGCCGAGGAAAAGCACGACGAGGGCGCGTCCCCACGCCGGCAGCCGCAGCGCCGATGCAAACACGGCCAGCGCCGACCACAGCAGCACGACCTGCAGCACCAGCATGCCGCCGGGACCCTGCACCAGGCGGTCGGTGAGCTGCCAGGTCATCGCCATCAGCGGCGGGTGCACGCTGTCGAACTGGTCGTGGCGCGCCTGCCACCACTGGTAGGCCGAATCCCAGCTCATGTAGCCGGGCCAGAACACCCACAGCACCAGCGCCGCGCCCAGCGCCGCCGCCAGCCAGGGCGCCAGCCGCCTCACGGGCGGTGCTCGCGGGCGAGGTATTCGGCGCTGCGCATCTCCACCAGGCGCGAGGCGGTGCGTTCGAATTCCTGGCGCAGCTTGTCGCCGCCGTAGAGCCACATCGGCTCGGCGGCGGCGCTGAGCAGCAGGTTCACGTTGCGGTCGTAGAGTTCATCCACCAGGTGCACGAAGCGGCGCGCGGCATTGTCATGCGCCAGGTCGAACACCGGCACCCCCGACACCAGCACGGTGTGGAAGCTGCGCGCGATCTCGATGTAGTCGGCGGCCGCGCGCGGGCCCTCGCACAGCGCGGCGAAATCAAACCAGGCGATACCCTCGGCCAGCGCCCGCGCCTCGATGGCGCGGCCGTTCACCACCAGCGGGCCGTCTTCGCCCGGGCAGTCGGCGGCGAGGCGCGCGAAGTGCTCGGCCATGCCGCGTTCGGCGGCGTCGTCGAGCGGCGTCAGGTAAGTCTGCGCGCGGGTGAGCTGGCGCAGGCGGTAGTCCTGCCTGCTGTCGAGGTGCACGACGGCGCAGTGCGCCTCGATCAGCGCGATCGCGGGCAGGAAGCGCGCGCGCTGCAGGCCGTCCTTGTAGAGGTTCTTCGGCGCCGTGTTCGAGGTGGTCACCAGCACCACGCCGCGCGCAAACAGGCGCTCGAGCAGCCGGCCCAGGATCATCGCGTCGGCGATGTCGGTGACGATGAACTCGTCCAGCACCAGCAGCTTCAGCTCATCGGCCAGGCCGTCGGCGACCACGGCCACGGTGTCGGCGGTGTCGGCCGGCAGCGCCTGCACGCGCGCGTTCACCTCGACCATGAAGCGGTGGAAGTGCCAGCGCCGGCGCGGCAGCTCGCCCAGGTGCTCGAACAGCAAATCGTTGAGGAAGGTCTTGCCGCGGCCGACGCCGCCCCAGAGGTACAGGCCCTGCACCGGCGCCGGCGGCCGCAGTTTCCACAGCCACTGCTTCCAGCGCGGGTGGCGCTGGCGCGCGCGCAGCTGGCGGTGGATGCGGTCAAGTTCGACCAGGGCCTGGCCCTGGGCCTCGTCGGGCTGCCAGCGCCCGGCGTGGATACCGGCGGCGTAGGCGGCGGACGGGCGTTGCGCCGCCGCTTCAGCCATGGCGCGGCGGCGGCAGGTTCTTGCGCACGCCGTTCTTGATCGCGCCGCGCAGGTCCATCAGCCGCCGGTGGAAGAAGTGGCCGGTGTCGGGCATGCGCACCAGGGTCGGCTTTTCCTTGAGCGAATCGATCCAGGCGTAGACCTGCTGCGGATCGACGATGTCGTCGGCCTCGGGCATCACCACCAGCCACGGACAGGCCGGCGGCATCACGCCGTCGAAGGCGCGCAGGCCGACCGGCGGCGCGATCGAGATCATCTGCTTCACCGGCAGCTGGCGCGCGCCCTGCAGGGCCACCCAGCTGCCGAAGGAGAAGCCGCCCAGCCACAGCGCATCGTCGGGGCGCACCTTGCGCACCCAGTCGGTGACGGCCAGCAGGTCGAGGATCTCGCCGCGGCCTTCGTCGAAGGTGCCTTCGGACTGGCCCACGCCGCGGAAATTGAAGCGCACCGCGGCGATGCCGAGCTCGCTCAGCGCGCGGGCGGTCATGGTGACCACCTTGTTGTGCAGGGTGCCGCCGTCCGGCGGATTCGGGTGGCAGAGCACGGCCACGCCGGCGCGCTCCTGCCCGGGCTCGGGCAGGTCCACCATCACTTCCAGCCGGCCGGCGGGGCCGGTCAGGTGCAGCGGGCCGGATTCGCTGGGGAAGGCCGGGATGTCGTCCATGGCGGCGATGATATCCCTTAGCGGGCCAGGTCGAGGCCCAGCAGCACCGGATCGTGGTCCGAGGCGCGCCAGGGGTCGGCGTCGTCGTCCATGCCGTAGCCGAAGCGCTCGGATTCGTCGGCGCTGTTGTGCCATTCGGCCGCCCCGCGCAGGCGCGCGGCCAGGCCGGCGTCCACCAGGGCGTGGTCGAGGCGCGCGGACAGGCCGGCCCAGACGTAGGAATAGGGCTGCTCGACGCCGGCCACTTCGAAGGCATCGCGCCAGCCGCGGGCGTACAGCGCGCGCAGCGGGTCTTCCTGGGCGTGGGCGTTGAGGTCGCCGATCACCAGCTGGCCCGCGGGCCGGGTGCCGGTGGGGTCGGTGGCCAGCCAGGCGTGCAGCGCCTCCGAGGACGCGACCCGGGTGGCGTTGAAGCAGGCCTGGCCGTCGCCCTGGTCGGCGTCGCCGGCGGGGGCGTCGGGGCGGCAGCCGCCCTTGGACTTGAAGTGGTTGGCGACGACCACGAACACCGGCCCGTTGCCGGCCCGGAAGGCCTGAGCCACCGGCGCGCGGCTGCCCCGGTTGAACGGCGGCTCGAGCAGGGTGGCCGGCGCGCCGACGGTCTGGAAGCGCGTGGCGCGATAGGCCAGCCCGACCCGGATGCTGCCTTCGCCCGGGCCTTCGCCCGCGTCCACGACGCGCCAATCCGCGTGCGGCCCGGCGGCGTTGAGCGCGG
This sequence comes from Arenimonas metalli CF5-1, assembly GCF_000747155.1. Classification (GTDB taxonomy): domain Bacteria; phylum Pseudomonadota; class Gammaproteobacteria; order Xanthomonadales; family Xanthomonadaceae; genus Arenimonas; species Arenimonas metalli. Next base: position 5,851 of record NZ_AVCK01000019.1, on the reverse strand, counting down.
CGACGAACTGCGCCACTGCCGAGTCCGGCCCGAAGCCGTCGTTCTCGAGCTCCATCAGCGCCAACAGGTCCGGGTCGAGCGCCTGCACCGTGGCCACCAGCTTGGCCTGCTGGCGCGCGTGGTCTTGCACGCGGGCCGCGCCGCGTTCGGTCGGGAAGCCGCCGCCGCGGCCATCGCCGTTGAACAGGTTGAGCACGTTGAGCCCGACGATGCGGCGATCGCCCGGCACGGTCGGCGCCGCCGGCCGCGGCGCCTGCGCGATCTGGCCCAGCGGCGCGACCAGCTGCAGGCGGTGGCTGCCGAAGCGCTGGTCGAGCACGCCGGTGGCGCCGGTGATCACGCTGCCCGTGCGCAGCGGGCGTTCGTCCGACAGCGGCTCGCGCAGGAACCAGGGCTCGCCCGGGTTCTGCGCCGACAGGCCGTCGTCGAGCCGCAGCATCACGTGGAAATTCTGCTGCGCCAGCGCATCGGCCTCGAGGCCCGGCGCCGCGCGTTCGGTGGGCGCGAAGCGGCGGCCATCAAAGCTCACGAACAGCTCGCCGAAGCGCATCAGGCCGTCGTTGCCGGTCACCGTGAGTGGCGCATCAATCTGCAGCCGCATGCCTTCGTAGGCTTCCCAGCCCTCGGGAACCGGCGCGGCGGCCACGACGGTCGGCGCCATCGCCAGGCCGCGCGCCAGCACCGTGGCCTCGACCTCGACCAGCGCGGTCAGGCTGGCGCCGTCCGGGCCCAGCTCCTTCACTGTGCCGGTGGCGCGCACGTGGTCGCCGACCGCCAGCGCGACCGCCGGCTGGCCGCCCTGCACGAGGAACAGGCCCTCGGCGGTCAGCGGATCGCCATCGTCCACCCGCGACTGGATGAAGACGCCGCCGAAGCCCTTGCCGAAATCGCCGACCACCACGCCTTCCACCGTCACGCGCTGGCCCGCGAGCGGGCTGCGGTCGGTCGGACCTTGCACCGTGCCGATGGCGATGGCGCCGGATCGCGCGGCGGGGTCGGGCTGGCCCGCGGTCTGGCAGCCGGTGGCCAGTACGAAAAGGACGGTCAACAGGGGCAGGCGCATCGGGGACTCCAGGGGTTTCGGACGCCGGAAACGACAACGCCGCCCGGAGGCGGCGTTGGCGGGAGGGCGGGGCCCAAGCTTACTTGAGGTTGTCGACCATCCACTGCACGGTGGCGATGACCTGCTCGTCCGTGAGGTTCGGGTTGCCGCCCTTGGCCGGCATGATGCCCGCGCTGCCCTGGAAGCCTTCGATGGCGTGCTTGTTCATGGTGTCCATGCCCTGGGCGATGCGGGCGGTCCAGGCCGCGCGCTCGAGCTTCGGGGCGCCGCCGGCACCGGCGGTGTGGCAGGCGCCGCACAGCGCCGCGTAGATGACCGAGCCGTCGAGGGTGCCGTCATAGGCAACCTGGCCGGCGGAAGCGGCGGCCGCCGCGGCCGCGGCCGCGGCCTGCGCGGCGGCACCGGTCGAGCCGGCGTACACGCCGCCCACCGGGCGGATGCGCTGCTCGGTGGCGCGCTCGGCGACCGGGTTCGGCTCGGGCTCGAGCTGGCCGTTGACGTAGATGCCCAGGCCGATCAGGGCGAGCGTGATGCCCACCAGGATGGCGATGACCATCGCGAAGTTCTTGAGGAATACCAGATCGTGGTTGCGCACAGTCGTACCTGACGGCGGGCCGGGGCCCGTGGAGGTGAAGGCCGCGATTATATCGGCCCGGCGCCATGCACGGAAGGCGCCCGTCGAGGGCTTTCTTCACGCGGCCCTTAGTTGGCATGCTGGCCCCGGGCGGGCCGGCCCGAGGGGAACAGGCGGGAAGGATGGCGTTGCATCCACTGGGGCTGCTGCAGGACACCCCGCCGGGACGGAACGCCGTCTGGGCGGGCATCGCCCTGCTGTCCATGCTGGTGTGGCTGGGCCTGGAGCAGCTCTCGGCCCAGCTCTGGTTCCTGCCCGCCGGGCTGCGCCTGGCGCTTCTGTGGCTGGTGCCGACCCGGCGCTGGGGCTGGCTGGGCGCGGCCGAGATCGCCGCCCAGGCCACCAAGTCGATGGTGCTGGGCTATCCGCTGTTCTCGATGACCTTCGTCGGCGTGTGCATCGCGCCGTGGGTGATCTACGCGGCGGTGGTATTCGTGGCGCGCGGGCCGCAGCCGGGCCTGGCGCTGGACACCCCGACCCGCATGCTGGGCTTCCTGCTGGCCGGCCTGGTCGGCGCGGCGGGCGTCTCGCCGCTGCTGTGGATGTTCCTGGTCACGGTGCCGATGAATGCCGTGGACAGCCTGGCCAGCATGTTCGCCTTCATGTACGGCGACATGATCGGGCAGCTGGTGCTGGCGCCGGTGCTGGTGGCGCTGGCGCACGGGCGGATGAAGCCGCGGCGGCTGGCGTTCTGGCGCGACATGGGCGTGGTGCTGGTGGGCGCGGTGGGCATCTTCCTGCTGCTGCAGGCCTATGACGACCTGGCGATGTACGTGCTGCTGCTGGCGTTCGCGCCGCTGTTCTTCCTCGGGTTCCGCCACGGCTGGGAAGGCGCGGCGCTGGGCACGCTGGTGCTCGGCGCGGTGATCCAGGCGCTGGTGCAGGGCGGCCTGCTGTCGGTCAGCGTCACCATGCTGCAGCTGGTGCTGGCGGTGGTGGGCGCCGGCGCGCTCGTGCTCGGCGCAGCCAGTACCGCGCTGCGCCACAGCCACGAGGTGCTGGCGCAGCGGCACCAGGAGCTGGCCACCAAGAACGACGAGCTGGGCGCGCTCGCCGAGGAATTGCGCCACGTCACCCAGCGCCTGGTGCGCATCGAGGAGCAGGGGCAGCGCGAATTGGCCAGCGAGCTCGACTACGAACTCGGCCACGCCATCCACGCGCTGGGCACGCGCATCAGCCTGGCCTTCCGCGACGTGCGCGACGAGCAGGGCACGCGTTTCCTCGAATCACTGCGCGAGCAGGTGCGCGAGATCCAGGACAGCCTGCGGCGCGCGCTGCGCCAGCTGCGGCCGCCGATGCTCGACAGCCATGGCCTGCGCCACGCGATCGACAACGGCCCGCTGCGGGAGATGCTCGAGGACGGCAATATCGTGTTCGAGCCGCGCTTCACGGGCCCGGTGGACCAGCTCGACGACGACGCCCGCACGGCGGCCTACCGCATCTGCCAGGCGGCGGTGCGCGAGGCGGTGCGGCTGGACACCGTGCGCCGCGTCGCGCTCGACCTCGAGGTCACGCCGCGCGAGGGCGGCGGCCAGGCGGTGTCGCTGAACCTCGACATCGAGTTCTCGCCCTACGCGCGCGCGCTGCCGCCGCTGCAGCCGCTGCCGGCCATCTTCGACCGCGTGCTGGCCGAGAAAGGCCGCTACCAGCTCGAACCGTTGGTCCACGGCCAGCGCCACGCCATCCGCTTCGACGCCACCTAGCCCACCTCAAAAAGGGGTCAGAGTGATTATTTGCTTCAAGCAAATAATCACTCTGACCCCTTTTTTTGTTTGGTTCAGGATGCCGGAGAGGCTTTGTTGGCGCGGGTTTCGGGGGTGGATGGAGGACGTCGCTAACAAATTCGAAACAAGCGCTTCATCAACCGTTGGGAAATCGAAGGCCAACCTCGCCCCACGTCCGGGACGTGCTGTTTCCCCCAAGCCCGCGACGAGGCCCGAAGGCCGCACGCTGCCCCCGCAGCGATCCGTTCAAACAGGAGCCAAAGCCCATGAACGTTCTCAAGACTTCCCTGCTCGCCACCACCATCGCGCTCGCCCTGGGCGTCTCCGCCGTCAACGCGCAGTCCACCGAGGCCGCGCCGGAGCGCAGCGTCGGCCAGACCATCGACGACGCCACCATCACCGCCTCGGTGAAGACCCGCCTGCTGGCCGACGAGCGCACCAAGGGCTTCGACATCAACGTCGACACCGTGCGCGCCACCGTCAAGCTGACCGGTGGCGCCGACAGCCTCGAGTCCAAGCTGGCCGCGGGCAAGATCGCCGGCGAAGCCGAAGGCGTGATCCTGGTGGACAACCAGCTGATCGTCGCCGGCGAGGGCACCGAGCTGCGCCAGGACGCCAACACCGCCACCGCCTCGGGCGAAGTGCGCGAGGCCATGGATGAGGCCGGCGACGGCGCCGACGACGCCTGGATCACCAGCAAGGTGAAGGCCCAGCTGCTGGCCGACGCCGCGGTGAAGGGCACCAAGATCAACGTCGAGACCAAGGCCAACGTCGTCACCCTGACCGGCGTCGCCGAGAGTGCCTCCGCCCGCGACATGGCCATCAAGCTGGCCGCCGGTACCAAGGGCGTGAAGAGCGTGGTCGCCGACCAGCTGCTGGTCCAGCAGTAACCCGCGCCTGGAGCCCTCCCCTTGTAGGAGGGCCTTCAGGCCCGAAGCTCCTCGCCGGGAAGCTTCGGGCCTGAAGGCCCTCCTACATTCATTTCGGGGATGCCGCGGGACGCCAGAGGTCGACGGCGAAGTCCGCCTCGTACGGCGGCACGTTGCACTCGATCACGTCCTCGGGCGCGATCTTCAGCGTCAGGCCGGTGATGTCGGCGCGGATCGGCATGCGGTGGCGCTGCCGGTCCACCAGCACCGCGGCGTGCACCTGCGCCGGCTTCTGCGTCGCCAGCCACTCGAAGACCCGCATCAGCGAGTAGCCCTGGTAGAGCACGTCGTCCACCACGATCACGCGCCGGTTGAGCAGGTCCACGTTGGCCGGCGCTTCCAGCGCCGTTTCAGGATGCAGCAGCTCGAGGTTGTCGGCGTAGCGCTTCACCTTCAGGTCCAGCCGGTCGACGGTGGCCCAGGGCGCGTGCACCTTCAGCCGCGCGTGGAGGCGGTCGGCCAGCGGCGCGCCGCGGCGCAGCATGCCCAGCAGCACCGTCGGCGTGGCGTCCAGCAGCAGCGCGGCCTGGCGCGCCATGTCGTCGATCACCGGCGCCAGGGCGCCCTCGTCGTAGAGGCGGAAGCGATCGGCGGGCATGGCGGGCTCCTGGCGGGGATGGCCAAGCCTAGCGTTTCCCGCGGCCGGCGCGCATGTGGCGGCGCGGCGGGGCGGCTCGTAGGATGGCCGCAGGCCCCGCGGAGCACGCCATGAAGCAGCGCAACGGCAGCAAGCCCGAGCCCGACGAGGACCAGCGCCTGCTGGCGGTCCTGATCGACGCCGACAACGCCCAGCCCGCGATCATCGAGGGCCTGCTGGCCGAGGTCGCCAAGTACGGCGTCGCCAGCGTCAAGCGCATCTACGGCGACTTCACCTCGCCGCAGCAGACGCAGTGGAAGAAGGCGCTGCTCAAGCACTCGATCCAGCCGGTGCAGCAGTTCGCCTACACCAGCGGCAAGAACGCCACCGACTCCTCGCTGATCATCGATGCGATGGACCTGATGTACACGCGCCGCTTCGACGGCTTCTGCCTGGTCTCGAGCGACAGCGACTTCACCCGGTTGGCGCAGCGCCTGCGCGAGGAAGGCCACAGCGTTTACGGCTTCGGAGAGCGCAAGACACCGGACGCTTTCGTGCAGGCTTGCGACAAGTTCATCTACGCCGAAGTCTTGCGAAACGAACCGACGCCGGAGCCCGCATCGGCTCCCGCGTCGAAGAAGCCTGGAAATGCCGGGCCGGCGGAGTCCATGCCGCCTGCTCCTTCGAAGAGCGCGCCGTTGCCCCTGCCCAGGAAGCTCATCGAGCAAGCGATCGAAGAGTCCTCTGATGACGCCGGCTGGGCCCACCTCAGCGCCGTTGGCAGCTACCTCAACAAGGTTCGCTCCGATTTTGATCCAAGGTTGTATGGCCAGCGAAAGCTCAGCGACCTGATCAAAGCGCATGGAAAGTGGTACGAGATTGAGGAGCGCGGCGCCAGCGGCGGCGGCAAGGCGGTTTACGTCC
>NZ_AVCK01000018.1 GCF_000747155.1 Arenimonas metalli CF5-1 | reverse complement strand
CCCCCCCGCCGGCGCGCCCGCGGTGCCGGGCCGTCGTCGAGGGCGGCGCGGAACAGCGGCGCCACCGCGGCCAGCCCGGCCGCCGCCACGCTGGCGTGCAGCGCCTGGCGCGGCGTGCGCTCCAGCCGCTGTTCCGCCCAGCCCGGCAGCAGCGCCGCGCCGGCGCCCAGGAACAGGTCGCGCGACAGGCCCGGCAGCGGCACCGGCAGCGCCATCGCTTCGAGCACCGACAGCACGGCGCGCGAACGCGCGGTGTAGGCCAGCGTCGGCTGCACGCGGCGGAAGTAGTCCTCGACTTCGGCCTCGCTGCGCGGCACGTCGCGCGCGCCGAGGGCCTCGGCGACCCGGCGCGACTCGTCGTAGTAGCGATCGCCGTCCGCCGGCGACAGCGGTTCGGCGTAGCGGCGGTAGCCGCGCAGGAAGCCGAACGCCTCGGTCACGTGCACCTAGGTCAGCAGCGCCGGATCATCGGCCGAGTAGGGCGTGCCGTCCTCCGCGGTCCCGCGCACCTGCGCGTGGATGCGGCGCACGCGGGCCACCAGGCGCTCGGCGTCGGCGCGCGGGGCGTAGGTGGTGCCGGCGACGAAGTCGGTGGTGCGGCGCAGCCGGCCCACGAGGTCGGTGCGGAAATTGGAGTGGTCCCACACCCCGGCCAGCGCCTTCGGATGCAAGGTCTGCAGCATCAGCGCGCACAGCCCGCCGCTGAGCATGCCCGGGAAGTCCGCGTGCACCCGCCAGGTGATGCCGTCGGGCGGGAACAGGCCCGGGTCGCCGCGCGGCTGGTCGTAGTCGATGCCGCCCGGCGCCTTCGGAAAGGCGCGCTGTATCCAGCGGCGGATCGGCCGGTGCAGCGGGGCGGTCATCGGAGAGGCCATGTCGGCACGCTATCCCCGCACGCATGAAGACCGGAGCAACCCGCCGCCACCTGGCCCCGGGTCGATGCGCCGGCCCGGCGCTATGATCGATCCGGGACGTCCCGACGGAGGCCACATGCTGAGAATCACGCTCGCGTTTGCACTGGCACTGGCACTGGCGGCGGCGCCGTCGCCGGCGGCCATCAATCCCGATCACTACACCCGCGTCGCCAGCGAACACCTCCAGCTGCGCGAGGTCGCGCGCATCGTCCATGAACCCCGCGGCGACGGCCCGCGCCTGCGGCGCGTGACCCTGGTGGGCGAAGTGCTGGCCGTCCGCCGCGGCAACGAGGACCTGGCGGGACGCACGGTGGTCATCGACTACACGGTCGACCTCGACGCCCGCGCCGCTGCGGCCGATGAACACCACCGCCGCAACGGCCAGCGCCCCGGTCCGCAGTTCATGGCCGAGCCCGACCCGCCGACGCCCGATGCCGACGGCCGCTACTGGGCCTACCTGGCGCCGGCCGGCCAGCGGCTGGGCAACGTGAACCGCCACGCCGGCGCCACCCACGTCATCGAAAGCCAGCAGTACGAAGGCCACGTCTTCGTGCCGGTGGCCGGCCAGTACTCGTTCCACTGACCGGCGCCCGGCTTGACCGGCGTCAACGCCCGCGCCCCGCTTGGGCGTAGGCTGGAACCACGGCCCTCGCGGCCGCCCCCCTCCCGTGGAGTCCCGCCATGCCCAAGGACCTGCTGGTACCGCTGCAGTACTCCGACGCCGATGCCGCCGCGCTCGACGCCGCGGCCGCGCTTGCCAAGGCCCATGGTGCGCGCGTGGCCGTGCTGGCCGCGATCGCCTTCCCGATGCCGGTGGCGTCGGAATGGGGCATGGCCGTGCTGACCCTGAACCAGGCCGACTTCGACGCCCTGCGCGCCAGCGCCGCGGCCGCGGGCGAAGCGGCGCGGCAGCGGCTGCAGCGGGCCGGCGTCGAGGCCGAGCTGCGCGTGGTCGAGTCGCTGCTGCAGTGGCCCGAGGAAACCGCCGCGCTGCACGCCCGCCACGCCGACCTGGCGATCCTGGGCCGCGGCGATGCGGGCCGATTCCCGATCGCCTTCAGCGCCCTGCTGCTCGATAGCGGCCGGCCGGTGCTGGTGATGCCGGAAGGCGCGCGGCTGATGGTGCCGCCGCGCCGCGTCGTGCTGGCGTGGCAGCCGCGGCGCGAGGCCGCGCGCGCCATCCATGACGCGCTGCCGCTGCTGCCGCGCGACGCGCGGGTGGACGTGCTGGTGGTCGATCCCGACGTCGGCGAATCGGCCTACGGCGACGCGCCCGGCGCCGACATCGCCGCCCACCTCGCGCGCCACGGCGCCCAGGTGCAGGTGGTCACGCAGTCGCGCGAAGGCCGCAGCACCGGCGCGGTGATCGTGGACTACGCCACCGCCCAGCACGCCGAGCTGATCGTGATGGGCGGCTACGGCCACTCGCGCTGGCGCGAGCAGGTGCTGGGCGGCGCCACCCGCGCGGTGCTGGCGCAGTCCGGCCTGCCGGTGTTGTTCGCGCATTGAACCGCGGCTGCGCCAGTCTGCTGTTGGCCGGCGCCTTCGCGTTCGGGTTCGCGGGTACCGCCGCCGCGCAGCCCGCCGACCCGGTGCCGCTCCCCGGCACCGCGCCGCTGCAGCTGCTGCCGGGCGAATACCTCTGGCTGCCGGAACTCTCGCCGCGCGGCCCCGTGCTGGTGCTGGTGAGCCTGCCCGAGCAGCGCGCCTACGTGTACCGCAACGGCGTGCGCATCGGCGTCGCCACCGTCAGCACCGGCAAGCCGGGCTTCGAGACCCCGACCGGCGTGTTCACCATCCTGCAGAAGAAGCGCGAGCACTTCTCGAACCTCTACGACGACGCGCCAATGCCCTTCATGCAGCGGCTGACCTGGGACGGCATCGCCCTGCACGCCGGCCGCGTGCCCGGCTATCCGGCCTCGCACGGCTGCGTGCGGCTGCCGTACGCGTTCTCTGAGCTGCTCTACGGCGTCACCGCGCACGGCATCACCGTGGTGATTTCCGACCAGCCGGGGCAGGCGCCGCTGCTGGCCGAACCGGGCGTGTTCGCGCACCCACCGGCCGCGCCCGCGCCGGCCGTGCTGGCGACGCCGATCGCAAGTCACCGCCTGCCGACGCCCGCCTGGGAAGGCCATGAGTGGGCGCCCGAGCGTGCCCCGCCCGGCGCGCTCAGCGTGCTGGTGAGCCGCGCCGACCGCAGGCTGGTGGTGCTGCGCGAAGGCATCGAGATCGGCCGCGCACCGCTGGGTGCCGGCGAACCGTTGCCCGACGGCACGCGCGCGTTCCAGCTGCTCGAGGGCGCCGTGCCCGGCCGCGACGGCGCCAGCTCCCGTCGCCGCTGGGTGCAGGTGCTGGGCGAGCCGGTGGCCGATCCCGCGGCCCTCGCCCGCGCGGTGGTGGTGGCGCCGGCATTCGCGGCGCTGGTGGACGAGGCGCTGGCGCCGGGGGCAACCGTGGTGCTGACCGACCAGCCGCTGCGCGCGACCCCGGTCACGGTTCTCGATGCACAAGGCGCCGCCGCGGACGCCATTCAGGCGCCGTCATCGGTGGGCGACTAAGCTGCCGCGGTGAAACGCCTCCTCCCCCCGCTGCTGGCCCTGGCCGCGCTGCCCCTCCAGGCCGCCGACGGCCTGGCGTCGCAGCTCGCCGGGCAGGCGCCGGGCCTCGACCCGAAGGTGCTGTCGCTGGCGCTGGAAGCCAGCGAGTGCGCGCGCGCCGGTGCGATGGCGCCGGACGCCGAGAAACTGGCGGTGATCGATTACTCGCGGCCTTCCACCGAGCCGCGGCTGTGGGTGTTCGACCTCGGCACGCGCAGGCTGCTGTTCGCCGAGCACGTGGCGCACGGGCGCGGCAGCGGCGAGAACCTGGCGCAGGCCTTCTCGAACCTCGAGGGCAGCCACCAGTCGAGCCTCGGCCTGTTCCGCACCGCCGAGACCTACCACGGCGGCAACGGTTACTCGCTGCGCATGGACGGCCTCGAGCCGGGCGTGAACGACGCCGCCCGCGATCGCCTGATCGTGATGCACGGCGCGCCCTACGTGGATCCGCTGCAGGCGCTCAGGCAGGGCCGCCTGGGCCGCAGTTTCGGCTGCCCGGCGGTGCGTCCGCAGGTGGCGCGCGAGGTGATCGACACGCTCAAGCAGGGCCAGCTGCTGTTCGCCTACTACCCGGACAAGCAGTGGCTGCAGGGCTCGCGCCTGCTCGGCTGCGGCCGCCAGACCGCGGCGCGGCCGGCGGCGACGCGCCGCGACTAGCCGCAGCGCACCGTGACGACGCGGTTGTCGGCGTCGGTTTCGATGTTCACCCGGTCCTCGCGGTAATCCATCGTCACCGCCGTGCCGGGCGGGATGACGCGGTAGCGGTCGGAGCCGGTGTCGGCCTTCACCTTCGCCACCAGCGCCTCGTCGGCGAGCTTGCCCACGGCCCATTGGCCCTTTTCGGCATCGCAGGTCATGGTCGTTTCCTCGGCATCGGTGGGCGGCGGGGTGGCGGTGTCGGCGGTCCCGTTGCCGGACCCGGGCGGGGTGGCGCAGGCGGACAGGGCCAGGCCGGCGGTGGCGGCGAACAGCAGCGTGCGCAGCAGGGTCATCGGCGGTCTCCGCGGGAAAGGTTGCCCCGAGGTTAGCGCAGCCAAGGGCCGCGTCGCCTTAACGGGCCGCGACTCGCGGGGGCGGGAGGCGCCGCCTTGCGCCTGCGGTTCAGCGCGCGGACGCCACCGCCGGCGCTTCGCGGAACAGCGCCAGCACCGCCGCGCGGGTCTGCTCCGGGTGGGTTTCCATCGGGCTGTGCCCGGCGCCGGCGATGGTGACGCGGCGTGCGGAGGGCAGGGCGGCCTGCAGGCGGTCGGCGACCTCGGGCTTCACCCACGCGTCCTTCTCGCCCCAGAGGATCAGGGTGGGCACGCGGTCGAGCTCGGCGCCGCGCGGGTTCACCGGGAATTCGGCCGAGTAGCCGGTCATGATCGCCAGCGCGGTGCCGGGCGTCTTGAGCGGCGTGAGGTAGCCCGCCACTTCCTCGTCGGTGGGGTCGCGGCCGTAGGCCTTCGCCAGCAGGCGGCCGAAGCGGTCCTCGTCGAGGTAGCGCGACTCGGCCAGGTTCGCCAGCCAGCGGCGGATGCGCGGCGAGCGGTAGCGTTCGCGGTTGTTGAGCTCCCGCTCGCTCAGGATCGGATTGCCGGCCACGTAGACCGCGCGCTCCACCGGTACGTCGCCGCGGCGCACCAGCTCGCCGACCACGCGCGTGCCCATCGAGTGGCCGACCAGGCACCAGCCGCTCCCCGGCTGGCGCGCGGCCAGCCAGGGCCCGAGCGCGTCGCCCGCGGTGCCGGGGAAAGGTTGGCGGGCGCTGTAGCCGTAAGCGGGCAGGTCGATCGCCCAGACCGGATGGCCGGCCGCGGCCAGTGCCGGCGCCAGCTGGCGGAAGGAGAACGTGGAGCCGCCGAGGCCATGCACCAGCAGCACGGGGCAGCCGCTGGCGGCGCCCGCGGCCGGCCAGTGGCGGACGTGCACGCGCACGCCCTCGAGCATCTCGAAGCGCGAGTTCCCGAATGGCTTGGCCTGCGCACCGAAGGGCAGGAGCAGCAGGGCGCAGAGCAGGGCGAAGGCGCGGAACATACCAGCATTGGAGCGCGGCGGCTGTCGGCGGAGCGTCATGGCATCGTCCTGAAATGAATAACGATAGGTATCAGCGGCAGGCCTTTGTTCTGCGGGAGGCGGGTCCCATCGTTATGCCACTTCCCCGGAGACCCCACCATGACCCGACTGCTCGATACCCCGTATGAACGCAACGGCCTGAAGCTGAAGAACCGCGTCGTGATGGCGCCGATGACCCGCTCCCGCGCCGAGGGCAACCTGCCCAACGCCCTGATGGCGGAGTACTACGGCCAGCGCGCGGGCGCCGGCCTGGTGATTTCGGAAGGCGCCTCGCCCTCGCCCGACGGCCTCGGCTACGCCCGCATCCCGGGCATCTTCAACGACGCGCAGGCGCAGGGCTGGGGCGTGATCGCCAAGGCCCTGCACGCCGGCGGCAGCCGCCTGTTCATCCAGGTCATGCACAGCGGCCGGGTCGGCGCGACCGCCAACCTGCCGGCCGGCGAGACCCTGGTCGCGCCCTCGGCCATCCCCGCCGCCGGCGAGACCTGGACCGACGCCGCCGGCATGCAGCCCAACGCCACCCCGCGCGCCGCCACCGCGGACGACCTGGCGCGGCTGCGCAGCGACTACGTGCAGGCCGCGCGCCTCGCGGTCGGGCACGGCGTGGACGGCATCGAGCTGCACGCCGCCAACGGCTACCTGCTGGCCCAGTTCCTGAACCCGCGCAGCAACCAGCGCACCGACGCCTACGGCGGCAGCGCCGACAACCGCAACCGATTCGTCATCGAAGTGCTGGACGCTACCGTCGCCGCGATCGGCAAGGCGCGGGTCGGCGTGCGGCTGTCGCCGTTCAATCCGTTCAACGACCTCGAGGTGGACTTCGAGGGTGAGCGCGAGCAGTTCCTGGCGCTCGTGGATGCGGTGGCCGCGCGCGATGTCGCCTACCTGCACCTGGCCGGCGGCAGCGTCACCGGCGAGCTGCTGGCGGAAGTCCGCCGCCGCTTCCCGGGCACGCTGATGACCAACGGGGGCTACGATGGTGAACGCGCGGAAAACGACCTCGCCAGCGGCGTGGCCGACCTGGTCTCCTTTGGCCGTCCTTTCATCGCGAACCCCGACCTGCCCGAACGCTTGCGTACGGGTGCGCCGATCGCCGACCTTGATGCCGGCACGCTCTACACCCCCGGCGCCGCCGGCTACACCGACTATCCGCGCCTCGGCGCCGGGAGCGTGGCCGCCTAGCGCTCCACTCGCTTCAACACCGCCGCGGCCAGCCGGGCCGCGGCGGCCGCGGAGGTTTCCGGCATGATCCACCGCCTTTCCCGCTGGCCCGCGCTGCTGCTGGTCCTGCTGCTGGCCGCCTGCGCCAGCGACCCCGAGCGCCCCGACCTCGCCCGGCTGTATGAAAGCCAGGTGCACCACGCGGCCCAGCCGCCGGTGATCCTGATCCACGGCCTGATGGGCTCGACCCTGGTCGAGCGCGGCAGCGGCAAGGAATTCTGGCCCGGGTCGATCGGCACGCTGGCCTTCAGCGAATACCGCGAACTGGCGCGCATGAAGCAGGCGGAACGGGAAGGCGGCGGCCTGGTGCCCGGCGACCTGTTCTACGGCGTGGCGCGCACGGATTACTACGGCGCGCTGATCGACGCGCTCGAGACCGTGGGCCGCTTCAAGCGCGGCGAGCCGGGCGAGCCGGTGCCGTCCAACGACCGTCGCCGCTACTACGTGTTGCTGTACGACTGGCGCAAGGAGAACCTCGAGGCGGTGCGCCAGCTGCACGCGCTGATCGAGCAGATCCGCCGGGACTACGGCGACCCGGACATGCCGGTGGACATCCTGGCCCACAGCAACGGCGGCCTGATCGCCAACTACTACCTGCGCTACGGCCCGAACGACGTGCTCGACCAGGACGTGTTCACGCCCTGGGACGAGGGCGCGCACCGCGTGCGCCGCGTGGTGATGCTGGGCACGCCGTCGCTGGGCGCGGTCTCCAGCCTCGAGCGGCTGCAGCAGGGCTTCAAGGTGGCGTTCCGGGTGGTGCCGGTGGAGGTGCTGGTCACCTTCGCCACGCCGTTCGAGGCGCTGCCGCACCCGGAGGCGAAGGTAGTGCTGTCGCCGGAGGGCCAGCCGATCGACTTCGACATCTACGACCCCGATGCCTGGCGCGTGCGGCGCTGGTCGGTGTTCTCGCCGGAAGTGGAGGCGCGGGTGATGGCCGCCGCGCCGGACCCGCACACCGGCGCGCTGGAAATGGCCGAGCTGCAGGGCTTCTTCGTGCACCACCTGGCGCGGGCCAAGCGCTTCCAGCTGGCGCTGAGCGCGCCGGTGCGGGCCAACGGCGTCGAGGTGGCGGTGTTCGGCGGCGACTGCAGCCTCACCCCGACCTATGCGGTGCTCGACCGCGATGCCACCGGGGAGCGCCTCGTCATCCGGCCCGAGGACGTGAAGGCGCGGGCGCCCGGCGTCGACTACGAGCGCCTGATGCTGCACCCCGGCGATGGCCTGGTGACCCGCGAATCGCAGCTGGGCCGCGGACTGGCAGACCTGCCGGGCCAGCCCGGCCGGTTCTTCCCGCTCGCCCAGAGCTTCTTCCTGTGCGAACGCCACGACCAGCTGTCAGTGAACCCGTACTTCCAGAACAACCTGCTCAACTTCCTGCTCGCCCGGTAGCCGCGCGGGTGCCGTGCGGGCATAGAATGCTGCCATGAAGGACCTTCGCTCCCTGCTGATCGACTGCCGCATCGAGTTGCGCAAGCAGGCGCGCGATTTCCAGAAGTCCGAGCTCTGCGAACGGCTCGACCTCGCGATCCAGGCCCAGTCCACCGCCACCGCCACCGCGGCGCTGGCGGATGCGGCGGGCGAGGCCGGCCCCACGCCTCCCGCGGGCAAGACCCAGACCGTCAGCCAGGTCGCCCTGGCCTGGCAGACCGCGGCCCGCGACCTGAAGTTCAGCGAGCCGGCCATCTACACGCGCATGGGCGAGAAGGTCATGCGCCTGCTCGAGGCCAGGACCCTGGTCGACCCGGCGACCGAGATCCTGCAGCTCGAAGCCCGCGTGGCCGAACTCAAGGCGCAGCTTGAAACCAGCCACCAGGCGCAGCAGGCGCTGGCGATGGAGCACGAAGCGCTGCTGGGCGCCGTGGCCAAGGCGGTGCCCAAGCTCAAGGACGGCGGCGACAAATTGGCGGTGGCGCTGGCGCGCGTGGCCTGGCTGCGCGCCGAGGCCGACAAGGCCGGCACCGGCGCCCAGGCGGCTTCCGCCAAGCGCGCGCCCGAGCCGCAGGACACCGTGCCCACGCCCGAGCTGCTGGGCGCCGTGGCCGCGGGTGCCGCGACGCTAACCAAGGAGCAGCGCGAGTGGTGCGTCGGCGAGGCGATGGTGCTCACCGGCTTCCAGTACACACCGGTTGAACTGCTCGAGAAAGGCGACGCCCACGTCGCGCGCCTGATCGTCGACGCGCGCAAGGGCTGAGGGCGCGCGGTGGCGGACGCCTGTCCCTGCGGGCGCGGCGACTACGCGCGCTGCTGCGGCCCGCTGCACGCCGGTGCCATCGCGGCCGACGCCGAGGCGCTGATGCGCTCGCGCTACAGCGCCTACGCGCGGGGTGACGCGGAATACCTGAAGGCCACCTGGCACGCGAGCACGCGGTCGGTTTCGCTGGACCTCGCGACGGATCCGCCGATGCGCTGGCTGGGCCTGGACGTGAAGCGGCATGTCGCCGAGGGTGACCGCGCCACGGTGCAGTTCGTCGCGCGCTTCCGGCAAGGCGGCGGCCGCGCCGGGCGCCTGCAGGAGACCAGCCGGTTCGTGCGCGAGGACGGCCGCTGGTACTACGTCGATGGCGACGTGTCCGGCGACTGAACGCCGGCCCTGCGCCGGGTCGTCCGGCCGATGCGCGGTCACGCGGCGCGACTAGACTCGGGCCTCCCCCGGCAAGAACGCGAAGGTCACCGCATGACGCATACCTGGCTGCTGCTCGCCCTCGCCCTCGCCGCGCCGCTGTCCGCGACGCCGCCGCCCGCAGAGCCTGTTCCCGCATCCGCCGCGGCGATGCCAGCCTCCGACCGCGAACCCGCGGACGCGGCCGCGACCGCAGGCGACGCCAGCGACCTTCCGCCTGATGCCCGCATCCTCGACACCATCGTCGTCTCCGGCGTGCAGCCTGGCCCCGGGATGTGGAAGGTCTCGCGCGACGGCCGCGTGCTTTGGGTGCTGGGCACGCTGGCGCCGCTGCCCAAGCGCATGGAATGGAGTTCGCTCGAGGTGGAGCGGCGCGTGGCCGCCGCCGGCGTGCTGCTGATGCCGCCGACGGTGGACGTGGAGGCCGGGGGCGCCGCGCTGGGCGGCCTGTTCCTGGTGCCCTCGCTGATGAAGGCGCGCAACAACCCCGACGACGGGCTGCTGGCGGACGTGCTGCCCGCGGCCGATTACGCCCGCTGGCAGCGGCTCAAGGCGATCTACCTGGGGCGCGACCGCGGCGTCGAGAAGCGCCGTCCGTTCCTGGCCGCGATGGAGCTTCGTGAGAAAGCCTTCGATCGCGCCGACCTGTCGTGGCGCGACGTGGTCGGCCGGGCCGTGCGCCGCGCGGCCAAGCGCGCCGACGTGCCGGTGGAGCAGCCGCAGGTGAGCCTGGTGATTCCGGACGCCAAGGCCACCGTGAAGGAATTCCGCCGCAGCGACCTCGACGACCTGGCCTGCTTCCGCACCACGCTCGACCAGGTCGAGAACGACCTCGATACCCTCGCACTGCGCGCCAATGCCTGGGCCATCGGCGACCTCGCCACGCTCGAGGCCTTGCCCTACGCCGACAACGCCAAGTCCTGCACCGATGCGCTGCTGGGCAGCGGCCTGGCGCGCAGCAGCGGGTTCAGCGCGTTGCCCGCGCGGGTCGAGGCGGCCTGGCTGGCCGCGGCGGAGCGGGCGCTGGCCACGCACGCCGAGAGCGTCGCGGTGCTGCCGATGGCGCGGGTGGTGGGCGAGCGCGGCTACCTCAGGGCGCTGGCCGCGAAGGGCTACCTCGTGGAAGCCCCGTCGGACGAATGACGCCGCCGCGGCGAACCGCGGCGGCGTTCCGTGCGAGGGCTCAGAAGCGGTAGCTCAGGCCGATGCGGAAGCTGTCGAACTCCAGCGACTGGCGGAAGGTCTCGGTGTAGGCCGGGGTCACGAAGCTGCTGCCCGCCACGTAGGCGGTGTCGTAGCTGAAGTCGTCGGCGTCGGTGCGCAGGTACTCGGCGCGCAGCGACCACTGGTTGCCGAAGTCGTACTCGTAGCCGGCGCCGAACTCGGTGGCGTCCAGCGTCTCGCTGGCGACGCCGCGCTTGAGGTAGTTGCCGTTGCTCTCGATCGTGGCCACCACGTCGGCGTCCACGCGCGCCACGCCGCCGGTCAGGTAGAACAGGTGCTGGCCGCTGGCATAGCCGAAGCGCGCACGCAGCGACATCTTCGAGTCGACGTCGATGGCGTTGCCGAAATCGTAGGTCAGGCTGGGGAAGGGCGTGGCGGGCTGCGGGCCGGTGGACCGGCTCTCCTCGAAGTGCAGCTGGCTGTGGTCGAGCTCGCCGCCGAGCACGAAGCCGTTGGCGAACTGGTGCAGCACGCCGAACTGCAGGCCGTAGGTGCTGTCGCTCGGGTCGAAGCCGGTGGACCAGCCGTCGGCGACGAAGTCGCGCAGGGCCTGCGACTCGACCGACCACTGGCCGCCGAGGGAGGCGCGGGCGTCGGCGTCGCCGCTGCTGTGGCCGGCGTGGATGCCCACGTACCAGCCGCTCCAGTCGCCGTTGGCGGCGAGGGCGGAGGTGCTGAGCAGGCAGGAGGCGGCGAGGATAAGGAGACGGTGCTTCATGGGGGGTGTCCTTTCGAAAGTCGGGGCAAGGCGCGGCCCTTGGGCGGGGAGCGCTGATCCAGAGAACGAAAAAGGGCGTGAAGACGTGCCAGCCGGCGGCGCCGGGCGCGGGGCATCGGCAGGGATCCCGGCTTGGCGGAGTCCCGGGCCGGCCAAGCAGGCGGCGGGGACGAAAAGATGGCGCGCCTGCCTTCGGAGCCCTTGCTTCAACCATAGCCGCAATCAGGGTTGATCGATGCGAAAACGTTTCAATCGATCCAAGTGATTGATCTTGTTAGCAACTAATTCAATGGTGGAGTTACACGGGGCGCCGTTTTGTGCCGATTTATCCCTGTCCGTTGTCATGGGTTGATTCCTTTATCCAGCCTCCCCGGCACACCCATCCCGAGTAAAAGCCACCATTACCGCGGCTTCCAGAACCACCGAACCCTCGCCGATCGACCCATCCGTGACCGCGGCTCCGAGTGGGTTTCGTCCGACGGCTGGGTCCGGTACACGGAGCGCCGCTTGACCCAATTTGCCTTGTCCACTTTCGGGAGCTGATTCCTTTTCCTAGGCTCCCCGACAGACCCATCCCGAGCAACAGCCACCGTGACCGCGGCTCCCAGACCCACCGAACCCTCGCCCATCGACCCGTCCTGGACGGCAGCCTTGGGTGGTATCGACGTCCCTTCCGACAGCTGGGTTAGGTACACCGCCCTCATTCTCCGCCGACTCCTTGGCCGTGCGCCACCGGACGCGCTCTACTTCCCATGGGCAATGGCACATTGGCTGAGGTATCAGGACCACCTCCGTGTCATGGCGTCCGGGGCACTGGAAATCCTGGCGGCCGACCTGACCAAGGACTACCCGGTGCTCACTGCCCTGGCGGCACACGATCGCCGGGACAGGGAGGGAAGGTCGACTCCATTGGCCCGCCTGTTCGCATGGCTCATTTTCGAACTGCATATCCGCGGCCGTTACGCGCATTCGCAGAAGGAACTTTCGGGAATCCTGCGGGGCCTCTCCAGGGGAGGCCAACAAAGCGCCTTGCTCGGCTCGCTTGGGAGCGCCCGCACCCCCCGTGATCTGCAGCAATCAATGCTGCGGCTGGGCGCGGGGAAGCCCGAGGACGCCTCGCTGACGGGACACGACTCGTTCGACACGCTATGGCGGACGGAGTTGTGCGCCGCGGTGGACTCGCTCACCTCGCCCGGAGCGCCGAACTTCGAGTACGAATCTGGAGAGGAATCCCTGGCGACTCCCGTCACGGCTTCCGGCGACCCGGACGACGATGACGCCTTGGATGACGCTCCGTTTTTCCTGGTCCCCTCCATTCCGGAGGGGGAGACGATCCCCCATCCGCGCAGCCAATTGGCTCTCGCGTTGGCGCTGGCCTTCGAGCGCCGTTCCACCGCCGACATCCTCAGGCATCCAGACAATCTCGCCCCACCTGTCGTCACCCAGGCCGCCTGGCGGGGGGCGCATGAACATGCCCAGCGGTCCCTGGAGCGAGGCGACCATGCTGCCGCCCGACGCCAACTGGCCCTCCTCCTGGCGATCGAAGCCGGGGTCTCCGAAGCCGAGATTCCCAGACTGAACATTGGTCTCCCCGTGAGTGCGCAGTGGCTGCAGCTGGATCTGGCGGGACGTAGGCTGCTCAGGGGCGAGGTGCGCCCGCGCCAGGCGTTCTCACCGACCGCTGAAGATGCTCCCAAGTGGATGGAGACGGGGTCGGACATCACCTTTCCCCTCACGGACGAAACCCTGCGGCTTGCCGACCGTCTCCTAGAGTCCCGGTCAGACCCGGCAGAAAAGCGTTGCCCGTTCGTCCTCCTGCCCGGGGACCGGCCCGATGGCAAAAGCATTCTCCGCACCGCCTTGAGGGAATCCTCGCCCAATTCGAACTACAGCCCGACGATCTTCCGCAAGCGGATCGCCTCCCATCTCCATGGGGTCCTCGGGCTGGACGTCGCCCAGATGGCGTTCGGCGATTCGTTCGGCATGAATCCCACGGGCACCTACTACTGCCGGATTGCCGTTTCGACCATCGCCAGTTGCCTGGCCTCCGAACTGGCGCGGGTGACGTCCGGGTCGGTTGCCGCAACAGTGGAATGGACGTCGCTTACGGGTTACATCGGCTCCAGGGTGGCGCCAGCCGGTTCACCCATCGCTGATCTGGCACTCCGAATCCGCCCCATCGCTCCCCGCCGCCGGGGGAGGCCGAACCTCGCGAATTGCATTTCGGAATGGAGACTCAGGCGCGACCGCCTGGCCATCCACCTGGCCCTGGCGACCGGGCATCGCCCGAATGATTCCCTTTCGCTAGTCGTTCTCGACAACTTCGCGCTGCGTCACGCGCTGGTGGTGTTGCGCGACAAGCGTTCCGATCCAGCCCACTTCACCCGTTTCGCCTCGACGGGCTGGGCATTCGTCCACGAGCTGCGCGACTACCTTGGCTTCCTCGAAATGCTCATCAGGAATTCGGGCGTGTCGCAGGTGCGACACATTGCGCGGACGATCCTCCGCGGTGGTGCACCCCTGTTCCGCATCGTCGATGAAACCTCGAACCCGATAGACCTCAATGTACCGGCGCTCTTCGCCGCCCTGCCAGCCCCCTGGAACGAGAAGCGCAATCTCCATCGACACGCGCTGTGCCAGCTGCTCGTCCAAGCGGGCATCGATCCCGAGTTGAGGTTTGCCCAGATGGGTTGGCTGCTCGCGGCTGGAGGTGGGTCGAGCGAATGCGCGCCGTATTCCCCCGTGGAGTTCACCGCGGAGATCGCCCCCCTGATCGACGACTGTCTCCGGAAGATGGGGTGGCTGGTCCCATCGGACGCCGGGCCGATCCAGATTGAGCTGCCGGCCAGGCCGCTTACTGCTTGGGAGCCACGCATCAAGTGCCATCAGGACGAGTGCGTTGCACAGGTGCATCGCCTGCGGGTGGCACTGTTCGAGAGGCGGGCAAGCGCCCTGCCCATAATCCAGGGCCGTCTCGCCGGAGCCTTGACCATCCATGCACCGGGCTTCGAACTGGTCGTCTCGGGCGGCCGGCCGTGGATCCGCGCGATGGACAGGAACGCCACGCTGGACGGGCGCGCTCCGTTTTCCGAGGCCGTCGTCAGGTTTCTTCTAGACAAGGTGGCACCTGCAGGCGGCCCTGCAATCGAGTCGATGGTTGCAGCCAGGGAGGTTGCACGACTCCTGAGGGAGGGGATAGCAAACCGCGAGTGCCGGGGCTTCATTCCCGCTGTCCCGAGACTATCCCCAGTCCAGGAACCGAGTCCGTTCCTACTGTCCGGGGGACTGGCGATTGGACATACCGATCTCATTCGCGATCAGTTGGAGAAATTGGCTATCAAAGTGGCCTCAGATGACGTCAGCATGCTCGGCCACTTGGCTTGGCTGGCAGTCTTGAGTTCGACGCCCTATCGAAGCATCGATAGAGCGAAGGAAATCGTGGTTGGCTCGAAGGACGCCATCCACGCGGAGGCAGAAGGCTGGGTGATGCGTGTGCCGACGAGATCGGGTGCCGCCTGCCTGACGGGCCTTCCATTCGTTCTGCTGGACAAACTTCGGCGGGAACACTCCGATGCCGACCTGGAGTCGGTGCTGACACGAGAAGGCTTCTCCCGATGGTTCAGCAGGATGTTTCCCGGGATGGTCGCCGAGGGCGCGAACGAAACCGGTGCGCTTCAGTTGCTGGAGCAGACGCTCCAGGTCGCTGCGCGATTCGAGCTCACGGGTATCGAGCGGGCCCTGCTGCTTGGCGACCTGAAGGCCGCGTCGGTTTCGGCTGTACGGGCCGCCAGTGTCACCGACGGGAGGACCGTGCCCGATCCGTCTCTGAGTCCGAGTCCTGAAGCATCCGACTATTCGGATGATCCGCATCCCGAAACCACTCCAGCGCCCCGCACGTCGCCCTCGCACAGGCCGCGGGAGAAGCCGCAGTCACTGCTGCTGCTTCCCCTCTTCTCGATCGACTTCAAGGGAGAGATCGACGGCGTGCCAGCACTTCCGGCCAAACGGCGTCGCGCCCAACTGATCCACGCAGTTGTGGATCGCAGGAAGCGAATTGGCGCCGAGTTGACGACGGATCTTCTCCTCCTCGACTACTTTCTCCACCTGTTGGGTGAGGAGCGGGGGACGAAGGGGAAGTGCAGGCCTGGCACGATCCACACCAAGGCGCACCGCTTTGCGAAGCGCCTTCTGGAGCTGGGTCTTGGCTCTTGGGACGAGATGAGCATCGAGCAGATCACGACCGCCTTCCATGCGGTTCTTCTCCAGTCTCCCACCAAGATGCGTGCCCGTGTACTGGGTGAGATCAGGCAGTTCCATTCGATCAGCGGCCGTCGTTACGACATCGAGTCCCCCGACTGGGCCCTCCTCTGCAAGGCTGCCGGCCAGCGCTGGGTGGGTCGTGATGCGGGCATCTTGGGAAAACACGAGATCCGCCGGGTGGCTCGTGTTCTCGAAGACGCGCTTGTACCGGAAGGAGAACGCCTGTTCGTTCCGTTGAGGGAGTCCCGGCTGCGTGAACTGCACCGGGTGGCGCGTGCACTCCTGGAGGCATCGGGGTGTCGTCCAAGGTCAATCTACGGGCTATCCCTGGCCGACCTGCACTTCGACGACGAGGGCGACTTCATTCACCTCCAGGCACGCGGGCGCTTCGAATCTCAGAAGACGCCGACCGCTGCCGGATTCATCCCGCTCGAGGGCGACCTGTGGAATTCAGATCGGGAGTGGCTCCGTGGATGGCACGAACGCCGCTGCGAAGGCAGGGATCCCTCGCTGTTGCCGAAGATTCCCCTGTTCGAGGAGCCGGGCACCGAACCGGGCACCCGGTTTGCGATGAGGGAGATCTTCGGAAGGATCGGCCAGTTGCTCCGGTGGTCGACCTCGATCGGCAATGCGCGCACCTATTGGCTGCGAAAGCACAGGTTGCAGGAGCGACATCGGCGGATCCAGCGGCTGCGGAACCCGACGTCCCGGGATGTCGTCCACGCGTTGCGCGTCTCCGGCCACATGTCGATCCACACGCCGTTGGCGAGCTACCTCCATGACGCCATGGGCTACATGGAGCGAGGGATGCGCGTGGGTGCTGACGTCGGACGACCAGCCCTGGCGGCCATCACGGGACTCAAGCTTGGAACGCTTGCCCAGCGAGCCCGGCGATGTTCGGCCTCGAATGGTGGGCATGGCGGGGGCGATGAACTGCGTATCGCCTTGACACTCCCGGCGCCGACGTGGATGGAGGCAACCGAGTTCGACCCCGGTACCGCGCCTGTAGTGGCCACGCGTACGTCGGGGGATCTTTCGACGATCGCCACCGCGATGAGCGGGTTGTCCCTGGGCTGGGATGAAGTCACGACCGCCCGTCGGTGCGGAATCGCCCCGGAGGCCGTGGTTCGGGTGCGTGCCGGTATGGATCTCCTGACGAGGTGGACCACGTACCGGTTCGGTTTGCAGGAAGGCGAACTCGCGCAGCCCAGATCGACGTCTACCAATCAGGCCTTGCTCGACCTGCTTCGGAATCCCCCTGCTCAACTGAGCGCAGTCGCAGTCCACTGGGGGCAGCTCGCCATCCGTGTGCCGATCAGCGCGGGCTGCCCCTTGATCGACAAGAAGCTCGAGGTCGACCTGGAAGAGATCCTCGCGGGAGTTTCCTTGGGATCGGAGCGGATCGAGATCGAAGGGGTGGGTGTGATCCGGCCAGCCCACCCACGCGAGTCGTATGGCCTTTGGCCTGCACTTCGGTGGGTTCTGGCAGTCGCCTGGGTAGCCGACCACGTGCCGCCGCGGTAATGGATTCCCCGATTGACCCAGAATTTAGGTGACCAATCGCTGATTTGGCGGCGCTCCCGGCCTATAGATTGAGAGCCGGCCAGGGCTTCCTGAGTCGGCATCCGCCGGCCGGTCCCGGCGGGAGAACCGAAGTGGCGAAGAAGTCAAAGAGACCCGTGGCCAGCAAGGACGGGCTGGCGGCCATCATCGAGTTTCAACACGTGGACCTGGAGTTGGACAACGCCGGCCGGCTCGCGGAACTGCCTGGACTCCTTGAGGCGGTGGCTGCGCTCCTTGCGGCGTTTGCCGCGGTGGTTGGCAAATCGATCGACTGTGCCTTTCGACCCCATTCGTCCGCAGGCTGTTACAGCTTCGACCTCTGGGCCGACCCTCCGAATCGCACCCTCGAACTCGGCGACCGCGAAGAAACGGATCCTTTCCATATCGAAGTAAATCGCCTTGTCAAAGCCTGGGATAAGATCAAGGAGAACTCAAACTCCGAATCGCCCAAACCTCTCAGGGACATCGGTGTCAGTAAACAGGAATTCCGGGCGTTGAAGGAACTGAGCCGGTTCGGTGCGCTCAATGTGGGTCCGCGCCTTCGCACCGCCGACGGTCGAAAGGCGGAACTGCCGGTCGTCGACCCCGAACTTCTCGGCAAGGTGAAGGCGTCTGATCCGGAAGACCAGAAAGTCGATTCACTGGTCACTGGCATCGCCTACACCGTGGACGGCACTGTCATGCTGCACCTCGAGTTTGCGCGCTGGGTGAGGGCTCCATTCGTCTCGCTCCGCGAGGTCAGTGCACAGCTGTCGGATCAGGCGCGTGCAGTCGGCACCCTCAAGTCCGTGGAAGGGTCATATGAATTCCAGGGCGAAAGGCTCAACGATGGCCAAATCAGTTACCCGCTTCCGCTGACGCCCGTGTAAGTTGCCGCCGGTGATTTCGTCGAGCAGACTAGCCTCAACAGGTGGGTCCGTCCGCGGATGAAGCATTTCGGCGATGATGTCCACCACGTCTCGCTCCCTCGAGAATTGCCAATGAGAACAATCGACGTCAGAACGCTCGTTCGGGAAGTGCTCGATTCAATGCCCAAGCCGTACTCGCATCACGTTATTGACGAAGTATTCGCCGAGATTGAGCGGCAGCCAGGCTGGCGCAGTCGTTATGAAGCGCTCTGCTCAAGCCTGGGACGCGATGTCGTCAACAACTGGGGTGGACGTTGGGTGGCTCTGACCCTGGAGAAGGTGGGTGAGCAGCAGGTATCCAGCAAGAAGAGCACCCTCATTGGCTCGTACTCGATTCTGGACACGGATGCGAAAGCAGCCCTCCGGAAGCCGAACAAAGCCGAAGCCATTCAATTGATGTCCGACTACTACAAGTGTCACAGGGCGGAACTTCCCCGTGATGTTCGAGATCGACGAGATCTCATCATCGAGCTTATTCTGGAAGGAATCCCAGCCGAAGAAGCGTTTGCCGAGGCCAAGAAGAGCGTCTCCTGACGACCAAGCAACTCCAATCCCGATCCAATCAGGTATGCAGCCCCGGAGGAGGTAATCAGTGACGTTTCGAGATCAGGCCTGTGCACACCTTTGCGGTTACCGGAAGAACAACCTCGGGTTGGCAGAGGAGGGAGTCTTCGTTCATCGCCGCATACCGCATCACAAGGGGCACATCCTGCCCAAGGGCAGTGAGCAGCGGAACCTGCTGGAGGGGTATCGCGATCTGTTCTTCGCGTCCGAGTATGGCGCCACGGACCGCCACCGGTATTTCCACCACCTTAATTCTTCCCAAGGACTTTGCTTCAACCTCTTCTTTCCCCTGATCCACGAAAAGCAGCTGCCGCTTCTGGTTCGCTCCATTGGCTCAGATATGAGTCATCCTGCCGAAGCGAGATTCGAGTTCCCATCGCCGCGTGAGATCGCGAAGAGGCGAACGTCGTTCGACTTTTACCTGCGGGGCTCAGATCGAGAAAGCTACGTCGAGGTAAAGTACACGGAAGACGGGTTCGGACGTGCAAAGCAGGATCCGGAGCATCTGGAGAAATTTCGGAATACCTATGCACCCTTGCTCAAGGACTCGGCATACCTGGCAGATGAATGCAACGATCCGACCTTCTTCCTGAAGAACTATCAGGTCCTTCGGAACCTGGTCCACATCACGCCGACATCTGAGGTCGTGTTCCTTTTTCCGCGCGCCAACAGAAAGGTCGCCGAGCAGGCGGAGTGCGCCAGGGAGAGGTTCTTGACGGACGCCGGTCGGGAGAGGATGCGCATCGTCTTCCTGGAGGATCTGGTGGGTGAGCTCATCACGGCTTGCCGGGGAACACTACTGGGCAGGCACTACGAGTCTTTCCATGACAAGTACTTGGCCTTTGCGTGATGAGACCGAGTGGCACGCCCCAACTATCGTCAATGCCTCTGCGGAATCGTCGCTTAGGCAAGGGCGTGTGGCAACGGCTGGCGCGACCCAAGTCAGTCTCCCGGCCCATGTAGCTTTCGCAAAAAGGAGCGCTCAACCATGCAACTTCTTATCCAAGTCGTATGCACCCCCGGCAATAGCATGCGGGAAGCCATCGCCAAGCACCCGAAGATATCGGAGCATGGTCTCAAGGTGTCCCAGCAGTTGAATCCAGAACGTTCGCCTGGATGGATGAAAATACACAGCCTTCTGGATGATCGAGACGGGGCAATAAATGTTCAATGGAACCCGCATGCGTCCCTACTCATCGCACGCGTCGTAACGCGCGCCAAGGGAGATCCCGGCTTGATGTCGGGAGACTTCATTGGGTTCCTGCTACGTAGAATGAAGCGGCGAATCCACTCGATCAGCGTCACTCCGTAGTTCACCGGACGTCGCCTCGGTATGGCCGCAACCCTCGCCAAACGACTGGGCTATGGCTTCCGTCGGGTCGGACGCGGTCCTCGACTGGTCGGCGGTGTCAGCTGGTCAGCCCAACTGGAAACGTTAGGCAGCGGCAACGGCGCAGCCGGCCCTGCATGCATCCAAAAGTGCCTGACGTCTGTTGGCCGGGCACAATGCGATACCGCGTAGTCAAACGTTCATGAATCAGCCGTTGGAGGACTCGTCCAAAGGACCCACGGTCATGTGGACGGTGCTGATGGGGCCGTCAGGCCAGTAAGCGTCTTCTTCATCGACACCGTCTGCCCCACCTTCTCCCCCTCCCCCACCTTCTCCCCCTACCGACTCCCTCGCGCCTGAGAACTGCGCTAGTTGGAGGGCCGTCGGCGTGGCGCTCGCGAAGCTCGGGCTTGGAAGATGTGTGGCGGCCATGAAGCCCACAATGTTGGGGTTTCCGCGAAAGACCGTCGATGCCTTGGTCATCCCTTGCGCTGACGTCACGGCGAGCAGTTCGTCTACGGTAAAGGACCAATCATCCGAACCGCCAGGGATGGCCGAACGGCCGCACGAGGGGTCGCCTACTGCCATGTTCGCCAGATAGTCGGCGAGAGGAATCGCAGAGTGGAACCAAGGGGCGGATTTACGCGTCAGTTCATGCCGCCACTCCGGTGCCGAGCTGCTGAGATTTATGCCCGCATACTCCGCTGTTTGCGCTTTCAGCCCCGGTGCCTTGCGCAGATTCCGCGCGGCGGGGTTGTACAAGGAGCTGTTAAACGTAAAGACAGGCAGCCAAGCGAGGAGTTTGTGCTGGACCCACTCTTTCCCTGACGGCTTCAGCGCACCGCCTTTAAGCATCTTCGCCTGCACGAGAACTGCTCGTCGATCGACAACGCCTTTGGGATCAAGATGGTCGATCACGATCAAAAGGTCTGCGAGCTCGCACTGCCTAAACGTGCTGGTCACGGCGTACTTGGGGTGTGCACTCGCCTTGAATTTGACCTGCGGGCTGGAGTGGCAGAAGACACTCACCAACTTGATACAAAACCCAGCGGCCTTGAGGATCGGCGTCCACTTGTCCGCAATTTGGTCGAACCCATCTAGCGTCATGGTCCGCACCCCGCTGACTTCCCCACGAGGCTTCCCGGTGCGCGGGCCGCCGTTCAATAGGACGTGGTCGGCGACGGGGCCAGCAGCAAGCGAGAGGTCGTACGCGAGCGATGAAGGCAGCATCAAGGCAGTCTCCGGTCATTGGGTAAGCGACAGTACTATGCCGATCAGTGCCGCGTCGCGTCTGCGTCCGCCTTCGGGACGACAGCCAGCTTGTCCTTCAGGCGGGGCACGCGGCCCTCCGGCAACAGGCTCGGATCGCGGTCTGCGCGATCGAGTTCGGCCAGGTAGCGAGCGACGCTCTCATCGAGCTGTTTGCGCCGCGCCTTAACCTTGCCGGCGGTGAAGTTGCGATCCCGGCTGTTGACCGCCTTAAGCTTGCTGCCGTCGATCGCTACGACCGCATGCGTGAACACCTTCATCTTCCGACACAGCGCGACGAACTGGCTGCACACCGCCGTGATCGCGCTGCCGTTGTCCCGGCGAAAGTCGGCAATGGTCTTGAAGTCGGGCGCCAGGCGCCCGGTCAGCCAGATCAGCTCCAGGTTCCGCTGTGCTTCCCGCTCCAGGCGCCGGGTGGACTGGATGCGATTGAGGTACCCGTAGATGTAGACCTTGAGCAGGACGGCTGGATGATAGGCCGGCCGCCCACCGCCAGAACGATTGGCTGCTGCAAAGCCCAGGGCCGCGAGGTCGAGGGCTTCGACGAACGCGTCGACCACCCGGACCGGGTTGTCTTCGTGGACGTAATCCTCAAGCCGATCAGGGAGCAGAAGTCCCTGTGAGCGGTCGACCCCATCGACGAATCGTTTCATACCGAGCACCATTCGAACGGTGTCGATATTTTGCCATCGGCAGTTGGGTTTTCACACAGCCTCGGCCAAGAGTGGACCTGATGTCTAGTCTTGCCATCAGGCGGCAGCGATTTACCTGTCGCCTCTGCGGCCAAGCAACGGCCTCAAGTAGTCCCAGAGTCCATCTTCGAGGACCTGGACCACAGGATCACCGAGCCCGGCAAACCGGAAGAGGTGGAACTCGACATGCAAGTCGATGTCATGCGCCCATGCGGCGAAGTGAATCGCGTACGTGCCGGTCGTGCTCGACAAGAGATGCTGCCTGAACCGCTGCCGAGGTGCGTAGGAACGACCGACATATAGCGCCCGGCTGGCTTCCGAACGCAGATTCGGCCTGCAAAGATTCTTCTTTCCCTCGTAGCTAGCGGCCTCCTGAGCCGCTCTACCGGCATTGAAGGTCTCGAGAATCTTCTCGTGAGGGAGCTGACTCGAAGGAGCGACACGGAATACATAGATGTACTCCGCATCCTCGTCTCCTTTCCCGCGGCCGGTCGGAATCGGTCTGGCGAGCTCGTCAACATCATCTTTCGAAAGTTTGCTCGTCGAGAACGGCAGGACCAAAGAGGGAGGGAGAACCACACTCCTGGCTTTCACGATCGACTTATCTGCGGTTCGCGCGAAATCTTCGATGGCTCCGGACAAATCGGATTGCGTCAGCATGTTCACTCCTGCGTTCGCGAGTTCGGTGGCGTCAGACAGAGAGCATCGCAGTATCGAGGTTGAATCGCCCCGTCTTTCCCGGAGGCT
>NZ_AVCK01000017.1 GCF_000747155.1 Arenimonas metalli CF5-1 | reverse complement strand
ACACTGTCAAAGATCTTCATCTCTGCAGAAGGCCTTTCGCCTTCCGCGTCCCGAGCGTTTCGCCCGAGGGAGCCGCACATTATAGAGCAAGTTCCGAGGACGTCAACACCCTAAACCGTCCTTTTTTGCTCCCCCTTCGCCGACCGACCAAGGCCGGGCGGTGAAGGGCCGCGAAGAATAGGGGAAGGCGCGCGACTTGGGAAGGGGGTCTGCGCGAATTGGCGAAAACGCCGGGCGAAACCGGGGTTCCGTCAGGCGGCGACCAGCTTCACCCGGGCGAAATTGCGCTTGCCGACCTGCAGGACGGCCTCGAAACCGACGCCGAAGACCCGCTGCGGATCCTCGAACACCTCGGCATCGATCTTCACGGCCCGCTCCTTGAGCTTGCGGGAGGCCTCGGAATTGCTGGCCGCCAGGCCGGCCGCCACCAGCAGCGCCGCGATGCGCAGGCCTTCGGCCGGCACGGCGATCTGCGCCTGCGGCAACAGCGAGGTGTCGCCTTCGCCGCGCACCACCGCGTGCCAGCCGGCCACCGCGGTATCCGCCGCCTGCGCGCCGTGGAAGCGCGCTGCCAGCTCACGCGCCAGCCGCAGCTTGGCATCGCGCGGATTGAGCGCGCCGCCGGCCACGTCCTGCTTCATGCGCGCCAGTTCGGCCAGCGAGGTTTCGAAGCTCAGCAGCTCGTACCAGCGCCACATGAGCTCGTCGCCGACCTTCATCGCCTTGGTGACGATATCGATCGCCGGCTCGTTGATGCCGATGTAGTTGCCCAGCGACTTGGACATCTTGTTGACGCCATCCAGGCCCTCGAGCAGCGGCATGGTCAACACGATTTGCGGGGGCTGCCCGTGGCTTTCCTGCAGGCCGCGGCCCATCAGCAGGTTGAACTTCTGGTCGGTGCCGCCCAGCTCCACGTCGGCCTTGAGCGCCACCGAGTCATAGCCCTGCACCAGCGGATACAGGAACTCATGGATGGCGATCGACTGCTGGGCCGCGTAGCGCTTGGCGAAGTCGTCGCGCTCGAGCATGCGCGCCACCGTGTGCTGCGCCGCCAGGCGGATCATGTCGGCCGCCGACATCTGCCCGAACCACTCGGAATTGAACCGGACCTCGGTGCGGTCCTTGTCCAGCACCTTGAACACCTGGTCGGCATAGGTCTGGGCGTTGGCCAGCACGTCCTCGCGGGTCAGCGGCTTGCGGGTGGCGTTCTTGCCGGTCGGGTCGCCGATCATCCCGGTGAAGTCGCCGATCAGGAAGATGACCTGATGCCCCAGGTCCTGGAACTGCCGCATCTTGTTGAGCAGGACGGTGTGGCCGATGTGCAGGTCGGGCGCCGTCGGGTCGAAGCCGGCCTTCACCCGCAGCGGGCGGCCCAGCTTGAGCCGCGCCGCCAGCTCCTCGGGCTTCAGGATCTCGTCGGCGCCACGGGCGATCAGGTCTAGGGCGTGCTGCAGGTCGGACATGAATGGAGGGATGCTTGTATTCAGGGCGGAGGCCGAGGCCGGCCGCGTTAATCGGAAGTTAATAGAAAGTTAAAGCGTGGAGCCCAAAAAATCCAGACGCTACAAGGGTTTGACGCCGGTATTTCGCGCTGGTTATCGTAGCCCGACTCCTGTTTCGAGCGGGGAACCCCCCTTTGCAGCACAACCCTTCCCCCCTCGGCCGCTGGTCGCGCGAACACTGGGTGTTGGCCGGCCTCTGCGCCTCCCTCGGCACCCTGGTGCTGACCATCATCCCCGGTTTCGCCAGCGCCATGCGCGAACCGGCCGCACAGGAAAACCTCACCACGCTGAGCCTGCCCCTGCCGCCGCTCGAGGGCAAGGCCGCCACCAGCGCCGCCGCGCGCGGCCCGGCCTGGCAGACCGTCACCGTCCAGAACGGCCAGACGCTGGGCGAGATCTTCCAGCAGATGGGCGTGCCCGCCTCGGTGATGTACCTGGTGCTGGAATCGCCCAGCGCGAAGAACCTCACCCGCCTGCGCGCCGGCGCCCAGCTCGCCTTCGACCTCACCGAGGACGGCGCCCTGCGCGGCCTCGCGTTCGAGCGCGATGAAGCCGCGCGGGTCGAGCTGGCCATCGCCGGCGGCGAAGTCACCGAGAACGTGATCGAGCGCCCGCTCGAGCGCCGCACGATGGTCGCCAGCGGCGAGATCACCAGCTCGCTGTACGCCGCGGGCGCCCAGGCCGGCCTGAGCAACGCCGCCATCAACCAGATGGCGAACGTGTTCTCGTACGACATCGACTTCACCCAGGACCTGCGCGACGGCGACCGTTTCCAGGTCGTGTACGAAGAGATCTGGCGCGACGGCGAGCGCCTGCGCAGCGGCGGCATCGTCGCGGCCAGCTTCCTCAACCGCGGCAAGGAGTTCACCGCGGTGCGCTTCGAGCGCAACGGCAAGCAGGAATACTTCGACCTCACCGGCCGCCCGCTGAAGAAGAGCTTCATGCGCATGCCGATCGAGTTCGCGCGCATCAGCTCGCGCTTCAACCCGCGCCGCAAGCACCCGGTGCTCGGCACCGTGCGCGCGCACAAGGGCGTGGACTACGCCGCCGCCACCGGCACGCCGATCATGGCCGCGGGCGATGGCCGGGTGAGCTTCGCCGGCTGGCAGAACGGCTACGGCCGCACCATCATCATCGACCACGGCAAGGGCCACACGACCCTGTACGCGCACATGTCGCGCCTGGGTCGTTACAAGGTCGGCTCGCGCGTGCAGCAGGGCACCACCATCGGCTACGTCGGCGCCACCGGCCTGGCCAGCGGTCCGCACCTGCACTACGAATTCCGCATCAACGGCGCACACCGCGACCCGCTGACGGTGACCATGCCCAAGCCCGAGCCGCTGGCCGGCAGCGAGATGGTGGCCTTCCGCGCCGCCACCGCGCCCGCCCTGGCCCAGCTCAAGCGCGTGGAGGGCGTGCGCCTCGCCGCACGCTGAGCCGATGGCGGCCACGCCGCGTACGAACGACGACACTCCGCCCGCCGGCACGCCCGGCGGGCTTTTTCTTGGCCTGATCTCGGGCACCAGCGTGGACGGCATCGATGCCGCGCTGGTGGCGTTCGAGCCGGCGCCGCGCATCGCCTTCGCCCGCACCTATCCCTACCCGGCCGACCTGCATGCCGACGTGTTGCGCTGGTCGCAGGCGCAGGCGCAGGTGGCGCTGGATGACATCGCACGGCTCGATACGCGCCTGGGCCTGATGTTCGCATCCGTTGCGAACCAGGCGCTGGCCGACGCGGGCGTACCCGCGGCTTCGGTCCGCGCGATCGGCTCGCACGGGCAGACGCTGCGCCACGACCCGCGCGGCGCCTTCCCCTTCAGCCAGCAGCTGGGCGACGCCAGCGTCATCGCGGAAGCCACCGGCCTGACCACCGTCGCCGATTTCCGCCGGCGCGATGTCGCCGCGGGCGGCCAGGGCGCACCGCTGATGCCGGCCTTCCACGCCGCGGTGATGCATTCGCCGCAAGAGGACCGCGCCGTGCTGAACCTCGGCGGCATCGCCAACCTCACCGTGCTGCCGCGCGAAGGCGTGGTGCGCGGCTTCGACACCGGGCCAGCGAATGGCCTGATGGATGCCTGGTGCCTGCGCCATCGCGGCGAGGCCTACGACCGCGACGCCGCGTTCGCGCGCAGCGGCCGCGTGGATGCGGCGCTGCTGGCCCGCCTGCTGGACGAACCGTGGTTCGCGCAGCCGCCGCCCAAGAGCACCGGCCGCGACCAGTTCCAGCTCGAGTGGCTGGCGTCACGGCTGCGCGACGAAGCGCCCGCCGACGTCCAGGCCACGCTGTGCGAACTGAGCGCTGTTACCGTGGCTGAAGCGCTGCGCACGCAGCAGCCCGGTGGCGCCCGCCTGCTGGTCTGCGGCGGCGGCGTGCACAACCCGCTGCTGATGGCGCGGCTGGCGGCGCACCTTCCCGGCGTGGTGGTGGAAAGCACCGCGGCGCTGGGGCTGGATCCTGATTTCATCGAGGCCGCCGGCTTCGCCTGGCTGGCGCGGGAAACGCTGGCGGGACGACCGGGCAACCTGCCCGCAGTCACCGGCGCGCGCGGGCCGCGCGTGCTCGGCGCAATCCATCCGGCCTGATCAGCCGCCGGCTTCCTTCTTGCGGCGCATTTCTTCGACCAGGTAGGCCGGCGCGTCGTCCGGCAGGCTGGTCATGGCCGACATGGCCTCCTCGAAGGCCCGCGCCTCGTCGTCGCTCCAGGCGCCCGTGAGGCGCGCGATGTCGCCCGGGATCGGCGCCGGCTCCGGATCGACCAGGCCGAGCGCCTGCTTGAGCAGCAACAGGATGACGTCGTTCAGCGGCCAGCCCTTCTGGCGCGCCATCTCCTTGATGCGCTCGGCTACCCGCTCATCGATGTCGCGCAACAGGAAGTCGGCCATGGCCTCGATCCTCGGGGGGACGACCAGCATACGGCCACGGACGGGGACTGCAATACCCGGCGCGGCGAAGGTTCAGCCGGGCGGGGCCTTGTCGGCGCCGCGGTAGCCGGCGTCGCCCAGGGATTGCTCGATCAAACCGGCCCGCAGCATGAACAGGTACAGCAGCACGCCCGGCAGCGCCACCAGCGTGGTGAGCAGGTAGAACTGCACGTAGCCCAGCGATTCGATCAGCGCGCCCGCCGTGGTGCCGGTGACGATGCGCCCCACCACGCTGGCCGCGGCGCTGAGCAGCGCGAACTGGGTGGCGGTGAACGCGAGGTTGCACAGCGCCGACAGGTAGGCCACGACCACCACGCCGCCGATGCCGCTGGCCAGGTTCTCGAAGCCGATGGTGAAGGCCAGCAGTGCGTTCGAATGCCCCACCGACGCCAGCCAGGCAAAGCTGAGGTTGGAGGCGGCCATCAGGACCAGCGCCACCAGCACCGAGCGCTTCATGCCGATGGCGGCGTACATCATGCCGCCGAGGAAAATGCCCGCCAGCATCGCGATGAAGCCGAAGCCGACGTCGTAGGTGGCGATCTCGTCGTTGCTGAAGCCCAGGTCGTTGAGCAGCAGGCGCAGCGTGAGGTTGGCCAGGGTGTCGCCGACCTTGTGCAGCAGCACGAACAGCAGCACCAGCATCGCGCCGCGGCGGCGGAAGAACTCCAGCAGCGGACCGGCGACGGCCTCCCAGGCCTGGCGAAGCCCGCGGTGCACCGCGATGGTGACGTGCCGCGCCGGCTCGCCGACCACCAGGCCGGTCAGCATCGCCGGCAAGGCGAATCCCGCGCAGAGCAGGTAGGCCAGCGACCAGCCGTGGCGCGCGGCCACATAAAGCGCCAGCGAACCGGCGGCCACCGATCCGATGCGCCAGCCGTACTGCGACATGCCCGAACCCACGCCCAGCTGCTCGGGCTTGAGCGTCTCGATGCGGTAGGCGTCGATGACGATGTCGTAGGTCGCGCCGGCGGCGCCGACCGCCACCGCGGCCATCGCGAACAGGGCGAGGTCGGCCTTCGGGTCGAGCATCGCCAGCCAGGCCACGGCCGCCATCACCGCCGTGCCGGCGAACACCAGCCACGACACGCGCTGCCCGAGGCGGCCCAGCAGCGGCAGCCGCAGGCCGTCCACCAGCGGCGCCCACAGGAACTTCAGGTTGTAGACCAGGAAGGCGAGCGAGAACGCGGTGACGCTCTTCTTGTCGATGCCGTCCTGGGCCAGCCGCGTGGTCAGCGTGGCGCCGATCATCGCGTACGGGAAGCCGGAGGAAATGCCGAGCATCAGCGCCGCCAGCGGCTCCTTCTGCACGTAGGGCCGCAGCCCCTGCGACAGCCGCGCGCCCAGGCCGGTGCTCATGCGTACTCCACGAGGTAGGGCGCGTGGTCGCTGAACTTCGGCTCGGGGAAGATCGCGCAGGATTTCAGGCGGTCGCGCAGCGAGGGCGACACCACCTGGTAGTCGATGCGCCAGCCCACGTCCTTGGCGCGCGCCGCGCCGCGCTGGCTCCACCAGGTGTAGTCCTCGCCCTCGGGGCGCAGGTGGCGGTAGCTGTCGACCCAGCCGCGCGCCTTGAACAGCAGGTCCAGCCAGGCGCGCTCCTCGGGCAGGCAGCCGGAGTTCTTCTGGTTGGACTTCCAGTTCCTGATATCCCGGGCCGTGTGCACGATGTTCCAGTCGCCGCAGATGACGTAGTCGCGGCCGCTGGCCAGCCACTGGTCCAGGATCGGCGTGAACCACTCCATGCAGCGGAACTTGAACTGCTGGCGCTCGTCGCCGGAGGAGCCCGACGGGAAGTACAGCGACACCACGCTCAGGTTGCCGAAGCGCGCCTCGAGGTAGCGCCCCTCTTCGTCGAACTCATCCCAGCCCAGCCCGGTCAGCACCTCGTCCGGCGCGCGCCGGGTGTAGATGCCGACGCCGCTGTAGCCCTTCTTCGTGGTGGCATCGCGGAACCAGGCCTCGTAGCCGGGCGGCAGCAGTTCGGGCACGCGCAGCTGGTGCTCCTGGGCCTTGGTTTCCTGGATGCAGACCAGGTCGGCATCGAGGCCGGGCAGCCAGTCGAAGAAACCCTTGCTGGCGGCCGAACGCAGGCCGTTGGCGTTGAAGCTGACGATTTTCACGGAGTCGGGAGCGGCCGCGGCGGGGATGGGGAAGGTTAGCCGAATTCCCCGGGGAGGCGCTGCCGCGGCGCGCGCGGCTGTTGCACAATCACGTTTTCCCCCACGGACGACCCGGCGTGAATCCCCACCAGAGCCGCTTCCTCGACCTCGCCCTGGCGCGCAGCGTGCTGCGCTTCGGCGAGTTCAGCCTCAAGTCGGGCCGCACCAGCCCCTACTTCTTCAACGCCGGGCTGTTCGACTCCGGCGCCGCGCTGTCGGAGCTGGGCGAGTGCTACGCCGATGCGCTCGAGGCCTCCGGGCTCGACTTCGACATGTTGTTCGGCCCGGCCTACAAGGGCATCCCGCTGGCCACCACGCTGGCGGTGGCGCTGGCCCGCCGTGGCCGCGACCTGCCGGTCGCCTTCAACCGCAAGGAAGCCAAGGCCCACGGCGAGGGCGGCCGCCTGATCGGCGCCCCGGTCCGAGGGCGGGTGCTGGTGGTGGACGACGTGATCACGGCCGGCACCGCCATCCGCGAGTCGATCCAGATCATCCGCGAAGCCGGCGGCGAGCCCTGCGGCGTGCTGATCGCGCTCGACCGCCAGGAGCGCGGCCAGGCCGGGCAGCGCTCGGCGGCGCAGGAAGTGACCGCCGAGTTCGGCATCCCGGTGCACGCCATCGCCGGCCTCGACGACCTGCTGTCGCACGCCGACGAACGGCCGGAGATCGCCGAGCACAAGCCCGCGCTGGTGGCGTATCGTGCGCGCTATGGCAGCCAACCTGAATGACCGGAGATCGCCCATGATCCGCGCCCTGCTCAGCCTCGCCGTGGCGTCCAGCCTGCTCGCGTCGGGCCTTGCCGATGCCCAGCAGCCCCCGGCCCAGAAGAAGCTCTACCGTTGGGTGGACAAGGACGGCAAGGTGCAGTTCTCCGACGCGCTGCCGCCCGAGGCCGTGGACCAGGCCCGCACCGAGTTCAACGCGGCCAGCGGTTCCACCACCGCCCAGGTCGAGCGCGCCCTCACCGAAGAGGAGCGCGCGGCCAAGGCCGAGGCCGACCGGCTGCAGGCCATCGCCGAAAAGGAAGCCGAGCAGGCGCGCAAGACCGAGGCGGCGATGATCGCCTCGTTCCAGACCGAAGACGAACTCAAGCGCTCGTTCAACAACCGCATCGACCTGGTGAAGCAGACGCTGGAGGCCATCGAGGCCGGCGTCGCCAGCCAGCGCGCCAGCCTGGCCAGCCTGCTGGCCGAGGCCGCGGAGGCCGAGCTCGCCGGCCGCGCCGTGGCTCCCAAGCAGGCCACCGACATCCGCAGCCTGCACGACGACATGGTGCGCCAGCAGCAGATGCTGGTGCTCAAGCAGGGCGAGCTGGTGGAGCTGGACGACGAGCTGGTGCGCCTGGTCGAGCGCTTCCGCGAGCTCAAGGGCGCCGCGGACGCCCCGGCGCCCGCCGACGACGCCGCCGAAGCGGCGACGCCGGCCGGCTGAACCTCAGAACGGCAGGTCCAGCCCCGGCTGCACCGCGAGCAGCTGCTCGCGGAAGACGCGCTTGATGCGCTCGAGCGATTCGGTGTCCTTGGCGTCGAAGCGCAGCACCAGCACCGGCGTCGTGTTCGACGCCCGCACCAGGCCCCAGCCATCGGGCCAGTCGGCGCGCACGCCGTCAATGGTGGCGATGCGTGCGCCCTCGAACTTCGCCGCAGCCACGAACTTCTCGATGAAGACGTACTGCTCGCCTTCCTCGACGTGGATCTTGAGCTCCGGCGTCGATACGCCCTTGGGCAGGGTGTCGAACACTTCCTGCGGCGTCTCGCCCCGGGTGGAGAGGATCTCGAGCAAGCGCGCGGCCGCGTACAGGCCGTCGTCGAAGCCGTACCAGCGCTCGCGGAAGAAGAAGTGGCCGCTCATCTCGCCGGCCAGCTCGGCCTCGGTCTCGCGCATCTTGGCCTTGATCAGCGAATGCCCGGTCTTCCACATCAGCGGGCTGCCGCCGTGGCGCAGGATGTGCATCGGCAGGTGGCCGGTGCACTTGACGTCGTAGATGATGCAGGCGCCCGGGTTGCGCTCGAGCACGTCCGCGGCGAACAGCATCAGCAGGCGGTCCGGGTAGATCATCTCGCCGGAGCGGGTGACCACGCCCAGGCGGTCGCCGTCGCCGTCGAAGGCCAGGCCGAGGTCGGCGCCCACGCGCTGCACGACGCGCACCAGGTCCTGCAGGTTGGCCGGATCGCTGGGGTCGGGGTGGTGGTGCGGGAAGGTGCCGTCCACCTCGCAGTACAGCGGTTCGACGTCCGCGCCGATCGCCTCGAGCAGGCGCGGCGCCACCAGGCCGGCGATGCCGCTGCCGCAGTCGACCACCACCCGCAGCTTGCGCTCGATCTGGATGTCGCCGGCGATGCGGTCGATGTAGTCCTGGGTGATGTCGCGCCGGCTGACCAGGCCCTGGCTGTCGGCCACGTGCAGGTTGTTCTCGGCGATGCGCTCGTAGAGCTTCTGGATAGCGTCGCCCGCGAGCGTCTCGCCGTCGATGA
Source organism: Arenimonas metalli CF5-1 (assembly GCF_000747155.1). Lineage (GTDB taxonomy): Bacteria > Pseudomonadota > Gammaproteobacteria > Xanthomonadales > Xanthomonadaceae > Arenimonas > Arenimonas metalli. Next base: position 76,472 of record NZ_AVCK01000017.1, on the reverse strand, counting down.
CGATCTTGAAGCCGTTGTAGTCGGGCGGGTTGTGGCTGCCGGTGACCGACACGCAGGAACCCGCGCGCAGGTGGTAGGCGCCGAAGTAAACCAGCGGCGTCGGCGCGTCGCCGATGTCGATGACCTCGCGGCCCGCCAGGCGCAGGCCGTCGATCAGGGCATTGGCCATTTCCGGCGAGGACAGGCGGCCATCGCGGCCAACGACCACGGTGCGTGCGTCCTGGCGATGCATCTCGGTGCCGATCGCCTGGCCGATCAGGCGCGCGGTCTCGGCATCGAGGGTCTTGCCGACCACGCCGCGGATGTCATACGCGCGGAAGATGCTGCGGTCGAGCGCGGCGCGCGGCGCGGGCGGCGGCGGCGGCTTGGCGACCTGGGGGGATTTCGCGGCGGCGGCGCGGGCGGCTTCGGCCTCCGCGTCCAGCTGGCCGCTCTGCTGCAGCTCGGCCAGGGTCGGCGTGCCGGTGCCGGCCGCCGCGCCCTCGGGCTTGCGCTCGAGGCGCAGGCCCTTGAGGCGCGGCATCAGCAGCAGCGCGACGGCCACCAGCGCCGACAGCAGCGCCAGCAGGTAGTAGGCGAACGCGCCGAGGCCCAGCTCGACCACGGGCGCAGCCGCCACCACGCGCAGCGCGGTGCCTTCGATGCGGATGGCGCCCACTTCGGCCGCACCGGCCAGCGCGACATCGCCGGTCTCGAACACGGTGTGGCGACCCTGGCGGATGGCCAGGTAGCCGCCGTCGACGCCAGCCGCGGACAGCGGCGCGGTGACGACGTCGAGCGGCAGGCGGACGTAGGCCAGGGTCAGCACCCGGCCCTCGTCGAGCACCGGCGCCGCCAGCGCCAGGCGCGGACCGCCGGCGTCCTTGATGATCGCGGCGCGCGCCGCGTTGTCCTGCAGCGCCTCCTCGAGCACGCCCAGCTTGCCGAAGCCGAAGGCCTTGGGGTCGGCGTACGCGGCATCGAGGCCGGGGGCGTGCCACTCCAGCGCCTCGACGCCGCTCCAGCCATCGAGGATGACGTCGCGCGCGGCCTGGTCTTCATTTCGCTTGAGCGCCGTGACGAGCGCGATCCGCGACCGGCTGCCCTCGAGCCGCTCCAGCGCGGCGGCGATGGCGCCGCGGACCTGGGTCGCGCTGGTGGCGCGGACCTGGTCCATCTCCAGCGTCTTGGACTCGGCCGACGACGCCTGCCAGCCCTGCCAGCCGAACCAGCCGGCGACCAGCAGCAGGCCCGCGGCCAGCGGCAGGGCGCCGGCCTTCGGGAGCGATTTCAGATCAGGCAATTTCATGCTTCCCCCTGGTGACGGGACCGGCGTTGGCCGGCCCGTTCAACGCACGCCGGTGTGGCCGAAGCCACCTTCCCCGCGTTCGCTGCGTTCGAATTGATCCACTTGCCGGAAGACCGCCCGGGCGACGGGCAGGAAAACCAGCTGCGCCACGCGATCCCCCGGCGTGATGGTGATGGGAAACCGCCCGCGATTCCAGAGGCTCACCATCAGCGGGCCCTGGTAGTCGGCGTCGATCAGGCCCACCAGGTTGCCCATCACCAGCCCCTGCTTGTGCCCCAGGCCCGAGCGCGGAAGGATCACGGCGCACAGGCCGGGATCGCCGATGTGGATGGCCAGGCCGGTCGGCACCAGCTGGGCCTCGCCCGGCGCCAGCTCGATGGCCTGGTCGATCATCGCGCGCAGGTCCATGCCGGCCGACAGCGCGGTGGCGTAGGCCGGCAGCGGGAATTCCGCGCCCAGGCGCGGGTCGAGCCGGATGAATTCGATCTCGGCGCTCATGCCTTGGCCTCCAGGTGGTCGGCCACGAGGGCCAGCAGGTCGCGCGCCACCCGCGGCTTGGGGCCGTGGGCGATGTCGTGGCGGCCGTCGCGCCAGAACACGCTGAGCGCGTTGTCGTCGGATTCGAAACCCTGGCCGGCGCGGGCGACGTCGTTGGCGGCGATCAGGTCCAGGCCCTTGCGCAGCAGCTTGTCGCGCGCGTAGCCCTCCATGTCCTGGGTTTCGGCGGCGAAGCCGACCACCAGCCGCGGCCGCTTCGGGTGGGCCGCCACCTCGGCCAGGATGTCGGCGGTGCGTACCAGGTCGATGCGCAGGGTTTCGCCGGATTTCTTGATCTTTTGCGGCAGCGTTTCCGCCGGCGCGTAGTCGGCGACCGCGGCGGCGCCGAGGTAGACGTCGTGGCCGGGCAGTTCGGACAGGATGGCGTCGCGCATCTGCGCGGCGCGGCGCACGTCGATGCGGCGCACGCCCGCCGGGGTGGGCAGCGTGACGGGACCGGCGACCAGGGTGACCTCCGCGCCCATCGCGCGGGCGGCGACGGCGACCGCGAAGCCCATCTTCCCGGAGCTGCGGTTGCCGATGAAGCGCACCGGGTCGATGTCCTCGAAGGTGGGCCCGGCGCTGACCAGCACGCGGCGGCCGGCGAGGCGCGGCGGGACGCAGGCGGCCCGCACGGCCTCCACGATCTGGTGGGGTTCGAGCAGGCGGCCGGCGCCGGTTTCGCCGCAGGCCTGGTCGCCTTCGCCGGGGCCGATGAATTCGACGCCGCGCGCCTGCAGGGTGGCGACGTTGGCGCGGGTGGCCGGGTGGGCCCACATCACGCGGTTCATGGCAGGGGCCAGCATCACGGGTGCCTCCGACGCCAGGCACAGGGTGCTCAGCAGATCGTTGGCGCGGCCCTGCGCGAGCTTCGCGACCACGTTCGCCGTGGCCGGGGCAACCAGGATGCGGGTGGCCCAGCGGGCGAGTTCGATGTGGCTCATCGCGGCCTCGGCGGCCTCGTCCCACAGCGAGCTGCGGACCGGGAAACGCGACAGGGCCTGAAAGGTGGTGGCGCCGACGAAGTGCAGGGCGGAGGCCGTCATCACCACGCGCACCTCGGCGCCCGCGTCCTGCAGGCGGCGCAGCAGCTCGGCCGACTTGTAGGCGGCGATGCCGCCGCTGACGCCCAGCAGGATGCGTTGCCCGTCGAGTCCGGCCACCTTGGATTTCCCTACCCGTGTGATCGCCCCTAGCTTACCCGATGGGCCCGCGTCGCCTGATGTCAGCCGGCATCGGGCCGGGCGAGGCTGGCGCCATGCACATCCACGACTGGCCCGAAGGTGAACGTCCCCGCGAGAAGCTGCTCGCGCTCGGCGCGGCGCGGCTCTCGGACGCCGAACTGCTGGCGGTGTTCCTCGGATCGGGCCTGCGCGGGCAAAGCGCCGTGGCCCTCGGCCGTCGCCTGCTGGCCGACGCCGGCAACCTGCGCGCCCTGCTCGATTTGCCCCCGCCGGCGCTGGCGCGGCTGCCGGGCCTGGGGCCGGCCCGCGCCAGCGCATTGGCGGGGGCCCTGGAACTGGCCGCCCGGCACCTGGCCCAGGGCCTGGCCCGCGGCGAGGCGCTGACCGAGCCCGGGCGGGCGGGCGAATACCTGGCCCGGCGCCTGCGGGCCCTGCCCTACGAGGTCTTCGCCTGCCTGTTCCTGGACACCCGGCACCGCGTGATCGCCTTCGAGGAACTGTTCCGCGGCACCCTCGACGGCGCCGAGGTGCACCCGCGCGAAGTGGTGCAGCGCTGCCTGGCGCACCACGCCGCGGCGGTGATCCTGGGCCACAACCACCCCAGCGGCAGCCCCGAGCCCAGCGCCGCCGACCGCGCCGTCACCGCCCGGCTGAAGCAGGCGCTGGCGCTGGTGGAGGTGCGGGTGCTCGACCACTTCATCATCGGCGACGGCGCGCCCTGTTCGATGGCCCGGCTCGGTGCACTCTGAGGCCGTCACGCGGCCTTGGCTGGTCGCGGCCCGCCGCTGCGTATACTCGGCTGAGCGGCAGCCGCCGCGCACCGGAGCCGTTGCCGGCGTGATCCTGGGCTACTCCAATCTCTACGGCCCCGATGCGATCGAGCAGGCGCTGCCCGATGCCGAGGCCGCGCGCCGCCTCGTGGACCGGCACCGCCCCGACATCGTGCCGCGGCTGGAAGCGATGGTGGCGCGCATCACGTCCGGTGCCGGCGACCGTCGCCACTTCGAGGCCGCGCTGCTGGGCCTGGCGCGCCTGGGCCTGCGCCACGGCGCCTTCGGCGACGACCCGCACGATTACCACAACGAAGACCACGTCATGGAGCTGGCCGAACGCCGGCTCGGCCGCGTGCTCGACACGCTCGGCGAGGAAGGCGTGCCGCGCGAAGATGCGCTGGCGCTGCTGGTGTTCGCGGCCTGCCACGACCTGCGCCAGCGCGAACCCTTCGATGCCCCCGGGCCGATCGGCGGCAACGAGGCGTCCAGCATCGCCGAGACCTTCCGCATCCTCGACCGCTGCGGCTTCGACCCGGTGGCCGACCGCGCCCAGTACCTGGCGCTGGAGCTGATGATCGCGGGCAGCACCTTCGACCCGCGGCCCCTGCCCCACCCCGATGGCGAGGAGCTGGCCACCGCGGCCGGCGGCTCGCTGGCCCGCAGCCTGGCCATCTGGCTGGACGGCGACCGCCCCGAGTGGAGCGCCGAACCGGCCGCCCGCCGCGGCGAACGCCTGGCGCGCCTCGCTGCCGACCTCGATACCGCCAACGTCGGCGAGGACTTCCACCACCTGGCCGACAGCGCCCTGCGCCTGTGCCGCGAGCGCGAGCGCCGGGCCGGGCGCGCCCTCGGCCGCGCCGCCAGCGGCGCCACCTGCCTGGGCTTCCTGAGCCGGGGCCAGACCCACTATTTCTTCGAGCTGCACCGCTTCTGTTCGCGTGAAGGCGAGCGGGTGTTCGGGGCCAGGAAAACGGCCAACGGCCCGGGCGTCCGCCGGGTCACCGAGCGCCTGCTAGCGCGGTTCGAGGACGTGCCGCCGGCCAATGGCCAGGCCGTGCTCGATGCATTCGCGGCGCTCTGCGCCGACGAAGCCCCCTGATGCCGGGCAAAAAAAAGGCCGGCCAGGGGCCGGCCCTTGCCCCGGACCCCGATGCACGCACCGGGCCGAATAAACGAAGGGATCACGTTGGAGAGCCGTGACGTGGGCGATTTTCCACGGCCCGGGTGACGACGGCATGACAGCGCAAGGCCCTGTCCGGGCTAGAATAGGTAGTTCCCCCAAGCGGAATTCCAGCCGGTGAAAGACCATATTCGCGAACTGGTGGCGCAGTCCCTCCTGGACCTGCGGCGTCATGGCCGCCTGTCCCCGGACCTGGCGACCCCCGACTTCGTGATCGAGCGGACCAAGTCGCGCGAGCACGGCGACTACGCCAGCAACATCGCCCTGCTGCTGGCCAAGCCGGCCGGCATGAAGCCGCGCGAGCTGGCCGAGCTGCTGGTCAACACCCTGCCCAGCTCGCAGCACGTCGAGAAGGTCAGCATCGCCGGCCCGGGCTTCATCAACTTCACGCTGGCCCGTGGATGCCGGCTGGGCACCATCCGCCGCGTGTTCGAGCTGGGCAAGGACTACGGTCGCCAGCCGGCCGGGAGCCGTGAGTCGGTGACGGTCGAGTTCGTCTCGGCCAACCCCAACGGCCCGCTGCACGTCGGCCACGGCCGCGGCGCGGCCTACGGCGCCTCGGTGGCGGCCCTGCTCGACGCGGTCGGCCACAAGGTCCAGCGCGAGTACTACGTCAACGACGCCGGCCGCCAGATGGACATCCTCGCGGTGTCGGTGTGGCTGCGCTACCACGAGCTGGGCGGCATCAACGTCCGCTTCCCGGACAACGGCTACAAGGGCGAGTACGTCGTCGACATCGCCCGCGGCCTGCGCGCCAAGGCGGGCGACGCCCTGCGCCGCAGCGCCATCGAGATCACCGACGGCCTGCCGGCCGACGAGGGCCAGGGCGGCGACAAGGAAACCCACGTCGATGCCCTGATCGCCCGCGCCAAGCAGCTGCTCGGCGACGCCGGCTACCGCAGCGTGTTCGAGGCCGGCCTGAACTGGTGCCTCGGCGACATCCGCGACGACCTCGCCGGCTTCGGCGTGCTGCACGACAACTTCTTCTCGGAGCGCTCGCTGGCCACCGACGGCTACGTGAAGCGCGCCATCGACACCCTGCGCGCGAACGGCCATCTGTTCGAGGACCAAGGCGCCACCTGGTTCCGCGCCACCGCCTTCGGCGACGACAAGGACCGCGTGGTCGTGCGCGAGAACGGCGTCACCACCTACTTCGCCTCGGACCTCGGCTACCTGCTGAGCAAGTTCGAGCGCGGCTTCGAGCGCTCGCTGTACATCTTCGGCGCCGACCACCACGGCTACATCGCGCGCCTGAAGGCCGCGGCGCAGGGCCTGGGCCTGGACCCGAAGCGGATCGAGATCCAGCTGGTGCAGTTCGCCATCCTCTTCCGCGGCGGCGAGCGCGTGCAGATGTCCACCCGCGCCGGCAGCTTCGTCACCCTGCGCGAACTGCGCGAGGAAGTGGGCACCGACGCGGCGCGCTTCTTCTACGTGATGCGCGGCAATGACCAGCACCTGGACTTCGACCTCGACCTGGCCAAGAGCCGCTCGAACGAGAACCCGGTCTATTACATCCAGTACGCGCACGCCCGCGTCGCCAGCGTGTTCCGCCAGCTGGCCGAGAAGGGCATGGGCTACAACCGCAGCGCCGCCGAGGCCGCCCGCCAGCGCCTGCTGCAGCCGCAGGAAGACGAGCTGCTCGACGAGCTGATGCGCTACCCGGAAGTGCTGGAAACGGCCGCCGAGAACCGCGCGCCGCAGGTGCTCGCCAACTACCTGCGCGAGCTGGCCGCCGCCTTCCACGGCTTCTACAACGCGCAGCCGATCCTGGTGCCCGATGAAGAGCTGCGCAATGCGCGCCTGGGCCTGTGCAAGGCCACCCAGCAGGTGCTGGCCAACGGCCTGGCGCTGCTGGGCGTGTCCGCGCCGGAGAGCATGTGATGGCGCGACGCGCACCCAAGAAGCAGGCGCGCCGCAACGGCGGCGGCGGCATCCCGGGCTGGATCTGGCTGCTGATCGGCCTGCTGGTCGGCGCGCTGGTGGTGGCGGTGATGTTCCTGCGCGGCCAGTGGGACCTGCCCGACGGCACCCTGCCCACGCCGAACCCGGAGGCCCGCGCCCCGGCCGCCACCGAAGAGGAGCCGGTGGCGCAGAAGCCGGCGGCCGAGCCGCGCAAGCCCAAGTACGAGTTCTTTGACGTGCTGCGCGACAAGGAATTCGTCATCCCAGACGCCGAGCTCAACGCCCAGGCCCAGGCCGAGGCCAACCGCCCGGCGGACGCCGCGGTGCCGGCGAATGCCGACGCCGTGCGCTACCTGATCCAGGCCGGCGCCTTCCGCTCGTCCGCCGACGCCGAGGCGCTCAAGGCCCGCATCGCGCTGACCGGTGAAGTGGCGCGGGTGGAGTCGGCGGAGATCGCCGGCGGCACCATCTACCGCGTGCGCCTGGGGCCCTACCCGAACGCCGGCAGCCTGGCCCAGGCCAAGCAGGCGCTCGGCAGCCACGGCATCGACGCCGTCGCGATCCGCGCCCAGTAAGCATCCCGGGTCGGACGCCACGCCATGCACTGGACCGTCGACTACCTGGCGAACGAGCACCTGGTGCGGGTCATCTCCGACGGCAACGGTCCGGCCGACCGCGACCAGCTGCGCCGGCTCACCCGCGAGGCGATGCAGGCTGGCCATGCCCACGCCTGCCCGCGCTTCCTGATCGACCACCGGCTGACCCGCCTGCAGCTGGGCGCGGCGGAAATCTTCGACATGCCGCGCCGCGGCGAGGACGGCGGCTTCGGCCACGCCCTGCGCATCGCCATCCTGATCACGCCCGACTCCCCCAGCCGCGCCGACTTCGAGTTCTACGCCATCCAGTGCGGCAACCTGGGCATCCACGGCCTGCGCCTCTTCTACGACGAAGCCGCCGCCCTCGACTGGCTCACCACGCCCTGAAAAAAAAGGGGTCAGAGTAATTATCCGTTTGAAACGGATAATTACTCTGACCCCTTTTTCTTGATCAGCGTTTCAGGAGGATCAGGGCGGAGGTGTCGGCGTCGGCTTCGCCGCGCTGCACGAGCTCGGCGTAGTCGGCCAGCGCGAGGTCGATCACGGACGCGCGGATGCCGGCGTCGCGGGCCATGCCCTGCACGATGCGCAGGTCCTTGAGCAGGTGGCCGCACTTGAAGCCGGGCGTGAACTGGCCCGCCAGCATGGTCGCGCCGCGCTTCTCAAGGAACCAGTTGCCCGCGGCGCCCGCCATCAGCGTCGGCAGCAGCTTCTCCGGATCCAGGCCCAGCTTTTCACCGAGCGCGAGGCCTTCGCATACGGCTTCGTTGATGCCCGCCACCAGCACCTGGTTCACGGCCTTGGTGGCCTGGCCGGCGCCGGTGCCGCCCATGTGGGTGATGCGCGCGGCGTAGGCCTCCAGCGCCGGCCGCGCGATCTCGAGGTCGGCCGCGTTGCCGCCTGCCATCACCGAGAGCTTGCCGTTGCGCGCGCCCTCGACGCCGCCGGACACCGGCGCGTCCACGAAGCCGATGCCGCGTGCTGCCAACAAGGCCTGCGCGCGCTTCGCGGTATCCACCGACACCGTCGAATGATCCACCACCACCGCGCCCGGCTTGAGCACGGCGGCCAGCGCTTCGACCTGCTGCAACACGTCGGCGTCCATGGACACGCACAGCGCAACCACGTTGCAGCCGGCGAAATCCGCGTGCGACGCCGCAGCGCGCACGCCCAGCTGCGCCGCCAGCGCCTCGGCCTTGCTGCGCGTGCGGTTGTCGACCACGCCCAGCAAGCCGCGCGCGGCGAGGTGGCCCGCCATCGGCGCGCCCATCGCGCCGAGGCCGATGAAGCCGGCGATCACGCCGTGCCCCCGGCGTTTTCCTCGTGCAGGTAGGTGTAGCCGGTGAGGCCGGTCTCGAGGTCCACCAGCAGCTTCGCGGCCTCGGCCGGCGGCAGGCCGGCGGCATCCACCTTCTGCTTGTAGGTGGCGCGCAGCTCGGCCAGGTCGTAGCCCACGTAGTCGAGCATCACGTCGGTGGTGTCGCCCTTGCGCTGGCGGGTGACGGTGTAGCCACCGTCGGCGCCCAGCACCACGTTGGCCGTGTCGGTGTCGCCGAACAGGTTGTGGATGTCGCCCAGCGTCTCCTGGTAGGCGCCCACCATGAAGATGCCGAGGCGATAGCTTTCACCCGCGCGCGGCGAGTGCAGCGGCAGCGAGGAGTCGAGCGCCTCGGACTCGACGTAGGTGTCGATGCGGCCGTCGGAGTCGCAGGTGAGGTCGGCGATCACGCCGCGGCGGTCGGGCGCCTCGTCGAGGCGCGCGATCGGCACGATCGGGAACACCTGGTCGATCGCCCACACGTCCGGGATCGATTCGAACACCGAGAAATTGACGAAGTACTTGTCCACCAGGCGCGTGTTGAGCTCGTCGAGCGTGTCGCGGTGGCTGCGCTCCTCGGCGGTCAGGCGCGAACGCACCGCGTGGGCGATGGCGTAGAAGAGGTCGTCGAGCATGGCGCGCTGCTCCAGCGTGAGCTGGCCCAGCGAATACAGCGCCTGGCCTTCGGCGAGGTGGTGCTGGGCCTCGTGGTAGAGCTCGAGCGCCGGGCGCTGGTCGAGCGCCGCGTGCGTTTCGCGCAGGTGGCGCACCACCGCGGGCTCGTTCGCGCCCTCGGCCGGCACGGCGCCCTCGGGCGCCTGCTCCACTTCGGACACGTTGACCACCATCACCGCGTGGTGCGCGGTCATGGCGCGGCCGGCCTCGGTCACCATCATCGGCGGCGCCAGGCCGTGCTCCTCGCAGGCTTCGGCCAGCGGCTGCAGCAGGGTGTGCGCGTACTGGTCGAGGCCGTAGTTCATCGAGCAGAAGCCGCGCGAGCGCGTGCCTTCGTAATCCACGCCCAGGCCGCCGCCGGAATCCATGTAGCGGATGCCCAGGCCCATCTTGGTCAGCTCGACGAAGTAGCGCACCGCCTCGCGCATGCCGTTGGCGATGTCGCGCACGTTCGAGATCTGCGAGCCCATGTGGAAGTGCAGCAGCTGCAGCGCATCGAGCATGTCGGCCGCCTTCAGGCGCTCGACGAGATCCAGCACCTGGCGCGGCGAGAGGCCGAACTTGGCCTTGTCGCCGCCGCTGTTCTGCCACTTGCCGGCGCCCAGCGAGGCCAGGCGCATGCGCACGCCCAGGCCCGGCTTCACGCCCAGCGCCTTGGCTTCCTCGATCACCATCGCCAGCTCGGACGGCTTCTCGATGACGATGAAGGTCTCCAGGCCCAGCTTGCGGCCGATCAGCGCCAGGCGGATGAACTCGCGGTCCTTGTAGCCGTTGCAGATCACCAGGCTGCCGGGCTTGGCCAGGCCGAGCACGGCCATGAGCTCCGGCTTGGAGCCGGCCTCGAGGCCGAAGCCGTCGCCGCCGACGGCCGCCAGCTCGCCGGCGACGCCGCGGTGCTGGTTCACCTTGATCGGGTAGACGGCGGTGTAGCCGCCCTTGTAGTCGAGCTCCTGCATCGCGCGGCCGAAGGCGGCCTGCAGCTTGCCCAGGCGGTTGCCGAGGATGTCGGAGAAGCGCAGCAGCAGCGGCAGCTTCAGGCCGGCCGCGGTGGCCTGGTCGACGATGCCGGGCAGGTCGAGGCTGGGGCCGCCGGTGCCGCGCGGCAGCACGCGCATGCGGCCGCCGGCGTCCACGTCGAAATAGCCCTCGCTCCAGTAGGGAATGGAGTAGGTGTGGCGGGCGCGGTCGAGGGACCAGGCGGGCATGGGCGGCGTTCCGGAAGCGGGGTGGGCGCGCATTGTACCCCCCGGGGGTGATGGGTTCATGTGCGGCGGGCGGCAGGCCCGGCGAGGGCCGAAACCAGCGTGAAAAGCGCCATCCGGTACAATGCCGCCTCGTCTACGAACCTACTGGAAAAACGATGGCTTCCTCCTCCCCGACCTGGCTGCACGAGAACTTCGACCACACCGGCTCGGCGTTTGGCCTCCGCATGGTGCGCAAGCTCGACGAGGTGCAGTCGCCGTTCCAGAAGATCGAGATGTACGAGAGCACCGACTGGGGCAACGTCATGCTCATCGACGGCGCCATGATGGTGACCACGCGCGACAATTTCTTCTACCACGAGATGATGGCGCACGCGCCGCTGTACACCCATGCCGATCCGAAGGACGTGGTGATCATCGGCGGCGGCGACTGCGGCACCCTGCGCGAGGTGCTCAAGCACCCGGGCGTGCGCACCGCGGTGCAGTGCGACATCGACGAGCAGGTGACGCGCATGGCCGAGAAGTACTTCCCGGAGCTTTGCGAGTCCAACAACGACCCGCGCGCCACGGTGATGTTCGACGACGGCATCGCCTACATGAAGAACGCCGCGCCGGAATCGATCGACGTGATCATCGTGGATTCGACCGACCCGGTCGGCCCGGCCGAGGGCCTGTTCAACCAGGCCTTCTACGAAACCTGCCTGCGCGCCCTGCGCCCGGGCGGCCTGCTGGTGCAGCAGAGCGAATCGCCGCTGGCGCTGATGCAGCTGATCCTGGACATGCGCGGCGCGATGACCGACGCCGGCTTCGTCGATTTCCGCACCCTGCCCTTCCCGCAGCCCTGCTACCCCACGGGCTACTGGAGCTGCACCATCGCCTCGAAGGAAAAGCGCGACCTCACCCAGTTCCGCAAGGCCGACGCGGCGGCGAAGCCCTTCGACACCCAGTACTACACCGCCGACATCCACCAGTCCGCCCTGGTCCTCCCGCCGTTCGTCGCCCGCGCGCTGAAGGACTGACGGTACGTGTCCGAACGCGGATCAAAGCGGAAAGATCGGATAAGAGCGGATTCTTTTCGGTTTTCTTGATCGCTTGAACGAAATGGGCCCGCGAATCCTGGAATTCGCGGGCCCAATTATTTTTATAATTCGCTTTTATCCGCCGTTTCCGCTTTGATCCGCGATAGACACGCCAACCCCCATCAAAGCGCGTCGCCGTCGAGTTCGCCGGTGCGGATGCGCATGACGCGCTCGAGGGCGTAGACGAAGATCTTGCCGTCGCCGATCTTGCCGGTGTTGGCCGCCGACTGGATCGCCTCGACCACGCGCTCGACCTGGTCGTCGGTGACCGCGACCTCGAGCTTGATCTTGGGCAGGAAGTCGACCACGTACTCGGCGCCGCGGTAGAGCTCGGTGTGGCCCTTCTGCCGGCCGAAGCCCTTGACCTCGGTGACGGTGACGCCGGTGACGCCGACCTCGCTGAGCGACTCGCGGACGTCGTCGAGCTTGAAGGGCTTGATGATGGCCATGACCATTTTCATTTCGGTGCGCTCCGGGGTTCTCAAAGGTTGTAGCCGCGTTCGTTGTGCAGGGCGAGGTCCAGGCCCTCGGCTTCGGCCTCTTCGCCGACCCGCAGGCCCATGGCCCAGTCGATGGCCTTGAGTATGACAAGCGTCGCGACCGCGGTGTAGACGACGGTGAAGCCCACGCCCTTGGCCTGGATCCAGACCTGGGCGCCGATGTCGGTGACCGTGCCGAAACCGCCCAGCGCCGGCGCCGCGAACACGCCGGTGAGCAGCGCGCCGACGATGCCGCCGACCGCGTGCACGCCGAACACGTCCAGCGAATCGTCGTAACCCAGCCAGCGCTTGAGGCTGGTGGCGGTGAAGAAGCAGCACAGGCCCGCCGCCGCGCCGATCGCCAGCGCGCCCATCGGGCCCGCCGTGCCGCTGGCCGGCGTGATCGCCACCAGGCCCGAGACCGCGCCCGAGACGATGCCAAGCACGCTGGCCTTGCGGTGGACCAGCCATTCCACCGCCATCCACGACAGCGCGGCCGCCGCCGTGGCCACCTGCGTCACCAGCATCGCCATGCCCGCGGTGCCGTTGGCCGCCACCGCCGAGCCGGCGTTGAAGCCGAACCAGCCCACCCACAGCAGGCTGGCGCCGATCACGGTGTAGCCGAGGTTGTGCGGCGCCATCGGCACCGTCGGGTAGCCGCGGCGCTTGCCCAGCACCAGCGCGGCCACCAGGCCGGCGATGCCGGCATTGATGTGCACCACCGTGCCGCCGGCGAAGTCGAGCACGCCCCAGTCCCACATCAGGCCGCCGTTGCCGCCCCAGACCATGTGCGCGATCGGCGCGTACACCAGGGTGAACCAGGCCGCCATGAACACCAGCATCGGCCCGAAGCGCATGCGTTCGGCGAAGGCACCGACGATCAGCGCCGGCGTGATCACCGCGAAGGTCATCTGGAAGGTGATGAACACGCTTTCCGGCACCGTCATCACCAGGCTGTCCACGGCCAGCCCGGCCAGGAAGGCCCGCTCGAAGCCGCCGACGAAGGAATGGACGTTCACGACGCCGGCCTCCATGCCGGTGGTGTCGAACACCAGGCTGTAGCCGTAGGCCACCCACAGCACGCTGACCAGCGCCGTGATCGCGAAGCACTGCATCAGCACCGACAGCACGTTCTTGGCTCGCACCATGCCGGCGTAGAACAGGGCCAGGCCCGGCAGGGTCATCAGCAAGACCAGCAAAGTGGCCACGATCATCCAGGCGGTGTCGCCCGGATTGGCCGTGGCCGGGGCGGCCAGGGCCGGCAAGGGAAGCACGAGCATGGATGCGCCCAGCCGGCGCAGGAACTTCTTGGAAACCATACGGGATTGCCTCCGGACGCTGAGGGAAGGGGAAAGGGGGGAGCGCCTGAACCATCACCCGCGCCGCACGGATTGATTGCTCGCCGCCACCCGTGGTCTAGTGATCGGCCCCGGGCAGCGAAATGCCGCCCCCGCCGCGCGGCGTTGGCTGACCCCCGCCCCGGCCCTTCCCCGATGCCCCCGGCGCCGCGCGTGGCGCAAGGTGGAGGCATCCCACGGAGCCCCGACCATGATCGACCTCAAGAACCTCGACGACCTCGCCCGCAAGCTCAGCGACCTGGTGCCGCCCGGCCTGAAGGACGCGCGCGCCGACCTCGAGCAGAACTTCAAGTCCACCCTGCAGGCCGGCCTCGGCAAGCTCGACCTCGTCACCCGCGAGGAGTTCGAGGTGCAGCGCGCGGTGCTGCTGCGGACGCGCGAGAAGCTCGACGCGATGGAGCGCGCGCTCACGGTGCTCGAGGCGAAGCTCGCCGAGCCCGGCGCCAGCAAGAACTGACGCCCCACCCGTTTCGCCATGAACCTGGCGCTGGCGCACAGCCGCGCCCGGGTCGGCGTGCACGCGCCCGCCGTTCGGGTGGAAGTGCACCTCGGCGGCGGGCTGCCCCACTTCAGCCTGGTGGGCCTGCCGGCGGCGGCGGTGCGCGAGAGCCGCGAGCGCGTGCGCGCCGCCATCGTCAACTCGCAGCTGGAATTCCCGCAGCGACGCATCACCGTGAACCTCGCGCCCGCCGACCTTCCGAAGGAAGGCGGCCGCTACGACCTCGCCATCGCGCTGGCCATCCTCGCGGCCAGCGGGCAGCTGCCGGTGCAGGCGCTGTCGGACTGCGAGCTGCTGGGGGAGCTGGCGCTCACCGGCGAACTCAAAGCCGTGGATGGCGTGCTGCCGGCGGCGCTCGCGGCCGGCGCCCTCGGACGGCCGCTGATCGTGCCCGCGGCGAATGGCCCCGAAGCGGCGCTGGCCTCAGGCTGCCGCGCGCGCACCGCCCGCACGCTGCTCGAGGCGCTGGCCTTCCTGCGCGGCGAGGGCGCGCTGCCGGATGCCGAGCGCAGCGTGCCGGCCGGCGCCGCGCCCGCGTATCCCGACCTTGCCGATGTGCGCGGCCAGGCCAGCGGCCGGCGCGCGCTCGAGATTGCTGCGGCCGGTGCGCACCACCTGCTGCTCGTCGGCCCGCCGGGCTGCGGCAAGACCCTGCTGGCCTCGCGCCTGCCGGGCCTGCTGCCCGAGGCCAGCGAAGCCGAAGCGCTGGAAACCGCCGCGGTGCATTCGGTCAGCGGCCGCGGCGTGGATCTCGCGCACTGGCGGCGGCGCCCCTTCCGCGCACCGCATCACCTCGCCAGCGCGGTAGCCATCGCCGGCGGCGGCGGCAACCCGCGGCCCGGCGAGATCTCGCTGGCGCATAACGGCGTGCTGTTCCTGGATGAATTGGAGTGGAGCCGCTACACGCTCGAGGTGCTGCGCCAGCCGCTCGAATCCGGCGTGATCACGGTGTCGCGCGCCGCGCGGCAGTCCGATTTTCCCGCGCGCTTCCAGCTGGTCGCCGCGATGAATCCCTGCCCCTGCGGCTGGGCCGGCGACCCCTCGGGCCGCTGCACCTGCGCGGCGGAAGCGGTGCAGCGCTATCGCGCCAAGCTCTCCGGCCCGCTGCTCGACCGCATCGACCTGCAGCTGGCCGTGCCGCGGGTGCCACCCGAAGCGCTGCGCCCCGACGCCCCGCGCGGCGAATCCAGCGCCGTCGTGCGCGAACGCGTGCTGGCCGCGCGCGCGATCCAGCTCGGCCGCAGCGGCGTCACCAACGCCGCGCTGTCGCAGGCCGACACCGAAATCCACTGTCGGCTCGAGCCGCGCGAACAGCAGCTGCTCGAGCACGCCATGGCCCGACTGCAGCTCTCGGCTCGCGCCATGCACCGCATCCTGCGCCTGGCCCGCACCATCGCCGACCTCGACGCCCAGCCCGACATCGGCCACGCCCACCTCGCCGAAGCGCTGGGCTACCGCCTGCTGGATCGCCAGCCGCAGGCCCCGGCTTTCGAAGGTACGAAGGCGCCGCGGCGGCCCCTCGCGGGAGCCCGCAGGACGCGCCGGGGCGCCTAGTCCCTGGCCTCGGCGGCCCGCCGGGCCGCTTCGGTCGGCACGAGCTCATCCAGTTCGCCGTTGACCTTCGACGCCGCCCGGGGGCCGAACCCCACCACCGCCAGCGCCGCCTCGCGAAGGGGCGGAAGCTCAAGTGCCCGTTCGATGTCGGCGTCGTTGATGGCGGCCGTGACGAATGCCCCGAGGCCCAGGTCCGCGGCCGACAGGTACATGGTCTGGGAAAGGTGCCCGGTGTCCAGGTGGGCCACCCGCCAGGCCTTGGCGTGGCGGCGGTACTTCCAGAACAAGCGGTCGAAACGCGC
This sequence comes from Arenimonas metalli CF5-1, assembly GCF_000747155.1. Taxonomy (GTDB): domain Bacteria; phylum Pseudomonadota; class Gammaproteobacteria; order Xanthomonadales; family Xanthomonadaceae; genus Arenimonas; species Arenimonas metalli. The sequence goes on along the minus strand of NZ_AVCK01000017.1, from coordinate 60,546 downwards.
CGTCATGACGGCGAGCACCGGCGCGTCGCGGAACCAGTGCTGGCCACCGACGAAGGCCTGGGCCATCGCGGCGGCGGCGGCGGCCGACAGCCGCGTCATCGGCTCGAGCGCGTGTTCGGTCGCCAGGTAGTGGTAAAGCCCGGGCGCCAGCCCTTCGGCTCGCTGCACCAGCACGTAGCACTCGACCACGTGCAGCCCACCCCCCGCCGGCGAACTCTTGCGCAGCGCCACGGCCCCGGGCGCCAGCTCGCGCGTCCCGGTCGCGCCCCATACGCGGTGCAGCATCGCGGACAGGGCCGCCGCCGGGAGCGTCGCGGCGGGATCGAAGTTTCGACAGGTGCGTCGCTCGGCCAACAGCGCATCGAAGGCCGTTTGCCGCGGCGGACACAGGGGCGTGGCCGCCGCCTGCGGGCGACGCCGGAACACGTGCGCGGGCGCCGGGCCGTGCTCCTCCACCAGCCGCGCACTGGTGGGCATGTCGCCCGCCGCATGGTGTGCATCGATGTCGACGCCGTCCCAGGCCCCGGCGGTCTGCGCCAGCAGGGCGGGGGCCCACCAGGCCAGGTCGGCGGCCGCGGCGTCGCGGGCGCGCGGGCCTGGCGCCGTGTGCTCGCCCAGCAACAGGCCGGCGTCCAGCAGCTCGCCGACGGCTTCTTCGCCGTGCCGGGCCGAGATCGCATCGCGATCCTCACCCGGCGCCAGCGGCAGCTCGGCCAGGACCGCCGCCGCCGCCAATGACACCGGCACCGGGCCAGGCAGATGCGGCGCATGCGCCAGCCAACGCGGCGAAGCGTCCATGCCATCGCCACCGGCCAGCAAGCGGTTGATGTCGAACCTTGGTTCGCGGTCCAGCTGCAGGAACAGCTGGGCGCAACGATGCAATCGCATGGGACACCCTCGTGGCGGCAGGCCCCGACTCTGGCAGGCGCGGCTCGGTTCCTTCAAGTCCGCGCCAGGACTGACGATCACGGCGGCGCCGCGCTAGACTCCAGCCGCACCGCCTGGTGCCAACAACAGGGGAATTCCGTGGCCAACAACCTTTCCGAAAAGACCGTCGACGCCCTTCTCGACAAGCTCTCGAGCGATGACGATTTCCGCGCCCGTTTCCAGCAGAACCCGCGCGAAGCCACGCGCTCGCTGGGGACCGGGGATCCCGCGGTCGACAGCCTGCCGGAAACCCCGATGCCCGCGCTGGCCGACAAGAAGGCGCTGGCGGGCTCGCGCGCCAAGGTGAAGGACGCGCTGGTCACGTCCGCCTACCCGTTCCAGCCCATCCACCTGGATATGCCCGAACGCTAATCCAGGGAGTCGAGGCGACGCTGGACGGCGGGCAAGGACCCGCCGGCCGGCCACGCCGCGTCGAACCGCGCACGCTCCGACTTCGCCTCGTCGCTCCGCCCCAGCGCCTCCGCATAGACCGAAGCCGACAGCGTCGCCAGGTTGCTCTCGGCGACATTGGCCAGCTGCCAGCTGAACTCGCTGTTGGGCTCGGCGAAGGCACGGCCGCGATGGCTCGCCAGCCACTTGGCCTGGGCCAGGGCCGCGGCGGTGTCGCCGGAGGCCTGGTGCGCGCGCATCAGCACGGCGTGCAGGAAGTAAAGCTCGTTGCCCGCCGTCGACCGCGGCAGCAGCTGTTCGACCGCCCGTGCAGGACGCCCCTCGGCCAGGTCGATTTCGGCGCGCACCAGCAGGGCCATGTCGGCGACGTAGGGAAAGCCCCCCGCCTCCGCCGACTCGCCGACCAGGTCCAGGGCGCGTCGTGCCGAGGCCAGGTCACCGGCATGCGCCGCCAGCCAGCCGCCGGCCAGCAGCTGGAATTCGATGCGCGGACGGCTGAGCGCATGCGATTCGGCCAACAGGCGGGACTGGTCGTCGAGGAAGGCCCGGACTTGCGCCGGGTGGCCCTCGTCCGGGGCGTAGCTCGCCAGCGAAAGCTGCATCAGCCGCCGGGACTGGCGGACCAATTCGGGGGCCTGCTTCAGCGGCCCGTCCAAGGCCTCCAGCGTCGCGGCGGCGGCGTCCCAGCGGCCGCGGTCCAGCGCGTGGCTGACCTCGCCGAGCCGCTCGTTCAGCACCGCACCCGGCAGGCCGGACGGCTGCTGGGTCGCGAGCACGCGCTGGGCCTGCGCATAGTCGCGGCGCACCGCGTAGGCGTGGGCGTGGTCGCGGCGGTAGCCGCCGTCGTTCAGGGCTTCGCTGCGCTTGAACGCGACCAGCGCCTCGTCGATGCGATCGTCGGCGAGCAGGCTGGCGCCCTTGAGGTAGTAGGCGTCGGCACGCGACTGGTTGTTGGCCACCAGGGCGGGTTCGATGAACCGGGCCGCCTCACCGTATTGCAGCGTCGCGAAGTGGGAGAAGTAGCTGTAGTTGTAATAGGCGCGGTACTCGTCCGGGTACATCGCCGCCAGCAGCTTCCACTTCTGGAGCATTCGCTCCGGCCGGTCGAACAGGCCGAGGCTGGCGTCCATCAGCAGCGCTTCGCGGTCGGACAGCCGGTCCCGGTGCGACGCGGCGATGTCGAAGTATTGCTTCGACCGGTTCAGGTCGCTGCCGAGCTGGATGGTCGCCATGCGCAGCCACGCCATCGCGAAGCCCGGGTCCCGCCTGACCGCTTCCTCGAACAGGGCGAAGGCATCCGCGCTGCGCCCCTGGGTACGCGCGCGCATGCCCATGGAAAAGGCGCGCAGCGCCTCGATGTCGCCCGTGGTGACCTTCTCCAGCGGACGGCTGCCTTCGGTGATGCCCTTCATGCCCTCGCCCAGCTCGGTGCGGACGCCGGCGATGGCCTGGTCCAGGGCATCGAGCACGCCGGAAAGATCGCGGCTGTCGGCGTTCTCGCTGTGCACGGTGACGCCGGACGCGGGGTCGATCAGCTCCAGGCTGACCCGCACCACGCCGCCGACTTCGGCGACGGTCGGCAGGATGACGGCCTTGGCGCCCTCGCGCAGCGCGAGTTCGGCGCCGAGCTGGCGGTCGATCGGCTGCCCCTGGCGCTGCATGCGTTCGAGCGCACGCTCGATCTGCAGCTCCGAGATCAGGTTGACGTGCCGGGATTGCTCGAGGCCTACCCGCAGCGCCGAGTCCAGTGAGTCATCGAACAGGGTTTCGCTGGTGCGGTTCTGGAGCTCGGCCACCACCACCCAGTCGCGCTCGGCGAAGGCGATCGCGGGCGGGCTGCGCACCGTGGACCAGAACAGGGCGACGCCCAGCACGCCCACCAGCAGGATCTCCAGCGCCAGCACCGGCGGCCGCCGCCACAGCGGCAGTTCGCGCCAGGCCTTGGCGCCGGACTCGGGCGCGCGCAGCGGCGACAGGCCCGGCTCGCCGACCTCGTGCACCAGCATCGGCGCGGGCACGCCCTTGAAGCTGTAGCGGCCGTGCATCAGCCAGCGCAGGTTGGCGCCGGCTTCGCCGAGCTCGCCCACGGCGCGCTGGCACAGGTTCTGGGCCATGCCCGACATCAGGATCTGGCCCGGGCGGGCCAGGCTCATCAGGCGCGCGGCGACCGGCTTGGCCAGGCCTTCGACCTCGATGGCCTTGGCGCCGGCCATGACGTCCTTGGGCTCGTTGGCCCAGGTCATGACGTCGCCGACGTGGATGCCGATGCGGGCCTTGAGGTCCACGCCCTCGGTGGCGCCGACCTCGCGCAGGCCGCGCTGGTAGCGCAGGGCGAAGTCCAGCGCCTGGATCGGGCGCTCGAACAGGGCCAGCACGCCGTCGGCCTTGTCGATCAGCTGGCCGTGACACAGCGCCAGGTTCTGGCGCATCAGCTGGTCGTGGCGCTGCAGCAGGGCCACGGCGCGCACGTCGCCCAGCCGCTCGATCAGGGCGGTGGAGTCGACGATGTCGCACAGCAGGACGGTGCGCAGCATCGGGGTCACCGAAGGCGCATATCCGTTGCTGGCCACGTGGGTCTGGGGAACGCTCATGGGTTCTGGACCGGGTCTCTTGCTGGGCTTAACGCAGCGATCGCTCGCGCGCGGCCAGTGGGATCAGCGGGCGAGGCGCCAGTGGTCGACGCCCTGGCGCTTGGCGTCGTAGAGGGCGCGGTCGGCCTGGCTGTACCAGGTGGACCAGCCGCCCGGGTCCTGGCAGAAGGCGCCGCCGATGCTCACCGACAGGCGATGCTCGCGCAGGCTGGGCAGGCGCAGGCTGCGGATGGCGCTCATCAGGCCGAGGGCGCGGTTGGCCAGTTCGCCGTCGTCGCTGACCCGCAGCACCAACGCGAACTCATCGCCGCCGAGGCGGCAGGGCAGTTCGATCGGGCCCGCCGTGCGGCGCACTTCCTCGGCCACGGCGCGCAGGGCGGCATCGCCGGCCAGGTGGCCGCTGCGGTCGTTGATCTGCTTGAAGTGGTCGATGTCCACCAGCAGCAGCGCCAGCTTCAGGTCGTTCAGGGTCTGGTGGCCCAGCTCGTCCAGGTAGCGGTAGAGGCCGCGGCGGTTGGCCAGGCCGGTGAGGTCGTCGGTGCGGACCAGCTGCTGGGCGACGGTGAGCTCGGTGCGGGTCTGGCGCAGCGTGTCCAGCGTCTGCATCAGGTCTTCGTTGCGGCGCTTGAGGTGCTGGATCAGCTGGTGCTCGCCGGCCACGAGGTAGGCGAAGCTGCGCTGCATGAAGCGGGCGACATGGGCGGGCTCGCGCTCGACCAGGGTCTGGAAGGCCTGCTGGGTGACTTCGTAGAGCACGCCCGGGGTCTCGGCCACGGCACGTGCAAAGCGCTGGTGGCGACCGATGAACACCGCGAGCTCGCCGAAGTACTGGCCGGGGCCGAGCAGCTTGTCGGCCAGGCCGTCGTCGAAGCCGAGCCGCACTTCGCCGGTATCAATAAGGAACATGCTCTGCGCGGACTCGCCGCGCCGGAAGAGCTCCTCGCCAGGCAGCACCGCCCGACTGACTCCCGCGCCGGCAAGGACGCGGAACTCTTCGGGCGACAGCTGCGAGGGAAGCCGGGCGTCGCCGCCACCTGAGGCGGCGGCGGGGGCCTGGCTGCCGGGGAGATCTACGGGGATCACGGGCGGCTCGGCAGGAGGGACTGCCCGAGTGTATCCAAGCCCGGGGGTCGGGGACAGCGACTTTCGTCGCATGTCCCCACCCGGGCCGTACGGCGGGGCACGGCCGGGAAAGTTTTACCCGGTGGCTCAGGCCGCGGCGGCCTTGGCCTCGCCGTGGAACTGCTCTTCCTCGGTCGAACCCTTCAGGGCCGTGGTCGAGCTCTGGCCGCCCTGGATGGCCTGGGTGACCGAATCGAAGTAACCGGTGCCGACTTCGCGCTGGTGCTTCACGGCCGTGAAGCCCTTGTCGGCGGCGGCGAACTCGGCCTCCTGCAGCTCCACGAAGGCGCTCATCTGGTTGCGGGCATAGCCGTACGCCAGGTTGAACATCGAGTAGTTGAGCGAGTGGAAGCCGGCCAGGGTGATGAACTGGAACTTGTAGCCCATGGCCGCCAGCTCCTTCTGGAACTTGGCGATGGTGGCGTCGTCGAGGTTCTTCTTCCAGTTGAAGGACGGCGAGCAGTTGTAGGCCAGCATCTTGCCCGGGTACTTGGCGTGGATGGCGTCGGCGAACTTCTTCGCGAACGCGAGGTCCGGCTTGCCGGTCTCGCACCACACCAGGTCGGCGTAGGGCGCGTAGGCCAGGCCGCGGCTGATGGCCTGGTCGGCGCCCGGGCGGGTCTTGTAGAAGCCCTCGACGGTGCGCTCGCCGGTGCAGAACGGCTGGTCGTTCGGGTCGACGTCGCTGGTGAGCAGGTCGGCCGCCTCGGCGTCGGTGCGGGCGACGATCAGGGTCGGCACGTTCATCACGTCGGCCGCCAGGCGCGCGGCGATCAGCTTCTGGATCGCCTCCTGGGTCGGCACCAGCACCTTGCCGCCCATGTGGCCGCACTTCTTGACGCTGGCCAGCTGGTCCTCGAAGTGCACGCCGGCGGCGCCGGCCTCGATCATCGCCTTCATCAGCTCGAAGGCGTTGAGCACGCCGCCGAAGCCGGCCTCGGCGTCGGCGACGATCGGCTGCAGGAAGTCGATGCTGTCGTTGCCTTCGGCATGGTGCAGCTGGTCGGCGCGCAGCAGGGTGTTGTTGATGCGCTTGACCACCAGCGGCACCGAGTTGGCCGGGTACAGCGACTGGTCCGGATACATCTCGCCGGCGACATTGGCGTCGGCCGCGACCTGCCAGCCGGAGAGATAGATGGCGTTGAGGCCGGCCTTGACCTGCTGCATCGCCTGGTTGCCGGTGAGCGCGCCAAGCGCGTTCACGAAGGGCTTTTCGCCCAGGTACTTCCACAGCTTGTTGGCGCCGAGGCGGGCGAGCGAATGCTCGACGGCGACGGTGCCGCGCAGGCGCACCACTTCCTCGGCGGTGTAGCCGCGCTCGATGCCGGCCCAGCGCGGGTCGGTGGCCCATTCCTTCTTGAGCTGCTCGGCGGTGGGGAGGGTCGTGGTCATGTCGTCGTTCCTTGGTTCAAGTGAAGTGGGAGGTAAACGTTTTCTCCCTCTCCCCTTGGGGAGAGGGCCGGGGAGAGGGGTCGGCTCTAGCCAAGCCGCTCGTAGGCCGGCAGCGTCAGGAACGGCACCAGCTCGTTCGCATGCGTCAGCTCATCGAGCAGCGCGATCGCCTCGTTGATCTTCGAGCCGCCCGGCAGCTTCATCCGGTCGGCCAGCTTCGAGGGCAGGGTCATCAGCGCGCGGTCGAACAGCGAGAAGTCCACCGGCGTGCCGTCGTCGAGGTGCAGGTGGCCGCCGCCGTTGTCGGCCATGTGCAGCCACTGCCAGAGCTGGGCGCGGCCGATCTCGGCGGTGGCGGCGTCTTCCATCAGCCAGTGGATGGGCACGCAGCCCTGGCCGTCGAGCCAGGCGGCGATATAGCGCACGCAGACTTCCACGTTGTTGTCGAAGCCCTTGCGGGTGATCGTGCCCAGGCTCGGGCGGATCAGGTCGTCGCGGGTCACGGCCACGTCCTCGCGGCGCACCTGCTGCTGGTTCGGCGTCGGCATCTTTTCGTCGAAGACCTCGCGAGCCACCGGGATCAGCGCCGGGTGCGCGACCCAGGTGCCGTCGTGGCCGGCATTGGCTTCGCGCAGCTTGTCTGCGCGCACGCGGGCGAGGGCTTCTTCGTTGGCGATCGGGTCGCCGGCGATCGGGATCTGCGCCGCCATGCCGCCCATCGCATGCGCGCCGCGGCGGTGGCAGGTCTGGATCAGCAGCTCGGAGTAGGCCTTGAGGAAGGGCTGGGTCATGCCGACCTGGCCGCGCTCGGGCAGCACGCGGTCGCGGTGGCGGCGGAAGGTCTTGAGGTAGCTGAAGATGTAGTCCCAGCGGCCGCAGTTCAGGCCGGCGATGCGGCCGCGCAGCGCGTGCAGGATCTCGTGCATCTCGAACACCGCGGGCAGCGTTTCGATCAGCACCGTCACCTTCATCGTGCCCACCGGCAGGCCGAGGCGCACTTCAGTGAAAGCCAGCACGTCGTCCCACAGCGCGGCTTCTTCCATGCTCTCGAGCTTGGGCAGGTAGAAGTACGGGCCGCGGTCCTTCGCATGCAGGCCGGCGGCGTTGTGGAAGGCGAACAGGCCGAGGTCGAACAGGCTGCCGCTCATGCGCTGGCCGTCGACCAGCACGTGCTTCTCGTCGAGGTGCCAGCCGCGCGGGCGGACGATCAGCACGGTCTTCGAGGTCGCATCGAGCACGTAGTGCTTGCTGCCGTCCGGCGCCATCCAGTCGAGCTGGCCGGTCACGGCCTTGCGCAGCGCGCGCTGGCCGACCAGCAGGTTCTCCCAGGTCGGGCAGGTGCTGTCCTCGAAGTCGGCCATGTAGCAGTTGGCGCCCGAGTTCAGTGCGTTGATGACCATCTTCGGGTCGACCGGGCCGGTGATCTCGACGCGGCGGTCCTGCAGGGCGGCCGGCAGGGGCGCCACGGTCCAGTCGCCATCCCGGATCCCGCGGGTGTCCTCGCGGAAATCGGGCAGCGCGCCGGCGTCGAAGCGGGCCTGGCGCTGGGCGCGGGCCGCGAGGCGCTGCTGGCGGGTGGGCTCGAAGGCGCGGTGCAGGTCGACCAGGAAGGCTTGGGCGGCCGGGGTCAGCAGGTCTTCCTGGCCGGCCAGGCGCGGGCCGGTGAGCGAAAGGGGCGGAACGGTGCGGGCTGCGTCTCCGGCCATGGCCATGACTCCTGAGGGATTCGATGGACCGAACCTAGGCGTCGGAATGGACTTTGACAAAACATATGTTTTGATACTTAGTATTAGCCTTGCTTATACCTGCTTCGGAACAAGGGCTTATGGCCACCGGCAACCCGCGCTTCTACTACAAGGGCGACCGCCTGAAGCCGCTCCGGGCCTTCTGCCAGGTGGCCCGGCTCGGGTCGGTGTCGCGCGCGGCCGAGGCGCTGTTCCTCAGCCAGCCGGCGGTGACCCTGCAGCTGCAGGCGCTGGAGCGGGAGCTGGGCACGGCCCTGTTCGAGCGGATCGGCCGGCGCTTCAGCCTGACCCGGGAAGGCCAGGTGCTGTACGAGATCGCCCGGCCGCTGGTCGAGGGCCTGGACGGGCTGGACGGGGAGTTCCGCAGCAAGATCAAGGGCCTGCAGGCCGGCGAGCTGCACGTGGCGGCCGGCAGTTCGACCATCCTCTACCTGCTGCCCAAGCTGGTGCAGGCCTTCCGGGCCCAGCACCCGGAGGTGCAGCTGGTGCTGCACAACGTCACGGGTCAGGACGGCCTGGGCCTGCTGCGCTCGGACGGCGTCGACCTGGCCGTGGGCTCGATGCTGGACGTGCCGACCGACCTGGCCTACGCGCCGGTCTATTCCTTCGACCCGATGCTGATCTGCCCGCCCGGGCACCCGCTGGCGGACAAGCCCGACCTCAAGCTCGAGGACCTGTCGCCCTACGGCCTGATCCTGCCGCCGCGGCGCCTGACCACCTACCGGCTGGTGGACCTGGTGTTCCAGCAGCGGCGCGTGCCCTACACGGTGGCGCTGGAGGTCGGCGGCTGGGAGGTGATCAAGCAGTACGTGGCGATGGGCCTCGGCATCTCGATCGTCACCAGCATCTGCCTCACCGAGGCCGACGAGCAGCGGCTGGTAGCGCGCAACCTCGGCGACTACTTCCCGCCGCGCAGCTACGGCGTGGTGATGCGCAAGGGCAAGTACCTCAGCCCGCAGGCGCGCGCCTTCATCGACCTGGTCAAGCCCGGCCTGTTCGAGCGCCGCGACTACTTCGACGCCGGCCACTCCGAACGCTGACCGCTCCTGTAGGAGGGCCTTCAGGCCCGAAGCTTTTCGGCGAACAGCTTCGGGCCTGAAGGCCCTCCTACAGGAAGCCCGGGCTCAGAGCGTGTCGCGGTTCTTGCCCATGTGCGGCCGGTAGATGGCGCGGATGCGGGCCATGTCGGCCTCGTAGTCATCGCCCGGGTGGAACAGCTGGTCGAGCAGGATCTGCTTCGACGGATAGTGGAAGGCGGCGCAGAACACTGGAACACCGGCCTGGCGGGCAATCCGCCAGAAGCCAGGCTTCCAGCGCTCGACGCGCTTGCGGGTGCCTTCCGGGGCGAGCACGAACCACATGCGCTCGGCATTGCGGATCTCGGCCGCCGTCTGTTCGACGATGCCGCCGGGCGCGCTGCGGTCCACCGGATGGCCGCCGAACTTGCGCAGCAGCCAGCCCAGCGGGCCGCGGAACAGCTCGGCCTTGGCGATGAAAGTGATGTCCACGCCCATCGCCAGCTTGGCGGCCAGCCCCCAGACCGCATCCCAACCCGAAGAGTGCGGGGCGACGATCACCACGATCTTGGGCAGGTCGGGCCAGTCGCCTTCGATGCTCCAGCCGCCCAGGCGCAGCAGGCTGCGGCCCAGCCAGCGGCCGAAGGCGCTGCCGTTGCGCGGCGCGGAGGGCGGCATCACCGGGATGCGGGTCATTCCTTGTCCCAGCCGCTGCTGCGGCGCTGCTGCTTCACGGTGGAGCGCTCGCGCTTGGCGCCGAGCCGGCGCTCCTTCGAGCCCTTGGTGGGTTTGGTGGCGATGCGCTTCTTCGGCGGCACCAGCACGGCGGCGATCAGCGCGGCCAGGCGCTCGCGGGCGTCCTCGCGGTTGCGGTCCTGGGTGCGGAAGCGCTGGGCGCTGAGCACCAGCACGCCCTCGTCGGTCAGGCGGCGGTCGCGGCGGGCCAGCAGGCGCGCGCGCACGGGCTCGGGCAGCGAGGGCGAGTTCACCACGTCGAAGCGCAGCTCGACCGCGGTGGCGACCTTGTTCACGTTCTGCCCGCCCGGGCCGCTCGAGCGCACGAAGCGCTCGACCAGCTCGTCGTCGGGAATGGCCAGCGTAGGAGAGACCTGCAGCATCGCCAGATTGTAAAGCGGTACCGGGTTCATTTTCTTTCTCCGTGAGACTGGTCCGGCCCCCGGAACCGGGCCAGTCTCACGGAGAAAGAAAATGAACCCGGTACCGCTTTACAATCCCCGGCCTCATGCATGGCCTTAATCCTCCCCAGAAAGAAGCGGTCGCCTACGTCGGCGGCCCCCTGCTCGTGCTGGCCGGTGCGGGCAGCGGCAAGACGCGGGTGATCACCGAGAAGATCGCCCACCTGATCGCCACCGGGCGGCACGAGGCGCGGCACATCGCCGCCATCACCTTCACCAACAAGGCCGCGCGGGAAATGCGCGAGCGCGTCGCCAAGCGCGTGAAGGGCGAGGCCGCCGAAGGCCTGATGGTCACCACCTTCCACTCCCTAGGCCTGCGCTTCCTGCAGATCGAGCATGAGCGCGCGAAGCTGCGCCGCGGCTTCTCGATCTTCGACGGCGACGACCAGATGGCAATCATCAAGGACCTGGCCACGCCGGGCCTGAAGAACGACGCCCTGTACTCGATCCAGAACCTGATCAGCGCCGCCAAGAACAACGCCCTCTCGCCCGAACAGGCCGCCGAGGCCGCCCGCTCGGCCCGCGAGCGCGAGGCCGCCGGCCTCTACGCCCGCTACCAGGCCCGCCTGCAGGCCTTCAACGCGGTCGATTTCGACGACCTGATCCGCCTGCCGCTGACCCTGCTGGAAGCCGACCCCGACCTCGCCGCCGGCTGGCGCGAGCGCATCCGCTACCTGCTGGTGGACGAGTGCCAGGACACCAACGGCGCCCAGTACCGGCTGCTGCGCCAGCTGGCCGGCACCAAGGGCAACATCACCTGCGTCGGCGACGACGACCAGAGCATCTACGCCTGGCGCGGCGCCCAGCCCGAGAACCTCGACCTGCTCGGCCAGGACTACCCGAACCTCAAGGTCATCAAGCTCGAGCAGAACTACCGCTGCACCAGCCGCATCCTGCGCTGCGCCAACACCCTGATCGCCAAGAACCCGCACGCCCACCTCAAGCAGCTCTGGAGCCAGCACGGCGACGGCGAGCCGGTGCGGGTGTGGGCCTGCACCAACAACGAACACGAGGCCGAGCGCGTCGCCGCCGAGATCCACTACCTGCACCAGGCCAAGGAAATCCCCTGGGGCGAGTTCGCGATCCTGTTCCGAGGCAACCACCAGTCGCGGCCGCTGGAAAAAGCGCTGCAGCTGCTGCGCATCCCCTACCACCTCACCGGCGGCACCAAGTTCCTCGACCGCGCCGAGGTGAAGGACGCGCTGTGCTGGCTGCAGGTGCTGGCCAACCCCGACAACGACGCGGCCTTCCTGCGCGCGATCGCCTCGCCCAAGCGCGAGGTCGGCGCGACCACGCTCGAGAAGCTCGCGGCGATGGCGCAGCAGGCCGGCCTGCCGATGTCGGTGGCGGCCGGGCAGATTGGCTTCCTGAAGCAGCTGACCCCGCGCGCGGCCGCCGGCCTCGACGAGTTCAGCCGCATCGTCGACAAGCTGCGCGACGCCGCCGAGAAAGTGACGCCGGCCGAGCTGGTGCCCATGCTGGCCGAGCAGAGCGGCCTGCTGGCGATGGTGCGCAGCCAGTGCAAGGACGAGGCCAGCTTCCTGCGCCGCAAGGCCAACCTCGAGGAGCTGGCCTCGTGGTTCGAAGGCGCCCGCGGCGGCGGCCCGGGCGAGCTGGCCGCGCAGCTGGCCCTGCTCTCGAACGCCGACCGCGGCGAGCCCGGCAACGCCGTGCGCCTGATGAGCCTGCATGCGGCGAAGGGCCTGGAGTTCCGCGCCGTCTTCGTGGTCGGCTGCGAGGACGGCAACCTGCCGCACGAGGCCAGCCTCGAGGAGAACCGCCTCGAGGAAGAGCGCCGCCTGATGTACGTCGGCATCACCCGCGCCAAGGAGCGCCTGTACCTTTCGCACAGCGCCGAGATCAAGCGCTGGGGCAGCGTCGACCACCTGCTGCCGAGCCGCTTCCTCGATGAACTGCCGCAGGGCGACCTGCTCCGCGACGGCACCGACCCGGAGCGCGAGACCGCGGAGAAGAAGCAGCGCGGCCGCGCCCACATGGACGCCATCGCCGCCCTGTTCGGCGACGGCTGAAAAGCGGGGTCCAAGGAACGGGGTCAGGTTCAATTCCCGTGAATGGCATCGGGCTCCCAGGCACGGGTGGTGGGCAGCGGGGAAGTGGACCTGACCCCGTTCTTCTGGCTCGCTCCTGGCCCCCTGTCATGACCCCACCACCCGACCCCGGTAAACTCCGCGCCATTACGAACGGACGCCCGACCATGACCCTGACCAAGACCCTCGCCGTCTCCGCCCTCGCCCTCGCGCTGGCCGCCTGCCAGGCGATGCCCGTGCGCGAGGCGCCCGTCGCCGCACCGGCCGCCCCGGCGCCGACCGCCCAGCCGGCGCCCGCCGCCGGCCCCGGCCACAACGACAACCTCAACGCCGTCGCCTGGGTGCAGGCTTCGCTGGAATACCGCCTGCTGGCCGGCCAGACCTACCGCAGCGCGCTCTACCAGCTCGACCGCGCGCTGAAGACGCCGGACTGGGACGCGCTGACCCCGGACGAGCGCCTGGCGCCGGTCGACGGCCTGCCGCCGGCGGTGATCGTGGACATCGACGAGACCGTGCTGGACAACTCGCCCTACCAGGCCCGCCTGGTCCGCGACGGCGCCTTCTACGACGAAGTCACCTGGGACGCCTGGGTGCGCGAAGAGAAGGCCAAGCCGGTCCCGGGCGCGCTCGAGTTCGCCCAGGCCGCGGCCGCCCGCGGCGTCACCGTGTTCTACCTGAGCAACCGCGCGGCGCACCTCGAGGAGCCGACCCTGGTGAACCTGCGCGAGCTCGGCTTCCCGATCGAATCCGGCACCCAGTTCCTGGGCCTGGGCTTCTTCGTCGAGGACTGCGAGCAGGAAGGCTCCGAGAAGGGCTGCCGCCGCAAGCACGTCTCCAAGAGCCACCGGGTGCTGATGCAGTTCGGCGACCAGATCGGCGACATGGTCACCATCTCGGCCAACACCCCGGCCGGCCGCGAGCAGGCCATGGCGCCCTACGCCGCCTGGATCGGCGAGCGCTGGTTCGTGCTGCCCAACCCGACCTACGGCAGCTGGGAGCCGGCGCTGTTCAACAACGCCTGGACCCTGCCCGAGGCCGAGCGCCGCCAGATGAAGCTCGACGCGCTGGACTACGCCGAGTAAGCCGACGCCCATGCCCGCCGTCCGCGATCGCCTGATCTTCGCCCTCGACGTTTCCACCGCCGCCGAGGCCCGCGCCTGGGTCGACCGGCTGGGCGACAGCGTGTCCTTCTACAAGATCGGCATGGAGCTGCTGACCAGCGGCGACTACTTCCGGGTGCTGGAGGAGCTGGCCGGGCGGGGCAAGCAGGTGTTCGTGGACCTGAAGTTCCACGACGTGCCGGCCACCGTCGGCGCGACGATCAGGGGCCTGGCCCGCTACCCGGTCTCGTTTTGCACCATCCACGGCCAACATGACGGCATGATGCGTGCCGCTTCGCAGGAGAAGGGCGATATCAAGCTCCTGGCGGTGACCGTGCTGACCTCGATGGATCGCAGCGATCTTCGGCAATTGGGCATCGATCGTGAGCCATCCGAGGTGGTGCTGGAGCGCGCCGCCGCGGCCCGGGCCGCCGGCTGCGACGGTGTCATCGCCTCGGGCCAGGAAGCCGCCGCCCTGCGCCAGGCCAACGGGCCGGGCTTCCTGATCGTCTGCCCTGGCATCCGCCCGGCCGGCCCGGCCGGGGACGACCAGAAGCGCACCGTGGACGTGCCGCAGGCCTTCGCGGCCGGCGCCGACCACATCGTCGTGGGCCGACCGATCCGCCAGGCCGCCGACCCCGCGGCCGCCGCCGAGGCCATCCAGGCCCAGATCGCCCGGGTCTTCGCGGCCTGAAGCGGGGCTGGCCGGGAAACCGGCCCGACCCCGGGCCCGGAGCCCCGATCTGCTAGATTCAGCGCCCCAGACCCGTCCAAGACGCCTGACCGCATGACCCCAAGACTGCCCCTGCGGGCCCTGCTCGCCCTGCTGTTGTTCGCCCTGGTGCTGGTCGCCTGCAAGCGCGAGACGCCGGCCGACCAGGCGCGCGCGCCCGGCGACCCGGTCGAGGCGGTCGAGTCCATGGCCGCCGCGCTGCGCCAGAACGACCTGGTGCGCTACGGCCACCTGAGCCTGCCGCCCGACCTGCACGCCCGCAGCGCCGCCCTCTGGGACCGCCGCGCCGCCGAGGCCGAACCGGCCTCGGACGAGGACGCCGAGAAGTACGACCGCCTGATGGCCCGCCTGCTCGCCCCCGGCGCCGAGGAAGACCTGGCCCGCGACCTGGACCAGCAGCTGGCCCGGCTCGAACAGGAGATCGGCGGCCAGTGGCCGCTGATGCAGGCCACCGCCACCATCTTCCTGACCGCCGCCATCCAGGCCAACACCGAGCTGAGCGAGGACGAGAAGGCGCACGGCGCCGAAGTCGCCACCCAGCTGATCGACTGGGCGGACCCGGCCCTGTTCACCGACCGCGAGCGCGGCCGCCAGGCCATCGCCGTCGCCGTGGACACCGCCCGTGAGCTGCAGCTGCCCACCCTCGCCGAGGCCCGCGCGCTCACCCACGGCCCGGCCATGGAAAAGGCCGGCATCGCCCTGGCTGGCACCAAGTCGCTGCTGCGCGTGTACGGCCTGGACCTGGACGCCATGCTGGATGGCGTCGATGCCGAGCTGGTGTCCGCCGAGGGCGACACCGCCACCGTGAAGGTCAGCTACCCGCTGCAGGGCAAGACCGTGGCCTTCGAGATGGAGATGCTGCGCCGCGACGGCGCCTGGTACGGCGCCAATGCCGTCCGCGACGCCGAGGCCGAGCTGGCCGAGGCGGAAGCCGGGATCGCCGACCTGGCCGCGCCGGCCTCCGACGGCGACGGCGCCGCCCGCTAAGCCACGGACCGCCCATGGACGCCACGCCCTCCCCGGCCGCCCCGCCGCCGCGCCCGACCGCGAAGCCGCCCCTGTGGGCGCGCTTCATGGAAAAGCTGCTGCAGCCCTGGATCGAGATCCACCGCGAGCCCGCCACCCCGCCTTTCGACCTCGACCGGCCGATCTGCTACGTCATCGAGACCTACGGGCTGTCGAACACCCTGATCCTGGACCGCGCCTGCCGCGAGGCCGGCCTGCCCTCGCCGCTGGCGGCGCTGCCGGGCGACCCGCTCGGCCGCAAGCGCGCCTACGTGGCGCTGTCGCGCCGCCGCGCCGGCCTGTTCGGGCGGCCCAAGAACCGCAGCCATTCCGACGCCCTCTCGCGCCTGCTGATGGCGCACCGGCTGTACCCGGACCAGGACGTGCAGCTGGTGCCGGTCTCGATCTTCGTCGGCCGCGCGCCGGCGCGGCAGTCGGGCTGGTTCTCGGTGCTGTTCTCGGAGAACTGGGCGCTGGTCGGCCGCTTCCGCCGCCTGCTGGCGATCCTGCTCAACGGCCGCGACACCGTGGTGCAGTTCTCGCCCGGCGTGCGCGTCTGGGAAATCCTGGGCGAGGAGCTGCCGCACGAGCGCCAGGTGCGCAAGGTCAGCCGCGTGCTGCGCGCGCACTTCCGCCGCATCAAGACCGCCGTCATCGGGCCCGACCTCTCCACCCGCCGCCTGCTGGTGGACCGCGTACTCGACGCCGAACCCGTTCGCAAGTCGATCACCGACCAGGCCCGCAAGGACGGCACGGAATACCTCGAGGCCTGGAAGAAGGCGCATCGTTTCGCCTGGGAAATCGCCGCCGACTACTCCAACCCGGTGGTGCGCTCGGCCTCGTTCGCGCTCACCGGCTTCTGGAACCGCATCTACGACGGCGTCAACGTCAACCACCTCGACACGCTCAAGCAGGTCGCGCCCGGGCATGAAGTGGTCTACGTGCCCTGCCACCGCAGCCACATGGACTACTTGCTGCTGAGCTACCTGCTGTACACGCGCGGCATCGTGCCGCCGCACATCGTGGCCGGCATCAACCTCAACATGCCGGTGATCGGGCCGATCCTGCGCCGCGGCGGCGCGTTCTTCATCCGCCGCTCGATCAAGGGCAATGCGCTCTACGCCGCGGTGCTGGGCGAATACGTGGCGCAGCTGGTCGGCGAAGGCTTCTCGCTCGAGTACTTCATCGAGGGCGGGCGCTCGCGCACCGGCCGCCTGCTGCAGCCCAAGGGCGGCATGATCGTGATGACCATCAAGGCCTTCCTGCGCGCGCCGCGGCGGCCGGTGGTGTTCCAGCCGGTGTACATCGGCTACGAGAAGCTGATCGAGGGCAAGAGCTACCTCGACGAGCTGACCGGCCAGCCCAAGGAAAAGGAAACCATCTGGGCCCTGCTCAAGGCCGGCGCCGGCATCCTGCGCCAGCACTACGGCAAGGTGGCGGTGAACTTCGGCGAGCCGATCTTCCTGGACGACGTGCTGGCCCGGCACGCGCCCGACTGGCGCGAGCGCAGCGCCGACCCCGAGGACAAGCCGACCTGGATCAACCCGGCCGTGGCCGAGCTGGCCCAGCAGATCCAGGTCAACATCAACCGCGCCGCCGACGTGAACCCCGTGAACCTGCTGGCCCTGGCCCTGCTGGCCACGCCCAAGCACGCGATGTCCGAGGCCGACCTGCTGGCCCAGCTGGCGCTGTCGAAGAAGCTGCTGGCGAAGCTGCCGTATTCCGACCGCGTCACGGTGACGGCGATGGAGCCGGCCGAGATGATCGCCTACGGCGAGAAGATCGGCGTGCTGACCCGCACCGTGCACCCGCTGGGCGACGTGATCAGCATCGAGGGCGAGACCGCGGTGCTGCAGAGCTACTTCCGCAACAACGTGCTGCACCTGTTCGCGGCCGCGAGCTGGGTGGCGCTGTGCTTCCAGAACAACCGCCGCATGAGCCGCTCGGGCCTGCTGCGGCTGGGCCGCACGATCTATCCGTTCGTGCAGGAGGAGCTGTTCCTGCCGTGGACGCCGGAGGAATTCGCCGCGCGTCTGGACGCCACGCTGGACCTGTTCGTGGCCGAGGGCCTGCTCAGCGTCGCCAGCGAGGACGAGGGCGGCTACCTCACGCGCGGCCCGGGACAGACCGACGAAGTGTTCCGCCTGCGCGTGGTCTCGCACAGCCTGCAGCAGGCCTTCGAGCGCTACTTCATCGCCATCACCACGCTGGTCAAGAACGGCCCGCGCACGCTCAGCGCCGGCGAGCTCGAGACCCTGTGCCAGCTGACCGCGCAGCGCCTGAGCCTGCTGTACGCGCCGGCGGCGCCGGAGTTCTTCGACAAATCGCTGTTCCGCGGCTTCATCCAGAAGCTGCGCGAGCTCAAGCTGGTCTGGATCTGCCCGGACGGCAAGCTCGACTTCGACGAGACGATGATGGTCTGGGAAAAAGACGCCAAGGTGGTGCTGGGCCGCGACCTGCGCCACACCATCTCCAAGCTCTCGCCCGAGGCGGTGAGCCGGGCCACCGGCACCCAGAAGGCGCTGCCGGCGAAGACGGGCTCGACCGAGGCCTGAGCCCGCGGCTCAGGCGTCGAGGTCGGGGATCAGCCGGCTCTCGAGCGCGGCGATCATGTCCTTGATCTTGAGCTTGCGCTTCTTCAGGCGCTTGATGGCCAGTTCGTCGGCCTCGATGCTGGCGGCGAGCCGGCCGATCACCTCGTCGAGGTCGCGGTGCTCGACCTTGAGCTCGACCAACTGCGCGGCAATCCTGGCAAGGTCTTCGTCGGCCATCGGCATCTCCGGTTCGCCCGCAGCTTAACCCTTCACCGCGACTTGTAGGAGGGCCTTCAGGCCCGAAGCCTTTCGCCGAAAAGCTTCGGGCCTGAAGACCCTCCTACAGTCCCTCCCATAGGGAAAGCGACTAAAATGGCCGGCATGACGCTTCCCCTCCACGACCCCCTGCCGCGCAAGGCCAGCCACGAGCGCCACAAGCTGGCGAAGCGGCTGCGCCGCCAGGTCGGCCAGGCCATCGCCGACTACGGGATGATCGAGGAGGGCGACAAGGTGATGGTCTGCCTGTCCGGCGGCAAGGACAGCTACACCATGCTCGACATCCTGCTGCAGCTGCAGAAGAAGGCGCCGGTGCGCTTCGAGCTGGTGGCGGTGAACCTCGACCAGAAGCAGCCTGGCTTCCCGGAGCACGTGCTGCCCGACTACCTGCGCTCGATCGGCGTGGCCTTCACCATCATCGAGCAGGACACCTACTCGGTGGTCAAGCGCGTGGTGCCCGAGGGCAAGACCATGTGCTCGCTGTGCTCGCGCCTGCGCCGCGGCGCGCTGTACCGGCACGCCAAGGAGAACGGCTTCACCAAGATCGCGCTGGGCCACCATCGCGACGACCTGGTGGCGACCTTCTTCATGAACCTGTTCCACCACGCCAAGCTGGCCTCGATGCCGCCCAAGCTGGCCAGCGACGACGGCGAGCACGTGGTGATCCGCCCGCTGATCACCTGCCGCGAGGCCGACCTGATCGAGTACGCCGACTGGAAGCAGTTCCCCATCATCCCCTGCACGCTCTGCGGCTCGCAGGAGAACCTGCAGCGCAAGCAGGTAGGAAGAATGCTGGCCGCGTGGGAGAAGGAAAGCCCGGGCCGCATCGAAACCATCGCCAAGGCGCTGGCCGACGTGCGACCCTCGCAGCTGGCCGACGCCAGCCTGTTCGACTTCGCCGCCCTCGGCCGCCACTCCGACGCGCCCCTGCCCGACGCCCACGCCTGGCTCGCCGGCGACCCCGATACTTCTGCACTGGAAACTTGATGTTCTTTCGTAATTTGACGTTTTTCCGCTTCCCGACCACCGTCGCCAAGTCCCTCGCTGAACTCGATGCCCGCCTGGAGGAGTGCCGGCTCAAGCCGGTCGGTCCGTCCGAGCTGATGTCGCGCGGCTTCATCCCGCCCTTCGGCCGCGACGCCGAGGCGATGAGCCACCGCGTCGGCGACGCGATCTGGATCACCCTCGGCGGCGAAGACCGCCTGCTGCCCGGCGCCGTCGTCAACGACGAGCTGGGCAAGCGCATCGCCGCGATGGAGGAGAAGGAGGGTCGCAAGCTCGGCGGCCGCGCCCGCAAGCGGCTCAAGGAAGACCTGGTGATGGAGCTGCTGCCGCGCGCCTTCGTGCGGCCGGTGCAGACCAACGCCACGCTCGACCTGCAGCACGGCTTCATCGCCGTGGACGCGAGCTCGAAGAAGTCGGCCGAGTCGGTGGTGTCCGAGCTGCGCCACGCGCTCGGCAGCTTCCCGGCGCTGCCGCTGAACGCCGAAGTGTCGGCGCGCGCCGTGCTCACCGGCTGGATCGCCGGCGAGCCGCTGCCGGCCGGCCTGGTGCTGGGCGACGAGTGCGAGCTCAAGGACCCCATCGACGGCGGCGCGGTGGTGAAGTGCCAGCGCCAGGAGCTGCTGTGCGACGAGATCAAGAAGCACCTGGAGTCCGGCAAGCAGGTCAGCAAGCTGGCGCTGGTGCTCGACGACCACGTCAGCTTCGTGCTCGGCGACGACCTGGTGGTGCGCAAGCTCAAGTTCCTCGACGGCGTCGTCGACCAGCTCGAAGGCACCGAACGCGACGGCCTGCACGCCGAACTCGACGCCCGCTACGCGCTGATGGCCGGCGAGCTCAAGCGCCTGTTCGCCGTGCTCGAGCCGGCCCTGAAGCTCAGCCCCGCCGAGGCCTGAGCCGCGCCCCTGTAGGAGGGACTTCAGTCCCGAAGCTCTTCGGAGAAAAGCTTCGGGACTGAAGTCCCTCCTACATTCTTTCGGCTGCTTCCGGCTAAAGTCGCAGCATGTTCCTCAAGCTCACCCGCCCCGCCCCGCCCGCCGTCGAGCTGCGTCCGCTCGCGCTGGCCGACGGGCGCGAGGTGGACGTGCGCTGGGTCCGCGATCCGCGCGCGCGCCGCCTGCGGCTGATCGTCACCGAGAAGGGCGCGCGGCTCACCCTGCCGCGCGGCGTGTCCGAGCGCCTGGCGCTGTCCTTCCTGCACGAACACCGCGACTGGCTCGCCACCCAGTTCGATCGCCAGCCCGCCCTGGCCGAACCGCCGCTGGTGCGCGGCGGCACCGACGCCCTGCCGCTGCGCGGCGGCGAGGTGCCGGTGCACTGGCGCGAAGGCCGCTACGTCCGCACCCGCCTGGAAGACGAGGGCATCGTGCTGCAGCTGCCTGAACGGGCCAGCGACGCCCAGCTCAAGGCCAGCCTGCGCGACTTCTACCAGCAGCAGGCGCGCCAGGACCTCGGCGCCTGGCTGCCGCGCTACCTGCCCGGCCTGCCGCGCGCGCCGCGGCAGTTCACGCTGCGGCCGCTGTCCTCGCTGTGGGGTTCGCTCAGCCCCAGCGACGAGCTCAAGCTCGACCTGAGCCTGGTGCTGGGCCGCCCCTCGGCCTTCGAATACGTGCTGGTGCACGAGCTCTGCCACCTGGTCCACGCCAACCATTCCCGCGCCTTCTGGCGCGAGGTCGAGGCCCGCTGGCCCGGCTGGCGGGAAGAACGCGACTACCTGCGCGGCGACGGCTTGGCCTTGAAGGGGCGGCTTGCGCGTTTGATCCGCTGAAGGGTTCCCGCGCGGGACCCGCCCCGTCCGGAGCCCACCATGTCCAGCCACCGCACCCTGCTGTCCGCCGCCCTGCTCGCCCTGCTGGTGTCGGGCTGCGGCAATTCCGAAGAAGCCGCCTCCGAGGCGCTGGCCGAGCAGGCGCTGGAAGCCAGCACCGGCGCCGAGGTGGACATCGAGAACGAGGATGGCGTGCACCGCGTCACCGCGCAGACCGAGCAGGGCGAACTGGTCCACAGCAGCGGCGAGAACGTGCCGCTGCCCGACGGCTTCCCCACCGACATCACCCTGCCCGGCGACTACCAGGTGATGTCGGTGATGACGATGGGCCCGGCCACCTCGGTCGTGCTGCGCAGCCCCGAGCCGGCTTCGGAAATTTTTTCCCAGATGCGCAGCGGCCAGTCCGGCGCCGGCTGGAAGGAAACGATGTCCATGCAGGGCGCCGACGGCTCGATGCTGGGCTTCGAGAAGGACGGCCGCAGCCTGCTGGTGAACCTGCGCGACGACCTCGACGGCCAGTCGGTGGTGTCGCTGAGCCTGCAGGCCGCGAACTAGCCCGCCAGGAACCGCCGCAGGGGTTCCGCCACCCGCGCCGCCTGCTCCATGTGCAGGTGGTGCCCGCCCGGGATCACCTCCAGCGCGCCGTCGGCCAGGCAGGCCAGGCGCTGCGTGCGCACGTCCGGGGTGAAGTAGGGCGGCGACGGATCGGCCGCCACCACCAGTACCGGCGCTTCGATCGCGCGCAGCATGGCCTGCACCGTTTCCTCGGTCAGGCGCAGCTGGCTGGGCAGCGTGAGCCGCGGGTCGCTGCGCCAGGCGTGGCCGCCCTCGACCCGGCGCAGGTTGCGCTCGACGATCAGGCGCGCGGCCTCCGGCGTCATGCGGCTGGCCGCGAGCCGGGCCGCCACCGCGGTGTCGATGGCGGGGATGACCCGCGGCGCCCTTGCCGCCAGCGCCCGGCGCGCCGTCACGGCATCACGCAGGCGGGTGCCGGCCGCGGCCGGATCACCGGCGATCGGGCCCAACGCTTCGACCAGGGCCAGGCGCCGCACCCGCGAGGGCGCCGCGGCCGCCACCGCGCAGGCGATCGCGCCGCCCATCGAATGACCCAGCAGGTCGGCCTGGTCCCAGCCCAATCCGTCGAGCGCGTCGAGCACGTCGTGGATCCAGTCCGCGAAAGCGTAATCGTGGCCCGGCGCACGGTGCGCCGAGGCGCCGTGCCCCGGCAGGTCCAGCGCCACCAGGTCGAAGTCGGCCAGCTCCGGCGCCAGCGGCAGGAAGCTGGCGGCGTTGTCCAGCCAGCCGTGCAGGCACAGCAGGCGCGGGCCGCCGGCGGTGCCGCCACGCAGCGCCGCCAGTTCGCCGCGCGGGGATTCGAGCCGGATCTCGCGCAGCCCGCCGCCCGGCATCAGTGCGGCCAGCCCTGCAGGTGGCGGCGGGCCAGCGCGGCCAGCGCGGCGACGTGGCCCGGCTCTTCGTTCAGCGCGCTGATGTAGCGCAGCTGCTTGCCGCCCGCGTGGCGGAAGACCTCGTCGTTCTCGACAGCGATTTCCTCCAGCGTCTCCAGGCAGTCGGCCGCGAAGCCCGGGCAGACCACGTCCACCGTGCCCACGCCGTCCTTGCCCCACTGCTCCAGCGTCTTGTCGGTGTAAGGCTGCAGCCATTCCTCGCGGCCGAAGCGCGACTGGTAGGTCAGGAACCATTCGTTCTCCGACAGCCCCAGGCGCTGGGCCAGCAGGCGCGCGCCGGCCTCGCACTGGCGCGGGTAGGGATCGCCGGCGCGCTCGAAGCGCTTGGGCAGGCCGTGGAAGGAGAACAGCAGCTTGTCGGCGCGGCCGCGCAGGTCCCAGTGCGCGCGGATGCGCGATTCCATCGCGTCGAGCCAGCCGCCGTCGTCGTGGTAGTCGGCGATGAAGCGCAGCTCGGGCACGCGGCGCCAGGTCGAGATTTCCTTGTTCACCGCATCGAGCACGGTGGCGCTGGTGCTGGCCGAATACTGCGGATACAGCGGCAGCACCAGCAGGCGCGTCATGCCCTCGGCCTCGAGCTGGCGCAGCACCGAGGGGATGGACGGGTTGCCGTAGCGCATCGCCATCCGCACCGGCAGGTCGGGCAGCGAGTGCTGCATCGCCCTGGCCAGGCGCTGGGTGTGCACCAGCAGCGGCGAGCCGCCCTCCATCCAGATCGAGGCGTACTTCTTCGCCACCTTGCCCGAGCGCAGCGGCAGGATGATGAAGTGCAGGATCGGGCACCACAGCCAGCGGGTCAGTTCGACCACGCGGTGGTCGTGCAGGAACTGGGCCAGGTAGCGCTTCACCGCCGGCCGGGTGGCGGCGTCGGGCGTGCCCAGGTTGACCAGCAGCACGGCGGTCTTGCCGGGGCCGGTGGCGGCGGGGGCATCGCGATAGGGCGGGGTCATGCGTCGCTGTCCGGGTGAGGGGAACACAAACTATCATCGCCGGAATGAAGGCACGGCTCACGCCCGGTTCATGGCGCGAAGCCATACTCGTCCCGTCGCTCGTTCCCGGAGGTCCCCCATGAATCGCCTGCTGGCCCCGCTCGCCGCCGCCCTCGCCCTGCTGATCGCCTTCGCCGCCCCGGCCCGTGCCGGCGAGAAGGAAGACGCCAAGGCCAACGACGCCGCCCGCGTGCTCGGCGAGATCATGCGCATCCCGGAAACCGCGGTGCCGGAGAAGATGTTCACCGACGCCCACGCCATCGCCGTCATCCCCGACGTGGTCAAGGCCGGCCTGGTGCTGGGCGGCCGGGGCGGCAAGGGCCTGATCTCGGTGCGCAGCCCGGACGGCACCTGGTCCAACCCCAGCTTCATCAAGCTCGGCGGCGGCAGCATCGGCTTCCAGGCCGGCGTGCAGTCCTCCGACGTGATCCTGGTCTTCCGCAGCCCGCGCGGCGTGGACAACATCGTCAACGGCAAGTTCACCCTCGGCGCCGACGCCAGCGTGGCCGCCGGCCCGGTCGGCCGCACCGCCCAGGCCGCCACCGACGAGCAGCTCAAGGCCGAGATCTACAGCTACTCGCGCGCCCGCGGCCTGTTCGCCGGCGTGGCCCTGGACGGCACCGTGCTGCGCATCGACCACCGCGCCAACCAGCGCGCCTACGGCCCCAACACCACCCCGCGGGCCATCTTCGAGGGCCGCGCCAATGCCGCCCCGGACGCGCTGGTGCTGTTCCGCGACCGCCTGGAAGAAAACACCCTCGCCCAGTGACCAACGGGCAGCGCAGCCGCGGGCCGGCTGCGCTATCCTTCCCGGCATCGGATCAACGCAGGGAAACCCCCATGGGCAGCTTCAGCATCTGGCACTGGCTCATCGTTCTGGTCGTGGTGGTGCTGGTGTTCGGCACCAAGAAGCTCAAGGGCGTCGGCAAGGACCTGGGCGAAGGCATCCAGGGCTTCAAGGAAGGCCTGAAGGGCAAGGACGAGCCGCCGTCGCAGATCGGCAGCGAGAAGCGCGACATGCCGTCCGACGAGACCTCGCGCCAGGACAGCCAGCGCAAGGACTCCTGAGTCCCGGCCCCGCGCCGGCACCCTTGCCATGTTCGACATCGGCTTCAGCGAACTGCTGATCATCGCGGTCGTGGCCCTGGTCGTGCTCGGGCCCGAGCGGCTGCCCAAGGCGGCGCGCTACACCGGGCTGTGGGTGCGCAAGGCGCGGGCGCAGTGGTATTCGGTCAAGGCCGAATTCGAGCGCGAGATGGCCGCCGACGAACTCAAGCGCAGCGTCGGCAACCCGGCCGCGGACCTGCGCACCGAACTCGAGGCCGTCGGCAAGGAAGTCACCGCCGCCGGCCAGGCCGCCAGCGAGGGCGTCCGCGATGCCGAGGCGCTGGCCAAGGCCGATGCCGACACCGCGCTGCAGGACATCCCGCCAAGAACGGGGTCAGGTTCAGTTCCCGGGACGGACACGTCGACTGTCGCCGCGGCCGAACCGGGAACTGAATCTGAACCCGTTCCCGCCGCGGACCCCGGGCCGGACTTCGAGTTCTACAGCGACCCGGAGCCGTTCAAGCTGACCCCGGACGACGTGCCGGCGGACGCCGAAGCCACCAAGCGGCCCGGGGCGTCCAAGCCATGAGCGCCCCGGCCGAAGAATCGCTGATGGGCCACCTGCTGGAGCTGCGCGCGCGCCTGATGCGCGGGGTGGCGGCGGTGCTGGTGGTCTTCCTGGCGCTGGTGCCGTTCGCCAAGGAGCTCTACAACCTGTTCGCGCAGCCGCTGGTGGCCAAGCTGCCCACCGGCGGCACGCTGCAGGCCATCGACGTGGCGGGCGGCTTCTTCATCCCGATCAAGCTCGCCTTCTTCGTGGCCTTGCTGGCGTCGATGCCCTGGCTGCTATACCAGGCCTGGGCCTTCGTGGCGCCCGGCCTGTACCAGAACGAGAAGCGGCTGGCGCGGCCGATCCTGCTGGCGGCGGTGCTGCTGTTCTACATCGGCTGCGCGTTCGCCTGGTTCCTGGTGCTGCCCACGGTGTTCGGCTTCCTGGCCATGTTCACGCCGGATACGGTGGCGATGGCGCCCGACGTCTCGCGCTACCTCGATTTCGTGCTGGTGATCCTGCTCGCCTTCGGCCTGAGCTTCGAATTGCCGGTCGCCGTGGTGGTGCTGGTGGTGCTGGGCGTGGTGACGCCGGCGCAGCTGCGCGAGGCGCGGGGCTACGTGATCGTGGGCGTGTTCATCCTGGCCGCGATCATCACCCCGCCCGACGTGGTGTCCCAGCTGATGCTGGCGATCCCGATGTGCCTGCTCTACGAGCTGGGCATCCTCGCCGGCGCCATGCTGCGCCCGGCGCGGGCCGCCAGCTGATCGCATGAACCCGCCGGCCGGCTTCTGGCGCCGCTACGCCGCCTACAGCGCCGACGCCAGCGCCATCAGCCTGCTGGCGCTGCCGCTGCTGTGGCCGCGGCTGCAAGACGCCTGGTTCGTTTTCGACCAGGGCCTGCAGACGCTGCAGTCCCGTATCTGGGACCTGCTGGACCTGTCGCAGGCGCGCGGCGACGAACCGCTGCGCCAGCTCGGCCTGTTCACCGGCGACGAGGTGCTGCGCGCGGAGATGACCGGGCTGGCCGGCGAGCTGCTCTGGCTGGTGCTGGCGGTGTCGCTGGTGCTGTTCGCGATCGCGGCCGCGTGGTTCGTGGCGTTCGAGAGCTCGCGCTGGCAGGCCAGCCCGGGCAAGCGCCTGCTGGGCCTGCGCGTCACCGACCTCCAGGGCGCGCGCTGCGGGCCGGGCCGGATCGCGCTGCGCTTCGTGGCCGGCATCCCGAGCTGGTTCGCCCTGCACCTGGGCCACGCGCTGTCGGCGTTCTCGCCCGGCAGGCGCGCCCTGCACGACTACCTCGCGGGCACCCGGGTCGAGCTGGCGCCGGGCGCCCCGGCGGCGATGCCGCGCGGCGGCCGCAGCTGGCTGCTGCTGCAGGTCGCGCTGTTCTTCGGCGCGGTCGGCTTCATCGGGCTGCGCTACGTGCAGCTCATCGTCGAGGTCGCGCAGGGCGGCCTCTGAGCGACGCGAATCAGGCTTCCAGCGCGTCCACCGGGCCGTCGGCGACCTCGCCGAAGATCTCGCGCCACGCGTGGTAGTAGAAGCCGAACATCACCACGTAAATCACCAGCATCAGGACCAGGTAGAGCGGCACGATCACGGCCATCGCCAGCACCGGGCTGACCAGGCCCAGCAAGCCCGCCACCAGGCCGGCCACGAGCGCGAAGACCAGCACCAGCACGAAGCCAACGACCATGGCGACGATGAAGAAGCCGACCAGCGGCAGCAGGTTGCGCAGCGTCGCCGCGAGCCCGCCGCCCACCGCACCCACCGCGCCCTGCCCGGCCATCGCGGCGTGGGCGAAGGCCAGCATGTAGGCATTGCCCAGCACCACCAGGAAGGCCGACGCCGCCAGCAGCCACAGCAGGAAGCTGGGCGGCAGCGGCGGCATGCCGGTCATGTCGGGCTGCCCGCCGGGCGGCGTGGCGGCCGCGCGCGCGAACAGCTCGGAGAAGAACTCCTTGCCCGGCACCACCGTGAACAGCAGGGCGAATACCGCGAGGTAGGCCACCATCAGCAGCAGCGCGGTCATCACCATCCGCACCGCGAAGTCGCGGTCGCGGTAGCCGTTGAAGAGATCGGTCGCGGCGGCGGGCCGGCCCGTCTCGCAGTCGTGCAGCAGGCGGAACGCGGCGCCGCTCAGCGGCGGCATCAGCACCAGGCTCAGGCCGATCACCGCGCCGTAGGCCACCATCAGCGCGCCCGGCGAGGCGGGGAACAGCGCCTGGGCGGCCAGCTGCAGCACGGACGGCACCATGCCCACGGCCAGCAGCAGCGCGAAGCCACCGAACAGGGCCCGCGGCTGCCGCCGCCCGGCGTCGAGCGCCCTCATGAACCAACGGAAGGGGGCGGCCATGCTTACGGAACGTGCGGTCATGCGGATTTCCTGCTGCGGGCGCGCGCATGCGCCACGTGGATGAAACGACGAAGCACCCGGCGCGCCAGCGGGGCCGGCTTCACTTCCGCCAGCAGCTGGCGGTGGCAGCTGCCTTCCGCGGCCAGCGCATCAGCGCGGGCCTGGATGTAGCCGCGCATCATGTGGGTGCTGAATTCAGGGTGGAACTGCACGCCCCAGGCCGCCTCGCCCCAACGGAAGGCCTGGCAGTCGTCGCGTTCGGAGCGCGCCAGCACCGCGGCGCCCGGGGGCGGGGCGGTGACCGTCTGGAGGTGGGTGGTCTGGGCGTCGAAGGCGCCGAGCCCCGCGAACAGCGGGTCGTCGGCGGCGGTCGGCGCCGCGGCCACCGGCACCGTGCCCATCTCGCGGCCGCGCGGGTTGTAGTCGACCGTGCCGCCCAAGGCATGCGCGATCAGCTGGTGGCCGTAGCAGATGCCGAACAGCGGCTGGCCGGCGTGGGCGGCGTCGCGCAGCCAGTCGGCGGTGCGCTCGCTCCAGTCCAGCCGCTCGGTGACCATGGCGCCCGAGCCGGTGACCAGCACGCCGGCGTAGTCGGCCGCGTCGGGCAGCGCCTCGCCGTCGAGCACGTGGCAGTGGCGGACGTCGCGGGCGTGCAGCCCGGCGGCGACCCGGATCCAGTGGCCGAAGCCACCGTGCCGGCGCAGCTGCGGCAGGGGCCGCCCGGTCTCGAGGATCAGGAAAGGTTTCATCGGGCGTGTCGCGGGCCGTGCGGGGGTTCGCCGCTATACTAGCGCGCTGAATCGACAGGGCGAATCCGCGATGAGCGCACCCACCTTCCAGGAACTGATCCTGAGGCTCAACCAGTACTGGGCCGACCAGGGCTGCGTCCTGGTCCAGCCGCTCGACCTCGAGGTCGGCGCCGGCACCTTCCACCCCGCCACCTTCCTGCGCGCGCTGGGCCCCGAGCCCTGGCGCGCCGCCTACGTGCAGCCCTGCCGCCGCCCCACCGACGGCCGCTACGGCGAGAACCCGAACCGCCTGCAGCGCTACTACCAGTACCAGGTGGTGCTCAAGCCGAACCCGGACGACATCCTCGACCTGTACATCGGCTCGCTGAAGGCGCTGGGCATCGACCCGCTGGTGCACGACCTGCGCTTCGTCGAGGACAACTGGGAATCGCCGACGCTGGGCGCCTGGGGCTTGGGCTGGGAAGTCTGGCTCAACGGCATGGAAGTCACCCAGTTCACCTACTTCCAGCAGGCCGGCGGCATGGAGTGCCGCCCGGTGACGGGCGAGATCACCTACGGCCTCGAGCGCCTGTGCATGTACCTGCAGAACGTGGACAACGTCTTCGACCTGGTCTGGACCCGCGGCCCGCAGGGCGACGTCACCTACCGCGACGTCTACCACCAGAACGAAGTCGAGCAGAGCACCTACAACTTCGAGCACGCCGACGTGGCCGAGCTGTTCCACCGCTTCGACGCCTGCGAGGCCGAGGCGCTGAAGCTGGTCGAGGCCGGCCTGCCGCTGCCCGCCTACGAGCAGGTCTGCAAGGCCAGCCACTCGTTCAACCTGCTCGACGCCCGCCGCGCGATCTCGGTCACCGAGCGCCAGCGCTACATCCTGCGCGTGCGCACGCTGTCGCGCGCCTGCGCCGAAGCCTATTACGCCCAGCGCGAGAAGCTCGGCTTCCCGGGCCTCAAGAACCAGGAGGCCGCCCATGGCTGACCATCTGCCGCTGCTGATCGAACTGGGCACCGAGGAGCTGCCGCCCAAGGCCCTGCCCGACCTGGCGCAGGCGTTTTACGACGGCGTGCTCAAGGGCCTGGCCGCGCGCCGCATCGACGTGCGCACCGACGCCAGCGACCTGCGCGCCGGCCCGCTGTATTCGCCGCGCCGCCTGGCGGTGTTCCTGCCGGCCGTGGCCGTGCAGCAGCCGCAGCAGCAGAGCGAAGTGCTGGGCCCGTACATGAACATCGGCCTCGATGCCGAGGGCAAGCCGACCCCGGCCCTGCTCGGCTTCGCGCAGAAGAACGGCATCGCCTGGGAGAAGCTCGACCGCGTCACCGACGCCAAGGGCATGCGCTTCGTCGCCCGCAGCTCGCGCCCCGGCGCGGCCACCCTCGACCTGCTCGCCGAGATCACCGCCGAGGCCCTCAAGGGCCTGCCGATCCCGAAGCCGATGCGCTGGGGCAGCCGCGACATCGCCTTCGTGCGCCCGGTGCACTGGCTGGTGATCCTGCTCGGCCGCGACGTCGCGCCCGGCGAAGTGCTGGGCCTGAAGGCCGACCGCATGAGCCGCGGCCATCGCTTCCACCACGGCAAGGGCGTCTGGCTCAACGACGCCGGCGAGTACCTGCAGGCGCTGCGCGAGGCGCACGTGCTGGCCGACCCGCGCGAGCGCCGCGAGCGCGTGCGCGCCGAGATCGCCGCCGCCGCGCGCGAAGCCGGCGGCCAGGCCCGCGTGCCGGCCGAGCTGCTCGAGGAGGTGAACTGCCTGGTCGAGTGGCCCAAGGCCATCCTGTGCAGCTTCGAGCCCGGCTTCCTGCGGGTGCCGCACGAGGCGCTGGTCTCGACGATGGAGGCGAACCAGAAGTTCTTCCCGGTGCACGGCGCCGACGGCAAGCTGAGCGAGAAGTTCATCGGCATCGCCAACCTCGACAGCAAGGACCCGGCCGAGATCCGCAAGGGCTACGAGCGCGTGATCCGCCCGCGCTTCGCCGATGCGCAGTTCTTCTTCGACGAAGACCTCAAGCAGGGCCTGCCGGCGATGGCCGAAGGCCTGGCCTCGGTTACCTACCAGCAGAAGCTGGGCACGCTGGCCGACAAGACGGCGCGCGTGGCCGAGCTGGCCGCCGCGCTGGCGAAGGCGCTGGGCATGGACGAAGCCGCCGCCCGCCGCGCCGCCGCGCTGGCCAAGGCCGACCTGCAGAGCCGCATGGTCGGCGAGTTCCCCGAGCTGCAGGGCATCGCCGGCCGCTACTACGCCACCGCCGCGGGCGAGCCCGAGGCCGTGGCCCGGGCGATCGACGAGGCCTACCAGCCGCGCTTCGCCGGCGACGCCATCGCCTACTCGCCGCTGGGCCGCGTGCTGGCTATCGCCGAGCGCCTGGACAGCCTGGCCGGCGGTTTCGCCGCGGGCCTGAAGCCGACCGGCAACAAGGACCCGTTCGCCCTGCGCCGCAACGCGCTGGGCCTGGCGCGCACGATCATCGAGGGCGGGCTGGAGCTCGACCTGCCGGCGCTGGTCGCGATCGCCGCGAAGTCGCTGCCGGCGGGCGTCTCGCTGGACGCGAAGGAGCTGGAGGACTTCATCCTCGACCGCCTGCGCGGCTACTACGCCGACCAGGGCGTGCCGGGCACGCAGTTCGACGCCGTGGCCGACGTGCGGCCGGCCTCCCTGCTCGATTTCGACAAGCGCCTGAAGGCGATCGCCGGCTTCGCGCGCCTGCGCGAGGCCAGCTCGCTGGCGGCCGCGAACAAGCGCATCCGCAACATCCTGCGCAAGGTCGAGACGCCGATCCCGGCCGCCGTGGATCCGGCGCGCCTGGTCGAGCCCGCCGAGCAGTCGCTGCACGGCGCGCTGGCCAAGGCCCTCGCCGACACCGACCCGCTGCTGGCCCAGCGCGACTACGTCGGCACGCTCAAGCGCCTGGCCGAGCTGCAGGGCCCGGTCGACAACTTCTTCGACCGGGTGATGGTGATGGCCGACGACGCCGCGGTGCGCGACAACCGCCTGGCGCTGCTCAAGCTCATCGCCGACCGCTTCGCCAAGGTGGCGGCGGTGGAGCAGCTCTCAGCCAGCTGAGGGCGCGCGGGCGCGCGCCTGCTCGCGCTCGCGCCGGCGCGCCAGCCCGGCGCGCTTCTTCGCGCGGCGATCGAGGTAGAGCTGCAGGCCGGTGACGGTGAACAGCGGCATCGCCAGGCTGGCCACGCAGAACACGAACAGCCCGATCCCGCCGAACCAGCTGCCGCTGTGCAGCGGGAAGATGCCCGCCATCAGGCGCTGGCCGATCGGCTTGTCGAGATAACGCTCGTGCGCGGCCACCGCCAGCGTGGCGGGATCGAGCACCAGCCGGTTGTTGGCGCGCTCGTGCGGCGGCGCGGGATCCTGGTAGCTCCATTCGAGCGGCTGCCCGGCCGCGGCCGGCAGCCGCAGCGTCACCGTGGACCAGGCCGGCACGGCGCCTTCGAACGACGCGAAGGCCGCCGCCACGTCCACGTCCGGCGCACCGCCCCCGGCTTCACCCCGGCCCGCGGCGGCCGGCGGCCCGCGCTGCGCGTTGTCCGGCGTGCCGCTGAGCGCCAGCAGGCCCTCGCGGTACCAGCCGTAGGACCAGTACAGCCCGCTCAGGGCCATGACCAGGTAAGGCAGCAGCAGCCACGTGGCCACCACCGAGTGCAGGTGCCATAGGAAGCGGCGGCCGGTGAGGGCCCCGTCCAGGTGCAGCCATGCGCGCGGGCTGGTCCAGCGCCGCGGCCAGCGCAGGTAGATCCCCGACACGCAGAAGAACACCAGCGCCAGCGTGGAGGCGCCGACGATCTGCTTGCCCACCTCGCCCGCGGCCAGCCAGCGATGCAGCTGCATGGTGGTGCGGAAGAAGGCTTCGCCGCGGGGCTTCGGCAGCAGCGCGCCGGTGTACGGGTCGACGTAGCGCGTCTCGCCGCGCGCGCGGCCGCCCGGCGCCGCGGCGGCGCCCGGCGTCGGCGCGAAGCTGACGCGCGCCGCCCGCGTGGGGTCCGCGGACAGCGTGAGCGCCTGCGCAGGCATCGCGTGCTGCGCCTGCACGCGCGCCAGCAGCACCGTGGGCGCCAGCGCCTGCCGGCCCTCGGCGGAAACGGTCATCACGCCCGGGTTGAGCGCGCGCAACAGCGGCTGCTCGTACGACAGCACGGCGCCCGTCACGCCGACGAGGGCCAGCACCAGCCCGGCGGTGATGCCGAGCAGCCAATGCGTCTGGAAGATGAGTTTGCGCAGCATGGGTTCCCTCAGGCGTCCGACCAGCGGCGCAGCAGGTTGTGGTACACGCCGGTGAGCTGCACCAGCGCGGGATCGCCCGGCGCGGCGACGGTGAGCCGCTGTATCGCGCGGTCGAGTTCGAACAGCTCGCGGCGCTGGCCGGCGTCGCGCACCAGGCTCTGGGTCCAGAAGAAGCTGGCGAGGCGCGCGCCGCGCGTCACCGGCGTCACTTCGTGCAGGCTGGTGCCCGGGTACACGACGAGGTCGCCGGCGGGCAGCTTCACGCGCTGGGTGCCGTAGGTGTCCTGGATCACCAGTTCGCCGCCGTCGTACTCGTCGGGCGAACTCAGGAACAGCGTGGTCGAGACGTCGGTGCGCACCGGCACCTGCGCGCCGTTCGCGCCGCGCTCGTAGCGGATCGCGTTGTCGACGTGGAAGCCGAACGACTGCCCGCCCGCGTAGCGGTTGAACAGCGGCGGGAAGATCCGCCGCGGCAGCACCGCGCTGAAGAACAGCGGGCTGCGGCCCAACGCATCGAGCACGCGGCCGCCCAGCTCGCGCGCCACCGGGTCGGCCTCGGGCAGCTGGGCGTTGTCCTTGGCCTGCGCGGACTGGTAACCGGCGGTGCGTTTGCCGTCGGCCCAGCCGGCGCCCGCCAGCCTGCTTCGGAAATAGGCCACCTCGTCGGCGGACAGCACGTTCGGGATGTGCAGCAGCATGCTCAGGCTCCGGGTGGGCCCGCGTCGCCGCGGGCCTGCCGTGGATGGGTCAGAAGGCGAGGTTGGCGGTCAGCACTAGCGAGCGCGCCTCGCCGGGTGTGGCCCAGCCGTTGTTGCGCACGCGGGTGAAGTACTGCTTGTCGAAGAGGTTGTTGGCGTTGAGCTGCAGCGCCAGCGTTCCGTTCACCGCCCAGGCCAGCATCGCCCGGTGCGTGGTGTGGCTCTTGACGTCCGGCAGGCCGGCGACGCGGCCGCCGTCGAAACCGCCCTGGTAGGTGATGCCGTAGCCCACCGTCCAGTCCGGCGCGAAGGCGTAGGTGGTCCAGGCGCTGGCGGATTGCTCGGGCGTGTTGATGATGCGCTGGCCCCGCTGCGGATCCGGGTTCGCGGGCGTGTTGGTGCAGCCGTTGAGGCCGGGATTGGCCAGGCAGTAGTCGGACACCGACTGCAGCACCTCGCTGTCGAGCAGGGTGGCGTTGGCGAACACCGACCACTGGTCGGTCAGCTCGCCGGCGATGCCGAGCGACACGCCGTCCACGCGCGCCTGACCGTCCAGCTGCTGCTCGCCGCTCGGGTTGGCCGGATCGAAGTCGGCGACGCGGTAATTGGTGCGCTCGTTGCGGAACACCGCCGCCGTCAGCGCGAGGCGGCCGCCGAGCACGTCCCACTTGGTGCCCAGCTCGAGGTTGCGCGCCTCTTCCGGATCCACGCCGCAGGTGGCGGCGCTGCAGGCGCCGTTCACGGACGCCTTCGAGGGCGTGTTGCTGTTGGCGTAGCTCAGGTAAACGCTGCCGTTCTCCGAAGGCTTGAAGACCAGGCCACCGCGCCACGAGAACAGGTCCTCGTCGCTGCGGAAGTCCGGGCCGCGCGCCACCAGCGAACCCAACCCGGTGTTGTCGGCGCCGGCGGCAGCCGAGTAGGTCTTCACCGTCCAGCTGTGGTTGGCGCCCTCGTTGCGCTCGTAGCGCGCGCCGAGGTTCAGCAGCCACCGCTCGCCGAAGCCCAGCGTGTCGAACACGTAGATCGCCTGGTTCCCGAGCGTGCCGGACGACTTCCCGGTGCGGAAATAGTTCACCGGCCCGGTCCAGCGTGAGTCCGGATGGCCCAGGTCCATCACCGGCAGCGGCGCCGGGCTGCCGTCGGCGTTGCGCAGCACGTTGCCGGTGTCGAGCTCGAAGGTTTCGCGGGTGAAGGCGACGCCGGCCACCAGCGCGTGGGTCACGCCGCCGGTCTTGAAGCGCGCGGTCAGGTCGGTCTGGCTCGCGAACAGGCGGTTTTCGGTGTCGCGCCGAAGGCCGCGCGGACCGCTGGGCTGGTAGGTGCCGGGCGCCGCGCAGGCCGCGCCGGTAGCCGGGTTGATGCCGCTGTCCAGGCACCAGGTGCCTTGCACGGCGTCCACCACGGTGGTCTGGTCGACCGCCTGGTAGCGCGCGAGGCTGCGCAGGTGCAGGTCGGCGCTGAAGTCATGCTCGAACACCGCGGTCACCGTGTCGTTGGCGATCTCCTGGCGGTCGAGGTTGTGGTAGCCGTAGTAACCCTCGCGGTCGGCGCCGGGCAGCAGGCCGCCGTAGGCAGGGAAGTACGGCACGCCGTACTGCGGCACGTTGTCGTCGCGCTGCACCAGCGCGCCCAGGGTGAGGCGCGTGTCGGAATCCAGGCCGAGCCCCAGCGAGGGCGCGAAGCCCCAGCGCTCGAACGACTCGAAGTCCCGGCCCGGCACGTCGTTCTGGTGGACCATCGCGTTCAGGCGCAGCGCATTGGCCTCGCCGAGCCGATGGTTGCTGTCCGCCGTGAGCCGGCCGTAGCCGTCGGTGCCCGCGCCGGCCGAAAACGCGCTGAAGTCCTCCAGCATCGCCACCTTGCTGACCAGGTTGATGTTGCCGCCGACCGAACCGGCGCCGGAATGCACCGAGTTCGCGCCGTTGACCAGCTCCAGCGACTCAAGGTTGAAGTTGTCCGAGCGGGTGTACTGGGCGCTGTCGCGCACGCCGTCCACGGTCAGGTCGGCATTGGCGCTGAAGCCGCGCAGGTTGATGCTGTCGCCGTAGCCGCCTCCGCCCTCGCCCGCGCCGAAGGTGATGCCCGGCAGCGTGGTCAGGATCTCGCGCAGGGTGACCAGGCCCTGCTGGTCCATCGTCGCCTTGTCCACGACGGTGATCGTCTGCGGGGTATCCACCAGTGCCTCGGTGTACTTGGGCGACGCGGCCTTCTCGATCCGCTCGCCGGTGACCTCGACCCCGTCGAGGCGGGTGGCGCGGTGGGCGCCGTCGGGCTGGGCCGGGGTTTCGCGGCCCGCGGCCTCCGTGGCGGCGGTGGCCAGGGCCAGGGGAGCGGCGGCAGCCAGCACCGAGGCGATGGCGAGCGAAACGAGGCGCGGCGCCGGCCAGCGGCCGGCCGACGGGGTCGGGATGGACATCAGTGGAGTTCCTGCGGACGTATTGCTGGCTTGGCCGTTGCGGCTAGCTAATGCGAATCAATCTTATTTGCATCGGAACCGTTTCGCAACCGTTTCCTCGCAAGGCAAGAACATGGCCGCCGGGTATTCTTGGGCCACATGCCAAACGCGCGCCGCCTCCCCCCGCTCCTGCCGCCCGCCCTGCTTGCCTGCGCCCTGCTGCTGCCCGCCCCCGGTTCGGCGCTGGAGCTGCGCGCGGTCGAGGTGCGCGGGCTGGACGACGAGGACATGCGCGACAACGTGGACGACACGCTGTCGATCCAGCGGCTCAACCCCAACCGCCGCAAGGCGCTGACTGAAAGCCGGCTGTCCTACCTGCTGCGCCAGGTGCCGCGGGAGACCCGCGAGGCGCTGGAGCCCTTCGGCCACTACGACCCCAAGGTCGTGACCGAGCTGGTGCGCGAGGGCGAAGTCGTCACCGTGATCGTGCAGGTGGACGCGGGCGAGCCGGTGCGCGTGCGCGGGCGCGACCTGCGCATCGACGGCCCGGCCGGCGAGGACCCGGCGATCACCCGGCGACTGCAGCGGCTGCGCCCGCGCGAGGGCCAGCCCTTCGACCACGGCGTGTACGAAGCCGGCAAGGCCCAGATCGACGCCGGCCTGGCGGCCCGGGGCTATTTCGACGCCGTACTCGAGACCCATCGCGTCGAGGTCAGCCGCGCCCAGCGCAGCGCCGACATCACCCTGGCCTGGCGCAGCGGCGAGCGCCACCGCTTCGGCGAGGCGCGCTTCGAAGGCCACCCGTTCCGCCCGGGGCTGCTGGAGAACCTGGTGCCATGGGAGCCGGGCGATCCCTACCAGCAGTCCGAGCTGCTGGCGCTGCAGACGTCGCTCGCCGAACTCGACTACTTCAGCGCCATCGACATCCAGCCGGAGCCGGCCGAAGGCGACGACCTCACGGTACCGGTGGAGGTATCGCTGGCGCCGGCCAAGCGCAGCATCTATTCGGCCGGCCTGCGCTTCGGCACCGACACCGGCGCGGGCGTCACCGCCGGGCTCGAGCGGCGCTGGGTGAACAATCGCGGCCACAAATTGCGCAGCCAGGTCAGCCTGGCCGAGCGCCGCAACGACCTCACGGTGCAGTACCGCATCCCGGCCTTCGCCTGGCTCGACGGCTGGTACACGGTGGCGGCCAGCGTGCGCGAGGAGCCCTTCGACTTCATCGACAGCGAGCTGATCGAACTGGTGGGCAGCCGCAGCGGGCGGATCGGCAACTGGGAGCTGGTGGCGGGCCTGAACTACCGGCGCGAGCGCTTCGACGACTCGGTGACCGGCGAGAACCGCAGCTACAGCAGCCTGGTCTATCCCTCGCTGTGGGCGAAGTGGGGCGACCGCGACAACGCGCTCTACCCGCGCAGCGCGCAGTCGCTCGAACTGGAGCTGCGCGCGGGCAGCACCGCGCTGGGCTCGGACATCGACTTCCTGCAGCTGCGCGCCGAAGGGCGGATGGTGCGCAGCTTCGGCCGGCGCAACCGCGTGCTGCTGCGCGCCGAGGCCGGCACCACGGTCAGCGACGACTTCCCCGATTTCCCGCCGTCGCTTCGTTTCTACGCGGGTGGCGACCGCAGTGTGCGCGGCTACGGCTACCAGGAGATCGGCCAGTTCTTCGAAGCGGCGGACGGCCAGCGCCTGGTGTTCGGCGGCAAGCACCTGATGGTGGTGAGCGCCGAGGTCGAGCGCATGTTCAACCGCACCTGGGGCGCCGCCGTGTTCGTGGACGCGGGCGATGCCTTCGATGACTTCAACGCCTACGACTGGGAGATCGGCGCCGGCGTCGGCCTGCGCTGGCGCTCGCCGGTGGGTCCGGTGCGGCTGGACGTGGCGCATGGCTTCGGCGACGCGGCGCAGCAGTCGGTGCGCCTGCACCTCAACATCGGGCCCGATCTGTGACGGCCGCGCCGCGCCCGCCGCGTTCCTTCGCCCGGCGCTGGGGCCGGCGCGTGGGCGGGGGCGGCGTGCTGCTGGTGCTGGCGGCCGGCGTGCTGCTGTTCTGGCTGCTGGCGACCAGCGGTGGCCGCGATGAGCTGCTGGGCCGGCTGCTGCGGACGCTGCCGCCGGAGTCGCTTCAGTACTCGCGCGCCGAGGGCACTGTGTCCGGACCGCTGGTGCTGCATGACGTGGTGTATCGGCAGGAAGGCCTGGAGTTCCGCGCGCGCCGCGTGCTGCTCGATGCGCGCGTGCTGCCGGCGCTGGGTCGGCGGCTGCAGCTCGAGGCGCTGGAGGTCGACGGCGCCGAGCTGATCCTCGCGCCCGGGGAAGACACGCCGTTCGCGCTGCCGGAGTGGCCGGAGGTCCTGCCGCGGCTGGCGGTGCCGCTGGACCTGCGCGCCAAGCGCTTCGTGATCGATGGCTTCGTGCTGCGCCAGGGCGAGTCCCCGCCGTGGACGCTGGTCCGCGCCGAGGGCAGCGACCTGCGCCTGATGGAGGGCGGCCTCCGGGTCGGCGCGCTCGAGGCAACGCACGCAGCCGGCCGGCTGTCGCTGTCGGGCGAATACCTGCCGGACCGGAATTTCCGCACGCAGCTGAAGGGCCGGCTCGACCTGCCGGCCACCGACGCCCTGCCCGCCGCGAGCCTGGCCTTCGACGGCCAGGGCGACCTCGACCGCTTTGCCCTCGAGGCCGCGGGCACGCTGTCCGAACGCAGCGCGCTGTCGCTGGCGTTCGAGGACGGTGCCGGCCCGGCGCCGGCCTGGACGCTGTCGGCGGAATCGGCCGGGCTGCTGCCGGCGCGGTTCGGGTTCGGCGAAGGCGAAGCGGTGGCGTTCAAGCTCGACGCCCGCGGGTCCGGCGGCCTGGCCGAGGTCGAAGGTCGGTTCGCGCAGGGCGAACTCGCGCTCGACGTGCTGCCGTCGAAGCTCACGCTCGCCGCCGGCCGGCTGCAGGCCGATCCGCTGCGACTGCAGCACGAGAACGGCGAGGTCGTGGTGGCCGGCGACCTCGAGGTCGAGGGCGAATCCCCGCGCTTCGACCTGCGCCTGGCCACCGAACGCTGGCGCCAGCGTCCCACCACCGCCGGGGCCGACGCCCTGCCGGTGGATGTTTCCGGCGAAGTCACCGCGCGCGGCCGCTTCGAGGCCTGGGAAATCGCCGGCGACGTGGCGCTGGTGCGCGCCGGCGAACGGGCCGACGTCACGCTGGCCGGACGCGGCGACGCGCGGCAGCTCGCGCTGGACACGCTGCGCGTGCGCACGCCCGGCGGCCAGCTCGACGGCCGCGGCCAGGTCGCGTGGTCGCCCGGCGTGGCGGTACGGCTCGACGCCGCGCTTGGCGGCTTCGACCCGGGCTACTTCCTGCCCGACTATCCGGGCGCGGTGAGCGGCCAGCTGGTGCTCGATGCGACGCAATCCGACGATGGCCGCTGGCAGGGCCGCGCCTCGCTCGACGGCCTCGCGGGCCAGCTGCGCGGCCGCGCGCTGGGCGGCCGGGCGCGCGCCGACTGGAACGGCCAGCGCGGCGAACTCGACGCCGCGCTGCGCATCGGCGACAGCCAGGTCGAGGCGCGCGGCGGGTTCGGCGATCGCTACGACCTGCAGGCCCGGTTCGCGCCGCTGCAGCTGGCCGACCTGGTGGCGGACGGCCGCGGCCGCATCGAAGGCACGCTCTCGGTGCGCGGTCCGGCGGCGGCGCCCGACATCGATGCGGCGCTCGCGGGCCGCGACCTCGCGTGGGGCGGCGCCACGGCCGACGCCGTTTCGCTGTCGGGCCGCCTGCCCGCACGCGGCGCGGGCGGCGACCTGCGGCTGCAGGCCACGGACTTCGGCCTCGCCAACCTGGCCGCGGACACGCTGGACCTGCACGCCCGCGGCAGCCAGGCTGCGTTCGCGCTCGACGCCAGCGCGACCGGCCCGGATGGCGACCTCGCGCTCGCCGGCGACATCACGCGCACCGGGGCCGAGTGGCGCGCGCAGCTGGACACGCTCGCGCTGACCCCGAAGCCCGGCCCCCAACTCTCGCTGCAGGGCGGCGCCGACCTTCGCTACGGCCCCGCGGGCCTGCGCCTGGCGCGCAGCTGCCTGGTGGCCGACGCCGGTGGCCGGCTCTGCGCCAGCGCCACGGGTGACCGCTTCGATCTCGAAGGCGAGGCGCTGCCGCTCGCCCTCGCCCAGCCCTGGCTGCCGCAGGACGACGCGCTGCCGCTGTTCGCCGACGGCACGCTCGACCTGCGTGCCAACGGCCAGCGCGGCCGCGACGGCCGCTGGCGCGGCGAGGCGCGCGTGGATTCCGAACGCGGCAGCCTGCGCCTGAGCCCGCAGGCGCAGCGCGAGGTGTTCGGCTACACCGCGCTGTCGCTGCAGGCCACGCTGGCCGGCGACCAGCTCGACGCCCGGCTCGAGGCCGCGCTGGCCGACGCGGGCCGCATATCGGCCACGCTGCGCAGCGGCCTCGACCCGGCATCCACGATGGACGGCCAGCTGGTGCTCGACGTCCGCGATCTCGCCTGGCTCGAGCTCTTTTCGCCTGACCTCGCGTCGCCGGTCGGACGCCTGCAGGGCCGGCTCGCGCTCGCCGGCCGCCGCGACGCGCCGGAAATCTCCGGCCAGGCCCGCCTCGGCGGCTTCGCGGCCGAGCTGCCGGGCCTGGGCCTGAAGCTGGCCGACGGCGAGTTCACCCTGGTCGGCGACGTCGACGGCAGCGCGCGCCTGGACGGCAGCCTGCGCTCGGGCGAGGGCCTGCTGCGCTTCGACGGCAGCCTCAATTTCCGCGACCGCGAGGCGCCGCTGCAGCTGGTGCTGCAGGGCGAGCGCGTCACCCTCGCCAGCACCGCCGAGTTCTACGTCATCGCCAGCCCGGACATCACGCTGCGCCTGCACGACCGGCAGCTCGAGCTGCGCGGGCGCATGGACGTGCCCGAGGCGCGCATGGACCTCGAGGCGCTCGACAGCAGCGCCACCGTGTCCGACGACGTGGTGGTGCTCGATCCGATCGATGGCCCGCGCGAGCGCCGGATGCCGCTGGACATGCGCTTCACCGTGGCGCTGGGCGACGACGTGCGCCTGAAGGGCTTCGGACTCGACGGCCGCATGCGCGGCTCGCTGGCCCTGCGCGAACGCCCCGGCCGCCCCGCCACCGCCACCGGCACGCTCGACGTCAGCGGAAGCTACCGCGCCTACGGCCAGTCGCTGCAGATCGAACGCGCGCGCCTGGGCTTCGCGAACTCGCCCTACGACAACCCCACCCTCGACATCCGGGCCGAGCGTGAGTTCGACCGCGTCACCGTCGGCGTGCAGGTGCGCGGCACCGCGCGCCGCCCGCAGACCACGGTCATCTCGAACCCGGCGATGGACACCAGCGAAGCGCTGTCGTGGCTGGTGTTCGGCCGCCCGATCGGCACCACCACCGGCAACGAGGGCCAGCAGCTCAACGCCGCCGCGATGGCGCTCGGCGCCGGCGGCAACCTGGTGGCGCAGCAGATCGGCGCGCAGCTGGGCCTGGACGAAGCCGGCGTGGTCGATTCGCGCAACCTCGGCGGCGCCACCTTCACCGTCGGCAAGTACGTCTCGCCGCGGCTGTTCCTGAGCTACGGCGTGTCGCTGATCGGCACCGGCCAGGTGGTCACGCTCAAGTACCTGCTCACCCGCGGCTTCGACGTCAGCATCGAATCCGGCAACGAGAACGCCGCCTCCCTGAACTGGCGCCTCGAGCGGTGATGGTTATTCAGGCGCCGTCGTCACCGGGAAAGCGAGCGTCGCTTCCGCGGTGGCCCCGGCGCCAGACCCCAGGCGCATGGGCAAAAAGAAAGGCCGCCCGGAGGCGGCCTTTCGGGTACTGCGATGGCGCTGGGATCAGAACGTGGTGCGCAGGCCCAGGCCGAAGGTGTTGCGGTCCTGCAGGTCGTCCGCGAAGCGGCCGTTGTAGGACAGGTAGGCCGTGGTGGACTCGCCGACCATGAACTGCACGCCGACGTCGGCGCTGATCCAGTCCTGCGACGGCGTGAAGCCGCCGAGGGTGAAGCGGCCCGGCATCGAGTTGGAGCCGGCGTTGACGCGGACCTGGTCGTCCTCGCCTTCCTCGTTGAACGCCACGCGCGCGAACGGACGGATCGCACGCTCGCTGTCGCCCAGGTTGCCCATCAGCTGGTAGCCGACGCGGGTGACCAGCGAATCGCGGTCGAACTCGGAGAAGTTCATCGCCGTGGCCGAACCGCTGTCCTCGGCGTAGCCGTCGACCGTCTGCTGCACCCACTGGGCGCCGATGAACGGACCGTGCTGCAGGCCGTCGGCGGAACCGAACAGCCAGCCCAGGCCCAGCTCGGCGCCGTACTGGCTGG
The DNA here is from genome assembly GCF_000747155.1 of Arenimonas metalli CF5-1. Lineage (GTDB taxonomy): Bacteria > Pseudomonadota > Gammaproteobacteria > Xanthomonadales > Xanthomonadaceae > Arenimonas > Arenimonas metalli. The sequence continues at coordinate 18,867 of NZ_AVCK01000017.1, read as the reverse complement.
CGTTGGTGGTGCCGGACTCTTCGCGGACGGTGGCGCCCATCTCGATGAAGCGCGAGATCTCGACATCGGTGCTGCCGCCGCTGACGGCGCCGTGCACGTAGCCACCGCCGCCGAAGCGCAGCGCGCCGCCGATCGAGCCGATCACCGAGTTGCTGTCGATGTCGGCGCTGGCCACGGCGTTGTCGTGGTTGCCAAGCGTGATGCCCACGCCCCAGTACGCGTTCTCGCTGATGCGGTGGTTGGCGCCGAGGGTCAGCGACAGCGCATCGGCGTCGCCGCCGAGGATGTTGGTGCTGGCGTTGTCCTCGTACTCATGCTGGCCGAAGTTCACGGTCGCGAAACCGCGCACCGAGCCCACCTCGCGGTTGAGCTGGAAGTCCGACATCAGCTCGTCGTTGACGGCGCGGCTGTGGTCCGCGGCGGCCTGCAGGCCGCCTTCACCGGCGTAGGACACCTGGATCGGCGCCGCGATGGTGGACAGCACGACGTTGGCCAGGATGCGGTGCGCAGCGCCGGTCGGGTGCACGCCGTCGGCAAACAGATAGGTGTCGTTGGTGCCCGGCGCGTAGCTCGCCGGCAGGCCCGAGCCCGACGGGCCGCAGGCCACGGACGAGCCGGTGCAGGCGACGCCGGTGACGTTGGTGAAGCCGTACAGACCCGGGTTGCTGACGATCTCGGCGATCAGGCCGAAGGTGTTGATGGCGATGATGCCGTCGCCCAGCGACGCCAGGCCGGTGTTGAGCGCCGTGTTGTAGACCACGGTGATCTGCGACACCGACGAAGCCACGGTCGGGTTGGCGCCGAACTGCGGCGTGGCGCCGAGGTTGGGCAGGTTGTAGACGATGACGTAGCGCGCGCCGGCGGCCTGCAGGCGGCCGATCTGCTGCACGTAGGCGGTGGCCGCGGCGACCGTGTTGGCCTGCGCGGTGGCCGGCGTGCCCAGCGAGGCGAAGATGTCGTTGGCGCCGCCCCAGATGCTGTACAGCGCATTCGGATCAGCGCGGCCGCCGGTGCTGGCGAGGTACTGCGAGACCTGGGTCGGGATGTTCGGGACCGGGTTCAGGCAGGGGCCGGTGGCGTTGACGCAGGAGCCGCCCCAGGCGAAGTTCGGGCCGCCGGCCAGCGAATTGGTGTCGGGCAGGCCGAAGTAGCGGGCGATGATTTCAGCCGCGACCGGATCCGGGTTGGTGGTGAAGCTGTTGCCGGGCGGCAGGCCCGAGATGGCGGCGACGTTGCCGGCGTCGCTGAGGCTGTCACCGAAGACGAAGAAGCCAGTGAAGTTCTGCGCCTGGGCGGCGCCGGCGCAACCGAGCGCGAGCGCAACGGCGCCGGCCAAACGATGGAAACGGGGCATGGGAAACTCCTGTCGGACTGTAGTTAAGTGCGTGACCACGCGCCCAGGGTCTCCTCAAGATGCCGCGCGGCGCATGCGCCGGCTGCACTCCCTCCCCTAGAGCCGCTGCCTCCACCCCCGGTTGGCCGGAGGCGTCGCTGCACCTTAATCCAAAGCCTGAATCCGTACCACTAGGTACAGTCGGGCCGTTCCCGTTCAGGGTTGGACGCGGGCGCCGCGCAGGCGGGGCTGGCCGTCCACGACCTCGGTCCAGGCCAGCCAGGCCTGGCCATCGCGCAGCTGCATCCGGGGGAAGCCGGTGCCGCGGCCGCGGCCGGCGATGTCGGCGACCTTGACCCGGAACTGCTCGGCGTCGAGCGCGGGGCTGAAGCGGGCCAGCCACAGCGACTGCCGGCCGCCGGTTTCCTGCACCCAGCTCATCCAGACGCCGCCGGCATCGGCCGCCAGGTCGACGCGACCCTGCTGGGCCTCGCCCACCGCCACTTCGCGCATGCCGCCGAAGGTGTCGCCGCCGTCGGTCGAGCGCGCGACCCGCACCGAGGGCGCGGCGCCGGCGCCGGTGTACCAGGCCACCCAGGCGGCATTGCCGCGGGCGGCGATGGCGGGTCCGTTCACCGGGCAGGCCGGCATGAACCACTGGTCGGCGTGTACGCGCGCCGGCGCCGTCCAGGCCTTGCCGTCGAAACGGGTGACGCGGATGTCGCGGATCTCGCCTTCGGCGCGGTCGCGGTAGGCCAGCAGCACGCCGCGGGCGCCGATCGCGCTGTCGGTCTGGCAGCAGTCGCAGGTCATGGCGTCCACCTCGGCCTCGCCGCGCTTGCCGCCATCGGCGCCGTAGCGCGCGCTGCGCAGCGTCATCGCACCGCCGTGGCCGTCGTGGCCGCCGCCGTGGCCGCCGGCGCTGTTCCGGCCGTCGAGCCAGGCGACGCCGACCTCGTCCTTCGATTGCGGCCAGAGGGTGGCGAAGCCGTGCTCGGTCGGCGTGCCGTCGTCGTGCACGGCGCCGAGGATGCGCCAGGTGCCGCCGCCGTCGCGCGACACCTGCAGGCGCACGTCGTAGGCATAGGTGGCGTCGCCGTTCTTGACCAGCGTATGCGACCACAGGCTGCCGTCGGGCAGGGCCTGCAGCGCGGGGAAATCGGCCCAGTTGACGAACCAGTCGTCGCCTTCGGCGATGGTGCGCGCGGGCGACCAGGCCGTCGCGCCGGTGCTGCGCGCGAAGCGCAGGCGATGGCCGCCCTCGCTGCGTCGCTCGATCCAGCTCAGCAGCAGGTCGCCGCCGGGCGCGACCGACAGGTTCGGCTGGGACGCACCGGCCGGCGCGGGCAGCGACCAGGGCGAGACGGAGGCGGCCGCGGCGAGGCCGGGGGCGAGCAGCAACGTGAGCAGGATCTTCATGCCGGCAATCTAGTGAAGCCGGCGCCGCCTGTCACTTCCCGGCGGGCGGCTCCGGGTCCTTCGGCGCGTGCAGCAGGTGCAGCGCGCGCAGCTGCGCGCTGAAGTGGCGCGCCTCCCAGGCGAGCAGGCGCCAGCCCAGGTCCAGCAGTACGGCCAGGCCGAGGCCCGCGACCAGGCCGCCCACCACCAGCGCATTGACGCGCGTGCCGATCTCGCCGACGCCCTCGCCGTAGCCGGTGAGCGCGATCAGCCACTGCCCCAGCGCGTGCGTGCCCAGGTAGATCGGGCCGAGCGTGAGCGGGTTGGTGATCATCTGCAGCGCGATCATCACCGTGAGGTTGCCGCGCACCAGGATCGCCAGCGCCAGGCCGATCGCGACCTGCAGGCCATAGACCGGCATCAGCGCCAGCACCGCGCCGACGTAGAGCGAGGGCATGACCTGTGCGCGCTTGAACGACCACAGGTAAGGGCGCTTGCGGGCGGCGACCGCGAACCACTTGATGATCGGATAGCGCGCCACGTTGGCGCGGCGCGGCAGCGGCCGCAGCCAGCGCCGCAGCCGGCGGCGGCGGGCCAGCCACTGCCGGTGCAGCGGATGCGAGCGGACCGGCATCGCGGCTCAGGCCACGCGTTTGCCGCGGCGCTTGGCCAGGCAGACCAGCAGCAGCGAGATGGCCGCCGGCGTCATGCCGGGGATGCGCTGGGCCTGGCCGATGGTTTCCGGGCGCACGGCGGCGAGCTTGGCCTGCAGCTCGGCCGAGAGGCCGGGGATGCCGGCGTAATCGAAGCCTTCCGGCAGCCGGGTGTCTTCGTTGCGGCGGCTGCGCGCGATCTCGTCGTGCTGGCGCTCGAGGTAGCCGGCATACTTCACGCCGATCTCGACCTGCTCGGCCACGGCGGCGTCGTCCACGCCCGGCGCCAGCGAAGGCAGCGCGGCGATGGCGGAGTAATCCAGCTCCGGCCGCTTCATCAGGTCCAGCGCGGTGCACTCGCGGCTGAGGCTGACGCCGGTGGCCTGCTCGAGTTCGCGCGCCAGCGCGCCGCCGGGCGTGGCCCACACCGCCTGCAGCCGCGCGCGTTCGCGTTCGACCGCTTCGGCCTTGCGCGAGAACGCGGACCAGCGCGCCTCATCGACCACGCCGAGCTCGCGGCCGACCGGCGTCAGGCGCGCGTCGGCGTTGTCTTCGCGCAGCTGCAGCCGGTACTCGGCGCGGCTGGTGAACATGCGGTAGGGCTCGGTGGTGCCATGCGTCACCAGGTCGTCCACCAGCACGCCGAGGTAGGCCTGGTCGCGGCGCGGCGACCACGCCTCGCGGCCCTGCACCTGGCGCGCGGCGTTGAGGCCGGCCAGCAGGCCCTGGGCCGCCGCCTCCTCGTAGCCGGTGGTGCCGTTGATCTGGCCGGCGAAGAACAGCCCGTCCACGAGCTTGGTTTCCAGCGAGGCCTTCAGCCCGCGCGGGTCGAAGAAGTCGTACTCGATGGCATAGCCGGGGCGGGTGATGTGCGCGTTCTCGAAACCCTTGATCGAGCGCACCAGCGCGACCTGCACTTCATACGGCAGCGAGGTGGAGATGCCGTTGGGATAGACCTCGTGCGTATCCAGGCCTTCGGGCTCGATGAACACCTGGTGCGAGGCCTTGTCGGCGAAGCGCACCACCTTGTCCTCGATGCTCGGGCAGTAGCGCGGGCCCACGCCTTCGATCACGCCGGCGTACATCGGCGACTGGTCGAGGCCGCCGCGGATGATCTCGTGGGTGCGTTCGGAGGTATGCGTGATCCAGCAGCTCACCTGGCGCGGATGGTCTGCGGCGCTGCCCAAGAAGGAGAACACCGGCACCGGCATATCGCCCGGCTGCTCGGCCAGGCCGGTGTAATCGATGCTGCGGCCGTCGATGCGCGGCGGCGTGCCGGTCTTGAGCCGGTCGATGGCGAACGGGCGCTCGCGCAGGCGCTGGGCCAGCGTGGTCGCGGGTGGATCGCCGGCGCGGCCACCGGGATAGTTCACCAGCCCGACGTGGATGCGGCCGGCGAGGAAGGTGCCGGCGGTCAGCACCACCGCGCGCGCGTCGAAACGCAGGCCGCTCTGGGTGATGACGCCGGTGACGCGGTCGCCCTCGATCACCAGGTCATCCACGGCCTGCTGGAACAGCGACAGGTTGGGCTGGTTCTCGACGATGCCGCGGATGGCCTGGCGATACAGCACGCGGTCGGCCTGGGCGCGGGTGGCGCGCACGGCCGGGCCCTTGCTCGCGTTGAGCGTGCGCCACTGGATGCCGGCGAGGTCGGCGGCGCGGGCCATGGCGCCGCCCAGTGCGTCGATCTCGCGCACCAGGTGGCCCTTGCCGATGCCGCCGATGGCCGGGTTGCAGCTCATCTGGCCGACGGTCTCGAGGCTGTGGGTCAGCAGCAGCGTGTGCGCGCCGGCGCGCGCCGAAGCCAGGGCGGCTTCGGTGCCGGCGTGTCCGCCGCCGATGACGATGACGTCGTAGCTGTGCATCCAGTTTTCCGAGGGGTCCGCCGGCCGGGCCGCGGGTGGGGCGCGGATTATCCCGCGCACCGTGCCAACCTGCACACGACGGGGTTGGCACGCTTCATGCTTAATCCCAATGGCACCTGCCGCGGCCAACGCCGGGGGGCGTCGACCAGACTGAACAGGGGCTGGTCAGGCGCGCGACAGGGATGCCAGGGTCGGGAACTCCCGGGGGGGAGTTCCCGACCCTTTTTTTTTGCGGTTTTGAAAGAAGGACGCGATTTCGCGGTCCTGGAAGAAAGTCGGCGCCCGGCGGGTCTTGGAACAGGGGGAATCCAGGGGACCTGGTGCCGGGCGCCGAACAGGCGATGCGGGGGCATTCGCGAGCGTCACGATGTGACGCTCCGGGTCAGTCAGCGGTGACAGGATGCGCCGGCCCTTCGGTCGGCGCAACGTGGTGACGGCCAAAAAACCTACTGTTCGTCGATGCGTCCTTCGTTTTGTGACGGATTTCTCGTTTCCGGGGGTGCCTGGCGCGGCGGCGGCGGCGCGGGTCGCGGGGCCGGCTCCGGCCGGCTGGCTGGCGGAGCCGGGCGATAGACCTCACGGGGGGCCATGCGAGGCTCCATCCGCGGCTCTGGCCGCGGGGCCATGCGCGGTTCCATCCGCGGCTCGGGGCGCATCATCGGCTCCTGGCGCGGCCTCGGGCGCGGCGTCTCGTAGTCGCCGCCGCGCGACGGCGGCGGCGATTCGAAGCGGCGGTAGTCCGGCGCGGGGCGCGGCGCCGGCCGCGGCGACGGTTCGGAACGGATCGGCAGCGGGCGACCGACGTCGCCAGCCTCCGTTTGCTTGCGGCGGGAGTCGCGGAAATCGGGGCGCGGCAGCGGGCGCGCCTCACGGTCGGCCGGGCGCTCGATGGGCCGCTCGGTCGGCATGTCGGTGCCGGGACGACCCGGACCCGCCGGCGGGAAGCCGGCACCGGACTGGCCGGGACGGCCTTCGCGATCGACGATCACCGGGCGACCGGGGCCGCGGCTCGGTGCACCGGGCCGGGGCAAGGGCGTCGTGCCCACCCCGCCGGTGTCGCCGCCGGGCGGCGGGCCCGGGGGCGGGCCGGGCGGCTGCGGGCGGCCGCCATGGTCGGGCCGGGGCCGCGGGTAGTGGGGGCGGTAGTAATAAGGGTCGTACCAGGGCGACCAGTAGCCGCCGTAGCCACCCCAGCCGCTGTAGCTCCAATGGCTGCCGATGCCGAAACTCCACCCGGAATGGACCGGAGCGTAGTAGCGGCTCCAGAACGGCGAGCAGCCATACCAGCCCAGGCAGGAGTAGCGGTCGTAGCTCCAGGACGAATAGCCGTAGTACGGGTCGTCGTAATAGTCGGGCGCTTCGTAGTAGTCGCCGTAGCCGTCGTCGGCCGGGTAGTAGTAGCCGCCGTCCTGGTAGTAGCGGTCGCGTTCGGTGTAGTACTCGCCGTAGCTGACGCAGCCGGTGAGTCCGAACCCGAGCAGCACGGCGAGCAAAAGGTTGCGGCGCGACATATGGCGTTCCCCCCGGAAGTCGGGCCAGTCTCGGCGCCGGGCGGTGAATCCGTGCTTAACCCTCCCCGTCGCCGACCGCGTGCTAATGTTCGCCGCCTTCACGCCCACGGGACCCGTCCATATGTCGCTGCACCAGGCCTCCGGACGATGGCGCTTGGGCCTGCTGCTGGCGCTGGTGACGGCCGCCTGCTGGGCCACGCTGCCGGTGGCGCTCAAGGTCACGCTGGAGCAGGTCGATCCCTACACCCTCACCTGGTTCCGCTTCCTGTTGGCGGCCGTGCTCATGTTCGCGTGGCTCGCGGCCCGGCGCGGGCTGGGCGGCTTCGCCACGCTGGACCGCAAGCGCTGGGCCATGCTGCTGGCGGCCGCGCTGCTGCTGATCGGCAACTACGTCTTCTACCTGCTGGGCGTGCAGCAGACCTCGCCCGCCAATGCGCAGCTGCTGATCCAGCTGGCGCCGCTGCTGATGGCGCTGGGCGGCATCTTCGTCTTCCGCGAACGCTTCAACGGCTGGCAGTGGCTGGGCCTGGCCACGATCGTCGGCGGGCTCGGGCTGTTCTTCCGCGACCAGCTCGACGGCGGCGGCGCCGGCTACCTGTTCGGTTCATCGCTGGTGGTGTTGGCCGCGGTGGTCTGGGCCGGCTACGCGCTGCTGCAAAAGCAGCTGCTGCTGCGGCTGTCGTCGCCGGCGATGCTGCTCTTCATCTACGTCGTGGCCAGCCTGGTGCTGCTGCCGCTGGCGCGGCCGGTCACGCTGCTGCAGCTCGACGGACTGCACTGGGCGCTGCTGCTGTATTGCGCGCTGAACACCCTGGTGGCCTACGGCGCCTTCGCCGAGGCGCTGGCGCACTGGGAGGCCTCGCGAGTGTCGGCCATCCTCGCCACCACGCCCCTGCTCTGCCTGGGCGCGGTGGCGGCAACGCAGGCGATCTGGCCCGGCAGCCTGGCGCCGGAACAGGTCGGCATCGCCGGCTACGCCGGCGCCGTGCTGGTGGTCGTGGGCTCGGCGCTGGCCAGCCTGATGGGCCAGCGGCCCGGGCGCTGAAACCCGGGCCGCGGCGCGCCGTTCAATCCACCAACAGCCGCGCCAGCAGGTCGCGGCAGTCGGGCGAGCGCAGCTGCCCCTCGAGGCCGGCCAGCGTGTCCCGGGCCACCGCGCGCAGCGGCGGATGCAGGCGGCGCCAGCCTTCGAATCCGCCGAGCAACCGGGCCGCCACCTGCGGGTTGGTCGCGTCCAGCGCCGCGAGCCGTGCGGCCACCAGGCGGAAGCCGGCGCCGTCGGCGCGGTGGAAGGCGCGCGGATTGCCGCGCTGGAAATTGCCGAGCACGGCGCGCACGCGGTTGGGGTTGGCGGGCTTCCACCACTCGGACGCCAGCAGCGCGGCAACGTCGTCGCTGGCCGAGGCCTGCGGGCGGGTGACGACCCAGCCGATCCACTTGTCGGTCACCAGCGGGTCGTGGGCGAACTGCGCGCGGAAATCCGCCAGCGCGGCCGCGGCGCCCGGCGCGCCGAAATGCAGCAGGCAGCGCAGCGCCGCCCCGCGTTCGGTCATCGTGCGGGCGGCGTCGAACTGCCGCTGCGCCAGCCTCGCCGCCGGGTCGTGGCGGGTCAGCCAGGCCAGGCAGGCGTTGCGAAGCGCACGGGCTGCCATCGCCGGGCCTTCCAGGCCCTGTGCGGCGGCGTCGGCCATGGCGTCGTAGCGCGCCAGCAGCGGCGCCGACAGGGCGCGCGACAGCCGGTCGAGCAGGGCGTCGCGCGCGTCCAGCAGCGCGTCCGGCTCCACCGGTGCCATCGCATCGGCCAGCGTGTCGAAGTCCGGCAGCGCCAGGCATTCGGCGACGAAGGCGGGATCGGCGGCCGGATCCGCGAGCAGGTCGTCCAGCGCCGCTTCCAGCGCATCGGCGGCCAGCGCGTCGTGCTGCAGGATCGCCCGCATGGCCAGGCGCTGCAGGCCGTCCCAGCGGTACACCTCGTCGCGCTCGACGCGCACGCTGCGCGCCAGGTCGGCCGGCGACTGCGCGAACGCGATCTTCACCGGCGCCGCGAAGCCCTGGTTGAAGGTGGCCAGCGGCTTGCCCGGCAGGCCGCGCCAGCGCAGCACGTGGCGCGCGGCGACCAGCTCGACGATGGCGCCGTTGGTCGCAACCCCGTGGAAGCCCGCCGGGTTGATCGCCGCGTCGGTTTCCGGTGCGGCGGTGATGGCGGCGCCGGCGACGTCGTACAGCGCAAAGCGCAGCGGCACCAGCATCGGCTGCTTCAGCGGCTGGCCCGGCGTCGGCGGCACGTGCTGCTCCACGGTGAGCGTGTAGTCGCCGGTGGCGGCATCGAAGTCTTCGGCGATCGACAGTTCGGGCGTGCCCGCCTGCGAATACCAGAGCGCGAACTGCGCGAGGTCGCGGCCGCTGGCGGCGGCGTGCGCGGCCAGGAAGTCCTCGATCGTCGCCGCGCGCCCGTCGTTGTCGGCGAAGTAGCGGTCCATGCCGGCGCGGAAGACGTCTTCGCCCAGCAGCGTGTGCAGCAGCCGGATGACCTCGGCGCCCTTCTCGTAAATGGTGAGCGTGTAGAAGTTGCTGATCTCGCGGTAGCGATCGGGCCGCACCGGATGCGCCAGCGCGCCCGAATCCTCGGCGAACTGCCGGCCGCGCAGCACCCGCACCGCCTCGATGCGCTTGATGGCCCGCGAATGCAGGTCGGCGCTGAACTCGCTGTCGCGGAACACCGTCAGGCCTTCCTTCAGCGAAAGCTGGAACCAGTCGCGCAGGGTGACGCGGTTGCCCGACCAGTTGTGCAGGTACTCGTGCGCCACCACCGATTCGATCGCCAGGAAATCGGCGTCGGTGGCCGTGGCCTCGTCGGCCAGGATGTAGCGGGCGTTGAAGATGTTCAGCCCCTTGTTCTCCATCGCGCCCATGGTGAAATCCTGGGCAGCGACCACGTTGAACACGTCGAGATCGTAGCCGCGCCCGAAGCGGCGCTCGTCCCAGCGCAGGCTGCGCTCGATCGCGCCCAGCGCGTACTCGCAGCGGGCGACGTCGCCGGGCTCGGCCCAGACGTTGAGCTCGACCTCGCGGCCCTCGGCGGTGCGCACCGAGTGCGTGACGCGGTCGAGGTCGCCGGCGGCGAGGGCGAACAGGTAGCAGGGCGTCGGGTGCGGGTTTTCCCAGGTCGACTCGTGGCGGCCATCGTCGAGCTCGCGACGCGCGACCGGGTTGCCGTTGGCCAGCAGCACCGGGAAGCGCTCGCGCGCGGCGCGCAGGGTGATGCGCCAGCGCGGCATCACATCGGGGCGGTCGGTGAAGAAGGTGATGCGGCGGAAGCCTTCGGCCTCGCACTGGGTCAGCAGCAGGCGGCCGCTCGGGTACAGGCCTTCGAGCCGGGTGTTGCCGGCCGGATGGATGCGCACGCGGGTCTCGAGTTCGCAGGCGCCGGCCAGGCCGTCGATGCGCAGCGTGGCGCCGTCGTAGGTGTAGCGGTCGGCGGCCAGCGGCCGGCCATCCACGGCGATCGACAACAGCGTGAGTTCCTCGCCGTCCAGCACCAGCGGCTGGCCGGGCTGGTCCGGGTCCGGATCCAGCGACAGCCGGGCGTGCACCTCGGTGGCGTCGGGGTCGAGGTCGAAGGCGAGGTCGGCGTGGCGGATGCGCCACGCGGGCGGGACGTAGTCGGCCAGGTGGACGTGGCCGTCGTCGCGGGGGAGGCTCATTCTGTGCGGGTTTCCGGGGGAGGCAGGCAGCGGTTTGCTAGGCTAGCACGCGCCCCACGACGGACCGCCCATGACCCCCGACCTCCCCGGCTTCGACGACGTCCTCGCCGCCGCCGCCCGCATCGCCCCGCACGCCCGCCGCACGCCGGTGCTGCGCTCACGCTCGCTCGATGCGCTGGCCGGCGCCGAGCTGCACTTCAAGTGTGAGAACTTCCAGCGCAGCGGCGCCTTCAAGTTCCGGGGCGCCTGCAACGCGGTCTGGTCACTGGACGAAGCCGTCGCGCCCCGCGGCGTGGTCACGCACTCCTCCGGCAACCACGGCGCCGCGCTGGCGCTGGCGGCACGCAGCCGCGGCATCCCCGCCCACGTGGTGGTGCCCGAGGGCGCGGTGCTGAGCAAGCTGGCGGCGATCGAAGCCTACGGCGCCGTGCTGCACCGCTGCGCGCCCACCATCGCCGCGCGCGAGGCCGCCGCCGCACGCGTACAGGAAGAAACCGGCGCTACCCTCGTGCATCCCTACACCGACCCGCGCGTGATCGCCGGCCAGGGCACGGCCGCGCTCGAACTGCTGGACGAGACCGGCCCGCTGGACGCGCTGCTGGCGCCGCTCGGCGGCGGCGGCCTGGCCAGCGGCACCCTGCTGGCCGCGCGCGGCACCCCGGTGTTCGGCGCCGAGCCGGCCGGCGCGGCCGAGACCTTCGAATCCCTTCGCCAGAACCGCCACGTCACCGACTTCACGCCCGACACCGTCTGCGACGGGCTGCGCGGCACCGTCGGCGCCATCAACCTGGCCATCATGCGGCGCGACGGCCTGCAGGCCCTGGTGGTGACCGACGCCGAAACCGTGGCGGCCATGCGGCTGGCCTGGGCGCGGCTCAAGATCATCATCGAGCCGTCCTGCGCCACCGTGCTGGCGGCGGTGCTGCGCTACCCCGAGCCCTTCGCCGGCCGCCGGATCGGGCTTATCCTGTCGGGCGGCAACGTGGACCTGGCCGCGCTCCCCTGGTAACCCCCCGAGGCAAGACATGATCGTCGACGGCAACCGCGCGGCCGACCGCGCCATCGAACTGGTGCTGGCCTACTACAGCGCCTTCAACCGCGGCGACTGGGAGGGGATGCTGGCGCGCCTGGACCCCGACGTGGCGCACGACATCAACCAGGGCGCGCGCGAGAACGGCAAGGTCGCCTTCGCCGCCTTCCTGGCGCGCATGAACCGCTGCTACCGCGAACAGCTGCGCGACATCGTCGTGATGGCCAACCAGGAAGGCACCCGCGTCGCCGCCGAGTACGTGGTGCACGGCGAGTACCTCGCCAACGACACCGGCCTGCCGCCCGCGCACGGCCAGAAGTACGTGCTGCCCGGCGGCGCCTTCTTCGACGTCGAGGATGGCGCGATCACCCGCATCACCAACTACTACAACCTCGAGGACTGGATTGCCCAGGTCTCGGCATGACCCCCCCAGGAGCCCCCATGGACACCGAACGCAGCGAATGGACCGGCACGCCCTCGCAGTGGCAGAACGCCGGCTGGTTCCTCGCCTGCCTGCTGCTGATCCCGATTCCGTGGGCACTCTGGCGCTGGCTGGTGGTGCGCAACACGGTGTACACGCTGACCGACCAGCGGCTGTCCATCCGGCGCGGCGTGTTCAACCGCAGCACCGAGGACCTCGAGCTCTACCGCGTGCGCGATACGCGGCTCGAGCAGACCTTCTTCGAACGGATGTTCGGCCTGGGCGAGGTGGTGCTTTTCACCACCGACGCTTCGACGCCTGAAATCCACCTGCCCTGGCTGAAGGACGCCGAGTCGCTTCGTGAGCGCATCCGCCGCCTGTCCGAAGCGCGCCGCGACGCCAAGCGCGTGCGCACCTTCGAGTCGGGCGGCGGCGGCCACGCGGATCTCGGCGGCCACGACGCGCTCGACTGAGGCGGGCGTCGCGCGGGAGGCGCGGCCCCGGGCTCAGCCGCGGTCGATGGCGGACTGGAAGCGGTCCACGACCTCGCCCGCCTGTCGCCGCGCATCGGTCGCCACCGGCACGCGCAGCGTTTCCAGGGCGCGCTGGGTCGCGTAGGTCAGGCTCGAGGTGCGGACGCTCGTGGTGATCACCATCCCGAATTCGATCGTCGGCGGATCGGAGGCCACGTAAGCCACGCTCTGCAGCCGCCGCTTCCCGGTCGGCGACAAGGGGAAGTAACCGTCGCCGACCAGCACGCCGCGATCGGAGAAGATGACCTCGACGCCGCTGGCCGGGGTGTCCTTCGGCGGCCGGTAGAAATTGACCAGGATGCTGGCCGCGGGAATCCGCTGCTGTTCCTCGCGGAAACGATCGAACTCTTCGGCAGGCACCGTCCAGCGCGCGATCGCGCTGCGGCCGCCCTGCAGGTCGCGGAAGACCGGGATCATCCTGAGGTAATGGACGAAGGCGATCGGGCACAGCAGCGCCGGAAACAGCCCCAGCGCGAGCCATGGCGAACCGCTCCGCCCGGTTTCGCGCATGTCGACGGCGCCCATCCAGACCAGGGCGACGCCCGCGAGCGTGGCCAGCCCGAACACCACCGCGTTCCGCGCGGGATGCCGGATGCCGCGGCTCCTGGCTCGCTTCTTCTTCAACTGACGGCGCTCACCAGCCAGGCCAGCACCAGCCATGCGCTGTTGATCGAGAAGCAGGCTGCCCCTGTCCTGTTGGCCATCGTCTTCCCCGGTTCGAATCAGGATCCGTCAGGCCGGGCCCGCGGCGAGCCAGGCCAGCACCGCGACCGCGAGCAGCGCGGCCCAGCCGGGATGGCGGCCGCGGGTACCCACGAACACCAGCACCGCGCCGCCCGTGTAGGCGGACACTACCGCCGCCACCAGTATCGACTCCAGCGAGCGGGCGCCCGTCGCAAGCGCCACCAGGGCCCCGGCGAAGGCCCAGCCGAACACGCTGCCCAGGTGCCAGGTGGCCCACAGGATCCGCACGTGGCGTCCGCGCAGCGGCGGTGCGTCTTCGGACGGCACGAGCGTGCCTTTTCGCAGGTGCCGGAAGATCAGGCGCTCGCCCAGCACCGAATGCACCAGGCCCGTGATCGTCGCCAGCCCGGCGGCGAGGTAGTAGAGGGATGACACGTCGCGTCCTCCTGTCCGGTTCGCCGAGGGGCGGCTCAGTCCTGGCTGCTGTCCAGCACTTCGATCAGCTGCCAGTGCCGCCCGCTGCCGTCGGCAGGCGGGTTGGCCACCGTGGTCTCGCGAATGCGCAGCACGTACTCCACGCCGACCTGCCAGTCGAAGCCTTCGATGTCGCCATAGTGCAGCTCCCACGGCGCACCCGGCTGGGTGCGCACCTGCAGGCACAGCTGCTGGGCGATGCCGGTGCACGGCGCGCGCTGGCCGGCGATCTGGACGATGCGCTCGCGCGGCGCGTTGGCGACCGGCGGGCGGCTGTCGAAGCGCCAGCTGGCGCCATCCGCGGCGCGCAGCTGCAGGAACGGGCCGTCGAAGCCGAGCGTGAGCGGCGCCATCATCGCCTGCACCAGCGCCGTTTCGCGCGCCATGATCTGCGGCGGGCACATGCGGCGGGTGCTGGCGATCGCCGCACCTTCCCCGCCGAGGCGCAGCTGCATGCCGTCGCGCGACCAGCCGCCGGTGTGGCTGTTGCACGGGCCGCCGAGCGAAAAACGTTCCGCCTCGAAGCGGAGCGTGGCGGCGCCGGGGCCGACGTCGGGCACCGAGGCCTCGCCGGGCGCGGCGACCAGGCGCCACTCGGTGCCTTCCAGCACCGCGGCGTCATCGGTGGACGCGATCTCGGTGCGCGTGGTGGCGCAGCCGGCGAGGCTGGCGGCCAGCGCGAGGACGAGCAGGCGCTCGGAGGAAAGACGAGTCATGGCGGCTCCGGGTCGGGGGGACCCGGCGAGTCTACCGCCGCCGCACCGGAATGCGATCGGCCGGGAAGCTGGCGAGGTCGGCGCCGCCATCGCGTCGCGGCGCGCCCGGCGCCGGGCCCCAGGCCTGGGCGGTGATCACTTCCCAGGTGCTGGGCAGCACGCCGTCGCGGCGCAGCGCTTCGTACTGCGCGGTGACGCGCTGCAGGCGACCGCGGCCGCCGAGCCCGCGCGGGCGGTCGTGGCGCGCGTCGCCGGCGCCGATCGCGCGCAGCTCCTGCATCAGGCTGCGCAGGTCGGGATAAGTGAGCGTGTACTCGTCGCGCTCGAGCACCGGGTCCTTGAAGCCGGCGGCCAGCATCGCGTCACCCACCTGCTGGATCTGCGCGAACGGCGACAGCGGCGGCACTTCGCCGCAGGCGAGGTAGGCATCGCGCAGTTCCGACAGCGTGGCCGGGCCGAAGGTGGACAGCAGCATCAGCCCGCCCGGACGCAGCACGCGGCGGAACTCCGACAGCGTGGCGGGCAGGTCGTCCACCCACTGCAGGCACAGGCTGGAGAAAATGACGTCGGCGCACTGGTCGGCCAGCGGCAGCTGCGAAACGTCGGCGTTCACCCGCCGCACCGGGCGCCAGAAGCGGGTGTGGCGCGGCACTTCGCGCAGCATCGGCAGGGCGGCGTCGAGGGCGATCACCTCGGCCTTGGGCCAGCGCTTCTTCATCGCGCCGGCGGCGCGGCCCGGGCCGCAGCCCAGGTCGAGGATGCGCGCGGGCTGGCGGTCGTCGAGGTAATCAAGCTGCTCGAGCAGGCGCGCCTCGGCCTCGCGCTGCAGCGCGGCCACCGCGGCGTAGTTCGGCGCGGCGCGGCCGAAGGCGCGGCGCAGGTGGCGGCGGTCGAACAGGCCGCTCACGGCGCGCAGTCCGCGGCGAAGGCGAGCAGCGCATCGGCCACTTCACCGGCATGCGTGAGGAAGGGCGCGTGGCCGCCGCTTTCCACCTGCACGAAACGGCCCTGCGGCGCGGCTTCCGACGCGGCGAGCATCGCCGCGGGCGACACCAGCCGGTCGCGCCGGCCGGCCAGCCAGAGGCTTGGCATCGCAAGCGCCGGCAGCGCGGCGCGCAGGTCGCTGTCCTCCAGCAGGCCCAGGCCCTCGCACAGCACGTCGGCGGCCGGCTCGCCGTGGGCGAAGACTTCGGCGCGCAGCAGCTTCAGTTCCTCGCGCACGTGGTCCGAGCCCTGCGCCTCGAGCATCAGGAAGCGATCGAGGGTGCCGCGGTAGTCGCGGCCCAGCTCGCTGGCGAAATTGCGGAAGACCGCGGCGTCCATGCCCGCCGCCCAGTCCTCGCCGCGCACGAAGCGCGGGCTGGCGGCCAGCATCACCAGGCCGCGCACGGCCTGCGGTCGCGTCGCCGCCTGCTGCAGCGCCACCAGACCGCCCAGCGACCAGCCCAGCCACAGCGCGCGTGCCGGCACCACCGCGGCCACCGCGTCGGCGGCTTCCGCGAGCCGCAGCGGCAGCCCGGTGCCGGCGCTGCGGCCATGGCCCGGCAGATCGACCAGGTGCAGGGTGAAGTGCGGCTCGAGCCGGGCCACCAGCGGCGCGAAGATGCCCGCGTGCATGGCCCAGCCATGCAGCAGCACCAGGTCCGGGCCCTGGCCGCGCACGTCGTGGAACAGGGTCATGCCGGCTGCGGGGCTTTGCGGGCGCCGAGGGCTTCCGCGAGGGCGGCCAGCAGGCCGTCCACATCGCGCTCGTTGTGTTCGCAGCTCAGCGTGATGCGCAGCCGCGCCTGCTGCTCCGGCACCGTCGGCGGCCGGATCGCGGTGACGAGGTAGCCGGCCTGCTCGAGCGCGGCCGACAGCGACAGCGCGCGCGCGTTGTCGCCGAGCACGATCGGCTGGATCGGCGTGAACGATTCCTGCAGCGGCAGCCCCAGCGCCGAGGCGCCGCGGCGGAAACGCGCCACCAGCGACGCCAGCTTGGCGCGCCGCCAGGGCTGGCTGCGGATCAGCTTCAGGCTCGCGCGCATCGCGGCGGCCATCGCCGGCGCCGGCGCGGTCGAATACAGATACGGACGCGCGGTCTCGGCGATGTGGCCGACCACCGCGTGGCTGCCCAGCAGCATCGCGCCCTGGCCGCCGAAGGCCTTGCCCAGCGGCACCAGCAGCAGCGGCACTTCGCGCGCGCCCAGGCCCGCGACCGCCAGGCTGCCGCGGCCTTCCGGCCCCAGCACGCCGACGCCGTGGGCATCATCCACGTACAGCAAAGCGTCCTGCGCGCGCGCCACCAGCGCCAGGTCGGCCAGCGGCGCCTGGTCGCCGTCCATGCTGAAGACGCCGTCGGTGGCGAGGATCGCCACGCCGTCGCGGCGCGTCATCAGCTGGCGCATCGCGGCCTCCACGTCGGCGTGCGGATAGCGCTTGAGCTCGCAGCGCGACAGGCGCGCGCCGTCGATCAGGCAGGCGTGGTTGAGCTTGTCCTGCACGCACAGGTCGCCCTCGCCCAGCAGCGACTGCAGCACGGCGAGGTTGGCCTGGTAGCCGGTGCCGAAGAACAGGCCGCGCTCGTAGCCCAGCCACTGCGCCATCTCGCGCTCGAACGCGGCGTGCTCGGCGTGGTGGCCGCTGACGCCGGCCGAACCGGTGCTGCCGACGCCGTGCCAGGCGGCGGCTTCCTGCAGCGCGGCCACGACGTCGAGGTGCTGGCTCAGGCCCAGGTAATCATTGCCGCAGAAGCTGGTGAGCTGGCGGCCATCCACCAGCACCTGCATGCCTTCGCGCGCCTCGACCACGCGCCGGGTGCGCACGGCCTGCGCGGCCTCGCGGTCGGCGCGGGCGGCGGCAAGGCGTTCGGCGAGGCGCTGGCGCGGCATGTCAGGCGGCGCAGGAGGCGGTGGCCGGCGCGACGATGTCGGCATGCACGGTGTTCGATTCCTGCACGACCTCCATCGGGCGCAGGCCCAGGCGCTCGAACAGGGCGCGGTCGGCGTCGACGTCCGGGTTGCCGGTGGTCAGCAGCTTCTCGCCGTAGAAGATCGAGTTGGCGCCGGCCAGGAAGCACAGCGCCTGCAGCTCGTCGTTCATCTCGGCGCGGCCGGCCGACAGCCGCACCATCGAGGCCGGCATCACGATGCGGGCGACCGCGATCGTGCGCACGAACTCGAACGGATCGAGCAGCGCGGTGCCCTTGAGCGGCGTGCCTTCGACCTGCACCAGGCGGTTGATGGGCACCGAATCCGGGTGCGCCGGCAGGTTCGCCAGCGCCTGCAGCAGGCCGGCGCGCTGCGCGCGCGACTCGCCCATGCCGACGATGCCGCCGCAGCAGGTCTTCATGCCGACGTCGCGCACGTGGCCGAGGGTGTCCAGGCGGTCCTGGTACTCGCGGGTCTTGATCACGTCGCCGTAGAAATCAGGCGCGGTGTCGAGGTTGTGGTTGTAGTAGTCGAGGCCGGCGGCGCGCAGGGCCACGGCCTGGTCGGCCTTGAGCATGCCGAGCGTGGCGCAGGTTTCCAGGCCCAGGGCCTTCACCTCGCGGATCATCTCGGCCACCTTCGGGATGTCGCGGTCCTTCGGGCTGCGCCAGGCGGCGCCCATGCAGAAACGCGAGGCACCGGCGGCCTTGGCGGCGCGGGCCTTCTCGAGCACTTCGTCGGTGGACATCAGCTTGGTGGCGTCCACGCCGGTGTTGTAGCGGGCCGCCTGCGGGCAGTAGGCGCAGTCCTCGGGGCAGCCGCCGGTCTTCACCGACAGCAGGGTCGAGACCTGGACTTCGCTGGGGTCGAAGCGCTCGCGGTGCACGGCGCCGGCGCGCTGCATCAGCACGGGGAAGGGGAGATCGAACAGCGCGAGGACTTCTTCGCGCGTCCAGTCGTGGCGGATGACGGCAGACATGGCAAACCCCTGACGGCGCTGCATTAATGGAGTGCGGCAGTCTGGTGAGCATGCCCACCCCTGTCAACCAAACCGCACTGCCCCAGGTTGACGGCCGACCCCCGACCGACCGCGAACCCGAAGCCGGAGGCTATCCCCGTCCGCGCCCGCCGATCCGTGAAGTGGAGCACATCGCGGCATGACCTGGCCTGTCCGATTTTCTCGGTGGCTGGGCCGGGCCCTGCTGCCCCTGCGCTGCCTGGTCTGCGGGCTGCCCGGCGCCGACGGGCAGGATCTCTGCGCGGCCTGCCGCGGCGACCTGCCCTGGAACCACCCCGCCTGCCCCACCTGCGCCCTTCCGCTGCCCGCCGGGCCGGGGTTTCGCTGCGGCCGCTGCCTGCGCCGGCCGCCGCCGCTGGACGCCACGGTCGCCGCGCTGGCCTACCGCTTCCCGCTCGACCGGCTGCTGCCCCGCTTCAAGTTCCACGGCGACCTGGCCGCCGGCCGGCTGCTGGCGGAGCTGATGGCTACCGGGCTCGCCCGGGGCCTGGCCGGGGCGCCGCGGCCCGGGGCCTTGGTGCCGGTGCCGCTGCATCCGGCCCGGCTGCGGCAGCGCGGCTACGACCAGGCGCTGGAGCTGGCGCGGCCGGTCGCGGCCGCACTGGGCGTGCCGCTGCG
>NZ_AVCK01000016.1 GCF_000747155.1 Arenimonas metalli CF5-1 | reverse complement strand
TAGGTCATCGCCAGGGTTTTTATCCCAAAACGCCGCCCCAAAAAGGCGGCGTTTTTCTTTGCGTTATCGGCTGCCGCGCCAGCGGGCTTCGCTATTCCCGCCCGTATGTGCCACTGTGGGCGGCGGCTCGGGCACGAGGGTCTTGGTCCAGGGGTGGCGGTGCCGGCAAGCCTCCCGCAAGGGCGGCGGCCGAGTTCCGGTGAAGACAAAAAAGATTCGCGAAAGGTCTGAAATTCACGCTTTTCGCCCTTGAGCCGCGCCCGCACGCACGCGTATAATTTGCGCCCCACGCCCGGGGGTTTCCTTGGGCTTGCTTGGATCCACCGTGTCCCGAACCCCTGCAGCCACGAACCGCCTGGCGCGTAAAGCCGCGCTGGCACAGTTGCTGGCCGGGGGTGTCGTGGCGGTCCTGCTGGGCGCCCTGTACGGGCTGCCCGCGGCGGCGGCGACGATGACCGGGGCTTCGGCGGTCGCGCTGGGCACGTTCCTGATGGGGCGCGCCCTGCTCGAAGGCGGCGTGACGACGGCGACCGGCGCACTGATGCGCCTCGTGGTCGGCGTGTTCGCCAAGTGGGTGCTGGTCCTGGCGCTGGGCGTGCTGGCGATCGGTGTCTGGAAGCTCCCGCCGCTGCCGCTGCTGGCGGGGCTGGTGGCCGCCCTCGCCGCATCCGCGGCGGTGGCAATGCAGCGACGATGAATTCAAACAGGTTGGACGCAATGGCAAGCGAAGCCGAACTTGCCCCGACGAGCTACATCCAGCACCACCTCAAGAACCTGACCATCCAGTTCGGCGAGGGCGGCTTCTGGCAGCTCAACGTCGACACGCTGGTTATGGCGGCGCTGATGGGCTTCACCATGGTGTTCGCCTTCTGGCTGGCCACCCGCAAGGCCACGTCCGGCGTGCCGGGCAAGTGGCAGGCCTTCGTCGAGATCGTGCTCGAGTTCGTGGACGCCCAGGCGCGCGACGCCTACCCGGGTCGCAGCAAGCTGGTGACGCCGATCGCGATCACCCTGTTCTGCTGGATCCTGATGATGAACCTCATCAAGATGATCCCGGCCGACTTCTTCGCCATCCCGCTGCACGCGGTCGGCATCGAATACTGGAAGCCGGTCCCGACCGCCGACGTCAACGCCACGCTCGGCATGTCGTTCAGCGTCTTCTTCCTGATGATCTTCTTCGCCCTGCGCGCGAAGGGCCTGGGCGGCTTCGTCCATGAGTTCTTCACCGCGCCGTTCGGCCCGTGGATGTTCCCGGCCAACATCCTGCTCAACATCGTCGAGCTGCTCAGCAAGCCGGTTTCGCTGGCGATGCGACTGTTCGGCAACATGTACGGCGGCGAGATCGTGTTCCTGCTGATCTGGGTCCTCGGCGGCGTCGGCATCGCCGGTGCGATCGCCGCGGGCGTCTTCGGCCTCGGGTGGATGCTGTTCCACCTGCTGGTGATCCCGCTGCAGGCCTTCATCTTCATGATGCTCTCGATCGTGTACCTGAGCCTCATGGAAGAGCATCACTGAACCACGCTGCAAACCTTCATCCTTTCCTTTCACTCGTAAATCCGCTCGGAGAAACACCATGGAAGCTCTCGCCCTCCTCGCCAACGTTCAGGCCTCGACCATCCTGGCCATCGGCATCATGATCGGCCTCGCCGCCCTCGGCGCCGGCCTGGGCCTGGCCATCATGGCCGGCAAGTTCCTCGAGTCCGCCGCCCGCCAGCCGGAGCTGATCCCGGTCCTGCAGGTCCGCATGTTCATCACCGCCGGCCTGATCGACGCCGCGTTCATCATCACGGTCGCCGTCGGCCTGATGTTCGCCTTCGCGAACCCGCTGATCGGCCCGTTCATCGAGCGCCTGGGCTAATCCGCCCGACCGAACCCGCGCCCGGCACACCGCCGGCGCGGGTTGCCGTGCAGGACCCGCAAGGGTCCCGAAAGACACCGGATAGAGCGCAGCCATGAACATCAATGCAACCCTGATCGCCCAGGCGCTGGCCTTCGCAGGCCTCATCTGGATCATCGCGACCAAGATCTGGCCGCCGCTGCTCGCTGCCATCGAGGAGCGCCAGCAGAAGATCGCCGAGGGCCTGGCCGCTGCCGACCGCAGCAAGAAGGACCTGGCGCAGGCCGAGGAGAAGGTCAACGAGGTCCTGCGCGAAGCCCGCGCCAAGGCCAACGAGATCATCGCCCAGGCCGAGGCCCGTCGCGCCCAGATCATCGACCTCGCCAAGGACGAAGCCCATGCGGAAGCCAAGCGCATCCGCATCCAGGCCGACGCCGAGATCGACGCCGCGGCCACCCGTGCCAAGGAAGAGCTGCGCCGCCAGGTCGGTGCGCTCGCCGTGGCCGGTGCCGAGCGCCTGATCCGCAAGGAGATCGACGGCAACGCCCACAAGGCGCTGCTGGACGAACTCGCCGCCGACATCTGATCCGGACGCCGCCATGAGCCAAGCAGTCACCCTCGCACGCCCCTACGCCCGCGCCGCGTTCTCGCTCGCGCAGGCCCAGGGCGCGCTGCCCAAGTGGTCGGGCATGCTGGGCTTCGCCGCCCAGGTCGCCGCGCATCCCGACGTGCAGGCCCTGTTCGGCCACCCGCGCATGGATGCCGCGTCGCTGGCCCGCATGGTGATGCCGAAGGGCGAAGCCGACGCCGGCTTCGAGCGCTTCGTCGGCGTGCTGGCCGCCAACCGGCGCCTGGCCCTGCTGCCGGAGATCGCCGGCCTGTACGAGCAGCTGCGCGCCGAGGCCGAGCGTGTCGTCAAGGCGACGGTGACCTCCGCGGTCGCCCTGGACGCCGACGCCATCGCCCGCCTCACCGCTTCGCTCAAGCGTCGTTTCGGCCGCGAGGTCGAGATCACCGCCAGCGTCGACCCCGCCCTGATCGGCGGTGCCGTCGTGGACGCGGGCGACGTGGTCATCGATGGCTCGATCCGCACCAAGCTGGCGCGCCTCGGCGCGGCGCTGGCGAACTGATCCGATTTTCCTTTGAACCAAGCGCCGGCCCCGGCCGGACGACCCAGGGACATACCCATGCAGACGCTCAACCCGTCCGAAATCAGTGAACTGATCAAGGCCCGCATCGAATCGGCCGGCCTCTCGGCCGA
Organism: Arenimonas metalli CF5-1; assembly: GCF_000747155.1. GTDB lineage: Bacteria > Pseudomonadota > Gammaproteobacteria > Xanthomonadales > Xanthomonadaceae > Arenimonas > Arenimonas metalli. The sequence continues at coordinate 85,647 of NZ_AVCK01000016.1, read as the reverse complement.
CGCCCGCAACGAAGGCACCGTGACCTCCGTCTCCGACGGCATCGTGCGCATCCACGGCCTGGCCGACGTGATGCAGGGCGAAATGGTCGAGCTGCCGAACAACACGTTCGCGCTGGCGCTGAACCTCGAGCGCGACTCGGTCGGCGCCGTGGTGCTGGGTGACTACGAGCACCTGCGCGAAGGCGACGTGGCCAAGACCACCAACCGCATCCTCGAGGTGCCGGTCGGTCCCGAGCTGCTCGGCCGCGTGGTCAACGCGCTGGGCGAGCCGATCGACGGCAAGGGCCCGCTGAACGCCAAGCTGAGCTCGCCGGTCGAGCGCGTGGCCCCGGGCGTCATCTGGCGCCAGTCGGTGGCCCAGCCGGTGCAGACCGGCTACAAGTCGGTCGACAGCATGATCCCGATCGGCCGCGGCCAGCGCGAGCTGGTCATCGGCGACCGCCAGACCGGCAAGACCGCCCTGGCGATCGACGCGATCATCAACCAGAAGTCCTCGGGCGTTAAGTGCGTCTACGTGGCCATCGGCCAGAAGAACTCGACCATCGCCAACATCGTCCGCCGCCTCGAAGAGAACGGCGCGATGGCCTACACCACGGTGGTCGCCGCCTCGGCGTCCGAGTCGGCCGCGATGCAGTACATCGCCCCGTACTCCGGCTGCGCCATGGGCGAGTACTTCATGGACCGCGGCGAAGACGCCCTGATCGTGTACGACGACCTCTCCAAGCAGGCCGTCGCCTACCGCCAGATCTCGCTGCTGCTGCGCCGCCCGCCGGGTCGCGAAGCCTACCCGGGCGACGTGTTCTACCTGCACTCGCGCCTGCTCGAGCGCGCGGCCCGCGTCTCGGCCGAGTACGTCGAGAAGTTCACCAACGGCGCCGTCAAGGGCAAGACCGGCTCGCTCACCGCGCTGCCGATCATCGAGACCCAGGCCGGTGACGTCTCGGCCTTCGTGCCGACCAACGTGATCTCGATCACCGACGGCCAGATCTTCCTCGAGACCGACCTGTTCAACGCCGGCATCCGCCCGGCCGTGAACGCCGGTATCTCCGTGTCCCGCGTCGGCGGCGCCGCGCAGACCACGATCATGAAGAAGCTCTCGGGCGGCATCCGCATCTCGCTGGCGCAGTACCGCGAGCTCGCGGCCTTCGCCCAGTTCGCCTCGGACCTCGACGAAGCCACCCGCAAGCAGCTCGAGCGCGGCCAGCGCGTCACCGAACTGATGAAGCAGAAGCAGTACGCGCCGATGTCGATCGCCCAGATGGCGCTCTCCATCTACGCCGTCAACGAGGGTTACCTCGACGACGTGCCGCTGAACAAGATCCTGGCCGTCGAAGCCGGCCTGCACGCCCACCTGAGCAACACCCAGGGCGCGCTGGAGAAGAAGATCGTCGAGACCGGCGCCTGGGACAAGGAAATCGAAGCCCAGTTCAAGCAGGTCATCACCGAGTTCAAGTCCACCGGTACCTGGTAAGGAACTGACATGGCTGGCGGCAGGGAAATCAAGACCAAGATCAAGAGCGTGCAGAACACCCGCAAGGTGACGCGCGCCCTCGAGATGGTCTCCGCGTCGAAGATCCGCAAGGCGCAGGACCGCATGAAGGACTCGCGTCCGTATGCGCGCCTGATGCGCCAGGTCATCGGCCACATCGCGCAGGCGAACACCGAGTACGTGCACCCGTTCATGGCCAAGCGCGACGGCATCAAGCGCATCGGCTACATCGTGGTGTCGACCGACCGTGGCCTGTGCGGCGGCCTGAACTCGCAGATGTTCCGCCGCATCCTGGCCGACATGCGCGGCTGGCAGGAGAAGGGCGTCGAGGTCGACGTGGTCTGCATCGGCCAGAAGGCGTCGGTATTCTTCCGCCGCCTGAAGGTCAACATGGTCGGCTCGGTCACCCACCTCGGCGAGAAGCCGGCGCTGGAGCAGCTCGTCGGCGTGATCAAGGTGATGCTGGACGGCTACGCCGCCGGAAGCCTGGACCGCGTGTTCCTCTGCTACAACGACTTCATCAACACGATGACCCAGCGCGCGACGCAGGACCAGCTGCTGCCGCTGCCGGCCGCCGAGAAGCTCGACGCCAAGCACGACTGGGACTACCTGTACGAACCCGACCCGGCCACCGTGCTGGACCAGGTGCTCACGCGCTACGTCGAGTCGCTGGTCTACCAGGCCGTGCTCGAGAACCTCGCGTCCGAGCACGCGGCGCGGATGGTGGCCATGAAGGCGGCCTCCGACAACGCGACCAAGCTGATCGGCACGCTGAACCTGATCTACAACAAGGCCCGCCAGGCCGCGATCACCCAGGAAATCTCGGAAATCGTCGGCGGCGCCGCCGCAGTTTGACCCAAACCCCCTGTAGGAGCGGCTTCAGCCGCGAAGCACTTCGCCTCGCAGCCCCCAGCGCTCCAACGGACCAAAGAATCGCTTCCCAGAGGAAACAGCAATGAGCCAGGGCAAGATTGTTCAGATCATCGGCGCGGTCGTGGACGTCGAGTTCCCGCGCGCGGACGTGCCGAAGGTGTACGACGCACTGAAGGTCGACGGCACCGAGATCACCCTCGAGGTGCAGCAGCAGCTCGGCGACGGCATCGTGCGCACCATCGCGCTCGGCTCGACCGACGGCCTGAAGCGCAACCTGGTCGCCCGCAACACCGGCGCCGCGATCTCCGTGCCGGTCGGCAAGGAGACCCTGGGCCGCATCATGGACGTGCTGGGCAACCCGATCGATGAGGCCGGCCCGGTCACCACCAAGGACCACTGGGAAATCCACCGCGCCGCGCCTTCGTATGAAGAGCAGTCCTCGGGCAACGAACTGCTCGAGACCGGCATCAAGGTGATCGACCTAATGTGCCCGTTCGCCAAGGGCGGCAAGGTCGGCCTGTTCGGCGGCGCCGGCGTCGGCAAGACCGTCAACATGATGGAGCTCATCAACAACATCGCCAAGCAGCACGCCGGTCTCTCGGTGTTCGCCGGCGTGGGCGAGCGTACCCGCGAGGGCAACGACTTCTACCACGAGATGAAGGACTCCAACGTCCTCGACAAGGTCGCGATGGTGTACGGCCAGATGAACGAGCCGCCGGGCAACCGCCTGCGCGTCGCCCTGACCGGCCTGACCATGGCCGAGTACTTCCGCGACGACATCGACCCGGCGACCGGCAAGGGCCGCGACATCCTGTTCTTCGTCGACAACATCTACCGCTACACCCTGGCCGGTACCGAAGTGTCGGCGCTGCTGGGCCGCATGCCGTCGGCCGTGGGTTACCAGCCGACCCTGGCCGAGGAAATGGGCGTCCTGCAGGAGCGCATCACCTCGACCAAGACCGGCTCGATCACCTCGATCCAGGCCGTGTACGTGCCCGCGGACGACCTGACCGACCCGTCGCCGGCGACCACCTTCGCCCACCTCGACGCCACCGTCGTGCTGTCGCGAAACATCGCCTCGCTGGGTATCTACCCGGCCGTGGACCCGCTGGACTCGACCTCGCGCCAGCTCGACCCGAACGTGATCGGCAACGAGCACTACGACACCGCGCGCCGCGTGCAGGCCACCCTGCAGAAGTACAAGGAGCTCAAGGACATCATTGCGATCCTGGGCATGGACGAGCTGTCGGAAGAAGACAAGCAGGCCGTGTCCCGCGCCCGCAAGATCGAGCGCTTCTTCTCGCAGCCCTTCCACGTGGCCGAAGTCTTCACCGGCTCGCCGGGCAAGTACGTGACGCTGAAGGAAACCATCCGCGGCTTCCGCATGATCTGCGACGGCGAGTGCGACCACCTGCCGGAGCAGGCCTTCTACATGGTCGGCGGCATCGACGAGGCCTTCGAGAAGGCCAAGAAGATGAGCGCGGCGGCGTAAGCGGCCCTCTCCCCGGCCCTCTCCCGCACGCGGGAGAGGGAGCTAACGCAGGAAATCCATCATGGCAAGCACCATCCGTTGCGACATCGTCAGCGCCGAGGAAGAGATCTTCCACGGTGAGGTGCAGATGGTCGTGGCCACCGGCGAGCTGGGCGAACTCGGCATCGCGCCGCGCCACGCGCCGCTGATCACCCGCCTCAAGCCCGGCCAGGTGCGCGTCATCCTGGCCAACGGCGAAGAGCAGTTCTTCTACGTCTCCGGCGGCATCCTCGAGGTGCAGCCGCAGGTGGTGACCGTCCTCACCGACACCGCCATCCGCGCCGCCGACCTCGACGAGGCCAAGGCCAAGGAAGCCAAGGCCGAAGCCGAGCGCGTGCTGGCCAACCGCGGCGAGGCGATGGAAATCGCCGAAGCCCAGGCCCGCCTGGCCGAAGCGATGGCGCAGCTGCAGGCCCTCGAGCGCCTGCGCAAGAACCTCAAGCACTGAGCCGGTAACCCCCGGTTCGACGAAACGCCGGCCTCGCGCCGGCGTTTTTTTTGGGCCTCGCGATTGCCCCGCCGACGCCTTGTAGCAGGGCCTTCAGGCCCGAAGCTTTTCAGCGAAAGGCTTCGGGCCTGAAGGCCCTCCTACAGGGGAAGGGTCAGCGGTAGACCCACTGCCGCCAGACCACGAAGCCGATCGCGGCCATCAGTGCCTCGACCAGCGGCTTGGCGAGCCAGGAACCGGCGAGTCCCGCGGCGGCCTCCACGGCCACCAGCAGCGCGGTGCTCAGCACCGTCAGCGCCGACCACGCCACCACGAAGCGCCACAGATGCCGCCGCTGCAGCTGCGGTTCGCCGCCGCGGGCAAAGGTGTAGCGGCCGTTGAGCCAGTAGCCCAGGCTCGCACCCGCGACGCGGCCGAGAATATTTCCCAGCACAAGCGGCAGGCCAAGCGCGGTCAGGCCAATGAACACCGCGCTGTCAAGCAGCAGCTGCGCGGCGCCTACAAGCAGGAAAAGCAGGGCTTGCCGTGAAATCGGGTGCGGGTGGCCGGTCATGCGCGCATGCTAGCAGCGCCGCGCCGGCGCGCCGATACTAGGCGCCAGGAGGGAACCCATGACCCAGGCACTGCACGTGATCATCCTCGCCGCCGGCGAGGGCAAGCGGATGAAGTCGCGCACCCCGAAGGTGCTGCAGCCCATCGCCGGCCGCCCGATGCTGGCGCACGCCATCGAAACCGCGCGCGCGCTGGGCGCCGCCGGCATCCATGTCGTGTACGGCCACGGCGGCGACCAGGTGCGTGCCGCCTTCGCCGGGCAGGCCGACCTGCACTGGGCCGAACAGGCGCAGCAGCTGGGCACCGGCCACGCCGTGCTGCAGGCGATGCCGGGCGTGCCCGACCGCGCCCGCGTGCTGGTGCTCTACGCCGATGTCCCGCTGATCACCGTGGACACCCTGCGCGGCCTGCTCGAGGCCGCCGGTAGCCGTGCCGCCGTGCTCACCGAAACCCTGGACGACCCGACCGGCTACGGCCGCGTGGTGCTCGACGGCAACGGCGACGTGCAGGCCATCGTCGAGCACAAGGATGCCGACGACCGCCAGCGCGCCGTGCGCCTGGTGAACACGGGCGTGATCGCCGCGCCCGCCGCCGACCTGCGCCGCTGGCTCGGCCGCCTCGGCAACGACAACGCGCAGGGCGAGTACTACCTCACCGACATCTTCGCGATGGCGCGCGCCGACGGCCGGCCCGCCGCGCAGGTGGGTTGCCTGGTGGCCGGGGAAGCCGAGGGTGCCAATGATCCGATCCAGCTCGCGCGGCTCGAGCGCGCTTTCCAGCGTCGCGCCGCCGAGGCCCTGATGCGCGAAGGCGTGCGCCTCGCCGACCCGGCGCGCTACGACCAGCGCGGCACCGTCACCGCCGGCCGCGACGTCGAGATCGATGCCAACGTGATCCTCGAAGGCCGCGTCGTGCTGGGCGACGACGTCCGCATCGGCCCCTTCTGCCGCCTGCGCGACGTGGTGCTCGGCGCCGGCACCGTGGTGCGCGCGCACAGCGACCTCGAGGGCGTCGTCGCCGGCGCGGGCTGCGCCATCGGCCCGTATGCCCGCCTGCGCCCGGGGACCGAACTGGCCGACGACGTGCACATCGGCAACTTCGTCGAAACCAAGAAGGCGCGCCTGGGCCCGGGCAGCAAGGCCAACCACCTGAGCTACCTCGGCGATGCCGAGATCGGCAGCGCGGTGAACATCGGCGCCGGCACCATCACCTGCAACTACGACGGCGTGAACAAGTCCACGACCACGATCGGCGACGGCGCCTTCATCGGGTCGAACTCGTCGCTGGTGGCGCCGGTCGAGATCGGCGAGCAGGCCACCATCGGCGCCGGCTCGGTCATCAGCAAGCCCGCGCCCGCCGGCAAGCTCACCATCGCCCGCGGCCGCCAGCAAACCATCGACGGCTGGCAGCGGCCCACCAAGAAGTGAGGGTTTGGCGGGGTCTGGTGCAGAGGCATTCAGACGCGGATTAACGCGGATCAACCCGGATAAGGCAAAAGCAAAAGGGTTTGGATCCTTGCGAGTCCGGCCCGCTTGCGAAAACCCATTCCGGCCTTTGCTTTATCCGCTTTTATCCGCGTCAATCCGCGTCAAAAAACGCTCTACTCCAGCACCGGCAGGACCAGCGTAACCACCAGCCCGCCGTCCTGGCGGTTGCCCAGGCTGATTCGGCCGCCGTGGGCTTCGGCGATTTCGCGGGCCAGCGCCAGGCCCAGGCCCGTGCCGCTGCGCTTGGTGGAATAGAAGGGCACCAGCGCGTTCGCCAGCACGGCCTCGCTCATGCCGGTGCCGCGGTCGCCGACCTCGATGCGCAGCTGGCCGGGCAGGCGCCGCACGCGCAGCGTCACGCCCTCCGGCGGCGAGCCGGATTCGTGGGCGTTCTTGAGCAGGTTCAGCAGCGCCTGCTCGATCTGGGGCACGTCCAGCCGCGCCGGTTCATCCGGCAGCGCCCCTTCGAGCACGAAGTCGATCTGGCTGCGCAGGCGCTCGGCCAGCGCCGGCCACGCCACCGCCTCCAGCCGCGGCGAGGGCAGCTTGGCGAAGCTCGCGTAGCCTCGGATGAAACCTTCGAGATGCCGTGCGCGCTCCTCGATGGTGCCAAACACCGACTCGAGCCGCGCGTACTGGCCGCGCCGCGTCAGCTCGGCGCCCGAGTGCGCCAGCGAGGCCACCGGCGCCAGCGAGTTGTTGAGCTCGTGGCTGATGACGCGGATCACCTTCTTCCAGGTCTGCACTTCCTGGCGCCGCAGCTCGGTGGTGAGCTGGCGCAGCATCAGCAGCCGCTGCGGCCGGCCGTTCAGCCGGAACTCGCGGCGCGAGACGTGCCAGGTCTGCTCCTCGTCGTCCTCGCCCAGGCTGAAGAGGCCGTCGCGGCCGGATTGGATGGCATCGCGCAGCGGCTCGGGCGCCGCTTCCAGCAGCGCCTCCAGCGACTGGCCCTCGATGCGCCGCCCGCCGTTGAACTCGCGACGGGCGGCGAGGTTGGCGTAGGTCACGTGGCCGGCGGGGTCCACCAGCACCATCGCCACCGGCGTGTTCTGCACCATCGTGTCGAGCAGCAGCTCGCGCTGCACGAGCCCCAGGCGCTGCTCGCGCAGGGCGTCGCCGAGCGCATTGTGGGTGTCCACGAGCTCGGCGATCTCGTCGTTGCGGCGCCACGACAGGCCGAAACTGAAGTCGCCGTCGCGGTAGCTGTCCACGGTACCGGCCAGCGCGCGGAACAGCGACAGCATCGGCCGGAGCTGCTGCCGCACCGCCATCGCCACCACCGGCAGCATCAGCAGCAGCGCCAGCGCGAACGCCGCCAGCGGCGACGTCAGCCAGGCCTGCAGCGCAAGCGCGAGGCCGATGCCGGCCGCCAGCAGGAGCAGCGTGAGTCCGGCGAGACGTCCCGCCAAGGACCAGCGAACGCCCCGGCGCGTCGCCACCTCAGCCGCGCCCGATGCCCAGGCGCTCGAGCCGCCGGTACAAGGCCTGGCGGCTCAGCCCCAGTTCGGCCGCGGCCTGCGCCAGCACGCCGTTGGCGCGGGCGATGGCCGCTTCGATGGCGGCGCGGTCGGGTTCGGCGTCGGTCGCGGGCATCGCCGGTGCAGTGCTCGCGCCGGACGGCAGCGGCAGGCCGAGGTCGGCCGCCATCACCTCCGCCCCGGTGCCCAGCAGCAGCGCGCGCTGCAGCGTGTTCTTGAGCTCGCGCACGTTGCCCGGCCAGCGGTGCCGCAGCAGCGCCTCGCGCGCGCCGGGCGACAGCGGCTTGGCGCCGCCGATGAAGTGCTCGGCCAGCGGCAGGATGTCGTCGGGGCGCTCGGCCAGCGGCGGCACGCGCAGCTCGATCAGGTTCAAACGGTAGTAGAGGTCTTCACGGAACTGGCCGGCGCGGATCATCGCCGGCAGGTCGGCATTGGTGGCGCTGATCACGCGCACGCGCACCTGGCGCTCGCGGTTGCTGCCCAGGCGCTCGAAGCGCCCGGTCTCGAGCACGCGCAGCAGCTTCATCTGCCCGGCCGGCGGCAGGTTGCCGATCTCGTCCAGGAACAGCGTGCCGCCGTCGGCGGCCTCGAATTTGCCTTCGCGCGCCTTGGTGGCGCCGGTGTAGGCCCCGGCCTCGGCGCCGAACAGCTCGGCCTCGATCAGCTCCGCGGGCAGGGCGCCGCAGTTGAGCGTCACGAACGGCCCGGACTTCACCGCGGAGTTGGCCTGCAGGATGCCGGCGATCACTTCCTTGCCCGAGCCGTTCGGGCCGGTCACCAGCACCGGCACGTCGGCCTGTGCCACCTGCGCCGCCAGGCCCAGCAGCCGCGCCATCGCATCGTCGGCCCAGACCATGCCGCGCAGGTCGAGCTTGGATTCGATCGCGCTGCGCGTGCGCTGGCGCGCGCCGCGCTCGCGGGCCAGCAGGCGGTTGGCCTGGCCCAGCTCGATCAGGTTCGATACCGACGCCATCAGCCGCGCGTCGTCCCAGGGCTTGCCCAGGTAATCCGCCGCGCCGGCCTTCACCAGGCTCACCGCCGCGTCGAGGTGCGTCCACGCGGTCAGCAGCACGATCGGCAGGTCCGGGTGCGCCGCGCGGATCTGCCGGAACAGCGCTTCGCCTTCCTCGCCCGAGGTGGTGTCGGCGCGGAAGTTCATGTCCTGCACCACCAGGTCCACCGGCGTCTCGGCCAGCAGCTGCAGGCCTTCCTCCGGCCCCGCCGCGTGCAGCGTGCGCAGGTCATGCAGCGAGAACAGCACCTCCAGCGCGGTGGCGATGGCCGGGTTGTCGTCGATCACCAGGACGGTAGGCATGGGCGGGATTTTCACACACTGCGGGTGGCTTCGGCCGGCGGGATACGGGCCGCGCGCCAGGCCGGTCCCAGGGCCGCCAGCAGGCCCAGCGCCCAGAGCGCGACCACGCCGGCGGGCAGGATCGCCAGCGGCAGCCGCGGCACTTCCAGCGCGTCCACCAGCAGCTGGTTCAGCGCCAGCGCCAGGCCGAGGCCAATGGCGATGCCGAAGCTGGTGACCATGAAGTTCTCGACCAGGAAGTAGCGCAGGATGTCGCGCTGGCGGGCGCCGATCGCGCGCCGCACGCCGATCTGCTTGCGGCGCTGGTTCACCCACAGCGAGGCCATGCCGACGATGCCCGAGGCGGTCACCAGCACCAGCAGGCCCATCACCGCCACCAGCATCCAGGCCAGCGAGCGGTCGGCGCGGTAGCGGTTGGCGCGGGCCTCCTGCAGGCTGGTGCTGGCGATCAGCACGCGGTCGTCGCGGGCTGCCACGAGCGCGTCCTCGACCTCCCGCATCACCCGGTCAAGCTGCCCCGGCTCGGCGCGGACGATGTACTGCGCGCCCGGGAAGAGCTGGCGCATCGGCACGATGATGGATCGCTCGCCGCTTTCCCCGAGCTGTGCCCAAGGCGACTGCAGGCGCTCGACCACGCCCACCACCTCCATCGGCGACTCACCCAGCAGCAGGGTGCGGCCGACGAAGGCGGATTCGCCCGGGAAAACGTGGCGCGCCAGCGCCGTCGTCAGGATCACGTGCCTGGGCTCGACGTTGGCGATCGAGGGCTCGATCACCTGCACCTCGTCCGGCGTGAAGTAGCGGCCTTCGACCAGCTGCAGGCCCAGCGCCTCCACCAGGTCTTCGGAGCTGAAGTAGAACGCGACGTTGGTGCTCTCGTTCGGCGGCACGTCGGCATTGGCGCGCACGCCCAGGCTCCAGCCCGACTGCGCCAGCGGCATCATGTTGGCGGTGGCCACGGCGCGCACGCCGGGCATGGCGCCCACCAACGCCAGGTCGGCGTCGAGCATGGCCGGCACGTCGATGCCTTCCCGGAAACCGTAGAGGCGGATGTAGAAGGTGTTGTCCTCGTCGGCACCGGTGGGTCGGGCCGAGATCGCCAGGCGATCCTGCACGATGTAGGCGGCGTTGCCCAGGATGGCCAGGGTCAGCGCCACCTGCGCGGCGATCAGCAGCGCGCCGGTCTTGGAGCGCAGCAGGGCGGAAAGAATCGGGCGGATTTCCATGGCGGGCCTCACTGGGTCTTGAGCTGGATGGCGGGGACGACCTGGCAGGCACGCCAGGTCGGCAGCAGGCCGGCGAGGATCGCCGCGAGCACGGCGACGGCGACGGTGGCCGTTAGCATGACCGGGCTCATGTGGGCCACGGCCGCCACTTCGTCCGACTGTCGCGCAAGCAGCGCCAGGCCGCCGAAGGTCAGGCCGAGGCCGACCAGGCCGCCGGCCGCGCCGACCACGCCGGCCTGCACCAGGTATTGCTGGAACACCTGGCGCCGGGTGGCGCCCAGCGCGCGGCGCACGCCGATCTCGCCGGCGTGGCTGGTGAACTTGGCCAGCAGCAGCCCCACCGTGTTCACGACGCACACCAGCAGGAAGCCGAGGGAGAGCAGGGCCTGCAGCTTGGTGTCGTCGCCCAGCACTTCCTGGTCGACCATCCACTCCCGCACGTCCAGCAGGCGCGAACGCTCGCCCACCGGTAGCCGGCCCAGCGCCTTCTGGCCATCGATGTAGGCGCCCAGTCGCTCGCGGTAGGGGGCGCGTTCGCCGGCATCGGCCAGCTCCACCCAGTACTGCATGAACACGCACTCGGAGTTGACCAGGCCGGTGTAGCCGGGCTCCGGGCCGTCGCCGCTGCAGTTGATGTTGCCGTTGGGGTCGGACTCGTTGGCCATCGCGTTGGCCAGCGGGATGAAGACCTCGCTGGTCTCGCTGAAACGGTTGGGCCCGCCGATCAGCCAGTAGTACTTCGGCATCGGCTGCCAAGGCGCCAGCACGCCGGTGATCACGTACTCGCGGTCGAAGAGGCGCAGGCGCCGGCCGCTGGGGTCCTCGTCGCCGAACAGGCGCTGGGCGAATTCGGCCGACAGCACCGCCTCGTTGCCGCCGCGCGCGTCGGACTCGGCGCTCCAGGGGCCGCCGTGGCGGAACGGTACTTCGAACATCGGGAAGAAATCGGCGCCGACCGCCATGCCATTGATCAGCATGTTGCCCGCGTCGCCCTCGGGTTCGACGACGCCGCCGATCGCATACATCGCGGTGCGGCGAACGCCGTCCCCTGCGGCGAGCAGCTCGCGCGCGTCGATCCAGCTCAGGTGGGCGGTCGGCGGCTCGCCTTCCGGCGTCTCGGCCGGCTGGTTGTCCACCTGCACCACGAACAGCCGGTCGGACTTGGACGGGATCGGATCGCCCGACATCGCCCGCAGCACGGTCAGCGTGGACATGCTGGTGGCGACGCCGACCGCCAGGGTCAGCACCATCAGCGCGGTGAGGATGGGGTTGCGGCGCAGGCTGCGCAGGCCCAGCTTGAAGTAGTAGGCGAACATGGCGGGCTCCGGCTCAGGACGCGGCGGCGGCGGGCACGGCCACCGGGCGCGCCGGCAGCGACGGGTGCACCAGGTCGCTGACCTGGCCATCGACGATGTGCACGTTGCGGGCCGCGCGGGCCGCCAGCTCCGGGTCGTGGGTGACCATCACGATGGTGGTGCCCTCGGCGTTGATCTGCTCGAGCAGCTCCATCACGCCGCGCGCCATCTGGGTGTCGAGGTTGCCGGTGGGCTCGTCGGCCAGCAGCAGGCGCGGCGAGCCGGCCAGCGCGCGCGCGATCGCCACGCGCTGCTGCTGGCCGCCGGAGAGCTCGGCCGGGTAGTGCTTGGCGCGCGAGCCCAGGCCGACCTTGCCCAGCGCATCGTCGATGCGGCGCTTGCGCTCGGCGGCGTTGAGGCCGCGGTAGCGCAGCGGCACGTCCACGTTGTCGAACAGGTTCAGGTCCGGGATCAGGTTGAAGCCCTGGAAGATGAAGCCGATCTTCTCGTTGCGCAGGCGCGAGCGCTGGTCGTCGGACAGGCCGCGCACTTCGACGCCGTCGAGCAGGTAGGTGCCCTCGGTGAACTCCTCCAGCAGGCCGGCGATATTGAGGAAGGTGGTCTTGCCCGAGCCCGAGGGGCCGGTGACGGCCACGAACTCGCCTTCGCGCACGTGGATGTCGAAGCCGCGCAGGGCGTGCGTCTCGATCATGTGGGTGCGGTAGACCTTGGAGAGATGGTTCATCCGGAGCATGGCGGTGTCCTTGGCGGCGAAAGGGAAGGGGATCAGTCGTTGAGCTGGACGCGTTCGGCGTCGTCGAAGGTGTCGGTGCCGGCGATCACCACCGACTCGCCCACGGCCAGGCCTTCGAGCACCTCCACGTGGGTCACGCTGGCGGTGCCGAGGCGGATCGGCCGGCGCACGGCGACGCCGTCCTCGACCACCCAGGCGGTGCGGCCGCCCTGGGCTTCGATGAAGGGGCCGCGCGGCAGCATCAGGGTGTCGGCGCGCTCGTCGATCAGGATGCGGGCGTTGACGCGCTGGTTCTGGCGCAGGCCGGCGGGCTGCTCGCCCTCGAAGGCGACGCGGACGCGGACGCGGCTGGCGACCACTTCCGGCGAGATCGCGCTGATCTTGCCCGGCGCCTGCACGCTGCCGATACGAACGTCGGCGCTCATGCCGATGCCCAGGTCGTCGGCGTAGGTTTCAGGCGCTTCCAGCTCGACTTCCAGGCGGGAAAGATCGACCACGGTGACCAGCGGCGCATTGGCCACCACCACCGCGCGGTCGGTCACCGACACGGTGCCGACGATGCCGTCCACCGGCGCGCGGATCTGCAGGTCCTCGACCCGGCGCTGCAGGTCGGCCACCACGAGCGACTGGCGCTCCAGCGCGCGTTCGCGGGTGGTGAGGTCGAAGGCGGTGGACTGCTGGGCCAGGCCGTTGTCGGACCGGGCGTGGCTGAGCCGGATCTCGGCCGAGCGCACGGCGTCGCGCGCCGCCAGCAGGTCCACTTCGGACACCACGCCCAGGCCGTGGCCGCGCTCGGCGCGCTGCAGCTCGCGCTGGGCGGTGGTCAGGGCCAGCTCGGCCTCGTCAGTGGTGCGGCGGGTCAGCAGGCTGGCCTGGCGGGCGGTGATGCGCTGGCGGCCGACCTCGGCCTCCAGGCTGGCCAGGGTGGACTGCTCGCGCGCGAGTTCGTTGGTCAGTTCGGGAGAATCGATCTTCGCCAGCACGTCGCCGCGCTTCACGGTCGCGCCGGCCTGGGCAGTGAGCGTGATGGTGCCGCCCACCGGCGCGTACAGCGTCGGGCTGACCGCGGCCACCACCCGCCCTTCGACCGCGACGTCGCGGACGAAGGTGCCCTGGGTGACGTCGGCGATGCGCACGCGCGCGGCCGACACCGAGCGGTCGCTGGAGGACCAGCCCATCACCAGCAGCACCAGGGCAACGACCGCGGCCGCGCCGATGGCGGCCTTGGCCAGCAGGCCGCGGCGGCGGTGGCCAGAGGGCGGGGTGACGGCGCGGTCCTGGGCGGAAGTGTCGCGGATCATGTCGGGTTCCATGGCAAGGTCGGGGGAAAGAAATGCACGAGCCGTGCCAAGCCCCAAGTGCTTGATTGGAAAGCCTGTCCGGGCCGGCGAACGGCGTCCGCGGCCGTCCGTCCGGCGTCCGCACCGAGAAAGTTCGGACATTGGCCGCAGGTACAGCAGGCGTGGTCGCGGCATCCGGTAAACTGACGGCTTTATTCCACCGGAATCAGTCTCCATGTGCGGAATCGTAGGCATCAGCGCCCAGCGCAACATCGTTAAGCACCTGATCGACGGGCTGGCGGCGCTGGAGTACCGCGGCTACGACTCGGCCGGCGTCGCCCTGCTCGGCCCTGACGGCATCGTCCGTTTGCGTGCCAAGGGCAAGGTCCGCGACCTCGCCGCGCTGCAGCTTGAAACCGGCCTCGACGGCCACTGCGGCATCGCCCACACCCGCTGGGCCACCCACGGCGTGCCGAGCGAGGGCAACGCCCACCCGCACGTGTCCGGCCAGGTCAGCGTGGTGCACAACGGCATCATCGAGAACCACGCCGCGCTGCGTGCCGAGCTGCAGGCGCAAGGCTACGAGTTCAGTTCGCAGACCGACACCGAAGTGATCGCGCACATGGTCGAGCGCGCCCAGCGCGCCGGCCGCACGCTGCTGCAGGCGGTGCAGGAGGTCGTGCCGCAGCTGCACGGCGCCTACGCCATCGTGGTGGTGTCGGCGCGCGAGCCGGGCACCCTGGTCGGCGCGCGCCTCGGTTCGCCGCTGGTGGTGGGCCTGGGCGAGGGCGAGCAGTACTTCGGCTCCGACGTGCACGCGCTGCTGCCGCTGACCCGCCGCTTCCTGTACCTCGAGGAAGGCGACGTCGCCGAACTCTCCACCGCCGGCGTGCAGGTGTACACGCTGGCCGGCGAGAAGGTGCAGCGCGAGGTCAAGGAATCGCAGTTCAACGCCGACGCCGTGCAGCGCGGTGACTACGCGCACTACATGCTCAAGGAGATCCACGAGCAGTCGCAGGCCGTGGCCGACACGCTCGAAGGCCGCATCGCCGGCGGCAAGGTGCTCACCCAGATCTTCGGCGTCGAGGCCGAGCAGCTGCTGGCCGCGACCCAGGCCGTGCACATCATCGCCTGCGGCACCAGTTACCACGCCGGCCTGGTGGCGCGTTACTGGATCGAACAGCTGGCCGGCGTGCCGTGCACGACCGAGATCGCCAGCGAATACCGCTACCGCGACCCGGTGGTGCGCGAGGGCACGCTGTTCCTCACCATTTCCCAGTCGGGCGAAACCGCCGACACCCTGGCCGCGCTCAAGCTCGCCAAGCAGATGCCCTACCTGGCGCAGCTGGCGGTGTGCAACGTGCCCGAGTCCTCGATCGTGCGCGAGTCGTCGCTGGTGCTGATGACCCGCGCCGGCCCCGAGATCGGCGTCGCCTCGACCAAGGCCTTCACCACCCAGCTGGTGGCGCTGGCCCTGTTCGCGCTGGCGCTGGGTCGCGTGAAGGGCCTGGACGACGCGCGCTATGCCGACGGCGTGCGCCAGCTCGAGCAGCTGCCCGGCCTGATCGTCGAGACGCTCAAGCTCGACGCCGAGATCAAGACCCTGGCCGAGCGCTTCACCGACAAGCACCACGCGCTGTTCCTCGGCCGCGGCACGCACTGGCCGGTGGCGATGGAGGGCGCGCTCAAGCTCAAGGAAATCAGCTACATCCACGCCGAGGCCTACGCCGCCGGCGAGCTCAAGCACGGCCCGCTGGCGCTGGTGGACGAGGACATGCCGGTGATCGCGGTGGCGCCCAACGACCGCCTGATCGACAAGCTCAAGTCCAACCTCGAGGAAGTGCGCGCGCGCGGCGGCCAGCTCTACGCCTTCGTGGACGAGACCGTGGCCCACGGCCTCGATGCCGCCCACGTGGTGATCCTGCCGGCCGCCGGCGAGATCGCCGCGCCGGTGATCTCCACCCTGCCGCTGCAGCTGCTGAGCTACCACGTGGCCGTGCTGCGCGGCACCGACGTGGACCAGCCCCGCAACCTCGCCAAGTCCGTGACGGTGGAGTAAGCCGATGCGCGTCTGTGTCTACGCCGCCTCCAGCGCCCAGGTGGCGCCCGAATACCACGCCGCCGCGCGCCGGCTCGGCGAAACCCTCGCGGCCAACGGCTGCAGCGTCGTCTACGGCGGCGGCTCGCAAGGCCTGATGGGGGCGCTGGCCGACGGTGCGCTGTCGAAGGGCGGCGAGGTGATCGGCATCCTGCCGCGTTTCATGGCCGACCTGGAGTGGGGCCACCCGGGCCTGACGCAGCTCGAGCTGGTCGAAGACATGCGCGAGCGCAAGCACAAGCTGCTCACCGGCTCGGACGCCGTGGTGGCGCTGCCCGGTGGTTGCGGCACGCTCGAGGAACTGTTCGAGGCGATCACGCTCAAGCGGCTGGGCATCTATTTCAGCCCCATCCTGCTGCTGAACACGAACGGGTTCTATGCGCCGCTGCAGGCCTTCATGCAGCAGGTGATCGAGCAGAAGTTCATGAACCCGGAGCACCACGCGATGTGGTCGCTGGTGGACCGCGTCGAGGACGTGCTGCCGACGATCGCCGCCACGCCGAAGTGGCGCGAGGATGCGCGGGAATACGCGGTTGTCCGCTAAGCCCGCGTTGCGTCATGGCGGCGCCCGATGAAGAAACCCGGCAAGACCCCGGAGCCACCGCGCACGCTGGGTGAGGACGACAAGGTCGGCATCCGCGGCGCGCTCGAGGCGCTGCGCCAGTCGCCCGGCTTCAAGCCGCGCGGCGCCCAGAACGCGATGATCGCGATCGCCGCGCGCGCGCTGGGCGCGAGCGGCGGCGGCGCGGTGATCGAGGCGCCCACGGGCGTCGGCAAGAGCCTGGCCTACCTCACGGCCGCGGTGCCGATCGCACTCGCGCACAAGCGCCCGCTGGTGATCGCGACCGCCACGGTGAGCCTGCAGGAACAGCTCGTGCAGCGCGATATCCCGCGCTTCCTCGCCGACACCGGCCTGGCGGCCGCGGTCGCGATCGCGAAGGGCCGCCAGCGCTACGCCTGCCTGCGCAACCTCGCCGAGGCTGCGGGCGGCGACACCGGTGAGTCGCTGTTCGATTTCGATCCGGCGTATTCGCGCACGCCGAGCGCCGAGGAAGCCAAGATCATCGGCACCCTGTCCGGCGAGTTCCAGGACGGGAAGTGGAGCGGCGACCTCGACATCGCGCCCGTGCCGATCCCTGACGGCCTGCGCGGCCGCATCACCACTTCGGCCGGCGCGTGTACGCGCGCGCGGTGCGCCTTCGCCGAGGCCTGCCCTTACCTGAAAGCGCGCGCCGCGCTGAAGGCCGCCGACATCGTCGTCGCCAACCACGACCTGGTGCTGGCCGCGCTGGGCCTGCCCGACGGCGAGGAGGGCGACAACCCGATCCTGCCGATGCCGTCGAAGGCGCTGTTCGTGTTCGACGAAGGCCACCACCTGCCGGCGAAGGCCATCGACGCCGACGCCGCGCAGCTGCATTTGCCGACCGGCATCGAAGCGCTCGAGCGCGGCCGCGGCCCGCTGTCGGTGGCCTTCGTGCGCAGCGGCAAGGACACCATCGCCGGGCTGGCCCCGACCGAGGTGCAGGAGCTGGTGACGCAGGCGCGCGACGGCCTGCGCGACTTCCAGGACAAGCTGGCGCTGGCGTGGACGCCCGACCCGATGGAGGCGCAGCCCACCTGGCGCGCGCCGATGGGCCAGCTGCCGGAGGACTGGCGCGCCGACGCGCAGGAGCTCGACCGCCTGTTCGGCAAGCTCAGCCGCTTCGCCGACGCGCTGGTGTCCGCGCTGCCCAAGGAAGACGGCGGCAAGGCCGAGCCCGACGACCAGCTGGTGCGCAACCTGGGCCGCCTGGTCGAACGCCTGCAGGACGCCGCCGCGCTGTGGCAGCGCTGGGCGCGCGAGGACGCCGCGGGCTGGGCGCCGATGGCGCGCTGGATCACCGTCGCGAAGGACCGCAGCCTGGTTTGCCATGCCGCGCCCGTCTCGGCCGCCGGCATCCTGCGCGGGCTGGTCTGGAGCCGCGTGGATTCGGTGGTGGTCACGTCGGCGACGCTGGCGAACGGCGGCGACTTCCGCCACTTCTGCGAAGAAGCCGCGATCCCGCGCGAGTGGGAGCTGGCCAGCCTGCCCAGCCCCTTCGACCTCGCCGAGTGCGCGGTGCTGTCGGTGCCGGCGATGAAAACCTTGCCCGACGACGCCGCGAAGCACACCGACGAGGTGGCGCGCTGGATCGAGGACGAGCTCGACTGGGACGCCGGCAACCTGGTGCTGTTCACCTCGTGGAAGCAGATGGAGCGCGTGGTCGCGCTGCTGTCGCCGGCGCGCGCGATCCGCACCCTGGTGCAGGGCTCGCGATCGCGCACCGAGCTGCTGGACCTGCATGCGCGCAAGATCCGCGAGGGCAAGGGCAGCACGCTGTTCGGGCTCGCTTCGTTCGGCGAGGGCCTGGACCTCGCGGGCGAGCTCGCCACCACGGTGGTGATCACCAAGCTGCCGTTCGCGATGCCGTCCGACCCGGTGGGCGCCACCAAGGCCGAGTGGTACGAATCGCGCGGCCGTTCGGCCTTCTTCGAAGTCGCGCTGCCCGAGGCTCAGCGCACGCTGACCCAGTACATGGGCCGCCTGATCCGCACCGAGCAGGACCGCGGCCGCATCGTGCTGCTCGATCGCCGCGTGGTGGTGAAGCGCTACGGGCGCACGCTGCTCGACAGCCTGCCGCCGTACCGCCGGATGATCGCCGGCGCCTGACGCGTTACCGCGGCGGGCTCAGTCCGCGCCGCCGTCGCCGCCCATCGCCACCGGATCGTCGAAGCCGAAATCCGGCTCCGGCATCGCGCCGTCGCCGTCATCGCTGTGGGTGGTGGTCACCGGGCCGGCGGCGGGCATGCGCTTGTTCTTGGGCAGCGGCAGCTTGGCGACTTCCTCGCCCGCGGCCAGCACCAGCTCGCTGCGGCGTTCGTCCGGGATTTCCTGCCAGTGGCAGCCCAGGATCGCGCCTTCCAGCGCGTACAGCAGGTTGAGGCTGGGCTTGAAGCCCGCGCGCTTCACCCGGACGTAGGCGGCGAGGGCGCCGACGGCGACCAGGTCCTCCTGCGTGCGGATGCCGGTCTGCCGCAGCCACGCCGCGGATTTCGGTCCGATGTTGCGAAGCTTGGTGCCCGAGTTCATCCCGTCTCCTGGCGTGCCGGCTCAGGCCGGCGGCAGCGAATCGATGAAGGCCTGCGCGATCGCCTCGAGGCCCCGCTGGTCGTCTTCGTCGAAGCGGTCCAGGCGCGGGCTGTCGAGGTCGAACACGCCCACCAGCCGCTCGCCCTGGAAAAGCGGCACCACCAGCTCCGAGCGCGAGGCCGAGTCGCAGGGGATGTGGCCCGGGAAAGCGTCGACATCCGGCACGCGCTGCGTCTCGCGCGTGGCGGCGGCGGTGCCGCAGACGCCGCGGCCGATCGCGATGCGCACGCAGGCCGGATGGCCCTGGAAGGGACCGACCACCAGCTCGGTGCCGTCGAAGAAGTAGAAGCCGACCCAGTTCAGGTCGGGCAGCGCGTGGTAGACCAGCGCGGAGAGGTTGGCGGCATTGGCCGTGCGGTCGTGTTCGCCGTGCATCAGGCCGCGGGCCTGCTCCAAGAGCTGTGCGTACTGCTCGGGTTTGCTGCCTTCCAAGGTGCCGGTCTGGAACATCGCTGCCTCTCGCAAATAGGGCCAGTGTAGCAGCGGCCCCGCGTGAGTCTCGACCCGCCGCATGGCTGATAAAATCTCGGCATGGGCAACGACACTTCCATGGCTTCACGCGGCGTTTTCATCACCGGCACCGATACCGATGCCGGCAAGACCTTCGCCAGCGCGGCCTTCGTGCATGCGCTGCGGCGGGGCGGGGCGCGGGTGGTGGGCATGAAGCCGGTGGCCAGCGGCTGCGTGCCGACGCCGGGCGGCTGGCGTAATGCCGACGCGCTGGCCCTGCAGGCCGCCAGCGATCCGGTGCCCGAGTACGCACTGGTCAACCCGGTCGCCCTGCGCGACCCGACCGCGCCGCAGCTGGCGGCGCGGGCCGCCGGCGTCACCGTCACGCTGTCGCCGCTGCTCGAGGCCTACGCGGCGCTGGCCGCGATGGCCGACCGCGTGGTGGTCGAGGGCGTGGGCGGCTGGCTGGCCCCGCTGGCCGACGGCCTGGACCAGTCCGACCTGGTGAAGGCGCTCGACCTGCCCGTGATCCTCGTGGTCGGCCTGAAGCTGGGCTGCCTCAACCACGCCCGGCTCACGGCCCGGGCCATCGCCGCCGACGGCGGCCGCCTGGCCGGCTGGATCGGCAGCACCGTCGAGCCCGGCTTCCCGGACGCGTACGTGGACCTGGTCCGCGCGGCGCTGCCGGTGCCCTGCCTGGGCGTGCTGCCCCATGCGCCGGGGGCCGACCCGGCAATGATGGCCGGGCACTTGTCCGCCCCCTGAGACCGGGCTGCGGCGGCCTGGCGCCGGCCAGGCCCGGCATGGACCCGCGTTGGCCCTTGGCTGTCCCGCCCCTGAATCCGCCCTGTCCGCGGGACGCTGCGTCACTCGTCATTCGACCTTACTGCACTTGACAGTACAGGTTTCAAAAATAGAATGACCGTTCACTCTTTGGCGCCTTGGGTCTGCACTCTCCCGGATCCGGGGCGCCGCTTCTCCTTTTCGAGGCTTCCATGTCATCCCGCCCCCTTGCCCCGCTGTTCCTGGCGCTCGCCGCCGCCCTGGCCCTGAACGCCTGCGGCCAGGACGCCGCCCCGCCGCCGATGCCGGTTCCGGAAGTCGCGGTCGTCACCCTCAAGGCCGAGCCGGTGAGCCTGACCCGCGAGCTGGCGGGCCGCACCACGCCCTTCCTGGTCGCCGAAGTGCGCCCCCAGGCCACGGGCATCGTCGAGCGCCGCCTGTTCGACGAGGGCGGGCTGGTGAAGGCCGGTGACCCGCTCTACGCCATCGATGACGCCGCGTACCGCGCCAGCCGCGACAACGCCAGCGCCAACCTGGCCCGCGCCGAGGCCGCCGAGCTGTCGGCGCGCCTGGCCGCGAAGCGTTCGCTCGAGCTGGCGGGCGCGAAGCTGGTCAGCGCCCAGGACAACGAGCGCGCCCAGGCCGCCTGGGCCCAGGCCAAGGCCGACGTCGCCGCCGCCCGCGCCAACCTCGCCGCCAGCGACGTGACCCTGGGCTACGCCCGCATCGTCGCGCCGATCAGCGGCCGCATCGGCAAGTCCTCGGTGACCGCCGGCGCGCTGGTGACCGCGAACCAGGCCGCGCCGCTCGCCACCATCCAGCAGCTCGACCCGATCTACGTCGACCTCACCCAGTCGAGCAGCGAACTGCTGCAGCTGCGCCGTGAGATCGCCGAGGGCAAGCTCGAGCAGGCCGACGGCGTGCCGGTGAAGATCCTGCTGGAAGACGGCAGCACCTACGCCGAGGCCGGCCGCCTCGCCTTCACCGACGTCACCGTGGACCCGACCACCGGCAGCTACGCGCTGCGCGTGGTCGTGCCCAACCCCGACAACCTGCTGCTGCCGGGCATGTACGTGCGCGCGGCCGTGGACATGGGCCAGCGCCCGGACGGCGTGCTGGTGCCGCAGCAGGGCATCACCCGCGACCCGAAGGGCAACGCCATCGCGATGGTGGTGACGCCCGAAGGCGTGGTCGAGCAGCGCACCGTGCAGGCCAACCGCACCCTGGGCGACCAGTGGCTGGTGGATGGCGGCCTGTCGGCCGGCGACCGCGTGATCGTCGAGGGCCTGCAGAAGGTGCAGCCGGGTGCGAAGGCGAACGCCGTCGAGGCGGGCGCCACGCCGCCCGCCGGCGCCGACGCGCCGGCCACCGCCGCGACCAACTAAGAAGGCGGGACCGACACCATGGCAAGGTTCTTCATCGATCGCCCGATCTTCGCGTGGGTCATCGCGATCATCATCATGCTGGCCGGCCTGCTGGCCCTGACCCAGCTGCCGATCTCGCGCTACCCGACCATCGCGCCGCCGTCCGTCACCATCAACGCCAGCTACCCTGGCGCCTCGGCGCAGGCGGTCGAGAACTCGGTGACGCAAATCATCGAGCAGTCGATGACCGGCCTCGACGGCCTCGACTACATGTCGGCCACCAGCGACTCGAACGGCAGCGTCAGCGTCACGCTCACCTTCGAGACAGGCACCGACCCGGACATCGCCCAGGTGCAGGTGCAGAACAAGCTGCAGGGCGCCACCGCGCTGCTGCCGCAGATCGTGCAGCAGCAGGGCATCGGCGTGACCAAGGCCAGCTCGGGCTTCCTGCAGGTGCTGGGCTTCGTGTCCACCGACGGCAGCATGGACCGCGGCGACATTTCCGATTACGTGGCGGCCAACATCGTCGACCCGCTCAGCCGCGTGCCGGGCGTGGGCAGCGTGCAGGTGTTCGGCGGCAAGTACGCGATGCGCATCTGGCTCGACCCGGGCAAGCTCAACACCTACAAGATGGCGCCGGCCGACGTGATCGCCGCCATCCGCGCGCAGAACGCGCAGGTGGCGGTGGGCCAGCTGGGCGGCACGCCGGCGATCGACGGCCAGCAGATCAACGCCACCATCACCGCGCAGGATCGGCTGCAGACGCCGGAGCAGTTCCGCGAAATCATCCTGCGCAGCGGCACCGATGGCTCGGTGCTCAAGCTCGGCGACGTGGCGCGGGTCGAGCTGGGTTCCGACAACTACTCGGTCATCAGCCGCTACAACGGCCAGCCGGCCTCGGGCGTGGCGGTGTCGCTGGCGACCAATGCCAATGCGCTCTCCACCGCCGACGGCATCGCCGAGTTGATGGACCAGATGCGGCCGGGCTTCCCGCCGGGCCTGAAAGTGGTCATCCCGTTCGACACCACGCCCTTCGTGCGGGTCTCAATCAATGAAGTGGTGAAGACGCTGATCGAGGCGGTGATCCTCGTCTTCCTGGTGATCTACCTGTTCCTGCAGAACTTCCGCGCCACCCTGATCCCGACGATCGCGGTGCCGGTGGTGCTGCTGGGCACGCTGGCGATCCTGCTGGCGCTCGGGTTCTCCATCAACATGCTGACCATGTTCGCGATGGTGCTGGCGATCGGCCTGCTGGTGGACGACGCCATCGTGGTGGTGGAGAACGTCGAGCGCGTGATGAGCGAGGAAGGTTTGTCGCCGCTCGAAGCCACGCGCAAATCCATGGACCAGATCACCGGCGCGCTGGTGGGCATCGGTATGGTGCTGGCGGCGGTGTTCATCCCGATGGCCTTCCTCACGGGCTCCACGGGCGTGATCTACCGCCAGTTCACCGCGACGATCGTGTCCGCGATGGGCCTGTCAGTGCTGGTGGCGATCATCCTGACGCCGGCGCTGTGCGCGACCATGCTCAAGCCGCTGAAGAAAGGCGAGCACCACGGCGAGAAGGGCTTCTTCGGTTGGTTCAACAAGAAGTTCGACGCCGGCAACCTGCGCTACCAGGGCTTCGTGGGCGGCATGATCCGCCGCGGCGGCCGGTTCCTGGCGCTGTACGGCCTGCTGGCGCTGGTGATGGTCTTCATCTACGCGCGGGTGCCGTCGTCCTTCCTTCCGGACGAGGACCAGGGCGTGCTGTTCACCATCGTGCAGACGCCGGTGGGCGCGACCCAGGAGCGCACGCAGAAGGTGATGGAGCAGGTCGAGCGCCATTACCTCGAGGGCGAGAAGGAGCACATCGAGTCCACCTTCTCGGTGCAGGGCTTCAGCTTCGCCGGCAGCGGGCAGAACAACGGCATGGTGTTCGTGAAGCTAAAGGACTGGGACGAGCGCACCAGCGAGGAGTCCAGCGTCAACGCGATCGTCGGCCGCGCCATGGGCGCGTTCGGGCAGATCAAGGACGCGATGGTGTTCGCGCTGGCGCCGCCGCCGGTGACCGAGCTGGGCACCACGGGCGGCTTCAACCTCTACCTCAAGGACAACGCCGGCAAGGGCCACGAGGCGCTGGTGGCGGCGCGCAACCAGATGCTGGGCGCGGCGGCGCAGAGCCCGCTGCTGGCCGGCGTGCGCCCGAACGGCCAGGAGGACACCCCGCAGTTCCGCCTCGACATCGACAACGCCAAGGCCGCGGCGCTGGGCGTGCCGATCGCCAACATCAACTCGACGCTGTCGGTGGCCTGGGGTGGCCAGTACATCGACGACTTCATCGACCGTGGCCGCGTCAAGCGCGTGTACGTGCAGTCGGATGCGCCGTACCGCATGGTGCCGGAGGACTTCAAGCTCTGGTACGTGCGCAACGAGGCCGGCGAGATGGTGCCGTTCTCCGCCTTCGCCAGCACGCACTGGGAATACGGCTCGCCGCGCCTGGAGCGCTACAACGGCGCCTCGGCGATCAACATCACCGGTACTCCGGCGCCGGGCGTGAGTTCGGGTGACGCCATGGCCGAGATGGAGCGCATCGCCGCCGGACTGCCCGAGGGCTTCGGCATCGAGTGGAGCGGCCAGAGCTACCAGGAGCGCGTGGCCAACGCGCAGACGCCGATGCTGTACGCGCTTTCGGTGCTGATCGTGTTCCTGTGCCTGGCGGCGCTCTACGAGAGCTGGTCGATCCCGACCTCGGTGCTGCTGGTGGTGCCGCTGGGCATCCTGGGCACGGTGCTGTTCACCGCGCTGCGCGGGCTCGAGCGTGACGTGTACTTCCAGGTGGGCATGCTGACCACGGTGGGCCTGTCGTCGAAGAACGCGGTGCTGATCATCGAGTTCGCCAAGGCCAACGTCGAGAAGGGCATGGAGCTGGTCGAGGCCACGCTGGCCGCGATCCGCGACCGCCTGCGGCCGATCCTGATGACCTCGATCGCCTTCGGCTTCGGCGTGCTGCCGTTGGCGCTGGCCACCGGCGCGGGATCCGGCGCGCAGCGCGCGATCGGCACCGGCGTGGTCGGCGGCATGCTGGCCGGTACCTTCCTCGGCATCTTCTTCATCCCGCTGTTCTTCGTGGCGGTGCGGCGGGTGTTCTACCGCAAGGCGAGCGCGTCGTGAGCCCGGCGCCGTCGCCCGAGAAGGTGAGCGCGCGCGCGGAAGCGCAGCGTGTGCGCATCCTCGATGCCGCGCGCGTGTGCTTCTCCGAGCGCGGCTTCCACGGCGCCAGCATCTCGGCCATCGCCGAAGTGGCGGGCATGAGCCAGGGCCTGATCTACCGCTACTTCACCAACAAGGCGGCGATCATCCGCGCCATCACCGACGAGCAGCGCGAGGAGCGGCGCGAGGCGCTGGCCGGCATCGCGACCTGCTCGGAGCTGGTGGAGAAGCTGCTGGAGAAGATCGACGCCTGGCGCGAGACCGGGCCGGGCATGACCTGCGAAGGCGGCTTCGACGCCGCGCTGTTCCTCGAGGTCTCGGCCGAGGCCACGCGCGACCCGGACATCGCCGCGGTCGTCACCGCGCAGGAGCCGCAGATCTGGGTGGATTTCGAAGCGCTGGTCCAGCGCAGCGCCGAAGCCGCCGGCAAGCCGCTGGACGCCGCGGCCCTGCGCCGCCGCACCGTGGTGATGCGTTGCCTCGTCGACGGCCTGATCCTCTGCTACGTCCGCGACCCCGCCCAGGACCGCGAGGTCCTGCGCCGCAGTCTCCAGGAAGCCGTCACCGCCCTCTGCCTTTAGAAAAAAAGGGGTCAGAGTAAATATTTGTTTGAATCGATGGCCGCGAGCGGCCGATTCAAACAAATATTTACTCTGACCCCTTTTTTTCGTCAGTGGCCGGCGTAGCGGCAGCCGGAGGTGCAGGTTTCGTGCACCACCACCAGCGAGAGCGCGGGCAGGGCCGGCTTCAGTTCATCCCAGATCCAGCGGGCGAGGTTCTCGCTGGTCGGGTTCTCGAGGCCCGGAATGTCGTTGAGGTAGTGGTGGTCGAGGCGGTCGTAGATCGGCGCAAACACCGCCTTGATGTCGCCGAAATCCATGATCCAGCCCGTGTGCGGATCGGGCGTGCCGCCCACGTGCAGCTCCACCGCGAACGAATGTCCGTGCAGCCGCGCGCACTTGTGCCCGGGCGGCACGTTCGGCAGCCGGTGCGCCGCCTCGATCCGAAACACCTTGAAGATATCCATGCCGCCATTCTAGGCCAGTACGCGACCCACAAATGAACCAGGTTCATTTGTCGGTGGAGAGCGCCAGGCCAGCCGGGGCGGCCGCGTCCGACAAATGAACCTGGTTCATTTGCTGGGCGGTGCTGTAGTCGAAGGCGACCAGTTCGCCGGTGGCGGAGAGGGTGAGGGTGAAGGCGACGAAGCGGGCATCGGCGTCGTTCCAGGTGCCGATGCCGCTGCCGTCGAAGCGGCGGCCGCCGCCCTGGACCCGGGTGGACTCCGCGGATCCCAGGGCGAAGGCGACCTGCTCGTCCGGCAGCACCTGGGTGAAGGCGTGGTTGACCGCGGCCTGCACGTTCCAGTGCGGCTCGGACGCCGGCGGCTCGCGGTGTTCGTCGGTGGCCGAGGGCTGCAGGCGGTAAGCCACCCGACGCAGCTCACCCGCGGCCGGGTCGAACCGCCCGGTCAGGCGAACCTGGGTTTCGGGCGCCCCGGGCGTGGCCAGTGCGCCGGTGGCGACGATGAAGACCGGCTCGCCCGGGCCTGCCTCGGTGCGCTCGAGGTCGTGCAGCACCCAGTCGCGACCGGCCACGCCGGGCACGTGGGCCTGCAGGGCGGCCTCGATGGCGACATGAAGGCGGGCGTCGGGGTTGTGCGCCGCCACCGCGGCGTCCGCAGGCTCGAGGGCCGTGGACGTGCCGACCGCCGGCCCGGGCTCCACGAGGCCGACCGACGCGCCAAGCGCCAGCAGGCCCAGCACCCGGCCGATCACAAGGCACCCCGGGCGCGCAGCTCCGCGGGCGGCACCGGGCCGGCCTCCACCCACGCGGGCGCGCGGCCGGGGCCGTCGCCGGCACCCAGCGATCGCCGGGCCTGCACGAGCTGTCCCACCACGCCCGCCACGGCCGGATCGGCGGCGGCCCA
Source organism: Arenimonas metalli CF5-1 (assembly GCF_000747155.1). Lineage (GTDB taxonomy): Bacteria > Pseudomonadota > Gammaproteobacteria > Xanthomonadales > Xanthomonadaceae > Arenimonas > Arenimonas metalli. Next base: position 58,933 of record NZ_AVCK01000016.1, on the reverse strand, counting down.
GGCCAGGTCGGCGTCATTCAACTCTTCGCGGATCAGCACGGTCATGTCGGGACTCCTCGCACGGGGGGATGGTGGAACCTGAGGAGACGGGAGCAGGAACCGTGCCAGCCACGCGGAATGCGCTCCGGGGCGGCGTCGGCGCATCGGGACGGCCCGCGACCCTGCGATTTGCCCGGCGGGCAGCGGCACGGCCTTCAAAATGCAAGGCCGGCCGCGGGCGTCTCGGTCCGCGAGACTTCCTCGCGGCAGTCTGTCGGCCCTGATCGGCTAGGCTGTGCGGATGCCCGTGGACTGGAAACAACGCGCCAGCGAGGGAATCACGGTGTTCCGGGCCAGCCGGCTCGAGGCGCTGCTGGAACCGCTGGACCACCTGCTACGCACCCAGGCGCCGGCCTCGCCGCTGGCGCCGCAGACGGTCGTGGCCGCGCATCCGGGCATGCGGCAGTGGCTGGCCGGCGCGCTGGCGGCGCATCGCGGTCCGGGCGGCATCGTCGCCAACCTCGAGATCGTGCTGCCGTCCACCTTCCTCGATGGCCTGGCGCGCCAGGTGCTGGGCGAGAACGCGGTGTCCCCGCGCGCCTGGCGACGTGAGTCGCTGCGCTGGCACCTGCACGCCCTGCTCGACCGCCCGGCCGACCCGGGCCTGCGCGCCGCGCTCGAAGGCGGCGACGCCGCCCTGCGCCGTTTCCAGCTGGCCGACCGCCTGGCCCGCATCTACACGCAGTACATGGCCTATCGCCCTGACTGGCTGCGCGACTGGGCCGCGGGCAAGCGCGGCTTCGATGCGGCCGGTTTCCACCCCGTGCTGTGGAAGGCGCTGCGCCAGCGGCTCGGCGCCGATCCGCACCGCGGCGAGCGCCTGGCCGCGCTGGCCGCCGGCTTGCGCGCCGCGCCGCCGGTGCCCGATGCCGACCAGCCGCTGCACGTCTTCGGCCTGAGCCACCTGGCGCCGGCCGAGCTGGCGGTGCTGCAGGCGCTGGCCGTGCGCCGCCCGGTAGTGCTGTACGTGCCCGATCCCTGCCGCGAGTTCTGGGCCGGCCTGCGCACCGAGCCCGCGCGCCTGCGCGCCCTGGCCAAGGATCCGCATTCCGAGCAGAGCGAAGCCTGGTTCCTCGAGCAAACCCATCCGCTGCTGGCGGCCTGGGGCCGGCTCGGCCAGCATTTCATGCTGCAGCTGCAGGACCTCGAGGCGCGGCTGGACGTGCGCCACTTCCGCGACGAAGCCGGCGCCGACGTCGAGCCGGTCGCGCGGCTGGCGCGCGTGCAGGAAAGCCTGCGGCGGCTGGACCCCTCGCTGCCGGGCACCGATCCGCGCGGGCAGGACGCGCGCCGCGCCGACGCCAGCCTGCGCGTGCACGCCTGCCACACGCGCCTGCGGGAGCTCGAGGTGCTGCGCGACGTGCTGCTGAAGGCGCGCGCCGACGATCCATCGATCGAGCCTTCCGACATCGTCGTGATGGCGCCCGACATCGCCGCCTACGTGCCGCTGCTGCCGGCCGTGTTCGGGCCGGCGGGCGAGGGCGGCGGCGACTTGCCCTACCACCTGGCCGACATCCCGATGGCGGGCGCCTCGTCGCTGCACGCCGCGTTCCGCCGGCTGCTGGCGCTGCCGGCCTCGCGCCTGACCGCGCCGGAGCTGCTGGATTTCCTCGGCCAGCCCGATGTCGCCCGGCGCCTGGGCCTCGACGAAGACGCGCTCGACGCGCTGGCGCGCTGGCTGGCCGGCGCGCGCGCGGCCTGGGGCCTCGATCCCGCGTTCCGCGCCTCGATGGGCGTGCCCGCGCGCGCCGAGAACACGATGGCCTGGGCCATGGATCGCCTGGTCACCAGCTTCGTGTTCGGCGATGAAGCGGCCGAGCCGGTGCATCGTTTCCCCGACGATTCAGCCGTGGCGCCGGTGCCGGGCGTGGATGCCGGGGCGGCGCTGGCGCTGGGTGCGTTCGACCACGTGCTGCAGCAGGTGGCCGGGCTGCGCGCCGATGCCGCGGCCAGCCTGCCTGCCAGCGCCTGGGCGCGCCGGCTCGAGGAGCGCGTGGACGCGCTGCTGCAGCCCGACCCCTCCGACCCCACCGCGCGCGACGCGATGTCCTCGCTGCGCGCCCTGCTGCGCGGCCTCGCCACCGAACCGCGCGATGCGGGCCTCGACCCGCCGCTGCCGTTCTCCGTGGTGCGCCGCTGGCTGGAGGAAAAGCTCGACGCCGTGCCCGCGCGCCAGCGCTTCCTCGCCGGCGGCATCACCGTCTGCGGCATGGTGCCGCAGCGCGCGATCCCGTTCCGCGTGGTCGCGGTGCTGGGCCTGAACGAAGGCGAATACCCGCGCGGCGACGTCGACGCCGGCCTCGATCCGATCCGCCAGCCCGGCCTGCGCCGGCTCGGCGATCGCGACACCCGCAGCGACGACCGCTACCTGTTCCTCGAAACGGTGATGTCGGCGCGCGACGTGCTGCACCTGAGCTACGTCGGCCGCGACGCGCAGGACGGCCGCGCCCGCAACCCCGCCTCGCCGCTGGCCGAACTGATGGCCGCGCTGCCGCCGGGCGAGGGCGAGGCGTCGCCCGACTGGCGCGTCGAGCACCCGCTGCAGCCTTTCGACGCGCGCTACTTCGACGGCCGCGATCCGCGCTTCTTCAGCTTCGACGCCGACCACGCCGGCATGGTCGCCACCGTGCCCGACGCCCGGCGGCTGCTGTCGGAAAAGATCGTGCCCGCCGACGTCGCGGCCAGGGACGTGCCGCTCGATGCGCTGCTGCGGCACTTCCGCGATCCGGCCCGGCAACTGCTGGCCACGCGCCTGCGCGCGCGGCTCGATGCCCTCGACGACGACGCCCTGGCCGAGGACGAACCGCTGGAGGCCAGGCTCGAGCCGCTCGACCGCGCCGCGCGCGGGCTGTGCCTGGCGGCGCTGGCCGACCCGGCGTTCGATCTCGACGAAATGCCGCCCGAGCACCTGGTGCTGGGCGGCGTGCTGCCCGCCGGTGCGCTCGGCGCGCGCGCCTGGCGCGCCGAGGCCGACGCCGCCCGCGCGCTGGTGACGATGGCGGGCGCGCGCGAAGACGCGGCCGGCCTGTTCCGGCCGACGCTGGCGCCCTTGGTGGAGGCGCCGGCGCTGTGCCGCCAGCTGGGTCGCTTCACGCTGTCGGGCGACCTCGCCGGCATCCGCGGGCGTGACGACACGCTGTGGGTGTTCGAGGCCTTCCCGCACCGGAACAAGGAGGCCGATCTTTACCTGGGCGACCGCATCGCGCTGTTCCTGCGCTGGGCGCTGCTGCGGCTGGCGCCGGAGAACGCCGCGCGACGCATCCGCGTCTGCGCGCTGATGCCCAAGCCCGGCACGCCCTGGCAGGACCGGCTGCGCGCGGATGACGAGGCCCTCTTCCAGGCCAAGGGCGAGCTGCGCGAGGTGCTCATGCAGGGCCTGTCCGCGCGCGTGCAGGTCGTGCTCGAGGCCTGGGCCCGCCCGCCGTCGCAGGCGCCGTGGTTCTTCCCGCGCAGCGCCGATGCCGCGCTCGCCGGCAAGGATGTCGAGGACGCCTGGCGCAGCGAGCGCGCCTACGTGCCGGGCTACGCGCGGCTGCTGGGGCGCGGCCTGCGCCTGGCCGCCGGCGAGGAGGACGTCGAGCGCGTGCTGCTCGACGCCGCGCGCCTGGCCGAAGCGATCGGCTACACGCCGCCGGGGGCCGAATGAGCGGGGCCGTCCGCGTGGCGCACTGGCGCGAGCTGCCGCTCGAGGGCGACGGCCGCGCCCTCGTCGAGGCCAGCGCCGGCACCGGCAAGACCTGGACAATCGGCGTGCTCTACCTGCGCCTGCTGCTGGAGTCCGCGCCGCGCCGCGGCGTCGAGCAGATCGTGGTCACCACCTTCACCGAAGCCGCCGCGCAGGAATTGCGCGAGCGTCTGCGCCGACGCCTGGTGGATGCCCTGCACCAGCTCGATGCCGGCGCGCCCGAAGGCGAGCCGGCCGAGGATGCCGCCTGGCTGGCCGCACGCTGGGTCGATGGCGAGCGCCGCGCCGAGGATCGCCGCCGGCTGCAGCTGGCGCTGGCCGACTTCGACCGCGCGCCGGTCGGCACCCTGCACCGGCTCTGCCGCCGCATCCTTGCCGAGCATCCGCTCGAGGGCGGCACCGGCTTCGAACCCGGCGAGCCCACCGCCGACCAGGCCCTGATGGACGAACTCGCGCGCGATGCCTGGCGCGTGCTGCAGCAGGGCGAGGACATCACGGCCCTGGACGACGCCGGGCTCGAGGACATCAAGCTCTCGACCTTCGGCAAGACGCTGTCGAAGCTGATGCGGCCAGGCGTGCGGATCGAGGCGGACGGCGAGGATATCGCCGCGATTTCAGCCCAATTGCCTCCCGACGTTCCAGAGCGGCTGCGCGAAGTAGTGGCCGACGTCAGCTGGTTCACTCGCAAGAACGCCACTTTGCGCACGGGCCTGGCCGCGCTGGCCGAGCTTCTGGACGGTGGACGCGAGTGGCCGAAGGAGGATCACCTCGATCGCATCGTCCGCTGGGACATTGCGGGACAGGTCGCGCCCGCGCGCGTCGAGGCGTTTGATTCTATTCCCGCGATTGCCGCGATTCGCGGCGTCGGTGGTCGTTGGCTCGCCGCGCGCCACCTGCCGAAGCTCCGCTTCTGGCGCGACGTGGTCGCGATGGCCGCGCGCTGGCGCGACGAGCGGCTGGCCGCGCGCGGCCAGACCACCTTCGACGAGATGATCCGGCAGGCCCACGCCGCGCTGCTGGCGCGGCCGGCGCTGGCCGACGCGCTTTACGCCGACTGGCCGGTGGCGCTGGTGGACGAGTTCCAGGACACCGACGCGCAGCAGTACGGCATCCTCGACCGGCTCTACCGCGATGCCGACGGCGCGCCGCGCGGCCGCCTGGTGATGATCGGCGACCCGAAGCAGGCCATCTACGCCTTCCGCGGCGGCGACATCCACGCCTACCGGCGCGCCAGCCTCGACGCCTCGCACCTGCTGTCGCTCGACACCAACCACCGCTCCTCGCGCGCGCTGGTCGCCGCGATGAATGCGCTTTACGAGGGCGCCGGCACCGCGCTGGGCCGCGGCGAGCATGCCGACATCCACTACACGCCGGTAAAGGCGAGCGACCGCCAGGACAAGACGCCCTTGCTGCAGGCCCGCCAGCCGGTGGAGCGCCCGCTGGTGCTGCACCACCTGGCCGACGACCCGGGCACCCAGGCCGCGCGCCGGCGCCGCGCGCTCGATGCCTGCGCCGACCACGTCGCGCAGCTGCTGGCGCCGGGCGCGCACGCCATCGGCACCGAGCCGCTGCAGCCGGGCGACATCGCGGTGCTGCTGCCGCGCAACGACGACATCGTGGCGCTGCGGCACCGGCTGCAGGCGCGCGGCGTGCCCTGCGTGGGCGGTGCGCGCGACAGCGTCTTCGCCGGCGACTGGGCCTTCGAGCTCGACGTGGTGCTCCACGGCCTGCTGGCCGAGGACGACGAGGCGGCGCTGCGGGCCGCGCTGCTCACGCGCCTGTGGGGCGGCACCCTGGCGAGCCTGGAGGCGCTAGACGCCGACCCCGCGGGCTGGGACGCGATCGCCGCCAGGCGGCGCCAGCTGCGCGAACTCTGGCGGCGTCGCGGCGTGCTGGCGGTGGTGCAACTCCTGGCCACCGACGCCGCCGGGCGCCTGCTGGCCCACCCCACCGGCGAGCGCGACCTCACCGACCTGCGCCACCTCGGCGAGCTGCTGCAGCGCCAGGCGGAGCGCAGCGCCGGCCCGCGCGAACTGCTGGCCTGGCTGGCCGACCAGCGCGCCGGCGACGACGAAGGCGACGCCGCCGACGAGCGCCAGCTGCGCATCGAATCCGACGCCCGCCGCGTGCAGCTGATGACGCTGCACCGGAGCAAGGGCCTGGAGTTCAACATCGTGCTGCTGCCGCTGATGTGGGCGCAGGAAACCACGCAGATCCACACGCCTTACCTCGTGCCGCGCGACGGCCTGCCCGGCAAGGTCGTGGCCTTCGATCCCGCGGCGCGCGAACGGCTGGCCTGGGACACGCAGGACGAACGCTTCCGCCTGCTGTACGTGGCGCTGACGCGGGCGGTCCATGCCTGCCACGTCTACACGCTGTCGCCCGACCGCGTGCCCTCGGTCGAGGCCAAGGCCGCGAAAGCGCCGCCCGTGGATCCCCAGCGCGCGCCGCTGGACGCGATGATGGCGGCGCTGCTCGAACTGCCGCGCGAGCGCTTGCCCGGCATCGCGTGGCAGGACGGCTGGCCGCGCGGCGCGGCGTCGCGCGCTTCGGTGCCGGTCGCCGCCGAGCCGTCGCGACGCGCGCTGGTGCCCCCGGCGGCGGCGCGGCTGCGGCAGCGCCTGAGCTTCTCGTCGCTGGTCGGCGGCATCCGCCGCGTCACCGAGGAGGCACCGGCCGATGACGAGGCCGAGCTTCCCGTGCTCGAACCAGCGGCCCAGGCGGTGGAGCCGCCGCACCCTGCGCTGCTTGCGCTCGCCGGCGCCCGCGGCACCGCCTTCGGCAACGCCCTGCACGCCGCCTTCGAGCTGCGGGACCATGGCCAGCCGCTGGCCGCGCAGTCGGCCCTCGTGCTCGGGCAGCTCGAAGCCTTCGGCGTGGACAGCGATACCCCGCTGCCCGAACTGGCCGGCGCGCTGGCCGCGCGCATGGACGCCGCGCTGGCCGCCGAACTCTGGCCGGGCCTGTCGCTGGGCGCGGTGCCGCCGGACGCGCAACGCGCCGAGATGGCCTTCCACTTCGCGCTCGACGACGCCCGCGCCAGCGCGCTGCGCGCCGCCTGCGCCGCGCACGGCGAGCCCGGGCTGGTGCCGGCGATGTCGCTCGAGCGCCTGCGCGGCCTGATGACCGGCAAGATCGACCTCGTGTTCGGGCACGCCGGCCGCTTCCACGTGCTCGACTACAAGGGCAACTGGCTGGGCGAACGCCTCGCCGACTACACCGGCGAGGCGCTGCGCGCCGCGATGGACCACAGCCACTACCGGCTGCAGGCGCTGCTGTATTCGGTGGCCGTGCACCGGCTGCTGTCGCAGCGGGTGCCGGGCTACTCGCCGGCCGCGCACCTGGGCGACTACGTGTACCTGTTCGTGCGCGGCGCCGGGCTGGCGCCGGGCGCAGGCGTGTTCCGCGAACGATTTGATGACGCGCTGCTGCACGCCGTCGATGCGGTGCTCGCGGCCCGCGGGGAGGCCGCATGAACCACCTGCGTTACGACGGCGCCCCGCCGCGCCTGCCCGCCGATCTCGCCGCGCGCCCGGAAGAGCGCGCGCTGGCCCGGGTGCTGGCGCGCTGGGTGCTGGCGCACGGCGGTTCGGCACGGCTCTCGGAGCTCGCGGCGCGCGCGGTGCTGGCCGAACAGGCGGGCCACACGGCGCTGCAGCTCGACCCGGGCGAGGAGGCCGGGCGCATCGCGGGCGAAGCGCTGGTAAGCGACGGCTCGCGCCAGTCCCCCTTCGTGCTTGATGACGCGGGACGCTTCTACCTTTGGCGCAACTTCGCGCATGAAGGCGAGGTCGCCGCACGGATCACGCAACTTCGCGACGCCGCGACGCCGCTGCCGATGGCCGCGGCCGAGCTCGCGGCCCTCTTCCCCGGCGGCGATCCGGCGCGCGATGGCGCCCAGCGCGCCGCCGTCGCTGCGGTCGGCGGCCGCCGCCTGTTCCTGCTCACCGGCGGGCCCGGCACCGGCAAGACCACCACCGTGCTGCGCATGCTGCTGCGGCTGCTGCGCGACGGCATCGCCGCCCGCGACGGCCTCGCCATCGCCGCGCCCACCGGCAAGGCGGCGCAGCGGCTGGTGCAGTCGGTGCGCCTGGAGGCTGCGCGTTTGCGGGCTTCGCTGCCGACCGACTGGGCGCCGTACTTCGACGCGCTGGCCGGCGGCGAGGCACTCACCGTGCATCGCCTGCTGGGCTGGTCGCCGCGGCGAAATGCGTTCCAGCGCGGCCCGGATTCCCCTATCGACGCGGGCGTGGTCGTCGTGGACGAAGCCTCGATGCTCGACCTCTCCCAGCTGCGCGCCGTGCTGCGCGCGCTGCGGCCCGGCGCCACCCTGGTGCTGGTGGGCGATGCCGACCAGCTCGACTCGGTCGGGGCCGGCGCGGTGCTGGGCGACCTGGTGGCCGTGCTCGAGGCCGAGGGCGCCGCCGACCTGGTGCGCCTGCGCCACAGCTTCCGCGCCGATACCCGCTTGCTGCCCGTGAACGAGGCCGTGCGTGCCGGGGATCCGGCGGCGCTGCAGGCGGCGCTGGCCCAGGCCGATGGCCAGGCCCGCTTGCGCCCGGTCGAAGACACCGCCGCGCTGGCACGCGTGCTGCGGCGCTGGGCCGACACCCTGGCTGACCAGGCCGCGCCACCGGCCTTGCCCGCCGGCGACGACGCCTCGGCCGCCGCGCTGTCCGCGCTGCGCGCGCTCGCCGACCGCCAGTTGCTGTGCGCGCTGCGCGAGGGCGCGTTCGGCGCGGTCGCGCTCAACGACGCCATCGAGCGCCGCCTGCGCCAGCGCTGGGAGGTCCCCGCCGGACAGGACTGGTTCTCCGGCCGCGCCGTGATGGTGACGCGCAATGACTACGGCAGCGACCTGTTCAACGGCGACGTCGGGCTGTGCCTGCGTGGCGCCGACGGCGAGCTGCGCGTGTGGTTCGAAGCCGCCGAGGGCGGCGCGCGCGCGTTCACGCCGGGCGCCCTGCCTGCGCACGCCCCGGCCTGGGCGCTCACCATCCACAAGAGCCAGGGCAGCGAGTACGGCGAAGTGGCCGTGCTGCTTCCGCCCGACCCCGAGCACTGCATCCTCTCGCGCCAGCTGCTCTACACCGCGCTGTCGCGCGCGCGCCGCGCCGTGGAAATCTGGGGGCCGCAGGCGAGCCTGGAAAATGCGCTAGCGCGCGCCCTGCCGCGCGCCGGCGGCCTGCGCGATCGCCTTTCACGCTGACGCGCTGGGCCGCTAGGTCGCCAAGTCGCCAGGTCGCCAGGCCACCCGATAACATCGGCGCAACCCTTCGTTGCGCCCATCGCCCCACCCAGCACGGACCTGCATCACACATTCACGCCGGCCTCGCCCTGCGCTCACCACCCCTGTATCGCGCGGGCCGCATCCTCCGCGGCCAACCTACAGGGGCAACACCATGCAAGGCACTTACGATCCCATCCTCGTCGCGCTGTCGATCCTCATCGCCGCGCTCGCGGGCTACGTCGCGATTGAGTTCGCCGGCCGTCTCTTCTCCCGCCGCGACCAGTGGATGAAATGGCTGGCCGGCGGCTCGCTGGCCATGGGCAGCGGCATCTGGGCGATGCACTTCGTCGGCATGTCGGCGCTGATGATGCCGATCACCATCACCTACGACCTCGGCATCACCGTGTTCTCGTGGGTCGCCGCGGTGCTGGTCTCGGCGCTGGCGCTGTTCATCGTCAGCCGCGGCGAGCTCAACAAGCTCAACCTCGGCCTCGGCGCGCTGGCCATGGGCGCCGGCGTCTGCGTCATGCACTACTCGGGCATGGCGGCGATGAAGATGGACCCGGGCCTGGGCTACGACCCGTTCTGGTTCACCGTGTCCGTGATCATCGCCGTGGTGGCCTCGGGCGCGGCGCTGGTGCTGGTGTCGGCGCTACGCTCGATCCGCTCCTGGGCCGACGTCGCCCGCCGCATCGGCGCTTCGCTGGCGATGGGCGTCGCGGTCGCCGGCATGCACTATGCCGGTATGGCCGCGGTCACCTTCGAGGCCGGTGCCTTCTGCGCGCCGGGCAACCTGCTCGACGGCGGCTCGCTGACCACGCCGACCGTGCTGCTGTCCCTGATCGGCCTGGGCCTGGCGATCTTCTTCGCGGTGCGGGATGCGCGCGAGGCCATCCAGGCCAAGCGCGAGGCGCAGGCCGCCGCCGAGCGGCTGGAGCTGCTGGCCTTCGTGGACCGCGAGACCAACCTGCCCAACCGCCCGCGCCTGAGCCAGCTGATTGGCGAGGCGCTGGCCTCGGACACGCCGTACTTCGGCATCGTCAGCCTGCGCGTGCAGCGCGAGGACGGCGCCGACGGCCGCACCGAGCTGCCCGCGGTGGCTCGTGCGCTTCAGACCCTGGCCCCGACCGGCGTGATCATCGCCCGCACCTCGCCAGACCAGCTGCTGATGATGCTCAATCCCTACGCGCTGCAGCGCAGCGTGCAGGCGCTGGTTCCGGTGCTGCAGCGCGTGACCGAGCAGGCCGGCGCGCGCGGCGTGCGCCTTGCCTTCGGCCTGGCGATGGCGCCCGAGGACGGCGACACCCCGCAGATGCTCATGCTGCGCGCCGCTGCCCGCGGTGATTCGCTGGTGGAGCTGAGCCAGGCGCTGGCCGCGCACGGCGGACCTAGCCTGAGCACGCTGCTTGGGTTCCAGGCCGACGAAGATCTGCCGACGCGCACGTCCGCGGCCTGAGGGCCGGGTTCGCCCCGGGGCGGCCCGGGCGACGAAGCCCGGACAGGCCGCCACCTCGCGCCGGGCGAGGCCGTTGATGCGGCGGCTGGCGTGTCCGCTTCCGGCGGCGCAGCGCGTGCCCTTCCCTGTCGGGCCCAGGGAGTCGCGCCATGCCGGAACCGCCAAGCTACCCCGGTGTCCATGTCGAGGAAGTGGGCTCGGCGGTGCGCGTCATTCCCGCGGTGGCCACCAGCACCACGGCCTTCGTCGGCCGCGCCTGGCGCGGTCCCGTCGATGTTCCGGTGCGGATCACCGGCCTCGCCGAGTTCGAACGCGTCTTCGGCGGTGACTGGGCGCCCGCCCCGATGGCGCGCGCGGTGCGGCTGTATTTCGAGAACGGTGGCGCGGTCGCGTTGATCGTCCGCGTGGCGACGCGCGAGGGCGCGGGGCGCGCGCAACAGGCGGTCATTGCGCTGGTTGGTGGGCTGTCGCTGGTGGCGGCGTCGCCGGGGACCTGGGGCCGGAACCTTTCGGCGCAATTGGCCCTCCCGGCGGATGCGGCGGGCGATCCGACCGCCTTCGACCTGGTGGTGTCCGACGAAGCGGACGCGACGCGGGATGCCGCCGGCCGGGGCGGCAGCGGCGTGATCGAGCGGTTCATCGGCCTGTCGCTGGATCCGGCGAGCGCCCGCTTCGCCCCGGACGTGCTGGCCCGCGATTCGAAGTTGGTGCGCATCGCCACGCTGCCCGCGGACGGGCAGGGCGCCGTCGCCGGCACGGCGTCCGCGGATCCGGCCAGTGGTGACGACGGCCTCCCGATCGGTGCGCTCGAAGTAACCGACGCCGCGAACGAAGCGGCGGGCACCGGGATGTACGCCCTCGATGTGGCGACGGGGTTCAACCTGCTGTGCCTGCCGCCGTTCACGCCGGACACCGCCGACAACGGCGACGCGAGCTGGCGCGCGGCCGCGGTGTTCTGTGCCGCCCGGCGCGCGGTGCTGCTGATGGACGGGCCGGCGGACGCCACCGCGGCGGACCTGGTCGCACGCACCCAAGGCTGGCAGGACCTGCCGCGCGATTGGGTGGCGATGTACCACCCGTGGCTGCGCCCGGCGGACGCGGGTGCGGTCGGCGCCCCCGCGTGCGTCCCGCCCAGTGCCGCGATGGCCGGCCTGATCGCCCGCACCGACAGCCAGCGCGGCGTGTGGAAAGCGCCCGCTGGCGCGGAGGCCACGCTGCGCGGCGTGCGGGGCCTGTGCCTGGCGGGGCGGGCGTCGGGCGCACCGACCGAAGCGGACCTGGCGGACCTGAACCACGCGGGCATCTGCCCGCTGCGCTTCCTGCCGGGTGGGCGTTCGATCGTGCCTTGGGGAACGCGCACCCTGGCAGGCGCGACCGGGTCGGGATCGCTCGGCGCCTACCTGCCGGTGCGCCGCACGGCCGCCATGATCGAAACCTCGCTGCAGCAAGGCACGGCATGGGCGGCGTTCGAGCCCAACGGCGAGCCGCTCTGGGCCGCGCTGCGGCTCGCGGTCGGGAACTTCCTGCATGTGCTCTTCCGGCAAGGTGCCTTCCAGGGCGCCACCCCGCAGCAGGCCTTCTACTACCGCTGCGATGCCAGCACCCACACGGCCAGCGATATCGCGCAGGGACGCGTGCATCTCGAAGTCGGCTTCGCGCCGCTGCGGCCCGCGGAGTTCGTGATCCTCCGGCTGGACCTGGCGGCCTTGCCCGCCGACCCGCCCACCCCATGAGTACGTCAAGAAACCAGGGCGGGGTCAGGTACGGAACCTGACCCCGTTTTTGTATTCGGGGATAATGGCGGCTTTCCGCCAGAACGCCGCCCATGAACAGCCTGTTCCGCAAGCCCCTGCCCGGTACCGCCCTGGACTTCTTCGACGCCCGCGCGGCGGTGGAGGCGCTGCAGCCCGGCGCCTGGGACGGGCTGCCCTACGTCTCGCGCGTGCTGGCCGAGAACCTGGTGCGGCGTTGCGATCCGGCCACGCTCGATGCCTCGCTGCGCCAGCTCATCGGGCGCCAGCGCGACATGGACTTCCCGTGGTTCCCGGCGCGCGTGGTCTGCCACGACATCCTGGGCCAGACCGCGCTGGTGGACCTGGCCGGCCTGCGCGACGCCATCGCCGACCAGGGCGGCGACCCGGCCCAGGTGAACCCGGTGGTGCCCGTGCAGCTGATCGTCGACCACTCGCTGGCGGTGGAGTGCGGCGGCTTCGATCCCGATGCGTTCGCGAAGAACCGCGCCATCGAGGATCGCCGCAACGAGGACCGCTTCCACTTCATCGACTGGACCAAGCTCGCGTTCAAGAACGTGGACGTGATCCCGCCGGGCAACGGGATCATGCACCAGATCAACCTGGAGAAGATGTCGCCCGTCATCTACGTGCAGGACGGCGTCGCCTTCCCCGACACCTGCGTCGGCACCGACAGCCACACGCCGCACGTGGATGCGCTGGGCGTGATTGCGATCGGCGTCGGTGGCCTGGAGGCCGAGAACGTGATGCTGGGCCGCGCCTCGTGGATGCGCCTGCCCGACATCATCGGCGTCGAGCTGACCGGCCGGCCGCAGCCTGGCATCACCGCCACCGACATCGTGCTGGCGCTCACCGAGTTCCTGCGCAAGCAGAAGGTGGTCGGCGCCTGGCTCGAGTTCCGCGGCGAAGGCGCCGCGGCGCTGACGCTCGGCGACCGCGCCACCATCTCCAACATGGCCCCCGAGTACGGCGCCACCGCCGCGATGTTCTTCATCGACGGCAACACGATCGACTACCTGCGCCTGACCGGCCGCAGCGACGAGCAGGTGAAGCTGGTCGAGACCTACGCGAAGCACACCGGCCTGTGGGCCGATGCGCTGGCCACGGCGCAGTACGAGCGCTCGCTGTCCTTCGACCTCTCGGCGGTGGGCCGCAACATGGCCGGCCCGTCCAATCCGCATGCGCGCGTCGCCACCGCCGACCTCGCGGCCAAGGGCATCGCCGGCAACCTCGACGCCGCTCGCGCGCAGGAAGCGCAGGGCCTGATGCCCGATGGCGCCGTGATCATCGCCGCCATCACCTCGTGCACCAACACGTCCAACCCGCGCAACGTGATCGCCGCCGGCCTGCTGGCGCGCAACGCCAACCGGGCCGGCCTCACGCGCAAGCCGTGGGTGAAGTCGTCGCTGGCGCCGGGCTCCAAGGCCGTGGCGCTGTACCTCGAGGAGGCCGGCCTGAAGTCGGAACTCGAGGCGCTCGGCTTCGGCATCGTCGCCTTCGCCTGCACCACCTGCAACGGCATGAGCGGCGCGCTGGACCCGAAGATCCAGCAGGAAATCATCGACCGCGACCTCTACGCCACTGCCGTGCTCAGCGGCAACCGCAACTTCGACGGACGCATCCATCCGTACGCGAAGCAGGCCTTCCTGGCCTCGCCGCCGCTGGTGGTGGCCTACGCCATCGCCGGCACCATCCGCTTCGACATCGAGAAGGACGTGCTGGGCCACGACGCCGCCGGCAAGCCGGTGACGCTGAAGGACCTGTGGCCGAGCGACGAGGAGATCGACGCGATCGTGAAGGCGTCGGTGAAGCCGGCGCAGTTCCGCAGCGTGTACGAGCCGATGTTCAAGATCGCCGTGGAAAGCGCCGCGAAGGTCAGCCCGCTGTACGACTGGCGCCCGAAGAGCACCTACATCCGCCGCCCGCCCTACTGGGAAGGCGCGCTGGCCGGCGAGCGCACCCTGCGCGGCCTGCGCCCGCTGGCGCTGCTGGGCGACAACATCACCACCGACCACCTCTCGCCCTCGAACGCGATCCTGCCCGACAGCGCCGCCGGCGAATACCTGGCGAAGATGGGCCTGCCGGAAGAGGACTTCAATTCGTATGCGACGCACCGCGGCGACCACCTGACCGCGCTGCGCGCCACCTTCGCCAACCCCACGCTCACCAACGAAATGGCGGTGGTGGACGGCGCGGTGAAGAAGGGCTCGCTCGCACGCGTCGAGCCGGAAGGCCAGGTGATGCGCATGTGGGAAGCGATCGAGACCTACCTTGACCGCGGCCAGCCGCTGATCATCGTGGCCGGCGCCGACTACGGCCAGGGCTCGAGCCGCGACTGGGCGGCCAAGGGCGTGCGCCTGGCGGGCGTGGAGGTGATCGTGGCCGAGGGCTTCGAGCGCATCCACCGCACCAACCTGATCGGCATGGGCGTGCTGCCGCTGGAATTCCTGCCCGGCACCACCCGCAAGACCCTGGGCCTGGACGGCACCGAGACCTACGACGTGGTCGGCGAACGCACCCCGCGTGCACAGCTGACCCTGGTCGTGAATCGCCGCAACGGCGAGCGCTTCGAGGTGCCGGTGACCTGCCGGCTGGATTCGGACGAGGAAGTGTCGATCTACGAGGCCGGCGGCGTGCTGCAGCGCTTCGCCCAGGACTTCCTGGCGGCCACCCACGCCGCCTGAGGTCGCGCGGGGCAGGACAGGGCTTGCAAATACCCAAAATGGGCATTAGTTTGCCCGATATGGGCATGAACCCTCCTCCCCGCGTCAGCGAAGCCGCCGCCCTGTATGCGCGCGCGAACCTGTCCGACGCCCTGTTCACCCAGACCCAGCAACGGGTCCTGGGCAGCCTGTTCGGACAGGCCGGCCGCGCGTTCACTGTCAGCGACCTGATCCAGTCCACCGGTGCGGGCAGCGGGGCCGTGCAGCGCGAGCTCGCGCGCTTGTCGGGCAGTGGGCTGCTTTCGGTCGAGAAGGTGGGCAACCAAAAGCGCTATCGCGCCAACCCCGCCTGCCCCATCCACGACGAGCTGGTCGCCATCGTTCGCAAGACCTTCGGGCTGGCATTGCCGCTGCGCGAGGCCCTGGCGCCCCTGGCCGGGCAAGTGGACCTTGCCTTCGTCTATGGCTCCGTCGCCAAGGGACAGGACACGTCGGCCAGCGACATCGACCTGATGATCGTGTCCGACACGCTGGACTATGCGGACGTGATGGCGGCGCTCGATCCCTTCATCGAAGGACTGGGTCGCGCCGTAAACCCCACGATCTACTCACGATCGCAGTTGGGCGGCCGGATCGCGGACGGCAACGCCTTCGTTGCCAAGGTGTTGGCGCAGCCCAAGCTCTGGATAGTCGGGGGTGATCATGACCTCCCCGCTTGAGAATCTCGCCGGCAATGCCAGGCCGCTGTTGGCGGAGCCGGCCGATCCCGCCGAAGTCGAAGGTCTCGTGCGATCAGGCAGGGCCCGCCTCGCCGACGCGACCAATGCCGAGCTGTCGCTCGAAAGCCGCTTCGACCTTGCCTACAACGCGGCGCACGCGCTGTGTCTCGCGGCGCTTCGGCGGCACGGGTATCGCGCGCGCCATCGCTACATCGTGTTCCAGGCCCTGCCACACACCCTCGGCCTCGGGCCGGAGGTCTGGCGCGTGCTGGACCACGCCCACGGCAAGCGCAATCTTTCCGAATACGAAGGTCACGTCGACGTCGACGAACGACTGGTGCTGGACACGATCGTCGCCTGCCAGCGCGTGGCCGCTGCCCTGAACGCACTTGAATGAAGAGTTTGAACCCATGACGCCCATGCCCCAGCTCCGCATACCCGCCACTTACCTCCGCGGCGGTACTTCGAAAGGCGTGTTCTTCCGCCTCGAGGACTTGCCCGAAGCCGCCCGCGTGCCGGGCCCGGCGCGCGACGCGCTGCTGATGCGCGTCATCGGCTCGCCCGATCCCTACGGCAAGCACACCGACGGCATGGGCGGCGCCACGTCGAGCACCAGCAAGTGCGTGATCATCAGCAAGTCGAGCCAGCCCGGCCACGACGTCGACTACCTCTACGGCCAGGTCGCCATCGACACCGCCTTCGTCGACTGGAGCGGCAACTGCGGCAACCTCAGCACCGCCGTCGGCCCGTTCGCCATCGCCAATGGCTTCATCGAGAAGTCGCGGCTGCCCGAGAACGGCACCTTCGTCGTGAAGGTGTGGCAGGCCAATATCGGAAAGACCATCCTCTGCCACGTGCCGATCACGAACGGCGAGGTGCAGGAAACCGGCGACTTCGAGCTCGACGGCGTCACCTTCCCGGCGGCCGAGATCGTGCTCGAGTTCATCGACCCGGCCGACGAGGGCGAAGGCGAGGGCGGCGGCGCGATGTTCCCGACCGGCAACCTCACCGATTCGCTGGAGGTGCCCGGCGTCGGCACGTTCGAGGTGACGATGATCAACGCCGGCATCCCGACGGTCTTCGTCAACGCCAAGGACATCGGCTACACCGGCACCGAGCTGCAGGACGCGATCAACGGCGACCCGAAGGCGCTGGCCATGTTCGAGACGATCCGCGCCCACGGCGCGGTGCGGATGGGTCTGATCAATGACGTCGCCGACGCTGCGAAGCGCCAGCACACGCCCAAGGTCGCCTTCGTGGCGCCGCCGGCCGACTACACCACCAGCAGCGGCAAGCGCGTCGCGGCCGCCGAGATCGACCTGCACGTGCGCGCGCTCAGCATGGGCAAGCTGCACCACGCCATGATGGGCACCTGCGCGGTCGCCATCGGCACCGCTGCCGCCATCCCCGGCACACTGGTGAACCGCGCGGCCGGCGGCGGCGAGCGCACCGCCGTGCGCTTCGGCCACCCCAGCGGTACCCTGCGCGTGGGCGCCGAAGCCGCCCGCGTGGACGGTCAGTGGGTCGTGCGCAAGGCCATCATGAGCCGCAGCGCGCGCGTGCTGATGGAAGGCTTCGTCCGCGTGCCCGCCTGACCCCCGACAGGAGCAACGACATGCGCGTGATGGTGTTCGTCAAAGCCACGGCCGACAGCGAGGCCGGCATCTTTCCCTCCTCCGAACTGCTGGAGGCCATGGGCCGTTACAACGAAGCGCTGGCCGACGCCGGCATCCTGCTCGCGGGCGATGGACTCAAGCCCAGCGCGCAGGCCAAGCGGGTGCGGTTCGACGGCGAGTCGCGCACGGTCATCGATGGCCCCTTCGCCCCGGCGGAGTCGCTGGTCGCCGGCTACTGGCTGTGGGAAGTGAAGGACATGGACGAAGCCGTGGCCTGGGTGAAGCGCTGCCCGAATCCGATGACCGGGCCCAGCGATATCGAGATCCGCCCGCACTACGAGCTCGCGGATTTCGAGTCGATCATGACCCCGGAAGCGGAGGCCGTGCACGGCCGCGTCGCAGGCAAGCTCGCCGGCGAATGAACCACTTGGCGTCGGGACGTGGTTCCACCTGCGCCATTGCCAGGGCCTTGCAGCCACATCGGGTAACATCCGCCGACACGTAATCGCGGAGTATCGCCATGTCCCTGAAGGGAAAAACCATCGCCGTCACCGGCGCCTTCGGCATCCTCGGCACGGCCGTGGTGCAGTCGCTGCTGGCGCAGGGCGCCGCGGTGGCCGCCATCGACCGCGCCGAGGCGCCGCGCGACCCGGCCTCGCTGGGAGCGGCCAGCCTGCACGGCGGCGTTAACCTCGGCGACGCCGGCGCGGCCCAGGCCGCCTTCGACGCCATCGCCAAGTCGCACGGCGGCCTGCACGGCCTGGTCAACATCGCCGGCGGTTTCCGCTGGGAGAAAGTGGCGGGCGCCTCGCTCGAAGGCTGGGACGCGATGTACGAGATGAACCTGCGCACCGCGGTGGCGGCGTGCCAGGCCGCGCTGCCGCATCTCCCCGACGGCGGCCGCATCGTCAACATCGGCGCCAACGGCGCGCTGAAGGCGGGCGCCGGCATGGGCGCCTACGCGGCCTCGAAGGCCGGCGTGATGCGGCTCACCGAGGCCCTGGCCGAAGAGCTCAAGGACCGCGGCATCACCGTGAACGCATTGCTGCCAAGCATCATCGACACGCCCGCCAACCGGAAGGACATGCCCGACGCCGATTTCGCGCGCTGGGTGACGCCGGCGCAGCTGGCGGCGACGATCGCCTTCCTGCTGTCCGACGACGCCGGCGCCATCACCGGCGCGCTGATCCCGGTGGTCGGCCGGGTCTGACGCCGCCGGCAGGCGCCCGCGCGCCCGGCCTGCACACCAGTTTCACGTCTCCCCGACACACTCGGGCAAGGCGCGGCCGCGAACCGGCTGCTCGCGCGTTGCTGCTGTCATTGAAGCCCGACCGCCTCGGGCAGGGGAGAAGACGATGGACAAGACCAGAGGCATTGCGCCCTGGCTGGCGCTGCTGGTCGCCCTCGCGGCGCCCGTTGCGGCGCAGGACGCCGTGCTGTTCCGGAACGTGCGCGTCTTCGACGGCGTGGGCCCGAGCTTGTCGGCGCCGACCAATGTGCTCGTGCGCGGCAACACCATCGCCGCCATCGGCCCGGAGGCCGCCGACCCCGGTGCGCGCGTGATCGACGGCACCGGCCGCACCCTGATGCCCGGCCTGATCGACGTGCACGTGCACATGACCTTCGGCGCGATGGACATGGCGACCCTGCAGTCGCCTGGCCTGACGCCCGAGATCGCCGGGCGCGCCGCGGCCGAGGGCGCCGAGAAGATGCTGCTGCGCGGCGTCACCAGCGTGCGCGACATGGGTGGGCCGATCTTCCCGCTCAAGGCCGCCATCGACGCCGGGGCGGTGAAGGGCCCGCGCATCTGGCCCTCGGGCGCGCACCTGAGCCAGACCTCCGGCCACGGCGACCTGCGCGCGCCGCACGAAGGCCCGCGCCGCTTCACCGGCCAGCTCTCGCGCGCCGAACAGCTGGGCGCCACCTGGATCGCCGACGGCCGCGACGACGTGCTCACCGCCACCCGCGAGAACCTGCGCTTCGGCGCCAGCCAGATCAAGATGATGGCCGGCGGCGGCACCAGCTCCGACTACGACCCGCTTGACGTCACCCAGTACACGCTCGACGAACTGCGCGCCGGTGTCGAGGCCGCCGACGACTGGAACACCTACGTCACCGTGCACGCCTACACGCCCAAGGCCGTGCGCCGCGCCATCGAGGCCGGCGTGAAGTGCATCGAGCACGGCCAGCTGCTCGACGACGCCACGCTGCAGCTGATGGCCGAGAAGGGCATCTGGCTGAGCCTGCAGATGCTGCAGGAAGACACTGAGAACATGGACGCAGCCCGCCGCGCCAAGCGCAAGCCAGTGATCGACGCGCAGCAGACCGTTTGGGCGCGCGCCAAGGCCGCGGGCGTGAAGCTGGCCTGGGGCACCGACGTGCTGTTCGATCCGGCGGTGAACGCGGAGCAGACCGGCTTCCTGCTCAGGCTGCAGCCGTGGTTCACGCCGGCCGAGATCCTGAAGCTGGCCACGCACGACAACGCGCAGCTGCTGGCGCTGTCGGGTCCGCGGTCGCCGTATGCCGGCGCCCTGGGCGTGGTGCGCGAAGGCGCGCTGGCGGATTTATTGCTGGTGGACGGCGATCCGCTTGCGAACCTGGCGTTGATCGCCGACCCCGGGAAGAACTTCGTCGTGATCATGAAGGACGGCAAGATCGTCAAGGAGCCGAAATGAAAACGCTGGTCCACTTTCGCGCTTGCGCTGCCACGATCACCGCGATACTTGCCGCCGCGCCGGCCGCGGCGCAGGAGGGCGCGACCACCGGCGAATGGACGGGCCAGGTCACGCCGTACGTGTGGGGCTCGGGCCTGGGCGGCACGCTGACGCCGTTCGCGGGCGCGCCCACGGTTCGCATCGACAAGTCCTTCAGCGAAGTGCTCGAGGACAGCGACGGCGCCTTCTTCCTCTCCGCGTTCGCGCGCCGCGACCGGCTCGTTCTGCTAGGCGACTTCAGCTATGCCGCCTCGTCGAACGAGGGCGTGGTGCCGCCCGGATTGCCGGCCGAAGGAAGCCTGCGCCAAACCTCGCTGACGCTGGCCGCGGGCTGGCGCGTGCATGAAGGCGAGCGCGTGGCCTTCGACCTGCTCGGCGGCTTGCGCCACTGGGACGTCAACGCTGCGGTGGCGGTGCCGCTGATCGGCGTGGCGCGTTCACCGGGCGACAGTTTCACCGATCCGATCTTCGCGGCGCGCGCCAACGTGAGCCTGTCGCCGCGCTGGTCGGTGATTGGTTATGCGGACGTGGGTGGCTTCGGCGTGGGTTCGGACGGCACGCATCAGTGGCTGGTGGTGGCGAACTACGCCGGGTCGGACCGGTGGGTGTTCTCGGCGGGGTTGCGGGCGCTGTCGGTGGATTACCGTGAGGGCGGGACGCGGGTGGATGCGCGCTTGGCGGGGCCCTTGGTGGGGGCCAGCTGGCGCTTTTGAAGCGCCCTCTCCCGCTATCCTCCCCACCATGCCCTTATCCGACACCCTCCTCGCCGCCGCCCTCCGCACGACCCAGCGCCTGCTCCTCAAGCCCGCGTTCCACCCCCGCTGGCCGGTGCGGTGGCAGCGCCGCTGGCTGCACCTGCTCGCGCGCATCGGCCACTTGCCCAAGGGCATCACGCGGCGTGATGTCGTCGTTGGCGGCGTGCCCGCCGAGCGCTGGGCGGACGAACGTGCGACGCCGGTACGCGCGGGCGTCGTGCTTTACCTGCACGGCGGCGGCTACACGGTCGGCTCGCCGCGCACGCATCGCACGATCGCCGCCTGGCTGGCGCGCGACAGCGGGCTGCCCGTCGTCGTGATTGATTACCGGCTGGCGCCAGAGCATCCGTTCCCGGCGGCGCTGGAGGATGCGGTGGCGGCCTTCGATGCGCTGGCCTTGGAAGGGCCGGTGGTGGTGGCGGGTGATTCGGCGGGTGGGGGACTTGCGCTGGCGTTGGCGATCACGCTTCGCGACCGCGACCGCGACCATGGCGGAGCTGCTGATGCCGATGCTGATGGCGCGCAGCCCGCGGTCCTGGTGCTGCTGGCGCCGCTGGTGGACCTGCGCGAAAGCTCGCCGCTGCCCGCGGTGCCCGGCGAGGCGATGCTGTCCGAGCGGTGGGCGCGGGCGAACGCGCGCGCGTATGCGGCCGGGCGCGCCGACGACCCGTTGGTGTCGCCGTTGCTGGCCAATTTGCGCGGGCTGCCGCCGGTGCTGGTGCAGAACGGCAGCGATGATTTGCTGGCGGCGCAGTCGCTGGCGATCGTGTCGAAGCTGCGGGCCGAAGGCGTGGAGGTCGTGCATGACTTCGTGCCGGGGCGGTGGCATGTGTTCCAGCTGCAGGTGGGGACCTTGGCGAGTGCGGGGGAGGCGGTTTCGCGGATGGCGCGGTTCGTGGTTGGGAAGCTTCCCCCTCTCCCCAACCCCTCCTACCACCACACCGTGATGCTCGGCGCCGGCATGTCCGGCCTCTGCGCCGCCATCCAGCTTCAAAGCGCCGGTCTGCCCGATTTCGTCATCCTCGAACAATCCGAAGGCCTCGGCGGCACCTGGTGGGACAACCGCTACCCGGGCGCGCAGGTGGACGTGCCGGCGCCGGCCTACGCCTTCTCGTTCGCGCCGAACACCCGCTGGACCCAGCGCTTCGCCAATGCGCCGGAAATCCACGCCTACCAGCAGGCGCTGGCGGAAAAGCACGCCCTGTTCGCACGACTGCGCCTGGGCACGCGCCTGCTCGAAGCGCGCTTCGACGAAGCGGAAGGGCTGTGGCATTTCCGCACCTCGGCGGGCGACACGCTGCGCGCGCGCTACTTCATTTGCAGCACGGGCCCGCTGAGCCAGCCGCGCTGGCCGGACCTGCCGGGGCTCGAGGAATTCGAAGGCCTGCGCCTGCACTCGGCGCGCTGGCCGGCCGGGCAATCCTTCGACGGGATGCGCGTGGGCGTGATCGGCACCGGCTCGACCGCCGTGCAGCTGGTGCCGCCGATCGCGGCCGAGGCAACGCAGCTGCACGTGTTCCAGCGCACGGCGAACTGGGTGCTGCCTCGGCTGGAGCGGCGCTACTTCGGGCTCGACCGGCTGCTGGCGGGGTTCCCGCCTTACGCCATGGCGGTGCGCGCGTTCTGGGTGCGTTTCCTCGAACTGGGGCGCCGGGGTTTCGAAGAAGGCACGGCGATGCGGCGCTTCATGCTGTGGTGGGCCGGCTGGCATCGCCGGAAACAGCTGGCGGACGAGGGGCTGCGCGCCGCGCTCACGCCGGACTATCCGCTGGGCTGCAAGCGCATCATCTATTCGAGCGATTACTACCCGACACTGTCGAAGCCGCACGTGGAGCTGGTCACCACCGGCATCGAACGCATAACCGCGCGCGGCATCCGCACGGTCGACGGCGTCGAGCGCGAGCTGGATGCGCTGGTGTGCGCCACCGGCTTCGATACCGTGCACCTGCTGCAGTCGCTGGACATCCGGGGCCGCGGCGGCGTCACGCTGGCCGAGGCCTGGCGCGACGGGCCCGAAGCCTTCCACGGCATCCATGTCGCCGGCTTCCCGAATATGTTCCTGATGCTCGGGCCGAATACCGCCACCGGCCACACCTCGACGCTGCTCTACATCGAGCCGGCGGTGCGGCACGCCATCGCTTGCATGCGCGCGGTGGCGGAGGGCGGGCATCGCAGCGTCGAGGTGCGCGCCGAGTTGCAGCAGGCCCACAACGCGGTGCTGCAGCAGCGGCTGGGCGGCTCGGTGTGGGCGCAGTGCCGCAGCTGGTACCGGATGGAGGGCGGCAAGGTCGTCGCCATCTTCCCGGGCTTCACCAACGAGTACGTGCACGGGGTGCGGCAGCTCGGGCCCGCGGCGTTCCGCTTCGACTGACTGCGGGCGCTCAGGCCAGGGCTTCGGGCTTGAGCGGCTCGCAGCGCGAGAGGTCCGACGCGTCGCCGCCCTCGAACTGCCTGGCCACCGCCCGCAGCGCCGTGCGCAGGCCTTCCTCGACCACCGGGTGGTAGAAGGGCATGCGCAGCAGGTCGAACACCGTGAGGCCGCGGTCGATCGCGAGCGCCAGCAGGTGCGCGAGGTGTTCGCCCGAGGGCGCGCACATCGCCGCGCCCAGCAGGCGCCCGTCGCCGCGCGCCGCGTAGACCCGCAGCAGGCCCTGGTTGCGCTGGCCGGCGCGGGCGCGGCCCTGGCGGGTGAAGTCGACGCTGCCGATGATCGCGTCCTCCGGCAGCGCGTCGAAGCCAAGGCCCACGAAGGCCGTGCCCGGCTCGGAGAACACGATGCCCAGCGGCGTACGCCGGCGATAGCAGTCCGGCGTGTCCTGCATGGCGTTGCGGCCGGCGATGTAACCCTCGTCGGCGGCCTCGTGCAGGATCGGTGCGTGCGCGTTGGCGTCGCCCGCGAGGTAGATCGGCAGGTCCGCCACCTGCAGGGTGGTGGGGTCGAAGGGCGGCAGGCCGCGTTCGTCGAGGGCGATGCCCAGGTTCTGCAGGCCGATATCGTCGAGGTTCGGGCGGCGGCCGATGGCGACCAGCACGGCGTCCACCTCGGCGCTGGCCTCGCCCGCCACCATGCGCACGCCGCCGTCGGTGGCCGACAGCGCGACCTCGGCGCCGGTGTGCATCGTGAACTCCTGCGCAAGCAGCGCGCGCAGCGTGGCGTTGACTTCGGGGTCGCGCAGGCCGGCGATGCGTTCGCCGCGGGCGAAGGCGGTGACTTCCCGGCCGAGCCGCGCCAGCGCCTGCGCCATCTCGATGCCGATGGCGCCGAGTCCGACCACGCCTATCCGGCGCGGCAGGTCGGGCTGTTCGAACAAGGTGTCGGTGGTCAGCACGCGGTCGCCCAGCGCCTGCCAGGCCGCGGGCATCACTGGGCGCGTGCCGGTCGCGAGGATGATGCGCTTCGCCGCCAGCACGCGATCGCCCACCTGCACGGTGTGGGCATCGAGCAGCCGGGCGCGGCCGGCGACGTTGCGCTCGCCCAGGTCGGCGGTCGCTTCCAGCACGCCGGCGACGAAGAAATCGCGGAGCTCGCGCACGCGGCGAAGAACCGCCTGCAGGTCCACCGACAGGCCCTCGGCGCCGCGGATGCCAAACGCGTCGAGCCGCTCGCGCGCGTGGAAGGCGTTCGCGGCCTCGATCAGCAGCTTCGAGGGCATGCAGCCGACGCGGGCGCAGGTGGTGCCGTAGGGGCCGTCGTTGACCAGTACGAAGCGGTCGGTGCGCTTGCGGACCTCGCGCAGGGCCGACAGGCCGGCGGTGCCGGCGCCGAGGATGATGACGTCGTGGGGGTGGGGCATGGGGGCTCCGTGGGGAGAGGGGGCATCGTGAACCATCGACGCCCCGCAAGCGAACCTTCCCTCTCCCCAACCCCTCTCCCCAAGGGGAGCGGGGCTTCAGGGCTTGTGCACTTTGTTTCTACCGGGTGGGGGCCATACTTGCGGCTCACTCCAAGGTTTCCGCCATGCGCCTGCACGCCGACTTCACCCGACGCGTCGTCCTTCGCCCCGGCGATTCACCGTGGCAGCCGTCGCCCTCGCCGGGCGTCACGCGCTGCCTGCTGGATCGCGTGGGCGATGAGGCTGCGCGCGCCACCAGCCTCGTGCGTTACGCGCCGGGCTCGGTGTTCCCGACCCACGAACATCCCGACGGCGAGGAAATCCTGGTGCTGGACGGCGTGTTCAGCGACGACACCGGCGACCATGGCCCGGGCACCTACCTGCGCAATCCCGACGGCAGCCGGCACGCGCCGCGCAGTGAAGCCGGCTGCACGCTGTTCGTGAAGCTGCGGCAGTTCCAGCCGGGCGACACCGAGCGCGTGCGCATCGACACCCGCGCCGGCGAATGGCGGCCCGGCCTGGTGCCCGGCCTGCGCGTGATGCCGCTGCATTCCTTCGGCACCCAGCACACCGCGCTGGTGGATTGGGCGCCGGGCACCGTGTTCCAGCCGCATACGCACTGGGGCGGCGAGGAGATCCTTGTGCTCGACGGCGTGTTCGAGGACGAGCACGGCGAGTATCCGGCCGGCAGTTGGTTGCGCAGCCCGCATCTCTCACAGCACGCGCCGCGGGCGCCGAAGGGCGCGCGCATCCTGGTCAAGACCGGGCATCTGGACGCCGATTTCCTGGCGCGGTGGGCGGCATGATCAAGGCCCTGGGCGCGGCGATTTTCTACGCCCGGTTCGCGCGGCCGTTCTCGCGGCTGGGCTTCAAGCGGCGCGTGGGCGATGCAGGGCTGCAGGCTGATTTCAGCGGGCAGCGCTGGCTGGTGACCGGCGCGACCGGTGGCATCGGCCGCGCGATCGCGCTGGGCGCGGCGGCGCGTGGCGCCACCGTGCTGGCCTTCGCGCGCGATGCCCGCAAGCTGGCGGCGCTGGAATCCGAGGCGAGAGGCCCCGGCAAGGTCGTGCCGGTAGCCGTCGATCTCTCGCTGATGCACGACATCCGCCGCGCCGCCGCCCAGGTCGCGGGCGAGGGGGCGATCGACGTGCTGGTGCACAACGTCGGCGTGATGTGCCACGAGTTCGCGCGCACGGCCGAGGGCGTCGAGCAGGGCCTGGCCACCAACCTGCTCGGCCATTGGGTGCTGGACGGCGCCCTGCGCGAGGGCGGCGCGCTCACCGCCGGCAGCGCGATCATTTCGATGAGCTCCGGCGGCATGTACGGCGCGGCGCTGGACCTGGCCGTGCTGGAGGCCGCCGACGCCGGAACCCACGATGGTTTCCTCGCCTACGCGCAGCACAAGCGCGCGCAGGTGGCGCTGACGCACTACTGGAACCGCCAGGGTCCCGGCGCCCCGCGCGCGTGGGTGATGCATCCGGGCTGGGTGGATACCGACGGCGTGCGCACCGCGCTGCCCGGCTTCCGCAAGCTGTTCCGCGCCCTGCTGCGCAATGCCGGCGAAGGCGCGGACACCGCGCTGTGGCTGGCTGCGACCCGGCCGGCGACGGGCGAGGGCATCTGGCTCGATCGCCACCGCGACGACGAGCATGCGTTTGGCTTTACCCGCCAGGGCGCGGCGGATGAAGCGCTGGTGGCGTGGCTGGAGCAGCGGGCGCTCGGGGCGGCCGGCCGTCGCGGCTGAGTTTCCAGCGGGGCCGGTCCACTCCCGGCAAGAACTGTCATGCCCTGCGGCTAAGGTGCGGGCATGAAAAGGATCCACCACGTGCTTTTCCTGCCGCTGCTGGCCCTGGCCGCCACCTTGGCCGCCTGCGCGCCCGCGCCCCGCGCTACGCTGTCGCCCATGCCGCCGCCCGATGCCACCGCCCCCTCGCGCCCCTGGGTCATCGCCCACCGGGGAGCCAGCGCGCTGCGGCCCGAGCACACGCTGGCGGCCTACGCGCTGGCGATCGAACACGGTGCCGACGCGATCGAGCCCGACCTGGTGATGACGCGCGACGGGGTGCTGGTGGCGCGGCACGAGAATGCGCTGTCGGATTCGACCGACGTGGCTTCGCGGCCGGAGTTCGCCGCGCGACGGACCCGCAAGCAAGTGGATGGCGTTTGGGTCGAGGATTGGTTCACCGAAGACTTCACGCTTGCCGAGCTCAAGACCCTGCGGGCGATCGAGCGGCTGCCGGCGCTGCGCTCGACCGCGTGGGACGGCCGGTTCGAGGTGCCCACCTTCGATGAAATCGTGGCGCTGGTGGCCGCCGAGTCTTCGAGGCGCGGGCGCGACATCGGCCTGGTGCCGGAGATCAAGCATCCGACTTACTTCGCGGGACTGGGCCTCGCGATGGAGCAGCCGCTGCTAGATGCGCTGGCCGCGCACGAGTACACGCGCCGTGCGCCCGTGATCATCCAGTCCTTCGAAACCGCCAACCTGCGCTGGCTGCGCGCAAAGCTGCCGCGCGGCGGCAACGTGCGCCTGCTGCAGCTGATCGGCGCGCCGGATACCGCGCCCTTCGACACCGTGCACGCAGGTGCCCCGCGCACCTACGGGCAGCTGGTGACTGAAGGCCTCCCCGGCATCGCGGGTTATGCCGACGCCATCGGCCCGCACTACCGCATGCTCCAGATCAAGCCGCACGCCGACGGCTACCGCAGCGCCCTGGTCGACGCCGCGCATGCCCAGGGCCTGCAGGTCATCGCCTACACCTTCCGCCCCGAGAACATCTTCATCGAACCAGCGTTCCGCAGCGAAGGCGAAGTCCCCGCCCGCGATGAGGACGGTTCAACACGCGAACTCCGCGCCTACGCATCGGCCGGCGTGGACGCCGTCTTCGTCGACGACCCCGCCGCCGCCCGAATAGCGGTCCCGGCAACCCAATGAACCAGGTTCATTTGAACCGAAGGCCTGCCGTCTCACCGGCGAGAGAAAATGAACCCGGTACCGCTTTAAGCAAATGAACCTGGTTCATTTGATTTGGGGCGTCTTGGGAGTTCGGTTTCTTGGCCGAGGTCGCGGAGGCGGCGGAGCAGGAGCGAGACTTCGAGGTGGTTCCAGACGCGGAGCAGGACTTCGAGCGGGTCGAAGGGCTTGGTGAGGAAGTCCCGGGCGCCGAGGCCGAGGGCGCGGTGGCGGGTGCGGCGGGTGGCGTCGGCGGTGAGGACGATCACGGGGACCGGGAGTTGGCCGGGCGCGGGGGCGCTCAGCTGCGCGAGCAGTTCGAAGCCATCGACGCCGGGCATCCACAGGTCGAGCAGCAGCAGGTCGGGCTGGAAGGCCTGCACCAGTTCGAGGCAGCGCTCGGGCTGCGTCGTGCCCAGCACCTGGGTGAAGCCTTCGCGGCCGAGCAGCTCTTCGAGCAGTGCGACGTTCGCGGCGCCGTCGTCCACCACCAGGATGCGCGCCGACAGCAGCGCCTGTTCGTCTATCGCAAGCATCGGGCAAGCTCCTGGTGGAATTGCCGCAGGTCCAGCGGCTTGGTCAGCACCGCGGCGGCGCCGGCACGCAGCGCGCGTTCGCGGGCCTGGGCGGTGGCGTCGGCGGTGAGCACGATGGCGGGCGGCAGCGCCACGCCTTCGGCCGACAGGCGGGCCAGCAGCGCGGCGCCGTCGCCGTCGGGCAGGTGCAGGTCCAGTAGAACCAGGTCGAAGCCGCCCGCGCGCAGCGCCTGTTCGCCGCCCGCGGCATCCGCCGCGGTGTCGAGCGTCCACGCGGGATAGCGCGCCAGCAGCGTCTGCACCAGTGCGCGGTTCGAGGCGTTGTCTTCCACGAGCAGCAGCCGGCGCGGACCCGACACCGGCGGCGCGGCCGCGCGGCCCGCCTCCGCGTCGGCCGGCACGTCCAGCGCTTGCGGCAGCCGGAACCAGAAGCGACAGCCCTGGCCCGGCGCGGTGTCCACGCCAATCTCGCCGCCCATCGCTTCGACCAGGCGCTTGCTCAAGGCCAGCCCCAGCCCCGTGCCCTCGACGCCGCGCGCCGTGCTGTCGATGCGTTCGAACGGACGGAACAATCGCGACACGGCTTCGGGCGACAGCCCCGGGCCCTCATCGCGCACCGATATCTCGACTACGCCGTCGCGCGCCACCGCGCCCACCTGCACGCGCCCGCCGGGCGGCCCGTACTTCGCTGCGTTGCCCAGCAGGTTCAGCAGCACCTGCCGCAGGCGCTTGGCATCGGCGTGCAGCGCCAGCGCGCCCGCTTCTTCCGACGGCGCCACGAGTGTGATGCCGCGCCCCGCGGCCTGCGGCTGCACCAGCGACAAGGCTTCCTGCAGCAAGGGCGCCAGCCGCAGCGCGCGCGGCTCGAGGCCGAGGCTGCCGGCTTCGATCGCGGCCACGTCCAGCATCTCGGTGATCAGCCCGAGCAGATGCCGGCCCGCGGTTTCGATGTGCCCGCCGTAGCGCCGTGCGGGCGTGGCGTCCGGCGTGTCGGCCATCAGCTGCGCGTAGCCGAGCATGGCGTTGAGCGGCGTGCGCAGCTCGTGGCTCATGCGCGAGAGGAATTCGTCCTTGGCGCGGTTGGCGGCCTCGGCCTGCTGGCGCGCATCGTCGAGCTGGCGCGCGCGCGCCTGCAGCAGCGCACCGGCCTCGCGCAGGCGATGGTCCACCTGGCCGATCTCGTCGCCGGCCACGCGGCCCTCGCGCGGCGGCAGGCCTTCGCCGAGGCGGTTGGCTTCCGAGGCCAGACGGCGCAGGCGCCGCGACAGGCTGCCGGCGAGCCCTGCGGCTGCAGCCACGGCACCGAGGCCACCGAGCAGCGCCACCGCCAGCGTCACGGCCAGGTTGCGCTGGCGCAGCGCGGCGGCGGCATCGGCGCGGGCGTTCAGTTCATCGCGTTCGAGCGCACCCAGCTCGCGCAGCTCGGCGCGCAGGATGTCGAGCGTCTGCTTGCCTTCCACCAATTGCGCGCGCACCGCGGGGTCGTTGGGGTCCACGCCTTCGCGCAGCAGCTCGCGCCAGCCGGTGAGCTTGAGCTCGAACAGCGGCAGCAGGCGGGCGTAGCGTTCCGCGCGCGGGCCCTCGCGGGTGCGCTCGGACAGGCGCGACACCGTGGCCAGCAGCTGTGGCTCGGCGATGCGGTAAGGGTCGAGGAAGTTGTCGCGGCGCACGAGAAGGAAGCCGCGCACCGCGGCGGCGGTCTCGGCCAGCTGGCTGTGCGCTTCGTGCAAGTCGGAGACCAGCGCCAGCGTGGCGCGCACGTCGGCCTCGGCGCGCGCGGTCTGTCGCTCCAGCAAATAGATGGCCAGCACCGAGCCGAACAGCAGCAGCAGCGGGCCGGCGACGACGGCCACGGTCTTGCGCGGCAGCGCCCAGTCTTCCCAGGGACGGATCATGCGGAGAGGCCTCCTTCGACGGCCATCACCGCGGCCTGGGTGCGGTCGCGGCATTCGAGCTTGCGCAGGATGCGTTCGACGTGGGACTTGGCGGTGCCGGGCGCGATGCCCAGCGCCTCGGCCAAGCCCTGGTTGCTCAGGCCGCGCGGCAGCAGCGCCAGCACCTGGCGTTCGCGCGGCGTGAGCTGGCGCAGCGCGCTGTCCTGGCGGCGGCGCGGGCGTCGGGCCGCCGAGGCCGGTGCCAGGCAGGGCGAGAGCAGGGCTGCGAGCACGCACAGCGTTTCATCTAGGCCCTCGGCGCCGGGATCGGGCAGGCGCAGCACCAGCGCGCCCAGCACCTGGCCCGCGAAGCGGATGCCGCCGCGCCACTCGGTGCCCGGTGAGGCGGTGTCCGGCAGCAGCCACTCGTCGTGGCCGGGGCCGGATTCCGACGCCGCCGTCCAGCCGGGCGCGAAGGTGCGCCAACCGGTGCCGCCGGGCACCGTGGCCCCCGCGGGCCGCGCGGCACCGAGGCCGGCGAGCAGGCGTACGCCGGACGCAACGCGGGCCAGCACCGCCGCATCACGCGCCCCGGTCAGCTCGACGGCCACGCGCAGCACCGCCTCGGCCGCCCGCGCGGCGTCGGGCGCCAGGGCCAGCGATTCGGCGGCGCGGGCCAGGGCGCGGCGCTGCCGGGCGGCGGTCGCGTCTTCGCGAAGTTCGGCGCGCCAGCGGGCCAGTCGGGGTGCGGCATCTTGCATGTCGGCAGTCTCGGCGGTGGGGGCGGGGGCCGGCTCCGCCGATCGGCAGAGCACGGGCTCTGCCAACCGGCAGACGGCGCCCGGGGTCACGGCGGCGAGGATGGTGTCACCGACGTGAGCCGAATGACAACCCCAACCGGAGATCCCCGATGACCCGCACCCTGCTTTCCACCGCCCTGGTCCTGACCCTGGCCGGCACCGCCCAGGCCCGTGAATACACCCAGGCCGCCCCGGCCCCGACCGACCCGGCCGAGCGCGAGATCGCCGCCCTGTTCGATACCTGGAACGCCGCCCTCGCCACCGGCAAGCCCGAGCAGGTGGCCGCGCTGTACGCCGAGGAAGGCGTGCTGCAGCCCACCGTCTCGAACTGGATGCGCGAAGGCCGCGACGAGGTGCAGGACTACTTCGTGAAGTTCCTGACCCTGCAGCCCAAGGGCGTCATCAACACCCGCAACATCCAGAAGGTGGACGAAGACACCGCCATCGACGCCGGCATCTACACCTTCACCCTGACCGAGGCCGGCAAGACCCGCCGGGTGCAGGCCCGCTACACCTACGTGTACGAGAAGGTGGATGGCGAGTGGAAGATCGTGCTGCACCACAGCTCGGCGATGCCGGAGCCGGTGAAGCACCTCGCCGCGAACTGACGGTTCAACGCCAGACCGGGGCGGTTTGGCAGCGGGGAGCCCCCGGTGGGTGGGCTCCCCGCGTTTTTTGGTACCGGGTTCATTTTCTTTCGCCGGTGAGACCAGCGGCCCACGCCAGTCTCACCGGCGAAAGAAAATGAACCCGGTACCGCTTTTAGCCTTATCAGCGACAATAAGGCACCCACCCACGGTGCCCGCCCCGCCATGACCGCCACCCGCCTCACGATCACCCGCCCCGACGACTGGCACCTGCACCTGCGCGACGGCGACATGCTGGCCCGCGTGCTGCCCGACACCGCCCGCCGCTTCGCCCGCGCCATCGTGATGCCGAACCTGGTGCCGCCGGTGGTGAACGCCGCCCTGGCCGGCGCCTACCGCGACCGCATCCTCGCGGCCGTGCCCGCGGGCCTGGCCTTCGAGCCGCTGATGACGCTCTACCTCACCGAGCGCACCACGCCGGCTGACATCGCCGAGGCCAAGGCCAGCGGCTTCGTGCACGCGGTGAAGTGGTACCCGGCCGGCGCCACCACCAACTCCGACTCCGGCGTGAAGCACATCGACAACTGCCACGCCGCGCTGTCCGCCATGGAGCAGCACGACCTGCCCCTGTTGGTGCACGGCGAAGTCACCGACGCCCACGTGGACGTGTTCGACCGCGAGGCCGTGTTCATCGAAACCCTGCTCAAGCCGCTGGTGCAGCGCTACCCGAAGCTGCGCATCGTGCTCGAGCACATCACCACCCGGCAGGCGGCCGAGTTCGTGGCGGCGGCGCCGGCCAACGTGGCGGCCACCATCACCCCGCACCACCTGTTGATGAACCGCAACGCCATCTTCCAGGGCGGGATCCGGCCGCATCACTACTGCCTGCCGGTGCTCAAGCGCGAAGAACACCGCCTGGCCCTGGTCGCCGCGGCCACCGGCGGCAGCCCGAAGTTCTTCCTGGGCACCGACAGTGCGCCGCACACGCGTGGCGCCAAGGAATCGGCCTGCGGTTGTGCCGGCATGTACAGCGCGCATGGCGCCATCGAGCTCTACGCCGAGGTGTTCGAGCAGCAGGACGCGCTGGACAAGCTGGAGGCGTTCGCCAGCTTCCACGGGCCGGATTTCTACCGCCTGCCGCGCAATACCGACACGATTACGCTGGTGCGCGAGCCCTGGGACATTCCCGCCGAGCTGGGCGAGGGCAGCAGCGCGCTGGTGCCCCTGCGCGCCGGCACGTCGCTCGCCTGGCGGCTCGAGGCCTGAGGTAAACGGGTGTACCGCGCGGAGCGACGGCGGGCGGAGCGTACGGCGCGCAAGCAGGCGGAGTACGCCAAGGCGCCAGGTTTCGAAAAGCCGAAGCCCTAGCCAGAGGGCGGTTGCGGGGTGGGCATCACGGCGGCGCCCTGGCCGTCGACGTACGCGCCGCCCAGCGGAGGTCCGGACGCTTCGGGGGTCGGATCCGCCGGCTCCGGCTCGGCCTGGGCCAGGTCGAACTCCGACAGCGGGCTCTCGGCCGGGCATTCGGCATCGGGAAAACCAAAGTCACGGCGCAGGGCCAGGCCGCAGGCGTTGAGCTGGTCGAGCTCGCTCTCGTGTTCGCGGCACTTGCGGTCGAAGGCGCGGGCGAAGGCGTCGCGGCGAGACACGAAGTCCTGGCCGCATTCGCGCTGGAGCCGCAGCCGGTCCAGGTCGTCCTGCGCCGGGTTCACGCCATCGAGGCCGAAGCGCAGCAGTTCGTCGGCCGACAGCATGCGCAGGCTGCGGTTGGGCACCGCCATCATCAGGTCGGCCACGTCGACGCTGGAGCCATTGCGCTCGAGGTAGTCGCGAACGCGGCCATGGACCACGCGCAGTTCGGCATTGAGTTCGGCCCGGGTGGTGGCGGTGGAGCTCATGCGGATCAGCCGGTGGATGCCGACATGGCCGGCGATGCGGCGCACGTCGCCGGCACTGAGCAGGAACACGCAGGCGCTGTGGCAGATCGACTCCTCGCGCACCCAGATCGTCCAGCGCGACTCCGCGATGAAATCACCCGCCCGGATGGCGTCCTCCACCATGCCGCCGGCGGAGTCGAGGTCGAGGACGCGCTTGCGGATGCCGAGGTCATTGGCGACGCGCGTGGTGCGCTCGACCAGGGCGGCGAAATCGGTGGCGACGCGGCCGCGGTAGCGCAGCCGCAGCACGCCGCGCTCGACGCAGCCGGCGAGCGCGGACTCCAGTGACTCGCGGTCCAGGGCCAGCAGCGGGTCGCCGTCTCCATGTGCGTCGTAGTCCAGGTCGCAGCTGATCCAGGCCTCGCCCGATGTCAGGGAGGCGGGCGACCAATCGACCGATGCCTCGCGCGGGTTGCTGGATTCGACGGCGGGCTTCGGCGCCGGGGCGGCGGGCGGGATGGGGGCGACGCTGACGGCGCCGTTTTCTTCGGCCGCGGGTCCCATGTCCGGCGCCGACGCACTGGCGGAATCCACCGCGGCGTCGCGCTGGCAGGCCGCCAGCGACAGCAGCAGTGCCAACGCCGGAAGCCATCTGCGGCAGGTGGATGCAGGACCACAGGTCATGCCACGAGGCTAGCACCGGCGAGATGAACGGAAACAGCCTGCGCTGGGCGACCGCGGGGCCATGGCGACTTGCCGTCACGACGTCCGCAGGCTGACCAGCCCGGCGTCGACCGCCTGCTGCAGAGGCTGCGCCAGCAACGCGCCGACGTCTTCGGCCGCGGCGACGCGGACGTTGTCCACGATCAACCAGCGGTTGCGGCCGCCGGACTTGCCCAGGTAAAGCGCCTGGTCCGCGATGCCCACCAGTTCGTTCCAGATCGGCGTGTTGTCGCCCTCGATGAACGGACAGGTCACCGCGCCGATGGTGCAGGTCACCGCCAGCGGGCCGTGGCCGCTGATTTCGAAGGGCGTTTCGTTGACCGCGCGCAGGATGCGGTCGGCGATCTGGGCGCAGCGCGCGCCGTTGTCCACCCGCGCCACCAGCAGGAACTCCTCGCCGCCCCAGCGCACCAGCAGGTCGGCGCCGCGCGTGGCCACCTTGATTCGCCGGCTCATTTCCACCAGTACTTCGTCGCCCGCGGCATGGCCGAAGCGGTCGTTCACCGACTTGAAGTGGTCGATGTCGAACAGGTAGATCCCAAGCGAAACCGCCGGGTCTTCGTGCCGCATCCGGTTGAGCAGCGACAGCTCGCGGCCGATGTGCTGCTCAAGGTAGCGCCGGTTGCCCAAATGGGTGAGCGCATCGGCCAGGCTCAGCTGCTCGTACTGCTCGGCCAGCCGCTTCTTCGCGCGCAGCCGGGTGGCCGCCAGCAGCGCCGCCATCAGCAGCAGCAGCGAGAGGGCGATGAAGAAGTTCTGCCGCTGCGCGTTGGTTTCGTCCCGCTCGCGCTGAAGGGCTTCCTGCTGTTTGAGGACCACGCTCTTGAGGTCCGATTCGCGCTGCAGCCGCATCAGCTCGGCATTCGACGCGGCACCGCTGGCCCGCCGGCGTAGCTGGGGTTCGACCTTCTCGACCAGCAGCCGCTTCAGCCCGATCAGGCCCGCGCGCGCCGTGGCGGCATCGTCGCTTTCCGACAGCCGCTTGAAGACATCGAGCTGGACTTCCAGCGAGGTCTCCGGCTTCAGTGCCAGGCAGGCGTCGACGGGATGCCCGCGGTCCCAGCGCCGCGCCGTGATCTGCCGGTAGCACTGCAAATACTGCTGGGCGACCGGGCCACTGAGGCTGGCGTCGCCCTTCTCGCTTTCCGAGCGGGCCAGGTAGGCCCTGGCTGCCTCGAACCGCCCCAGCTCGGCGGCCGACAGCGCGGCGAACACCAGCGCGTCCTCGCGATACGGGCTGTCCTGGTCGGCTACCTGCGCGAAGCTCGCCAACGCCTTTTCGTAGTCGGAAAGGTGCAGTGCATAGGCGATGCCGCTGTTGAATCCGGTCAGCACCACCTTGTCGCCGAGGTAGCGCTTGTCGGAGCTGTCCTTCGGATCGTCCAGCGCACGCTGCATCTGCACGCGGGCATCGGCCAGCAGCGCCAGCCCGCGACGAACGTAACTCTCGTCGCCGTTGACGATGTAGCTGGTGGCCGTGTCCATCATGATCTCGCCGAGCAGCTCGGCGTTGTCCGCCGGCGCGATGGCCAGCGCCGCCTCGAAATTCTCGAAGGCGCCGGCGATGTCGCCCCACTGCGACTGCCGCCAGGCCACGTCCTTGAGCAGCGCCGCGGCCGCGGCCTTCTCCGGCGACTGCCGCGCCTCGCTGGCCAGCGAAAGCAGGGCCGGCATGTAGGCCTCGTATTCCGACACCGAGGCCAGGATGCAGCGCTCGCGGTAGGCGAAGTCCAGCCGCAGCGGCGGGTTCTCGCGACAGACCGCCGCGGCAGCCTGGTCCTGGCGCTCGTAGTAGTACTCGTCGAACAGGAGCCGCTGGGTGCGGTAACGCTCGGTGTCGTCGCCGGTCGCCGCGAGGCGGGCCTGGAGCCAGTCGACGCGGGCGTCCAGCGCGGCGTCCGACGGGAAGGTTTCCGGCAGCGGCGGCAGCGCCCGGACGGCCTCGAGCGTGACTTCGGCGCGGGCCGCGGCGGCGAGCAGCAGCAGGGCAAATCCGAGCTGGCGGGCCGTTTGCATTGGCATGCGTGGGTCGCCGGTGGGGGCGGGGTGGTGCCATCCCACTGTTACAATCCGGGGTGGGCGGAACCTTGAGGCCCGTTGAAGAATTGGCTCGGAGGCCTATTGATCACCGGGCTTCGCGAGTGGCGGCGTGCCCGCTCGCTTCACCGCAGGGCCGCGCTGTCGTCCCCTTTCAGCTGCCTGGCGTACTTGAGCAGGGCTGATCTTCGACACTCTCAGGGCAATCGTCGATTTCGTAGTGACGACCTGATCGCCCATTGCGGGTGATGCGCGCCCCTTCAATCTAGTCCCAAAGGATTTCCTCGGGATCCCGGGAGCTGACCTGTTCCTCGTAACCCTGGTCAACGAAGTCGAGGAAACTCTCC
Source organism: Arenimonas metalli CF5-1 (assembly GCF_000747155.1). GTDB lineage: Bacteria > Pseudomonadota > Gammaproteobacteria > Xanthomonadales > Xanthomonadaceae > Arenimonas > Arenimonas metalli. Next base: position 22,741 of record NZ_AVCK01000016.1, on the reverse strand, counting down.
AAAGAAGGGTAGCCGCCTGTGAGCTGCATGCGGGTAGCTTCTGCGGCGAGCTGGCCTCCGTTTATGAGAATTAGAGGGTACTGGTCTTCGTAGACTTCCTTCTGGACAGCAGGCGAGAAGAAGGAGGTGGTGACATACGCCCCAAGCCATCCCCGGCGCAGGCGGGCTACCGTTCTGGCCAGGTGGTTGCCGCCGGTCGGGGCGTCGATCCGCTCGCATTTGGCTTGGCCAAGGACTACCAACTTGGTTCGGGCAAATCCATCACCAACGTCTAGGCGGCCTACGAAGTCCAGTCCGCCATCGCTGGTCCCACGCGTGAGCCAGCCACGTTGATAGTTTCCGCCGGACTCCCGCACCGTAGATTCACACACCATGCTGGCAAGGGCCTCGAACCGGGATTTCCTGCCGTCGTAGTAGCTGTAGATCGTCTCGAGCGCTTTACGCTCGTTGGTGTTCGATCCCGGTAGTTGATCGGACTTGGGAGCAATCTGGTAACGGACTACCCTGCGACGCAGTTTCTCGATAACGGGCTTGCCGTGGCGAATCCAGCTTACCCAGGCACTGGGTGCAGCGGCATTGGCGACGATGGCGGAAAGCTTGGGGTCCCTGCGGTCCTTGAGCCAAATGGCAGCCACGCCTTCATCTTCTTCCGTGAGGGTCAGCAGGGCAATCTCGAACAGGTAATTCGTGAAGAATCCGCCGTTGCGTTGGGCGTACTGCGTGACGCGTTGGACGCCGGTCAGGATGCCCAGGCCACAGAACTCTTTGTAGCCTTTCTTGCTGGACCTAAAAACGAGAAGTGGAGCCGCCTTTTGCCGCATCTCAGGGTGAGGAGACGCGTGCAACTCGAACTGGGCGAGAAGGCTTGAGTTGCCAGGGGCTTTCGAAGGATCAGCGCCCGGGGTCCGGTTGTCGCCGTAGTACCTCGCATGGCCTCGGTCGGGCTCGATCTCGTCATGCCACGGGTTTTCAAATGAGCCCCGCTTGTTATAGCTGCTGGAAAGAAAGAAGGCGGCGACACGATCACCGTCGGGTGCGCGCGTTCGCGCAGGCGCGGCGATACCCCGCTCCATCTGGATCTGGGGCATGCCTTCCGTACGCATGATGAAGTGGAAGTTCGGCAGGCCATCAACGTGGCTTGGTTTCGCGTCAGCCGGCTTGGCGTAGCGATAAAACTCGCCGATACGAAAACGCATGGCGGCCCCTTGAGATGATGTGCACAGCCAGCTTACGCAACGTCCTGGTCCATTCAATAGCGTGGATACGAGAATTTCCCGCCATCCGGGCTATGCCTAAGGTTCGGTGCTGCGGTTACCGAAAAACGGCACAAAAAAACCCGCCAGAATGCGGGTTTAGTGATAGCATTATGAGTGCCTCACCTAAATGTAGCTTAAAAAGCTACTACTCTGGCGGAGTCAACTTAGTATAACAGCATCAAACACCTACATTCGACGGCCTGTCTCAGGCGCCAGTGAACCTGACGACCTTTGGCGGTGCATCAGGAAACTACTAGCGAAACCTTTGGCACCGGGCTACCCTGCGAGCACGACCCAAGCACGTTGGTGCCACCCCGCTCATGGCTGCCGCGCCGATAGTAGGCCAACACATTGCAGAGCAACTCGCCCAGGACTTGGGCGGGCTGCAAGGGTCCGACGCCGACTGGCTGACTCGGGTGCTCCACCTTTTCCCGGCGCCCACGGTACGTCATGCCCCCTACGTCTTCGAGGCGCTCGAACGCCTAGTCAGGACAGTTCCATGGTCCATGGATCTGCTCGACGAGGACTTCGTCGAGCGGGTGCGGCGGATATGCCCGCAACTGACCGCTCTGCGGACCGGCAAGCCAGGCAGGTACAAGAGGCTCAAGCCGAATCAGCTCTCCGCTGGGTACAGCGGTGACTTCCTCTTTGCTGAAGCCTTGCTGGAAGCCGGCGGGGGGGTTGCTCCACCCAAGGGAGTAGAGGCGCTGAGGCTGGTGCTGGTCGCCTGCCAGTGGCGGTGGTCGCAATCGTCCGTCCCGCACGTGACGGCGATTACCGACCTGGCCAGCACGATCCGCGGCGTCAGCGGGTCTGAGTTGGATCAGAAAGTGCTGTTCAGGATTGGCCAAGCGGCCAATCTGGCGGAATTCCTTAAGGAAGCAGAGGGGATCACGGCATCCGGCCACAGGACCATGAGCGGGGCATGGCGCGACCATTTCGAGCCTGAGCTTCGCGGCACAGCGCGCCCACCGGGTCCGCCGAGGCCTCCCAAGCCGGTCCAACTGCCCGGACCGGAACCGGAGCCGACGCTCCCTGGGCCGATAGGACCCGGACCCGCTCCGACCGTGGATGTTCCACCCCCGCCGCCCTCACCGCCCCCCACCCCCGGCGGGCCATCGGCGCCGCTGACGCCGACGGCAGGAAACGCCGGATACGCGGCAACGGAGGAGGACGAACTGGTTGATCGTCTTCAGGCAGGCATCCGCGTCAGGTCCGCACCGAGGCCACCAAGCGCTCCGGAGCCACTGGCCGGCGAACCGGCAGAAGAGGTGACCCAACGGGTACTGACTTCCCCGTTGCCCGAGGCGCCCCCCAATGAGGATGCGGACGTAGTGGTTCGGCACCAAGTGCGCCAAGCCATTTGGAGCACGAACTACCTCCTTCTTCCCAGTCACCCGGACGTCCTGCCCCTGGCCGACTACGCGCGGATTGTGGGCGGGACAATGAACCTCCTTCGCCAAGCGAGTGCCGGCTATGACATACGGGCCGGTGGTTGCGGGTTGTTGGTCCAGGCGCTGTTCGGCCGCACGCCCAGGAGCATGCGCGCACTGTCGGTGCTGGAGTGCGCCAAGGGGGTCCACGACCCGGATCGCATGGACCTGCTGCTGAAGGATGGGGGTGTCCGGCTCTCGTGCTTCTGGAAGGTGGGGGGTGATGAGTTCGAGCCCAGCTACTTCCGTCCGGATGAAACGCAGTTGATGGATCTGGAACCTGTCCGGCAGGACTTCCTCTTGCCGCTGGCGCCAGCCTTCATGACGTTGCTAAGGGAGAACGCAGACGCTCTGCGAGCACTTGTTTCACTGCCGGTGGCTGAGATTGAGGCCCGGCTCAGGGAAGCGGCCCGGGTCGTGGCGGAGTCTGAGGGGATCGTCTTCACGATGGGCCAACTTCGCGCGTCCATGCCTGTTCACCTGTTTGAACAGTGTCGCGACACGGCGGCCACCCAACTGATCTGTGCGGACACGCTTGGCCAGTCAGCGGCCCCCCTGTCCTACTACGCCCCGCGGGTACGCGCGCTCTCGCAGATTCACTGGACGTTTCAAAACCAACTGCTGGGAACCAGTGATCCATTGCCCGACTGCCCGTATGCGGGTGACCGCGTAGGCAGTCACCTGCTGGTTCGCTTGGACAGCGCCCAGGCAATGGCGCGCGCTCCGGCGAAAGTCATGCACCACGGGCTCTCACGGCTGATCGACGAAAACCGGATTCAGGACATCCACCAAGCCATGGTCGGTCACGTGGCCGGCATGCTGATGGCGGTTGTAACGCATCGACCGACCGAGGCCCTGCTGGAACTGACGGTGGCCGACCTCCTCATCGAGGATAATGCCGGCGCGGCGCTTTTCCGGGACAAGATCCACGATGCCGCCCATGATCCGCGGCTTGTCGCATTGCCGGCGATGGCGTGCCGCCAGTTGATTGCCTATCTCGAGCACCTGTCCGGCCTGCAATCTTACTTCCCGGACATCGAGGACGCGGTTCGGGATGTCCTGCGCGGCGAAGCACCGCTGCTCATGGGCCTTTCGGTCGATGGCAGGCTGCAATCGCTCGACCTCAAGGCGCTCAAGACATTGATGCCCGAGTCTTGGGGGCTGCTGCCTATGAACTGGGGTCGCCATTGGATGCGCACCCATGCTGTAGAGCAGGGTGTGCGACCAGAGCTGGCGAGCATGCAGCTCGGCCACCTTGAGGCGGTTGGCTACCCCTTCTCAAAAGCCAGTCCAACCGAGCCTTGGCTCTTCGTCGAGACTGTGGCGCCGGAATGGGAGCTGCTGGCACGCGCTCAGGGTTGGCAGGTTGTCCGTGGCCTGCCCGCCAAGAAGCCAATTTCCGCGGACATGCTCACGCCACTGAAAGCCTGGAGCAAACGGATCTCCGATCATGCAGCCAGTCACCGACTCATTGCCCTGCAGTGGCGCGAAGCGATGAAGTCGAAGCTTCGTGCCTACCGGGAGCAGGCGGAGCAAACCGTGCTGGCACACCCTGAGCTGGTGAGCGCAGGAATTGTGACGCGCTACCACAACAAGAGTCGTGACCAAGAGCGTCATGCCCTATCGCGGGCTGACTTCGAGCGCATCCGCGATGAGGTCTATGAGGCGGCTGGCGAGGACCTGGCGCTCGCGATTGCCAACGCGAATGCCGTTTGCGATGTTGCGAGGATCGTCAATACCCGGACCCGCCAGCTGCCCGAGACTCCTGGAAAGGTCTTCAATCTTCGGCGCCCGCTGGATAACGCTTTCGTCCCTGGAATGATGGAGGCGGTCCGCCAGATCCGTGCCCTGAGGGCGCACGTTTCAACGCTCGCCAATGCCGAGCAGGGAATGCGATGGGAGGAAGAGGAGTCTGCCTGCGCTTGCGCGGCCTTGGCCATGGTCCTGTTCGGCTGTTGCGAGTCCGCCGAGCAGATCCGGGGTGCCATTGCGCGCCGGGGCCAGCTTCAGCGATCGGCGACCCTTCAGGACACGGTGCTTGTTCCGTGGGGTGACGAGCCGCACCAAGTGCTTGTTTTGCGTGGCGTCGCAGCCCACGTCTTGGCGCGCCTGAACTGGAAAAAAGGGGGCGAGACGCTGCCGGACCGGGACGTCCTGAACGCGAAACTGGCGGAAATGCTGCCGGACTGGGCCTTGTGGCGAGGATCAGGTTCCGGAAAGGCTCGGGTGGACGGCGTTCTGGAACGCCTGTGTGAAACCGCCGCCGTTGCCAATCGCTATGAGCTCTCACCCGCAGCCCGAAAAGCAAATGGACTTCGGGGCGGATCGACTCCCGCTCACATCCTCGAGCAACTGGCGTTTCTTGACGGTGATCCAGCCGGAACCGTCTCCCGCAGCTGGGAAGCTTCTGGGAGTGGTGCGCCGCCGGGCGAGCTGGTTCGGGATCCGGGTGGGCGAAAAGGCAACGCACGAACTCAATACCTGGCGCTTTGCAAAGTCTTTCCCGCCACAAGCAAAGACACAGAGCTGCCCTTGACGCGAGAGGCGATCGAAACGGGACAGGCTGCCACGCCCGAAAGTCGAGCGAAGATCATCGCTGAGATTGAGGCGCAGCTGCAGGCCCAGGAAGCAGAGCGCCGCTTGCAACCAATCGTCAGGATGCTGGCAAGCTGGACCATCGACCTGCTCGTCAACGGCACTCCGAAAACGAAGAACCCAGCGCTTTCGACAGTGGAGAACTACCTGACACGGGTTGGCGCACCACTGGTCCACATCTTCGGCCAATCTGGCCTTTCAGACGTTGACGAAGTCGAGCTCGAGGATGCCTATCTCGTGGCCATCGAGTCAAAGTCTGCCGATGGGAAGGACCTGCGCCAGAAGACCGCCGCCGGCGTGCTGCTGTTCCACGCCCACGCTCAGCGACAGTTTGGACTGCCCGAGGTGGATCTGTCGGAGATAAAGCTCTACCTCCGGGAGGGGCCGGACGCGCTTTCGGATGCTCGGCTCATCCTTCCGGCCGAACGCGACGCCATCGTGCAGACACTGGTCAACAGGACCGGGCAGGCAGTGGACGAATCAAGCCAGTACCAGGTCCGCGTCACCAGGCAGGCCAGTCAACTGATGCCACTGATTGGGCTGGGCGGCCTTCGGCGCGGCGAAGGCCTGGGCCTGCAGTTCAGGGACATATCGGAACGGGACGGTCAGGTAGGCATTCGGATTCGACCCAACAGTTCGCGCCGTCTAAAGACGGTTAGGGCCCGCCGCGCCCTTCAGCTTCCTGCCGATGCGACAGCTGTCGGTGGGCTGACGCTCCCAGAATGGGTGCAGACCGAGCGATTCCGCCTGAGAACACGTAATCTCGAAACGGCTTACGTTTTCAGTCCGACCAACGAGCCATTCGATGCCAGCGTACGGGCTGAGATTGCAGAAGTCTGCCTCAAGGCCTGCCGGGACGTGACGGGGCGGCAGCAGTCCAGGTTGCACGCACTGCGACACCTCGTCGCCATGGAGCGAACGACCCCGGTCTTCCTCGCCGACCGGGATCGCGAGGCCCTGGCCGGTCACATCAGGATGGTGCCGGTTCCGACTCTCAGAAAAGGGGTCGCACTCCCGCGTGATCTGCTCGGGCAGGTGCTGGCGCTTGGCCATGCGGATCCCGAGACCACGGTAGTTTGTTATCACCATCTCGTCTGGTTGCTGCGATCACGCACTGACTGCTGGCTCGCATCCCGATACGTAAACCGCATGACGCTCGCCCCGTTGCTGGGCGTCAGCCAGCATGCGCTGGACTGGGCTGCCAAGCAGAGGCCGGGCCGAGACAGGGCCCTGGCGTGGCTGGATGTGTGTGCGGATGTTCGGGCGGTGCCGGCGCGACCGGAGGAGACACCATCTCAAGTGATACAGAAGGGAGAATCTGAAAGCTCGGGTCCGATGCGCCAATGGACCGCTGGCGAGCTTGGATCGCTGCTCGACGACGTCGCCCGGGTTGGCTCTTTGGAGAAAACATTGCTGGTTCGGGGGGCGGACCCGTCGGAAGCGACTCGGCTGCGCCTCCAACTCCAACCAATGGAACGGCGCCTCGGGCGCATGATGCTCGAGGAGCGCGGACTCGAGACGGCCAAAGGTGCGCCACGACGTCGAGTCAAACGAATCGGGAAGGGCCGGGAGCTGGAAGAGCTTTTCGGTTGGTACGACCACGATCAGGGCGGCAGACGGGTGGTCATCGCCAACCTGGCCGAAACGCTCTATGAGTACCTGCAGCCGACGCAGGCGGACCGGATCCACCTGCCGTCGCAAGCGGCTTCACAGCTGCGCGACCTGCTGAAGGCGCTGGGGATAGGCGAGGACCAGTTCACGGGGGCGCCCCCTGAAGCTGGGCTCGAGGTCATGCGAATCCTGCGGGTCGCCCCAAAACCCTCACTCGGGGCGGCCGCACCGGAGTCCGAAGACGTGAAGGCGACGTCCGACCGATACCTCGGGACTGTGCTCAAGCGGATTCTGCTCATCATTCGCTTGGTCGATCGCAACCTTCGATGAGCCGTTAGCCGGCAGTTCGGGCGGCTTGACACGGCCCCCTCCAAGCCCTTACGTTTTAGGCGCAGTGGCATGCGCTTCAGCGATGCCACCCCCCCGACAAGGGCCTTGTCGACACACTAGAAGTTTTGCAGTCCCCGACTAGTTCGAGGACAAGAGACTCCCCGGTTCCGCCGGGCATCCACTTAAGCAGCACGGCATGGGCGTTTTGTTTCCTTGAAACAATACGCTGGGCATAGCGACCCTTAACCCATTTCCATGCTGGCGGCGTTTGTCGCGCCGAAATTATCTTCTATCAGCGACCGACGGATCTGGCTCCACGCCGATCCAGGGTTTGCAAACGTATGCGTTGACTCGAACTCATCGTGGTCGCTGCTTCCGCCTGCTCGCGGAGTACCCGCCCCGGCGACAGCCCCGCAGTCAACCCAAAGACGCAGGGCGTATCGCCCTGCCGCTGAGTCTCTCCCGTGCCCGTCTGAAGGTCCGCTGCCAAGCGGGCTCGGGAAAAGTCACGCCTGCGAACAATCAATGCATGTCATATCCGCTTCACCGAACTGCCGAAAAAGCTTGTGAGTTAGTTGCACCAAAACCAATATTCAAAGGAAACGCCCATGACAAAGACCACGATCGTGGAGGTCCTGAATGAAAAGGACCTGAAAAATCAGCACCGGGACCTGATCTACATTGGAGATGCCAATAGCGGCCGTGCCGACGACAAGGAAGTCAACCGAGCTCAAGCGAAGAACCTGATCCGCATTGCACGGGCCATTGCGCTGTTGGCCAGGCTGACGCTGATGCGGCAGTGGGATCGCGTTTTCCTCATCGTTCAGAACAAAGTATTCATGCGCTTCCCGGACGGCGGGCTGCTGTCGGAAGCGCGACAGGACATGTCCACAGTTGTGACGCTGCTTGAGGATTTCAACCGCTGGGCGGACGCGCGGTTGCTGCTGGTCGTGCGTGCCTTGGCTCTCCAGGACGTTGAACTGCCGGGGATTGAACTTGGCGAAGAAATCAGCGCGGCCCGCGAGATGCTGGCAAAGTTCCGGGCGCGGAAAGCGCCCAGTGGCGAGTCGCTTGATTCAATATTTAGTGAGTGGGTCACGGCCCGCGCGCGCGTGAACGAGTTCTGGCTGACGGCGGGAAAGCCGGAAGGTAAAGCGGCGCGAGCGCGAATGCCGCCGAAGATGAGCATCATTCCTCCGGACGTCTCCACCATCGTGGGACACGCTGAAGACCGGGAGTCGAGACACGACGTAGTCGCTTTCGCCAGCTACTTCCTGATCCAGACGCCGACGGGAGATTTGTATCTGATCAAGCGTCAGTCAGGTAGCAAACCCGTACCGCAGGGAGCAGTCATCAAGTTCTCCGCGAACGCAAAGCGTCCGATCAGGCGTTGGCAGTTGGTCCCCAAAGGTGCTGTTTGCGCCACGGGATTTCATGTCCCCGCTGTGCCAGCCCTATCGATGGAGTGATCGAAAGTGAACTTACAGATCAATATCAAGATCTCCGGCGACTGTGTTCAGTCCGAAGGTGTGCTTGCCGCCACCGATGCAGCACTTATGGAAGCTGCGGTTTTGGCCCCGAAGAGGATCAGTCGGGCCGCAAGAACTTGCCTTGACAACATCAACTGCGTCGGGACCCCCCGGGTAGGCTCGGGCGTGCTCTTTACGGAAGGTGCGGTGAGCTTCAATCTCAGCATTATCCTGGAGGAGGGCGGCAAAGCGCTGGACGCCGTCAAGTTCAAGGAAGCGCTGGAGGTCGAGCTGGGGGTGCGCCCGAGAAACGTACTGCCCGCGGCCCAACTGCAGCCTAAATTTCCGCCGCAGATTGCTGACTTGTCTCCCGCTTTCGAGAGCGCGGAGCAGGGAGTGCAGCAATCGATCGACTTGGCGCAGGAGAGGAAAGAGACAAAATCCGAGACAGAGCCACTGGTGGAGTTCGTTACGCATGCGTCTAGGGAGGAGTGGCCTGAACATGCCAAAGAGCTTCGTGGGGGCGACGAGACTCCAACTGAGATAGAACCCCCGTCCAATACCAGCGTACCGCCCGGGTTGCTGGCTGCAGAGTCGGAGTCGCCAGAGCCGAGTGACGATGACCAGGTGCATCACCAGCCCGTGGAGGCCGAAGCGCCTACGGCGAAGCCAGATACTCTCACGGAGGAGCATGTTGCTTCCCCACAATTCGACGCTGAGGCGCCGGTGGAGAAGCAGTCATCCGAGGAATATGGTTCGACTGCAATACTGCCAAACTATGCTCCTGACAACACTACGGCGGAGCCTTTAGCCGAGTTGCGGCCACTTGCAACTGCCGACGACGGGGATCAGGCAATCGCTTTAGTTGTCGAGGTTGATTTGATGGATGCGCTGCCTGCCCTCGATTCGATCAACGTCGGAACTGATCCCAGCGAGGTGCGCCAAGCCGCCGAGGTGACGATTCGCGACTTGGCTGATCTTGGGTTGGATCCCAGTGCCGCCACGACATCGGAGCTGAGCCCGCGACTTATCTCAAGCCCGGCAGTTGGCGTTGAGCGGGAGGCCGCACCAACCGCGGAGAATTTTATCCGAACTCCCGCAGTTGAATTGCCCGTGAGGGCGATAGGCGAGGCTGGGGCTGCCACCGACGCATGCGATGATCGAGGGCCTGCACGCCATGACGAAGCGGTCGCGTTAGATGCTGCTGGTTCGTGCCCTGCCATTCCGACGCCGCCGCTTGAAATCCTGAGGCTTTCTCCCAAGCCAGAAATGGTGACCCGCATAGTTGTGGAGAGCTGCACAGCAGTGACGCAAGCGCAGCTAGAGGGCAAAGGGCTGCCGACGCTCATCGTCGTAGTCGATCCCGAGATGGAAGAAGTTGAGCGGGGAATGAACTTCACTTCCAGGCTGTCGGGATTGGAGACTAGGCACGGACGCATCTACTTGCTGGATGCTTTCGAAGTCGAGGTCGACAGAACGTGATCGCAGCCAGGGTCTCGATAGCCGCTCAATTGCGTTCTTGGGGGGGGGCGGTATCGCATCGTTGCCTCAGTCCCCGCCTGCGGCAGCGGCGATTCTCGCGGCGATCCATTTCTGCACGACATTCAGCACAAGTTGCCTAGCTTCGTTGATGTCCATCGTCAGCTTCGGAGTTTCAAATCTGCGTGCCCCATGCCTCGCGGTCACGCCTGCAACAAGCGGGTTGTTAGCGGTCGCGTGAAATGCTTTGAGACGTCGGCCGTCGACCCATCCGGTCGCAATAAAATCAGCGGGCTTGCCAACGTCGTGCTCAATGATCTCGATTATTCTGGCTAGATTGGTCCAGTCGTCCAGCGAGCCTTGAACGTACTTCAGGACATCCTCCGCCGCTGGGTCCTTCTGCACCAATTCCCTCCATGCATTGAGACCCGGTCCATTCTCCTGTCGGAGGATGACGGCTTCATCGCCGCCAAGCGTGAACCCAACAAGCCTTGCGGATAGCACCAACCGTTCCTCAATCGACGCATAGTGCACTTTCGGCTGGTCGGGCAACTTGCGGCTGATGTTGCCAACATCGATTCTCTGTTTCCCGAAAAGAAATATCCGGATGTACCCGTTGAGAAGATCGACTTCCCGATGCGCGATCGTCTTGGTCGTCTCGTAGTCGCCGGACTGCGCAAAGATTGCCGGATCGAATTGGTACTGACCGTCAACGAGCAACACCGGCGTTTCACCCCCGAAGCCATTTTGCAACTGGCGCAGCGTTTGCTGATCGCCACTGAGATCAACGATCCACGTCATGCCACCATCTCCTTGCACGATTGAGAGGCTTCTTGAACCCCAGCGGCGACCGGAATGACACCCGGCCGCCGCAGTTCTCTGAGCGATCAGATAAGGCGCCGCATTTCCGCCAGACGCCCGAGATACGCTTTGGCATCCTGCCTCGTCGCCCATGGCGGGCACCCGTCGTTGAACAAGAACGGCTGTTCGGCCGTTCGGTGCGAGAATGCCCGCCAAGAATCGCCGTGCAACTGCAGGCTGAGATTTGGATACGCCCCATAGTCGACATGATCTTTCGTTGTCGAGCCCACCGGCTTGTAATGGCGATTGACGAGAATAAAGGTGTCGCCTTCAATCCGGTTGGCGCCGTACGGCAACCAGAGGCGCATCTCCCAGTATGCGGCCGACTTGGTGCTAAGCCGGAAGCGCGGCTGTGCGAGTAGCCCTTCGACATACGCGAGCCCGAAGTCGACGGCATTCGCCGCGCTAGCAAACTTCCCATCCAAGGCTTGCACACTGTCACGGGCAATATCGAACCTTGCACGGCGATCGAACCTGGAGGCTGGCTCGGGTACGACACGCATTGACTGAGAGATATCCTCCGACGTGCGCCGGAAGAGCCAAGGGTGTGGTTCGTCGGAAGGCGTGCAGCCCTTCTTCTGCAGCAGAGACCAGTTCCGGTACCCCTGCTCCGCGGCTACTTGATCGAGGGCCTTGGAAAAAATCACATCGTTGGCGCGCGCACGCGCTTTTGCGTTGCGACGCAGAACTTCCACCTCATGGGCGGTAAATATCTTCAACATAAAGGTAGCTTCCAAATGCAATGCCGCAATCGGCTGTGCGTCCACACACAAGCTACGCGGCAAGGTTTCGGAAACCGCGAGGTGATACCACGATGTCGATACGACTTCGCCAGTGTGGACGGGCAGGCCGACGTGACGGCCCAAGACGAGGCTAGGCCGGAACAAAGCTTGCGTCAAGTCGGAAGCGGAAGTGGGCGGTTTCCCGGTGTTGGCGTCCGTCAGCACCATCGACATGGTCAGGGTTGACCCGCACTGACAATCAACGGAGCCGGATCTCGGACCGCGCGCTGCGAATCGAACTTGCTATGAGTTTTCTGACCAAGGGAGGTTTCTGTAGAGGTCCGCCACTGCAGTAAAGCTGGTCTCGAATGGCGGAAGTCCTCCCTCTGGCAACTCTTCGGCCAGAGTGTCGTACTCTTCGGCTGCCCGGCGCCTGATCTCAGGGGCATCGAATGAATCCGCCTTTGCGAGGATGTCGCGTTCGGCGCACTTGAGCATCAGGTCGCGAAGGATCTGCGCCTTGGTAACGGGAAGCTGAAGTACTGGCTGAGCTTCTATCAGAAAGTGAAGATCGTAAATGTCTTGGCGTCGGCCGCGGTCGCGGATCGGCTGTTGAAGGAGTGCTCGTAGCTTCTCAGCCACCAAGGTGCTTAAGCCGTAGACTTGGAGTTCGCCGTCTTGGGTGAGCTCCACCACCTCGAGTTCCGGAATGGACTCACGGAAGCTGTAGTCGAGCCCGACTGTTTGCGAACTTTGTCCTGCCTCCAGCCGTTTGTAGCTGGATGTGCCAGGTTCGGCATAGCCGATTTTCAGACGCAGTGTGACAAACGTCTTGTCGCGTCCGGGGTCCACCCGGAACGACTGTATCCGGCATGCGAGGTTGTATTCCAAGGATTCCGGAGCCAGCGCCAGCGCTCTGCCGAGTTCCTCTCGGAATATATTCTCGGCCTCTTCAGTGAATGGATCTGGCGTAGAGAAATCGACATCGCTGGTATACCGCTCGCTACGGTAGTGAAGCGCCATCAGGATCCCACCCTTCATGCACAATGAGCGGCTGAGAATGGGCGTGGTCGCTATGGCGTATAGCCGCACATGAACGGCACGGCGAAAGTTCGTATCGCCCGCTGATGCGGCTTGGACCCAAGCGGGGATGTCAGTAAGCAGGCTAGACATTTATTGAAATACACCAACGCTCGGAAAAGATGGGCACGTACTCCGCCTGCGGATCGAGTCGGCGGGACCCGCCCCGTATTGCGCCCTTGGCCCATTCATCGATCAGTGGGTGGGACAGGCCACATTTCTCTTCCAGGATATAGCCGGCCCGGGCTTGATCCATCTTTCCGCCATGATTCGTGATCTCCGGCAAGATTACGCTCAGGTAGGTCTTCGCATGCTCTTCGAACAACTCAATGACGTGTCGAATGCCGCCACAGAGATCGGGTCGTTGAAGCATGTCCAAGAACGTCCTACCCAAGGTCGTGACCCGCAAGCCTTGATCGCCGACGTGACGCCATCCGGTGCCGGCGTCCTTGCTCCGAAGCATTTCGACCACCAGTGGGCCAAGCTTGTTCAGTTTGGTGTGCCGCAAGCTGGGCAGGTCACTGGAAAGGTAGGCATGGAGGTGCTCCCCGAGGTCCTTTGCCATTCTCTCTTGAGCAGCATCAGCCCAGCCTGATGGGTCCAGGGTTCGGAAATACAGGACCCGGGGCAGTCGATTGGTCAGACCGTGGTGTGCCATGGCGCTCAGGTACGCGATATGGCCAAAGGGATCGACCTGGCACATGAGATTGGCGGGGTCGATATCCTTGTGTCCCGGTACCCGAAGGATCGTGTTGGGCAGGTGCGGGTCTTCTTGAAGGACCTGTCTCGCGACCATGGCGCGGCGTGCCGCCATGAACATGGAGCGGTCCGCCGGTTTCGCAGGGAGTTCCAGTGGGCGTCCAACGTACTCCCGCTGCCAAGCCAGCTCGAACATCATGATGGCTAGCTGATAGTTGCTCAGTACGGCTGCCGAGACGTCCTCTCTGATCTTCAGGGCAAGGGCGTCACGCCAGCGAAGCTTGGAGGGGCCAGCCATCTGTCATCAGCTCCGTTTCGTGAGAGATCGGCAAAATCCCCGCTATTAACGTGTTGGAAGCGAAGCGAATTGGTGTACTCGCAAGCCTTCCGCCAGCGTCCTAAGGACGCTGGCGGAAGGCTAGCACGTGACACGAATCCGGTCAAGACTTAGGCCTAGACGCAGGGTTAGTTTTATTGCGACTTCGTCTGGCCAGGTCATGGGAGGATGAGAATTCCCCATGAAAGACGGGAATAGTATTGTCGATGCCGGGTAGCATTGCGTCCTTAGGACGCAATGCTACCCGGTAAAATCAGAAAGTTCAACCAGATACATCGGGACGCTCCGTCGTCGCACCTGGGCGAGAACTGAGAGAAATCACGCATCCAGCGCCGCATGGTCCTGGCCACAGCGTCCATCACTTATTTGCAGGAAGGGGCAAATCGAGCGCTTGCGCCTCCCGGGTAATCAGGGTAAACAATGTGGCAATGTCACAGTGTTATGACCGGAGGGCCAGTGCCATGCCTACAGTGAGAGTCGATAGCGATGTGTATGCCTGGTTGCAAGCCCAGGCACGGCCCTTCGAAGACACCCCTAACACGGTGCTGCGGCGAGTGGCCGGGCTCGATGCGGCGCGACCGGAGGTTCAGACCGTAGTCCAACGCAGCAGAGTCGCTGCACCTACACAGAAGCAGCTTTCTGGCCGCAAGCTAAACGAGCTTTGGGGGGTTGGCGCGAAACATTCGCTATATCACCGGGAGGGATCTTGGTACAACAATCTTGAGCGCTTCCCAGGAGCGCTTTTCGACCCCGGTGGCTACCTCGTTTTCCCGACAGAACAGGACTATAGAAACTCCCGCTATTTAAAGATCGCACAGGAAACTAACGTGGCCAACGGCATTGCCACAGTTCCTGGCTACGTGAAAATGGTGGAGTAAACAGCCAGCACAGAACTCAACTAACCGGAGAAGCACATGGGAAAGTTCGTTCTCAAGACCGCAAAAGACAATTCGACATATTTCCGCTTGGTTGCATCGAACGGCGAAATTATCCTGTCATCGGAAATGTACTCGACGAAGGCTGCTGCGTTGAACGGGGTTGCTTCGGTGCGATCGAATGCACCCATTGATGAGCGCTATGAGCGCAAGTCGAACGCAAAAGGTGAGCCCATGTTCAACTTGAAGGCAGTCAACCATCAGGTAATCGGCACCAGCGAAGGCTATTCGTCTACGCAGGCGCGTGAAAACGGAATCGCCTCAGTCAAGGCGAATGCTCCAAGCGCAACTATCGACGATCAGACCTGAGCTTGGCAGCGAATCGAAGAAAGACCAGCACGAAATGTCTTGGCTTCCAGTCGGGTTCTACCCCGATTCTGCGGACACTTTCACTAAGATCCATACTGGGTCAAAGGAGTGTCCATGTCCAAGCGCAAGCGTTACAGCCCTGAGTACAAGCACGAGCTGGTCGAACTGGTCCGCCGGTCGAAGTCCAGCTGCCGCCAGATCGCCCTGGAGGTCGGGGTTGCCCCGGCCCTGCTGACCCGCTGGGTGCGGGAAGCGGACGCCGGTGGAACCAAGGCCTTTCCCGGGGGCGGTACGCCCCGGGATGAAGAACTGGCCCGCCTCAAGCGCGAGCTAGGCCGGGTGACGAAGGAACGGGATTTTTTAAGAGACGCGGCAACGTTCTTCGCGAAGCAGTCACCGAGCGGTACACGGTGATCGAGCGTTGCCGCAACCAATACCCCGTTGGGATGATGTGTCGCTGCCTGGATGTTTCGACCAGCGGTTTCTATGCCTGGGCGGGGCGCAAGCCTGGCCCGCGGGCGCAGGCCAATGCGCGGCTGTTGGAGCGCATGAAGGAGATCCACGAGGACAGCCGCGGAATCCTGGGCGCCCCTCGCATGCAGGAGGATCTGATCGATGAAGGCGAAAAGGTCAGCCTGAATCGGGTGGCTCGGATCATGGCGAAGGCCGGCCTGCAGGGCTGGCCCCGCCGCAAGAAGCGGGGCGCGCCCAAGCGCCCGCCGGGCACTCGGCCCACTGGCGTCAGGAACCTGTTGGAAAGGGATTTCACCGCGCTGGAGCCGGAGACCAAGTGGGTTACCGACATCACCGAGATCGTCACGCACGAGGGCAAGCTGCACCTGTGTGTCGTGCTCGACCTTTACAACAAGCTGGTCATGGGCTGGTCGATGCATCATCGCCAGGACCGGCACATGGTGGTGCGCGCAGTACAGATGGCAGTGTGGCAACGCGAGGGCGGCGACGAGGTGATCTTGCACTCCGACCGCGGCGGGCAATTCATCAGCGACACCTACCAGACTCTCGTAAAAACATTGTGCTGCAGTCAGGTCCGGGGATGGCTTCCAAGAACGTGACCAAGATCGAAACGGGCTCCGTAGTCGAGGTAATTTCGCGCGAAGGGAAATGGGTACGCGTTCGGACAGCGGGCGGTCTACTTGGTTATGTCCGTCAGAGCCAGTTGGAGCCTGTGGAGTAAGCATTTTGCCGGCAGGCTGGCGTGCGAATTGTCTGTAGGTAGGGAGAATAAGTGGGCGTTTGCCCGGTCTAGCCCAGGGTCGGAGTCAGCGAGTTGGCTGGCGTCGACCGGCACAGACGATTATTTGAGCCGGCACCAGCGGCGGTTCCTGGTAACTTGTCTAGCGCGGCGCCATCGAGTCAACTATACGTTGGCCCGTGCGGTATTCAGGGTGGTCTGAGATCATCCGTTGAGCCAGCGAAAAGTCTTGGGTCGGGGAAACCAAGTAGCGCTCGCTCCGCGCAACCTGCAACGAATTGAAGTTCATTACGGTCATGGGCTCATAGTCGAGCCCCCCTTCTGTGCGCAAACATTCGTCGATAGCTAGCATTCGGTCAGGCTTTCTAGCCACCCGTTCAACAAGGTGTCGAGGTAAGGTTCGTATGTTGGCCGCGCCTTCTGCGAACTTTGCGGCAAGGGAGGGGCACCACATTCCGAGCGCGCGAGTGCTGGAGAGGGGAAGGTAGATCTCGATACCTGGCACGCCGAGGCCCAAGTTCCCATAGGGTCCCCTTTCTGTTTGATTCTGCAGAGCAATCGGGTTGTCGCCAATCCAGAACGGGTGGGCCGGCGTGGTCCGCGCCACAAACCAATGCTTGTCGAGAAAGTGGGGGCCGTAGTCCTCTGGCGCTCTTAGAAGCATACGAGCGCTGTCGACCTTTACCTGATTCTCAGAGGGGGACCGAATAAGCTCCTCCATCTCTGATCCCGGAGCCACCTCGAGCTTCATCGCCTCGACCTTTCGACGAAGCAACAGAGGGAATTCTTCCCACTGAGCGCGAAACGCACGAGTGCGAAGAAGCTGGATAGACAAAAAGGCCGCCAGCGTCCCGCGCTCCTCCGCATTTAGTGAAGCGGTGGAGTCCCTCGACAGGATCTTCTCAATTACCGGCTTGGTCCGAGTCTCGACGTAGGAGAGGGCCGACTCCAAAGAGTGCTCGTCGCCACCAACCTCAAAGTCGTAGAAACGACTCTCACTGGCGATATTCTTCGCGTTGGTATTGAAGCTGCGTCCAAGCTTCTTGTCGAAGACCCAAACCTGGTCCTTCTTGCCAAGTCCAAAGTTGCGAAGCAGGAACTTGGGCACATAGTGCTGGATCTTGGCGTCGGTCATTTTTCCAAGACCCGGTTTGGGACGGTCTGCACAGCAGTTTGCCGCTGATAAGGAATTCGATTGATGTTCAGGTGCCGAGCGAACCCCGTCAACCAAGGTCGCAGGGGTGCCGGATAGTTGTCATTGGCCGAACCGGGGTTGATCCGGAGGCACCGGCTTTAACGCATAACTAGGCGTCGCTTACTTCGTCCCTAAGGCGCCCTCTCAAGAACTTGCCGGCAATTCCCTTTAGCGCGCTTCTTTCAAACAACTTCCCTTGGAACTCGAAGTCCGGACCAATGCGCACAATGAGCAGCTGCTCGAAGTCGCCTTGGCTTTTTACCAGTACGCGATCACTGGTTTTCTCTGGGGAAATTGTCTTAACTTCTACCAGTCTTCCGTCAATTGTGCCGTCAGAGCCAGCTTTGTGAGTCCCATGGCGGCGGAGTCCGAACTTGATCTCTGCGTAAATCTCTCCAAGTTCACCCCAAACCTGCAAATACCTGCCGGTATTTTCGAAGTGCCGTTCTGCGCAGTCGACCAGATCGATGAAAACTTCGGTTTGCTTTAAAACACTAAATGGGAACCCCTCTCGACTCTGAAATTCCTCAAGGGGTTCGATTGTGCGGGCATCTTCTGGATCGTCCTCCAGTTGAGAATTGATCCACTCCCAACTTATCCACTCGCCGTCATCCCAGACGCCGTCGCCATGCTGCATGTCGATTCCATTCATTGAGCAACGGGGTAGGGTCATGCGATGCCAGGCCACCCAAAGATTGGACGCTGTCGTCCGGCCATGAGTTCGATTGGTTCGGGCGACGGTAGCCCGCACGGCGATCACTAATTCAGAGCTTAGAACGAGCGTGTCCGACAAACAATCCGCAAAACCCTAGGACGAAGCTCGCATCTAGGCCATCCTGGAGCGGCGGCCTGAACGCGCGACGGCTTTGCCATGCTGAATCGAATTTGCGCCTCGGGTCGGAAGCGGATGTGGGCGGCTACGCGTGGCGGCCGCAGGCAGAACCAGCGACACCGTCAGGCTCGACCGGAACCGACGATCAACCGAGCCGGGACTCGCAGCTCATCGATCTTCGAGGGACAGGGGGCTTCGCCGCGCTTGTTTCCGCAGTGGGCGCCTAGTGGTGCTGGCCCTTTGCAATCAAGGTCGCTACGGCAGGCCCCGGGCGGACGTGGGGAATTCTTGCTGGTCGCGCCCAGCGCGCCGCTTGGTCTGCCGCGACTGACGGCGGGGAGCAATAGCCATGTTGCTGCCAGTCACGCCGCGCGGTGCCGGCACGACGAATGCTGTGCTTGGGTCACTTTCAATCCACCGCTTGAAGGCACCATGACCATGTGGGCACTGCATGGGCACGAAACGGGCACGGACGTCGCGCGTGCGGATTCGATTTTGGCGGACAGGTCACGCCAAAGCGTGGAGCAGATGGGCCTTCCAAGCGAGGACAGACTAGGCCGACCGCCGATGTCGGTCCCGTAACCATTTGATTTCGCTTTGAAATTGGTGGCTATGGGTGGACTCGAACCACCGACCTCGGCATTATGAGTGCCACGCTCTAACCGGCTGAGCTACATAGCCACGTTGTGCAACTTTACCCTATGACCCCAGCCTTATGAGTGCCACGCTCTAACCGGCTGAGCTACATAGCCACGTTGTGCAACTTTACCCTACGACCCCAACCTTATGAGTGCTGTGCTCTAACCGGCTGAGCTACATAGCCATCGGGTACTGCGCGCTGTCCGTTGCAGACAGGGCCGCGAATTCTGGGCCGTTTGGCCGCTCCTGTCAATGCAATGCGTCCCGGCTTGTGGGGGCGCGCGGGGGTGTGGCAGGCTGGCCGCAGTGAAGTTTTTGGAGTCCGTTTCGTGGTCGATCCGGACGGTTACCGCCCCAATGTGGGCATCGTGCTCATGCACGGCGACGGGCGGCTGTTCTGGGCCAGGCGGGTCAACCGGGACGGTTGGCAGTTCCCGCAGGGCGGCATGAACACCGACGAGACGCCGCGCGAGGCCATGTTCCGCGAGCTGCGCGAGGAGACCGGCCTGCTGCCCGAGCACGTGGAAGTGCTGGGGTCTACGCCCGGCTGGCTGCGCTACCGCCTGCCCCGCCGCTGCGTGCGCCGGGGAAACCGGCCCGTGTGCATCGGGCAGAAACAGGTCTGGTTCCTGCTGCGCCTCACCGGCCAGGAGGCCGACGTGCGCCTGGACCTGACCGACAAGCCCGAATTCGACAGCTGGCGCTGGGTGGACTTCTGGTACCCGGCCGAGCACGTGGTCAGCTTCAAGCGCGAGGTCTATGTGCGGGCCCTGCAGCACCTGGCGCCGCATGCGCGGGCCGTGGCCGGGGAAGGGGCCGTGCCGGAGGCGGGGGAGTTGCTGAATGCCTTGATCCAGCCGGTTCAGGCGGCGGGTGGGCGGGGGCGGCGCTAGGGCGGGATGCTGTTGACAATGGTTCGCATTTGCGTGGAGAATGCGAACCGTTCCCATTCCTGCATGGATTCCGCCATGTACGTCTGCATCTGCCACGGCGTCACCGACCAGGACATTCGCAATGCCGCGGACGCCGGCTGCGGGTCGATGGCCGAGCTGACCATGCGCACGGGGCTGGGGAGCGGGTGCGGGACTTGCGGTGAGTTTGCCCGTGAGATTCTGGATGACGCCCGGGCGGCCAAGGTGCTGCCGTTGCCGGTGTTTGCGGTTGCGGCGTAAGGCGTTCGGGACTGAAGTCCCTCCTACAGAGGCCATACGAATCCTTGGGTGAGAACGGGAGCGATTCCTGTTTCCGCACGGGGTTTGCGATGGGGTTAAGGTG
Source organism: Arenimonas metalli CF5-1 (assembly GCF_000747155.1). Lineage (GTDB taxonomy): Bacteria > Pseudomonadota > Gammaproteobacteria > Xanthomonadales > Xanthomonadaceae > Arenimonas > Arenimonas metalli. Next base: position 2,471 of record NZ_AVCK01000016.1, on the reverse strand, counting down.
CCGGCCTGTCCACGGAAAAGGAGGCTTGCCATGAAGGGCGACGCCAAGGTCATCGCGCACCTCAACAAGGCGCTGTACAACGAACTGATCGCGATCAACCAGTACTTCCTGCATGCCCGCATGTTCAACAACTGGGGCCTGAAGGAACTCGGCGAGCACGAGTACAAGGAATCGATCGACGAGATGAAGCACGCCGACCAGCTGATCGAGCGCATCCTCTTCCTCGACGGCCTGCCGAACCTGCAGAACCTGGGCAAGCTCTTCATCGGCCAGTCGCCGAAGGAAGCGCTGGAGTGCGACCTCAAGCTCGAGCACCAGGCCGTGCCCGACCTCAAGGCCGGCATCGTCGACTGCGAGGCCGCCGGCGACTTCGTCTCGCGCAAGCTGCTGGCCGACATCCTGGAGTCCGAGGAAGAGCACATCGACTGGCTGGAAACCCAGCTGGCCCTGATCGAGCGCCTGGGCGAGCAGAACTACCTGCAGACCAAGATCGGCAGCTGAACCGCCCCGGCCGGCAATTCAGCTAGGTCAAAATTGTGTGCTGCATCACAGCATGACAGTTGGGTGAAGCAGCGTTAGCTTCCCGAACGCCCGCACCTATTCCGGTGCGGGCTTTCATTCCTTGGGGAGCTCTCGCTATATGAAGTCGAACCTCCGCACTACCGCCCTGGCCGCCGCCACCCTGGCCGCGCTGGGCCTCGCCACGACCGCCGCTGCTGGTGGTCGCCCGGACCTCGTTCGTGCCCATCTCGACCAGGGCCGTCCGCACGTCGCCGGCGAGCTGATCGTCAAGTTCCGCGACGGCACCGATGCCGTCGCCCAGCAGCGCGCCATGGGCCGCGCCAACGGCACCTTCCGCGACAACCTGTCGCCGAACGGCAACGGTCGTGGCGTGGGCGGCGACGTCGCCCTGTTGTCGGTGAAGGGGCACCGCAACCTGGCCGACGCCATCGCCGCGCTCGAGGCCGACGGCGACGTCGAGTACGCCGAGCCGAACTGGATCATGACCCACAGCGCCACCTCGAACGACCCGTATTACACGGGCGGCAGCCTCTGGGGAATGTACGGCGACGCCACGTCGCCGGCCAACCAGTACGGCAGCCAGGCCGGTGAAGCCTGGGCGCAGCCCGAGGGCGCCACCTGCGGCGACGTCCTGATCGGCATCATCGACGAGGGCTACATGTACACGCATGAAGACCTGGCCGCGAATGCCTTCACCAACCCGGGTGAGATCCCGGGCAACGGCATCGACGACGACGGCAACGGCTACGTGGACGACGTCTACGGCTGGGACTTCGACGGCAACAACAACACCGTCTTCGACGGCGTCGGCGACGACCACGGCACCCACGTGGCCGGCACCATCGGCGCCGTCGGCGGCAACAGCACCGGCGTGGCCGGCGTCTGCTGGACCGTGCGCCTGATGAATGCGAAGTTCCTCGGCAGCCGCGGCGGCACCACCGCCAACGCCATCAAGTCCGTGGACTACTTCACCGACCTCAAGATCCGCCACGGGCTGAACCTGGTCGCCACCAACAACTCCTGGGGCGGCGGCGGCTACTCGCAGGCGCTGAAGGACGCGATCGACCGCGCCGGCGCGGCCGACATCCTGTTCATCGCGGCGGCCGGCAACTCCGGCTCGGACAACGACGCCACGGCGTCCTACCCGAGCGGCTACTCGAGCAGCAACATCATCGCCGTGGCGGCCACCACCTCCACCGGCGGCCTGGCCAGCTACTCGCAGTACGGCGCCACCACCGTCGACATCGGCGCGCCGGGCTCGGGCATCTGGTCCACGGTCCCCAAGGCCAGCGGCAAGGGCAAGAACGCCACCATCGTCTCGGGCTACGCCAGCTACAACGGCACCTCGATGGCCACCCCGCACGTCGCGGGCGCCGCGGCGCTGTACGCCTACCGCAACCCGGGCTCGACCGCCGCGCAGATCAAGGCGGCGATCCTGGGCTCGGCGGTGCCGACGCCGTCGCTGCAGGGCAAGGTGCTGACCAACGGCCGCCTGGACGTCAGCGGCTACTGATCCACCGCGTTATCGCATCATGGAAAAGCCCGGCCATTGGCCGGGCTTTTTCTTTGGCTCCCTGTAGGAGGGACTTTAGTCCCGAAGCACTCGGCGAAGAGCTTCGGGACTGAAGTCCCTCCTACAGGGAAGCAGGGTTACTTGAGGAGGGCGTTGAGGGCGGCGGACGCGCGGCGGAACTCGGACTCGAGCACGGCCACGGCCACGGCGGGGCGGGGCAGCACGCCCTGGCGGGCGCCGAGTTCGATGCGCTTGGCGGCGGCCGACAGGGCCATGGCGCCGAGGTTGGCCGCGGCTGACTTCAACGTGTGCGCGGGCGCGACCAACTTGCTCATGTCGGCCGCGGTGGCGGCGGCCTCCAGGGCCTGCACGTGCTTGGGCGCGTCCTCCAGGAACAGGCGCACCAGGCTCAGGTACTCGTTGCCCATCACGGCGC
>NZ_AVCK01000015.1 GCF_000747155.1 Arenimonas metalli CF5-1 | reverse complement strand
CGAGCCCGCCCCGCCGCCGGCCGCCGCGCCGGCCCGCGCCGCCGAGCCGGGCCTGATGCACGTGCACCCGGTGCGCTCGGGCCAGCAGGTCTACGCCCAGGACCGCGACCTGACGGTCTGCGCCACGGTCGGCGCCGGCGCCGAAGTGATCGCCGACGGCTCCATCCACGTCTACGGCGCCCTGCGCGGCCGCGCCCTCGCCGGCGCCGGCGGGCTGGCCTCGGCCCGCATCTTCTGCCGTGAATTCCACGCGGAGCTGGTCGCGGTGGCCGGGCACTACAAGGTGCTGGAGGAAATCCCCAAGGACCTGCTCGGCAAGGCCGTGCAGATCTGGCTCGAGAATGACAAGCTGCACCTCGCGCAGCTCGACTGAAACCCCATTAGAAGCGCGCCCAGAGCGCACCGTTACGGAGAAGAACATTGGCTGAAATCATCGTTGTGACCTCGGGCAAGGGCGGCGTCGGCAAGACCACCACCAGCGCCAGCATCGCCTGCGGCCTGGCCAAGGCCGGCAAGAAGACCGCCGTGATCGACTTCGACGTCGGCCTGCGCAACCTCGACCTGATCATGGGCTGCGAGCGCCGCGTGGTGTACGACTTCGTCAACGTCGTCAACGACGAGGCCAACCTCAAGCAGGCCCTGATCAAGGACAAGCGCTTCGAGAACCTGTTCGTGCTGGCCGCGTCGCAGACCCGCGACAAGGACGCGCTGACCATGGAAGGCGTCGAGAAGGTGCTCAAGGCCCTGGCCGACGAAGGCTTCGACTTCATCGTCTGCGACTCCCCCGCCGGCATCGAGAAAGGCGCGTTCCTGGCGATGTACTTCGCCGACCGCGCCGTGGTCGTGGTGAACCCGGAAGTGTCCTCGGTGCGCGACTCCGACCGCATCCTGGGCCTGCTGGCCTCCAAGACCCGCAAGGCCGAGAAGGGCGAGCGCGTGCAGGAGCACCTGCTGCTGACCCGCTACAGCCCCAAGCGCGTGGAGGCCGGCGACATGCTCTCGATCGGCGACGTGCAGGAAATCCTCGGCCTCGACGTGGTCGGCGTGATCCCGGAATCGCCCGAGGTGCTGCAGAGCTCCAACGCCGGCGTGCCGGTGATCCTGGACGAGACCTCGCCCGCGGGCCAGGCCTACACCGACGCCGTCGCCCGCATCCTCGGCGAGAGCCGCCCGATGCGCTTCACCACCGTCGAGAAGAAGGGTTTCTTCTCCAAGATGTTCGGGGGTTGAGCCATGGGCATCCTCGATTTCCTCACCCAGCGCAACAAGAACACCGCCAACGTCGCCAAGAACCGCCTGCAGATCCTGATCCAGCAGGAGCGTTCGATGCGCGGCGCGCCCGACTACCTGCCGCTGCTGCAGCGCGAGCTGCTGGAAGTGATCCGCAAGTACATCAACGTCGACTCCGACGCGGTGAAGGTGGGCCTGCACAAGGACGGCGACAACGAGCTGCTCGACATCTCGGTCGCGCTGCCCGAGAAGGCCGCGCCCGCCGCCAACGGCTGACCGTGACGGCCGGCGACGACGCGACGGCACCGGCACCCGCCGGTGCCGTTTCCACATCCGGGGCCCACGCGGCGCCGGTGCTGACGCTGGCCGAGATCGGCTTCGGGGCGCCCGAGGCGCTGCTGGCCCGGCACGGCCTGGCGCTGGCGCGGGTGGCCGACGGCGAGCCGATCCCCGGCAGCTACTGGGGCGAGTGCGAAGCCGGACTTATCGGCACGACCGTGTACGCACGCTCCGACACCCCCGTGCACTCGCTGCTGCACGAGGCCTGCCACCTGCTGGTGATGCCGCCCGAGCGCCGCGCGGCGGTGCACACCGACGCCACCGACTCGGTGCCCGAGGAAGACGCCGCCTGCTGCCTGCAGATCCTGCTCGCCGACCAGCTCCCCGGCGTCGGCCGCGACCGCCTGATGGCCGACATGGACGCCTGGGGCTACAGCTTCCGCCTCGGCTCCGCCCGCGCCTGGTTCGAGCACGACGCCGAGGACGCCCTCGCCTTCCTCGCCACCCGCGGCCTCCTCCCCTGATCCCGACCCCTGTGGGAGGGACTTCAGTCCCGATGCCTTCCGCCGGAAAGCATCGGGACTGAAGTCCCTCCCACAGGGCGGCGGCTTGCGGAGGGGGCGCCGGGGGGTCTAGCCTTCCGGCACCCTGCAATTGCAGCCGAACCCGGAGCCTTTCCCGTGAAATCCCAACGCGCCCTGCTGGCGCTCGCCATCTCCACCAGCCTGCTGTTCGCCGCCGGCTGCTCCAAGACCGACACCGACGCGTCCGCACCCGGCCAGGCCGGCAGCACCGCCGCCGGCACCGAGGACGCCGACGCCTTCGTGGCGCGCGTGAACAAGACCGTCAAGGACATGACGCCGGAGATGACCTCCGCCGCGTGGCTCGGCGCGACCTACATCAGCGACGACAGCCAGCGCCTCGAGGCCGCGGCGAACGAGCGCTGGCTGACCAAGAACAACGAGTTCGTCGAGCAGGCCAAGACCTACGACCCCGAGGGCCTGACGCCGGCCACCGCGCGCGCCCTGCACCTGCTCAAGGTCAGCGCCTCGATGCCGGCGCCGCGCGACCCGGCCCAGCTCAAGGAGCTCACCGACATCGCCAGCCGCCTGGGCGCCACCTACGGCGCCGGCAAGTGGTGCGTGGGCGACGACTGCAAGGACATCGGCCAGGTCAGCGAGATCCTCGCCGACACCGAAGGCAGCAGCTACGACGAGATGAAGGCCGCGTGGGAAGGCTGGCACACCATCGCCCAGCCGATGCGCAAGGACTACCAGCGCTTCGTCGAGCTGACCAACGAGGGCGCCAGGGAAATGGGCTTCGCCAACACCGGCGACGTCTGGCGCGCCGGCTACGACATGCCGGCCGACGAGTTCAAGGCCGAGGCCGACCGCCTCTGGGGCCAGGTGCAGCCGCTGTACGAGCAGCTGCAGTGCTACACCCGCGAGAAGCTGGTGTCCAAGTACGGCGAGCAGGGCTCGGTCGACGGCATGATCCCGGCCCACCTCACCGGCAACCTGTGGCAGCAGGACTGGGGCGGCCTCTGGCCGCTGCTGGAGCCCTACCAGGGCGTGGGCAGCCTCGACATCAACAGCGCGCTGCAGAAGCAGCGCGACGCGATCCTGGCCGACCTGGTCGCCGAGGCCGGCGGCATGGGCAAGCTGACCGCCTCGCAGCAGGTCGAGCTCGAGCGCAAGGCCGACCACGAGATGGCCAGCCGCATGACCAAGCTGGCCGAGAGCTTCTACACCGGCCTGGGCATGCCGGCGCTGCCGGAGAGCTTCTATGCCAAGTCGATGCTGACCCAGCCGCGCGACCGCGACGTGGTCTGCCATGCCAGCGCCTGGCAGATGAACTCGGATGCGTCCGACGTGCGCATGAAGATGTGCATCAAGCCAACCGAGGAAGAGCTGACCACGATCTACCACGAGCTCGGCCACATCTATTACTACCTGGCCTACAAGGACCAGCCGCCGGTGTTCCAGACCGGCGCGCACGACGGCTTCCACGAAGCCATCGGCGACACCATCGTGCTGTCGATGACCCCGGACTACCTGGCCTCGATCGGCCTGGTGGACAAGCCGGCGGTCAGCGAGGAAGCGGTGATCAATTCGCAGATGCGCATGGCGCTGGCCAAGGTCGCCTTCCTGCCCTTCGGCCTGATGATCGACCAGTGGCGCTGGGGCGTGTTCGACGGCTCGATCGCGCCGGACCGCTACAACGCGGCCTGGTGGGAGCTGAAGGCGAAGTACCAGGGCGTGGCCCCGGCCGGCGGCCCGCGCGGCGAGGAGTTCTTCGACGCCGGCGCCAAGTACCACGTGCCGGGCAACACGCCGTACACGCGCTACTTCCTGTCGCACATCCTGCAGTTCCAGTTCTACAAGTCGCTGTGCGATGCGTCCGGCCACACCGGCCCGCTGTACACCTGCTCCTTTGCCAACAACCCGGAAGCGGGCAAGCGCTACTGGGCGATGATGCAGCGCGGCGCCAGCCAGCCCTGGCAGCAGACGCTGAAGGAGCTGACCGGCGGCGAGCAGATGGACGCGTCGGCGGTGCTGGAGTACTTCGCGCCGCTGCAGACCTGGCTCAAGGAACAGAACGAAGGCAAGACCTGCGGCTGGGACGCGGCCAAGTCCTGATCGGCTGAAAACGTCGCCGGGCTCCGGCCCGGCGACAGCGCTCCCTGTAGGAGGGCCTTCAGGCCCGAAGCTTTTCGACGAGGAGCTTCGGGCCTGAAGGCCCTCCTACAGTCCATTTGGCATACTGCGAACCATGAACCCGAAGCTCCTCGCCACCCTCGCCCCGCAGCCCCTTTCGCACGCGCTGTCGCTCGACGCGGCGTTCTACACCGGCGACGGCATGGTGCAGCGCGACCGCGAGGCGGTGTTCGCCCGCAGCTGGCAGCTGGTCGGGCATGAAACCGCGCTCGCCAACGCCGGCGACCATCTGGTCACCGACGTCGGCGGCATTCCGGTGGTGGTGATCCGCGACACCGAAGGCCGCCTGCGCGCCTTCCACAACGTTTGCCGGCACCGCGCCGGGCCGCTGGCCACCTGCGACGGCAAGGGCGCCAAGGTGCTGCGCTGCAAGTACCACGGCTGGACCTACACGCTCGAAGGCGTGCTGCGCAGCGCGCCGGAGATGCAGGCCACCGAGGACTTCAACGTCTCCGACGTGCGACTGCCCGAGCTGCGCCTCGACACTTGGCAGGGCCTGGTGTTCGTGGCGGGCGACGGCGCGGTCCCGTTCGAGGACTTCAGCCGCGGGCTCGACGGCCCGCTGCGCGCGCTGTCGCCGAAGGACTACGTCTTCCACAAGCGCTTCCGCTACGAAGTGGCCTGCAACTGGAAGATCTACTGCGACAACTACCTCGAGGGCTACCACGTCCCGCACATCCATCCGGGCCTGAACAGCCTGCTCGACTACCGGCAGTACGTCACCGAGTGCGGCGAGTGGTTCTCCTACCAGTACAGCCCGCTGGCCAGCGACGCCGGCCTGTACGGCGACGGCGACGCGGTCTACTACTTCATCTACCCGAACACGATGCTCAACCTGCTGCCGGGCCGGCTGCAGACCAACCGCGTGCTGCCGCTGGGCGCCGACCGCTGCATCGTCGAGTTCGACTACTACTACTCACCGGGCGACGACGCCGCGGCGCGGCACCAGGCCGACCACGACTTCGCGCACCAGGTGCAGGACGAGGACATCGAGATCTGCGAACACGTCCAGCGCGGCCTCGCCTCCGGCTCCTACGTCCCCGGCCGCCTGAACCCCCTGCGCGAAAACGCCGTCCACCACTTCCACGAACTCCTCCGCGCCGCCTACCGCGGGGAGTGATGGGTTAGAGCATTTTTAGCCACAGATGAACACAGATAAACACGGATAGAGCAAAGACGAACGACGAGGAAAGATTGGGCGTCAGGCGGCTGTAACGGTCAACGCTCGCTGCAGTCCAATTCTTTCTGCCTTTATCAGTGTTCATCTGTGTTCATCCGTGGCAAAAATCGCTCTTCCTAGCCTCCTGCTCGACCAGTCGAATCCAAGCGGGCGCCGTGGGCGAGGTACCAGCGCCAGAGGGCGTAGGCGACGGCAGTGAAGGCGGCGGCGGTGAGGGCCAGGGCCAGGCCGCTGTGGCTGACCAGCGGGGACAGCAGGCCCGCGATCGCCGCGTTCGAGAGCAGGCCCACGAAGGCCTGCATGGAGGAGGCGCTGCCGCGCTGGCGCGGGTACATGTCCAGGATCGACAGCGTGACGATCGGGAACACCAGCGCGATGCCGAACGCACCCAGCGCCGTCGGCAGCACCGCCCAGGGCAGCGTCGGCGAATCGGTGAGCGCGTTGTAGCCGATGTTGTAGGCCGCCGCGACGCCGCAGCACAGGAAACCCCACTCCACCAGCCGCCGCCCGCTCATCCGCCCGGCCGCGCGGCCGCTGGCGAAGGCGCCGAGCATCATGCCGCCGATGGTGGGCGCGAAGAACCACACGAAGTCCTGCTCGCCCAGGCCCAGCAGGTCCATCACGAACGCCGGTGCCGAGGCGATGTAAAGGAACAGCGCGCCGAAGTTGGCCGTGCCCGCCAGCGTCAGCAGCCGGAAGCTGCGGTTCGAGAGCATGCCGCCGTAGTCGCGCGCCAGCGTCAGCGGGTGCAGCGGCACCCGCTGCTCCGGCGGATGGCTCTCCGGCAGCCCCCACGCGGTCAGCAGCAACAGCAGCACGCCGAAGCCGGCCAGGAACCAGAAGATGCCGTGCCAGTTCGAGAACCCCAGGATCCAGCCGCCGATCACCGGCGCGATCGCCGGCGCGATGCCGAAGATCATCGAGATCTGGCTCATCAGCCGCTGCGCATCGTCGCCCTGCAGGCAGTCGCGCACCACCGCGCGCCCCACGATCAGGCCGACGCCGGCCGACAGGCCCTGCAGCGCGCGGTACACCAGCATCGTCGGCATGTCGTTGGCCAGCGCCGCGCCGACCGAGGCCAGCGTGAAGACGACGATGCCCGCCAGCAGGACCTTCTTGCGCCCGATCGCATCCGAGATCGGGCCATGGAACAGCGACATCGCCGCGTAGCCGATCAGGTACACGCTGATGGTCTGCTGCATCGCGACCTTGCCCACGCCCAGGTCGTCGGCCATCACCAGGAAGGCCGGGAAGACGGTGTCGATCGAGAACGGGCCGAACATCGCCAGGCCGCCCAGGATGAAAGCGAGCCGCGCGCGCGAGATGGAGAGGTGGGGGATCATCGCAGACCAGGCCGGAAAACCGTGCCAGCATACAATCGCGACCACCCCGCCGCTTGAACCCGGGCGCCCCGACCCCCATCCGAGCGGCCATGACCGACGCCCCGAACGCCACGCCCGAAGCCCCGCCCGTCGCCGAACGCAGCCTTGCCGCGGTGCTGCGCGAACTGGGCCCGTTCCTGAAGCCCTACCTGGGCCGGATCCTGCTGGCGATGGCCTGCCTGGTCGCCGCCAAGCTGGCCAACCTCGGCGTGCCGCTGGTGCTCAAGGCGCTGGTGGACGGGCTGGACGTCGAACCCTCCCTGCTCATGCTGCCCGTCGGCCTGCTGCTGGCCTACGGCGGCGCGCGGCTGTCGGTGACGCTGTTCACCGAATTGCGCGGCATCGTCTTCGCCCGGGTGATGGCGCGCAGTTCGCGCACCGTGATGCTGCGCGTGTTCCGCCACCTGCACGCGCTGAGCCTGCGCTTCCACCTCAACCGCCGCACCGGCGGCGTGGCGCGCGACGTCGAGCGCGGCGGCACCGCCATCTCCGACCTGCTCGACTGGACCATCTACACCATCCTGCCGACCCTGCTCGAGATCACGCTGGTGACCGCGGTGCTGGTCTGGGCCTACGACTGGGGCTTCGCCGCGATCACGCTGGGCACCATCGCCGTGTACGTGGCCTGGACCTTCCGCGTCACCGAGTGGCGCACGCGCTTCTACCGCGCCGCGGTCGAGGCCGACACCCGCGCCAGCGCCCGCGCGGTGGACTCGCTGCTCAACTACGAGACGGTGAAGTACTTCAACAACGAGGAGCACGAGGCGCGCCGCTACGACGAGCACCTGGTGCAGATGGAAGAGGCCTCGGTGAAAAGCCTCAAGTCGCTGGCGGTGCTGAACCTGGGCCAGAGCGCCATCGTCGCGATCGGCATCACCGCGCTGATGTGGCGGGCGGCGGCGGGCGTGGCGGCGGGCACGATGACGATCGGCGACCTGGTGCTGGTGAATGCCTACCTGCTGCAGCTGTCGGCGCCGCTGAACTTCCTGGGCATGGTGTATCGCGAAGTGAAGCAGGCGATCACCAATATCGAGCGCCTGTTCGGGCTGCTGGACGAGGCGCAGGAAGTGCGCGACCGCCCCGACGCCCGCGCGCTGGTGACGCACCAGCCGCGCGTGGAGTTCGAGGACGTGCGCTTCGGCTACGACGGCCGCCGCGAGATCCTGCACGGCGTCAGCTTCGCCATCCCGCCGGGCGGCACGCTGGCGGTGGTGGGGCATTCGGGCAGCGGCAAATCCACGCTCTCGCGCCTGCTGTACCGCTTCTACGAGATCCAGTCGGGCGCCATCCGCATCGACGGCGAGGACCTGCGCGAACTGCGCCAGGACAGCGTGCGCGCCGCCATCGGCATCGTCCCCCAGGACACGGTGCTGTTCAACGACAGCATCCGCTACAACATCCGCTACGGCCGGCCCGACGCCAGCGACGCGGAGGTCGAGGCCGCGGCGCGCTCGGCCCACATCCACGACTTCATCCTCACCCTGCCCGACGGCTACGACAGCGAGGTCGGCGAGCGCGGCCTCAAGCTCAGCGGCGGCGAGAAGCAGCGCGTGGCCATCGCCCGCGCGCTACTGAAGAACCCGGCCATCCTGATCTTCGACGAGGCGACCTCGGCGCTGGATTCCGCCAGCGAGCAGGCGATCCAGGACGAGCTCGACCGGATCGCCGTCGGCCGCACCACCCTGGTGATCGCCCACCGCCTGTCCACCGTGATGGACGCCGACGAGATCCTGGTGCTCGACCAGGGCCGCGTGGTCGAGCGCGGCAGCCACCCCGCCCTGCTCGCCGCCAACGGCCGCTACGCGAGCATGTGGCGCCTCCAGCAGCAGGAAGACCGGAGCCAGGAACAGCGTCAGGTTTACTTCCCCGCGGCAACGACGCCAGAACTCCCGAAACCCTGAGGGACGTGAACCTGGCCCCGTTCCTGGCCCCGCGCCCGGCTAGCCGGCGCCGAGCATGGGGCCGAGGGCCAGGTACAGGCCGACCACGATGATGCCCACGAAGGCCAGCCGCAGCACGAAGGCGGTGATCTTCCAGGCCAGCACCAGGCCCAGCACCACGAGGAATATTCCCAACCAGCTCATAGGCTTGCTCCTTGGATCGACGGGGGCATCCTCCGGCCTTCGGGCCGGTAGAATGACGCCATCGTTACCGCCTTGAGCCTGACCCCCGCATGACCGAGCCTGCCCGCCCCACCTTCCACGGCTTCGAACAGATCCCGCTGCGCGAGTACGCCGAGCGCGCCTACCTCGACTATTCGATGTACGTGGTGCTCGACCGCGCCCTGCCCTTCCTGGGCGACGGCCTGAAGCCGGTGCAGCGCCGCATCATCTACGCGATGAGCGAGCTGGGCCTGGGCGCCACCGCCAAGCCCAAGAAGAGCGCGCGCACCGTCGGCGACGTGATCGGCAAGTTCCACCCGCACGGCGACAGCGCCTGCTACGAGGCGCTGGTGCTGATGGCGCAGCCGTTCTCTTACCGCTACCCGCTGATCGAGGGCCAGGGCAACTTCGGCTCCACCGACGACCCGAAGTCGTTCGCGGCGATGCGCTACACCGAATCCAAGCTCACCCCGATCGCCGAAGTGCTGCTGGGCGAGCTCGCGCAGGGCACGGCCGACTGGGTGCCCAACTTCGACGGCACCCTGCAGGAGCCGAGCTGGCTGCCGGCGCGCCTGCCGCACCTGCTGCTCAACGGCACCACCGGCATCGCGGTCGGCATGGCCACCGACATCCCGCCGCACAACCTCAACGAAGTGGTGAGCGCGGCCATCCGCCTGCTCGACGACCCCGACGCCAACGTGCGCGAGCTTTGCGAGCACGTGCGCGGCCCGGACTACCCGACCGCCGCCGAGATCATCACCCCCGCCGCCGACCTCGTGCAGATGTACGAGACCGGCAACGGCAGCGTCCGCGCCCGCGCCACCTGGACGCGCGAGAACGCCAACATCGTCATCACCCACCTGCCTTACCAGGTCTCGCCCTCGAAGATCATGGAGCAGGTGGCGCTGCAGATGCGCGCCAAGAAGCTGCCCTGGCTCGAGGACCTGCGCGACGAATCCGACCACGAGAACCCGGTGCGCCTGGTGCTGGTGCCGCGCAGCAACCGCGTCGACTTCGACGCGCTGATGGGCCACCTGTTCGCCACCACCGACCTGGAGAAGAGCTTCCGGGTCAACTTCAACATCATCGGCCTCGACGGCCGGCCGCAGGTCAAGAACCTCAAGGCCTTCCTGTCGGAGTGGCTGCAGTTCCGCACCGACACCGTGGCGCGCCGCCTGCGCCACCGCCTCGAGCGCGTCGAGCGCCGCCTGCACCTGCTCGAAGGCCTGCTGGTCGCCTTCCTCAACCTCGACGAAGTCATCCGCATCATCCGCACCGAGGACGAGCCCAAGCCCGTGCTGATGGCGCGCTTCGGCCTCAGCGACGACCAGGCCGAATACATCCTCGAGACCAAGCTCAAGCAGCTGGCCCGCCTCGAGGAAATGAAGATCCGCGGCGAGCAGGACGAGCTGGCGAAGGAAGCCGAGAAGATCAAGGGCATCCTCGAGTCCAAGGCCAGGCTCAAGAAGCAGGTCAAGGACGAGCTGCTGGCGGATGCGAAGAAGTTCGGCGATGCGCGTCGCTCGCCGCTGGTGCAGCGCGAGGCCGCGCAGGCCATCAGCGAAACCGAGCTGGTGCCGAGCGAGCCGGTGACCGTGGTGCTGTCGAAGAAGGGTTGGATCCGCAGCGCCAAGGGCCACGACGTCGAGGCCGCCGCGCTCAGCTACCGCGACGGCGACGGCCTGCTGCAGGCGGTGCGCGGGCGCAGCACGCAGCAGGTGGCCTTCCTCGATTCCACCGGCCGCAGCTATTCGACGCTGGCGCACACCCTGCCCAGCGCGCGCGGCAACGGCGAGCCGCTCAGCGGCCGCTTCGCGCCGCCCGCGGGCGCCAGCTTCGTCGGCCTCGCGGCCGCCGACAACGAGGCGCGCTACGTCGTCGCCTCGAGCTGGGGCTACGGCTTCGTCACCAGATTCGAGAACTTCACCGGCCGCAACAAGGCCGGCAAGGCCCTGATCAACGCCGACGACGCCGCCGACATCCTGCCGCCGGTGCCGGTGGCCGACGCGAAGACCGACTGGATCGTCAGCATCACCAGCGCCGGCCACCTGCTGGCCTTCCCGATCAGCGAACTGCCGGAGCTCGACAAGGGCAAGGGCAACAAGCTCGTGCAGATCCCGCCGGCCAAGCTCAAGTCGGGCGAGGAGAAGGTCATCGCCGTCGCCAGCGTGAAGCAGGGCGGCGAGCTGACCATCTACTCCGGCCGCCAGAAGCTGGTGCTCGGCTGGCGCGACCTGCAGGCCTACGAAGGCGCCCGCGCCAGCCGCGGCAACCTGCTGCCGCGCGGCTTCACCAAGGTCGACCGGGTCGAGGCCAGCGCGTGACCAGCGCGCTGCCGCCCTGCCCCGCCTGCGCGTCCGTCTACGCCTACGAAGACGGCGCGCAGCTGGCGTGCCCCGAGTGCGGCCACGAGTGGACGCCCGGGCAGGACGCCGAAGCCGCCGAGGAAACCAAGGTCGTGCGCGATGCCAACGGCAACGCGCTGGCCGACGGCGACAGCGTCACCGTCATCAAGGACCTCAAGATCAAGGGCTCGTCCTCGGTGGTGAAGATCGGCACCAAGGTCCGCAACATCCGCCTGGTCGACGGCGACCACGACATCGACTGCAAGATCGACGGCATCGGCCCGATGAAGCTCAAGTCCGCCTTCGTCAGGAAGGATTAGCCGCGCGGCGGAACAGGCGGTCCTGCGCAGCCGGGTCGGCGGCACGGTCGCTCCGCACCACGTCCAGGCCGAGCCTCCGTGGGAGCCTGGATGTCCGGATCGTCGTGCCAATCAGGGCCGGCTGCAGGTCTGGTCTTCGTCGAATTTCAGGCTGTCGCCATTGACGCTGGCCACCATGCCGTTCATGTCGGTGCCGGAGAATCGCAGCGTGTCACCAGACCGCGACACCGTTCCGCCGCCGCCGGTCGTGCGGTAGCGGTTGCCGGCGATCTCGAAGCGGACGCCCGGCACCGGCTGGAAAATCATCGTCGAGTTGCCGCCCATCCCGGGCACGAGCCGCGGCGACAGCACCATGCACTCCCACTGGCCATCGAGGCCGCCGGAAACGGCGGCCTTGGGCGCGGAATGCGCCGGAGCCGGAGCCGCAGCCGCAGCGGCCGACGGGGCGTCAACTGCGCCGCCCGACAGCATCGCCACCAGCGCCTGCGGTTCGGACTGCAGGAGCGCGCGGCTGTACTCCGCCGCCAGGGTCCGGGCCTGTTCCATCTGTTCCCGGTTGCCGGACTGTTGGCCATCGACGTAAAGCAGCAAGGGTAAGCTGGCGCTGGCAATCATCGTGTTGTAAAGCACGGCCTTGTCCCGGTCGGAAACCCCCGCGAGATCCGCGGCCATCGCCTCGCTTAGTCGGGAGAACAGCCCGTCCTGCGCCACGGCATCTGGCGCCTGGCCAGTCCAGACATGGCTCGTGCTGCTGATGAAGAAGGTGTACGCGCCGGCGACGTTGTTCTTCCACCCTTTCGCGGCATGGGGCCGCTCGAACAGCTCGGTCTTCGCCACGGTGATGGCGTCCAGCAGCTGCTGCCGTTCCTCCGCGTTGCTGCCCAGGTCGTGGACGACGTCCCGCAGCGAGGTGTCGCCGGGCGGAGGCGTGAACCGCAGGGAGGCCACCACCGGGTTGCTGCCGGCGGCCAGGAACAGGAGGATCGACGCCAGGACGAGCTTCTTCATGGCTTTCACTTGGATTGCGCGCAAGGGTGGGGGTGGCAGGGCCTTCGGGCCCGTCATGGAGAACGGCGCGCGCCGCCAGATCCGGACGCGGGAGCGGCCCCGGTTTCCGGACTCGGCTCAGGACCAGGCTTGCCCCGCCGCGCGGCGGAAGAGATTCGCGGAGGCCAGCCAGAGGCCGCACATCACCACGGTGAACACAGGCACGAAACCCAGATCCGCCAGCCACGCGTAGGCGAAGAC
The DNA here is from genome assembly GCF_000747155.1 of Arenimonas metalli CF5-1. GTDB lineage: Bacteria > Pseudomonadota > Gammaproteobacteria > Xanthomonadales > Xanthomonadaceae > Arenimonas > Arenimonas metalli. The sequence continues at coordinate 85,863 of NZ_AVCK01000015.1, read as the reverse complement.
GCCGAGCTGGGCGGCGGCGGTGGCCACCATCACCCAGGCCATCGGCCGGGGGCGGAACAGCACCAGCAGCGAGCCCACCATCGCCAGCGCGACGACGAAGAAGAACAGGTCGTTGGCGGGGTTGTTCTCGTTGCCGATGATGCCCACCGCCAGGTTCACCCAGACGGTGAGGAAGCAGGCGCCCGCGGCCAGGGCGGCGGCGACCATGTAGGCGTTGTTGCGGGCGATGCGGGCCGCGATCTCGTAGGCCGTGCATACCGCCAGCAGCATCACGCCCATCACGATGAAGTCGGCGCCGTTCCAGTCCACTTCGTCGGTGAACTGCATCGCCACCAGCGGCAGCAGGAGCAGCGCGGCGGCCCCGCCCCACACCAGTGCCCGCACGCCGTTCCGGCGCAATTGGTCTTGCTCGAGGATGCCCGCCATGTCGCTCTCCCTGTCCAGGGCCACGCCCCGCGGGGTGGCCAACGGGAGCAGCATGGCAAGGATATCTGGCTTTTCGCGGGCAGCCGCGGGGCAATCCCCGGGCGGCCGTCGGCCCCGTCCGCCCGGCCCGCTTTCCTGGCGGCCCGTGGCGCCGGGCGCCGGCGTTATAGTCGGCACGTCCCGACCGGAGCCGCCCATGCGCCAGACCGCCCCCGCCCGCTGCTTCGCGGCGCTGCTCCTGCTGGCGCTGCTGGCGCCGCTGCCCGCGCTGGCGCAGGACCCACCGCCCCTGCTCACGCCGGAACAAAGCGAGGCCGCCGCCGCGCGCTACCAGCAATACTGCGCGCTCTGCCACGGCCCCGACCGCGCCGGCCACGCCAACGACCACGCGCCTTCGCTGAAGTCCGCGTCGCTGATCGCCACCGGCACCCCGGTCGTGATCGGCGAAGCCATCGCCTACGGCCGCCCCGGCACGCCGATGGGCGCCTACCACGTCGAGATGGGCGGCCCGCTGACGCGCCAGGAGATCCGCGAACTCGCCTTCTGGCTGCTGACCATGGCACCCGCCGATCCGATCCCGGTCGCCGATCGCGTCGAAGGCGACATCGCGCTCGGCGCCGGGGTTTACGCCCAGCACTGCGCCAGCTGCCACGGCGCGCAGGGCGAAGGCGGCACCGGCACGGCGCTGGGCAACGCCACGATGCTCGCGCTGACACCCGACGGGTTCCTTCGCTACGCCATCGAGAATGGCCGCGAGGGCACGCCGATGGTCGCGTTCAAGGACGTGCTCAGCCCCGCGCAGATCGACGGCGTCACCGCCTTCCTGCGCAGCCGCAGCGCCGGCTGGGAAGTACCCGAGCCCAAGCGCCACACCCCGCCGCCGCTCGATGCCTACGTGATCAACCCGGACGCGGCCGCACCCTCGTTCACCCTCACCGACGGGATGTACGTCAGCGCCGCCGAACTCGACCGCGAGCTCAAGGCGCGCAAGCGCATGGTGCTGCTCGACACCCGCGTGACCTCGATGTGGGAGCGCGCCCACATCGAGGGCGCCGTGCCGGGCCCCTACTACGCCAGCCGCGAGGAGGTGATGGCGAACCTGCCCACCGACGGCACCTGGATCGTGGCGTACTGCGAATGCCCGCGCGCCGCCGCCGAATCGGTGGTGCGGCGGCTTCGCGAGGCCGGCGTGCAGAACACCGCCGTGCTCTGGGAGGGCATCCAGGGCTGGGTGAGCCTGGGCTACCCGGTCGTGCAGGGCGAGGCCGCGAAGGCCACCCGCTGAGCGACGGGGCAGCGCAAGCGATGGACATCAAGGACATCCTCGCCGGCCTGCTCAGGCCGACGCCGGCGGAAGCGAAGCCACGCGGCGAGATCTTCGAGCCCGGCGACGGCTATTGGTTCTACCGGCCCACGCTCGACTTCCCGCCCAAGGGCACGCACGACCCGGACGACTACGCGGGCGGCGAGCGCCTCTGCGTCAACTTCACCCACATGAACCTGGGCGCTGCCGAGCGTCGCAGGCTGGCGCGGCGCTGGTACGACCGCTTTCCCACGCTGGACCGGGTACGCATCGCCTGGATCGGCGGCTCGGTGTCGCAGGAAACCTTCGAAGCGGTTTGCCGCCTGCCCGCGGTCGAGGGACTGCACATCGGGTGGAGCGCGATCACCTCGCTCGCACCGATCCGCCAGCTGCGCACCCTGACCCACTTCCATCTCGGCAGCGGGCCCTCGGCGCAGGGACTCGAAGCCCTCGCGGACTTGCCGGCGCTCGTCGACCTCGAGATCAGCAACGTCCGCGCCGCCGGCGACCTGCGCTTCCTCGCGGGCATGCACGGCCTGAAGGCGCTCGCGCTCTGCGGCGATTCGAACAGCATCAAGCCGCTGAAGATCGCCACGCTGGCGCCGCTGTCCGGCCTGGCCTCGCTCGAGCGCCTGTCGCTGACCACCGTGCAGCTGGAGGACGGCTCGCTCGAGTCGCTCGCCCGCCTGCCCAGGCTCAGGCACCTGGACCTCTCGAACCAGTTCCCGATGGAGGAAGTCGCGCGCCTCGCCGGCCGCCGCCCCGACATCGCCTGCGACCGCTTCGTCGCCAGCCACGGCCCGGTATCGTGGATGGCCTGCAAGGCCTGCCACCGAAAATCGATGCACCAGCTCACCGGCAAGCGCAAGCCCTGGCTTTGCGGGCACTGCGATGCCGCGCGGCTGGCCCGGCACATCGCCGAGTTCGATGCCATCAAGGAGTCCGCCGCATGAACCCGACCCTGTTCGCCCTCACCGCCTTCATCGCCTGGACCCTCCTGCTGCTGGTGCTGATGGAGGCCATCCGCTCGAAGCTGGTGCTCACCCGCGAGGTGGCGCCGACCGGGTTCACGCCCGACAACGCCGGGCTGTCGCCGTTCATGCAGCGGCTGGCGCGCGCGCACGCCAACTGCCTCGAAGGCCTGCCGGTCTTCGGCGGCTTGATGCTGGTGGCGCTGGTGAGCGGGAACACCGCGGTCACCGATCCGCTGGCCTACGTCTTCCTCGCTGCGCGCGGGCTGCAGTCGCTCATCCACCTGGCCTCGGTGTCGGCCACGGCGATCACGCTGCGCTTCACCTTCTTCGCGGTGCAGATGGTGATCGGCGTCGTTTGGGCCTGGGGCCTGCTGGCCGCGGCCTGAGCCCGGGTCCGGCTGCTATCCTGCGCACCCCGCCGGCCCCGGCGCCCCGCCCGGAACCCCGATGATCAACAACGACGTCCTGCGCAGCGTGCGCTTCATGCTCGATCTCGCCGACGCCACCCTCATCGAGCTCGCGAAGCTGGCCGACCCCGGCTTCGACCTGGTGCGCGACGACGTCGCTGCTTACCTCAAGCGCGAGGGCGAGGACGGCTTCGAGGAATGCCCCGACGAGGTGCTGGCGCATGTCCTCGACGGCCTGGTGATCCACTACCGCGGCGTCGACCCGACGCGTCCGCCGCGGCCGGTGGAGAAACGCATCACCAACAACCTGGTGCTCAAGAAGCTGCGGGTCGCCTTCGAGCTCAAGGACGGCGACATGCACCAGGCCTTCGCCGACGCCGGCCACCCGGTGTCCAAGCCCGAGCTCTCGGCTTTCTTCCGCCAGCCCGGGCACAAGAACTACCGCGCCTGCGGCGACCAGCTGCTGCGCAACTTCCTCAAGGGGCTGGCGATGCGCAGCCGCGGGGTCTGAGGCGGTCGCCGGCGTGCGCCTGAGCCTTCGCCACGCCCACAAGGCCGGTTTGCTCCTTGGACTGGCGCTGGTGGTTGCCGGAGCCGGGGCGGCCATGTTCCCGGCCTCACTGGTCGTGACCCATGGCCCCGCCTTCTACCGCGAAGCCGGCCAGACGGGTTTCACCCGGGAAAAGGTGTCTAGGTCGCGGGCCCGGTTCTACGCCGGCTGCGTCGCCGGCACGGGACTTCTGATCGTCCTGGGCTCGCTCTGGGTCCCGCGGCGCACCGACCGGGAGTGAACCCGCCGGACATCGCCGCTTGCATCGCCGCTCGCCAGCGCCTAGCTTGGCCACGCCCCCCGGCCCACCACGAGGTTCCCCATGAAGCTGCTCGCCATCGCCCTGTCCGTCCTCGCCCTGTCCGCCTGCGGCACCATTTCGCCGGGCCAGCCTTATCGTGGCGGCGACACCGTCCTGCTTTGCCACAAGGGCAAGAAGACCATGGAACTGCCGGCCAGCGCCGCCCAGGGCCACCTCAACCACGGCGACCGCTACGGCCGCTGCTGAGCCCACGGCGCGAACCCCGCGCCTCCCCACCCTCACCGGCGCCATCGCCTGATGGCGTAGGATTGCGCGAGCCCGGCGCCGGGCGGTCCACCGCCTGCGCCGGCCGAGTCGTGTGCCAGGGGTGGGGACCGCATGGCGACGGAGAAGCGTTACCGCGCTTTCATCAGCTACAGCCACGCCGACGAAGCGGCGGCCCGCTGGCTCCAGCGTGCGCTCGAGGGCTATCGCCCGCCGGCCAGCCTGCGCGCCAGCCATCCGGGCGTCCCCGCGCGTCTCTTCCCGGTATTCCGTGATCGGGACGAGCTGGCCTCGGCCCACGATCTCTCCGATGCCATCCGGCACGCGCTCGATGATTCCGACGCGCTGGTGGTGGTGTGCTCGCCGGCGGCGGCGGCGTCGCGCTGGGTCGACGAGGAGATCCGCTACTTCCGCGCTTCCGGACGCGGCCATCGGATCTTCTGCTACCTGGTGGCCGGCCAGCCGCGGCCCGATTCGCCGCAGTGCGCCTTCCCCGCCGCGATGCTGCGCGACGAACGCGGCGAAGCGCTGCACGAACCGCTGGCCGCCGACGCCACGCCCGCGGGCGACGGCCGCCGCAACGCCATGCTGCGGATCGCCGCCGGCCTGCTCGACGTCGGCGTGGACGAACTCAAGCGCCGCGACGCCCAGCGCCAGGCGCGGTTCTGGGCCGGCATGGCCTCGGCCTCGCTGCTGGTGGCGGCGGTCACGGTCGGGCTGGCGGTGTACGCGTTCAAGTCACGCCAGGAGTCGGAGCTGCGCCGGCAGCAGGCCGAGGCGCTGATCGGCTTCATGCTCGGCGACCTGCGCCAGAAGCTCGAGCCGATCGGCAAGCTCGACCTGCTCGATTCGGTCGGCGACGAGGCCATGGGCTACTTCACCACGCTGGGCGAGCGCGGCACGCCGTCGGAGCTGCTCGCGCGCGCGGTCGCGCTCAAGCAGATCGGCGACGTGCGCTTCAACCAGGGCCAGCTCGAGGCCGCGCTGGCCTCGTTCGAACAGGCGCTGTCGCAGGCCCGCCAACTGCACGAGGCCGAGCCGGACAACAACGACTACCTCTACGAACTCGGCCAGGCCGAGTTCTGGGTCGGCTACGTGGCCTGGGAGCGCGGGCAGCTCGACAAGGCCGACGAGGCGATGCACAACTACCTGCGCCACAGCCTCGCGCTGCGCCACCGCCAGCCGGACAACCCCGACTACAACCTCGAGCTTTCCTACGCCTACTCCAACCTCGGCAGCCTGGCCCGCGCGCGCGGCGACGCCAAGACCGCGCTGGCCTACTTCGGCCTCTGCCGGGAGATCACCGAGCAGGAGCTGGCCAGGGCGCCCGGCGACCCGGCGCTGACCATCGCGCTGGCGGAAACCTGGTCGTGGATCGGCTCGACCACCTTCGACGACGGCGACCTGCAGGGTGGCGAGCGCGGCTTCGCCGAGGTCACGCGCCTGCTGCAGCCGCTGCACGAGCGCGGCGACGACGTCCACGCCACCGACCTGCTCGGCCGCAACCTGATCTTCCAGGCCAATGCCCAGCTGGAGCTGGGGCGCCTGGACCTGGCCGCCGAGCACATCGCCCGCGGCGAGGCCATCTTCGCCGGCCTGGTCGCCCGCGACCCGCAGAACGCCGCCTGGTCGCGCAGCGCGCACCGCGCCGGCCTGACGCGCCTGGGGCTGGCGGCGCCCGCGCAGTGGACCGCGGCGCAGGCGGAAGCGCTCGACGGCCTGGTGGCCGGGCTGGCGGGCCTGGCGACGCAGGACCCGACCAATGCCGGCGTGGTGCTCGACCTGGCGCAGGCGCTGCGGCTGAAGGCGCTGCGGGCGCTGGCCACGGGCGACACCGGGGCGGCCTCGATCGCCGCCGGGGACGCGCATCGGCGCATGCTGGGCCTGGTGGCCGACACCGACTACTCGGCCCAGCGCCTGGTCGAGCTGGCGCGGGTGGCCGAGGTCCTGGGCACCGTCCAGGCCGCCCGCGGCGACCACGCCGCCGCCCGCGCCACCTGGACCGGGGCGGCCGACCTGCTCGACCGCCAGGCGCGCCGGACCTTCGAGTTCAACCCCGTCCGGCGGCTGCTGGCCATCAACCTTGGCCAGTCCGCGGAGCTTGCCGCGTTGCAAGGAGTGCTCGACCAGGCCGGCTACCGCGACCCCCGAATGGAGCCGGCCTACACCCTCACCGGAAAATTCCGGCCAGAAGAAGACACGACAAGAGGACCTTCCCATGCGACGTTCTGAACTGGTTCCGTGCCTGCTGTTCGCCGGGCTGCTGTCGCTGCCCGCGCTTGCCGCCGCCCAGGGCGGCCCCGACTTCAAGGTCGAACTCGACCCCGAGACCTGCGCGTTCTCCGGCGGCAGCGACGGTGCCGGCAACGTCGAAGCCGATGCCGGCAGCGGCAACAAGATGATCCAGGTGCGCCTGGCCGATCCGCGCGACTGGGGCATCGCCGAGGTCCGCTTCGACGGCGACGGCGCAGACCAGATGGTCCACGCCGGCGGCGGCGAGGCGCACGTGGTCAACATCTTCAACCGCAACAGCGGGCCCGCCGACGTGAAGTACTCGGTCATCGTGCAGAACCGGGCGACCGGCGAAACCCGCGACTGCGACCCGCGCATCATCAACCGCTGAGCGCGCGCCGCGCCGCGGCCCTCAGACCGCGGCGCGGTGCACCCCCGCCACCGCGCGGCCGGACGGATCGGCGGCGGCGGCGAAGGCCGGGTCCCAGGCGATCGCCGCCGGCGACGAACAGGCGATCGACTTGCCGCCCGGCACCGTGCGCGCGCAGGCCTCGCCGGGGAACTCGCGCTCGAACAGTTCGCGGTACCAGCAGGCCTCGTGGGTTTGCGGCGGATTCACCGGGAAGCGCGCCGACGCCGCGGCCAGGCGCGCGTCGTCGACCATGGCCGCGGCATGCGCCTTCAGTCCGTCGATCCAGCCATAGCCCACGCCATCGCTGAACTGCTCCTTCTGCCGCCAGAGGATGGCCTCCGGCAGCGCGCCCGCGAAGGCCTCGCGCAGCACCGCCTTCTCGATGCGCCCGGGGCCGGCCATCTTCGCCGCGGCATCCATCGCCATCGCCACGTCGAGGAATTCCAGGTCGAGGAACGGCACCCGCGCCTCCACGCCCCAGGCCATCATCGCCTTGTTGGCGCGCGCGCAGTCGAACAGGTGCAGCGCGTCGAGCTTGCGCACGCATTCCTCGTGGAAACTTCGGGCATCCGGCGCCTTGTGGAAATAGAGGTAGCCGCCGAAGACCTCGTCCGCGCCCTCGCCGCTGAGCACCATCTTCACGCCCATCGCCCGGATGCGCCGCGCCAGCAGGTACATCGGGGTGGCGGCGCGGATCGTGGTCACGTCATAGGTCTCGACGTGGCGGATCACCTCCGGCACCGCGTCCAGGCCTTCCTGCAGCGTGTAGGTGAAACCGTGGTGCACCGTGCCCAGCGCCCGCGCCGCGATCTCGGCGGCCGCCAGGTCGGGCGAGCCCGGCAGGCCGATCGCGAACGAGTGCAGGCGCGGGTACCAGGCCTCGGCGCGGTCGTCGTCCTCGACCCGCCGCCGCGCGAAGCGCGCCGCGCAGGCCGCCACCAGCGAGGAATCCAGGCCGCCGCTGAGCAGCACGCCGTAGGGCACGTCGGTCATCAGCTGGCGGTGCACCGCCCGCTCCAGCGCCTCGCGCAGCTCGGCCGGCGCCACGGTGGCGCCCAGGGTGGCGTCGTGGTCGCGCCACGCCCGCGCGTGGAAGCGGACCAGCGCGCCGGTGGCGCTGTCGAACACGTGCCCCGGCGGGAACACCGCGACGTCCGCGCAATGCCGCGCAAGCGCCTTCATCTCCGACGCCACCCACAGCCGGCCGTCGCCGTCGTGGCCCCAGTACAGCGGGCAGACGCCCATCGGGTCGCGCGCCACGACGACGCGCCCGGCGTCGGCATCCCAGAGCGCGAAGGCAAAAATGCCGTTGAGCCGCGCGATGCCCGCGGTGCCGGACTCCCTGTACAGCGCGTTGATCACCTCGCAGTCGGAGCCTGACTGGAAGTCGTAGGGCATCGCCAGGCCGCACGCCAGCTCGCGGTGGTTGTAGATCTCGCCGTTCACCGCCAGGGCCAGCCCGCCATCGGCCGATCGCAAGGGCTGGGCGCCGCCGGCCGGGTCGACGATGGCCAGGCGCTCGTGCACCAGCAGGCAGCGCGGCTCGGCGAACACGCCGGACCAGTCGGGACCGCGGTGGCGCTGGCGCGCGGACAGGGACAGCGCCAGCGGCCGCAGATGACGCAGGTCGGCGCCGGGGCGCAGGTCGAACACACCGAGTATCGAACACATGGGACGGGCTCCTGGTTGGTTTTTGGCGACGCAAACGGAAACGGCCCGCACTTCGTCAGTGCGGGCCGTCGTGGACTGGGGGGGCTGGGGTTAGCTAGCGCGCCAAGTCGTCGACCCGCGGACGGGGACGATTGTTGTTATTGGCGTTGTTGGCGTTCACGCAGGCCGGCGCGACCCGGGTCGGATCGGTGCTTCGGGCGATGGCGACGCGGCAGGACATGGGCCATCCTAGGCACGGTCTCCCTTCGCAAGCAACCCACGCCATGCGCAAAGCCGTCCGGATCCTTTCCCGCCTGCTCATCGTCCTGCTGCTCCTGGGGCTGGTCGCGGCGGGCGTGGCGTGGTGGCTGGCGCGCGGCAGCCTGGCCACCCTCGAGGGCGAGCTTTCGCTCGGGGGCCTCTCGGCGCCGGCGTCGGTGACCCGCGACGCGCTCGGCATCGCCACCGTGGAGGCGGCGAACGAAGCGGATGCCGCGCGCGCGCTGGGCTTCCTGCATGCGCAGGAGCGCTACTTCGAGATGGACCTGCTGCGACGTTCGGCGGCCGGCGAGCTGTCGGCGCTGTTCGGTCCGCTGGCGCTCGAGCGCGACAAGGAAGTGCGCGTGCATCGCCTGCGCGCGCGCGTGGACGAGTCGCTGCGGCAGATCGCCGGCGACCGCCTGCCGGTGCTCGAGGCCTACCGCGACGGCGTCAACGCCGGCCTGCTGGCGCTCGATCGCAAGCCCTGGCCCTACTACCTGCTGCAGGCCGAACCCGAGCCCTGGACCGTGCCCGACATCGCGCTGGTCGGCTACGCGATGTTCTTCGACCTGCAGGACGAAACCAATTCGCGCGAACTGGCGCTGTGGCGCATCCGCGAGGTGGTGCCGGCGCCGCTCTACGAACTCATCGCCACCGACGGCAGCGAGTGGGACGCGCCGCTGGTCGGCGCGGCGCGCGGCAATGCCGTGCTGCCCGGCGCCGACGTGCTCGACCTGCGCACGCTGCCGATGCCCGGCGAGGGCAGCGGCTTCGAGGTCTCCGAACCGGCCGCGCCCGGCAGCAACAACTTCGCGGTCGCCGGCTCGCGCACCGCCGATGGCCGCGCCATCGTCGCCAACGACATGCACCTGGGCCTGCGCGCGCCCAACCTGTGGTTCCGCGCGCGCATGAAGTACCCGGACGCGCGCGCGCCGGGCGGGCAGGTCGACGTCAGCGGCTTCACCCTGCCCGGCATCCCGGCGGTGATCGTGGGCAGCAACACGCACGTGGCCTGGGGCTTCACCAACAGCTATGGCGACTGGCTCGACTTCTACCGCGTCGAGTTCACCGACGAAGACAAACTCAAGTACCGCGTGCCGGGCGGCATCGCCGCGCTGCGCGTGGCCAGCGAATGGATCCAGGTGAAGGGCGGCGACCCGGTCGAGCTCAAGGTGCGCGAGACGCGCTGGGGCCCGATCACGCGCGAGCTCGACGACGGCAGCGCGCTGGCGCTGCGCTGGACCGCGCAGTTGCCCGGCTCGCTCAACTTCGGGCTGGCCGACCTGGCCTGGGCCGGCAACCTCGACCAGGGCCTGGCCGTGGCCGATACCGCCGGCATCCCGGCACAGAACCTGATGATGGCCGACCGCAACGGCCGCATCGCCTGGCGCCTGACCGCGCAGATGCCCGAGCGCACGGGCAACTGCGCGCCACGGACGCCGCTGCGGGTCGCCGATGCCTGCCGCTGGGCCGGCTGGCTGCCGTCCACCGAGAACCCCAGCGTGGTGGACCCTGCCGACGGCGTGCTGTGGACTGCCAACGCGCGCGTCGTCGATGGCGAGGCGCTGGCCCTGGTCGGCGACGCCGGCTATGCCAACGGCGCCCGCGCGAAGCAGATCCGCGACTTCCTGCGCGAAAAGCCGGTGCTCGCGGAACAGGACCTGCTGGCGCTGCAGATGGACGACCGCGCGCTCTTCCTCGCGCGCTGGCATGAACTACTCGTGGATGAAGCCGCTCGCAGCGGCAATGAAGACCTTCGGGCGATCGCCGCCGCATCGGCGGACTGGAACGGCCGCGCCAGCGTCGACAGCGCCGGCTACCGCCTCGTGCGCGGCTGGCGCCTGGCCGTGGTCGAGCGCATCCAGAACGGATTGACGGCACCGGCGCAGGCGGCGCTGGGCGAGGACTTCGTGATGCCCGACCTGCCGCAAATGGAGTCGGTGGCCTGGCCGCTGCTGCAGTCGCGGCCCGCGCACCTGCTGCCCCGCCGCTTCGAAAGCTGGGACGCGCTGCTGGCCGACGCCGCGCGCGAGCTGCGCGGCCAGCTCGAGGCCGACGGCCCGCTGGCCGAGCGCCGCTGGGGCGAGCGCAACACTGCGCGCATCTGCCACCCGCTGGCCGGCGCCCTGCCCGGCCTGCTGCGCGGCCCGCTGTGCATGCCGGCCGAACCGCTGCGCGGCGACGGCCACATGCCGCTGGTGCAGTCGCCCGGCTTCGGCGCGAGCCAGCGCATGGTGGTCTCGCCCGGCCGCGAGGCCGAAGGCTACGGGCACATGCCGGGCGGCCAGAGCGGGCACCCGCTGTCGCCGTTCTGGGGCGCCGGCCACGCGGCCTGGGTCCGGGGCGAGCCAACCCCCTTCCTGCCGGGGGCGCCGGCCCATCGCCTCACCCTCCGGCCGGCCGTGTCCGCCCCGGAAATGTGAACAAGTTCACATTTTGATGAAGGAAAGCTGACAGGCGTCACGAATTGGGCCATAAACGGTCCACTGCCCGGCAGGCTCCGCCGGCGCAGCGACGGGTGGATCGCCGTCAGGGGGAGCGATTCGCCTCACCGACTTCTTCGTACGGCGAGGTGGATTCACATGCAGTTCCTGATCGTTCTGTTGACGCAGTGGCGTCGCGCCATGCTCGCCCGCCAGGCCGCCGCCGTGCGCCAGGCCGTGCTGGCGATGAACGCCGAGCAGCGCAAGCAAACCACCGACCTCACGCTCGCCGAGATCCAGGCCGCCGCGCGCCTGCCGATGCCGCACCTGCACGGCGACAGCGAAGCCACGCCTTACCGCCCCTGGACGCCGGTCGCCGCCGTGGCCGCGGCGCGCGCGAAGGATCGCTCGATCCAGCTGCGCCAGCGCAGCATCGCGCTCTGGCTGGCCGTGGTTTACCACGAGACCCGCGGCACCCCGAACGAGGGCCTGATGGCCGTGCACCGCGAGGTGCTGGGCATCCTGCGCGAACTCAAGGACCACAAGCCGACCGTGGCGACCGAACAAGCCTGGTTCAACCAGGCCGCCTGAGCATGGGAGGGCGGTAAGCGGAGGTCAGCGGGACAGCAGTCGCTCGGCGATGGCTCGGTAAAGCGCGGGGAGGCGCTCGAGCTCGGCCACGGCGACGCGCTCGTCGACCTTGTGGATGGTGGCGTTCACCGGCCCCACTTCCACCACCTCGGCGCCCAGGGGCGCGATGAAGCGGGCATCCGAGGTGCCGCCGCCGGTGTTTTCGTCCGGCGTCGTGCCGCACTGCTCCACCAGCACCGCGCGAACGGCCGCACGCAGGCGACCTTCGCGGGTCAGGAAGGGTTCGCCGCCGCGGTGCCAGCGCAGGTCGTACTGCAGGCCGTGGCGGTCGAGCACCGCGTGCACTTCCCGCTCCAAGTCCCCGGCGCTCCAGCCCGGGTTGTAGCGGAAGTTGAACAGCACCTCGCAGTGCCCCGGGATCACGTTGTTGGCGCCGGTGCCGGCGTGGATGTTCGAGACCTGGAAGCTCGACGCGGGGAACTCCGGGTAGCCCTCGTCCCAGCGCCGCGCCGTGAGTTCGGCCAGGGCCGGCATCGCCTGGTGGATCGGGTTGCGGGCTTTTTCCGGGTAGGCCACGTGGCCCTGGATGCCGTGCACCGTGAGCGTGCCCGAGAGCGTGCCGCGGCGGCCGACGCGCAGCAGGTCTCCCAGCACGTCCTTCGAGGACGGCTCGCCGGTGACGCAGAAGTCGATGCGGCGGCCGGTGGCGCGGAAATGCTCGGCGACCTTGCGCACGCCGTCGATGGCGTCGCCCTCTTCGTCCGAGGTGAGCAGCAGCGCCACCGTGCCCGGATGGCCGGGGTTCGCGGCCACGAACTGCTCGAGCGCCAGCACGAAGGCAGCCACGCTGCCCTTCATGTCGGCGGCGCCGCGGCCGTACAGGTAGCCGTCGCGCACCGTCGGCGTGAACGGATCGCTGGCCCAGGCCTCGCGCGGACCCGGCGGCACCACGTCGGTGTGGCCGAGGAAGCACAGCACCTCGCCACCCTCGCCGTGGCTGGCCCAGAGGTTCTTGACCGCGCCGAAGTCGATCTGCTCGCAGCGGAAGCCCGCGCGCGCCAGCCGTTCGGAAATCATCGCCTGGCAGCCGGCGTCGTCGGGGGTGACCGACGGCCGCGCGATCAGGTCCTGGGTGAGGGCCAGCACGTCGCTCATTTCTTGATCCCGAACCGAAGCTTCCAGCCGTTGTCGGTGAATCCTACGCTGACGGTGCCGTCGTCGGTCACCAGCACCGGGCGCTTGATCAGCGCCGGGTGTTCCTTGAGAAGCAGCGTCCACTCCGGGTCCGAGGCCGGCGACTTGCGCGCCTCCGGCAGCTGCCGCCAGGTGGTGGACGCCTTGTTGATCAGTTTGTCCCAGCCGCCCAGCTGCGCGGCCCAAGCCTTGAGCGTCTCCGGCGGCACGCGGTTCGCCCGGTAGTCGGTGAACTCGTGCGCCAGCTCGAAGCGCTTGAGCCAGTTGCGCGCCTTCTTGCAGGTATCGCAGTTGTCGAGGCCGTAGACCGTGGTCATTCCACCGCGCCCCGCAGCAGCTCGTTCACCGAGGTCTTCGCGCGCGTCTTGGCGTCCACCTGCTTCACGATCACCGCGCAGTAAAGCGAGTACTTGCCGTCGGCCGAGGGCAGCGAGCCCGAGACCACCACGCTGCCGGCCGGCACGCGGCCGTAGCTGATCTCGCCGGTGGCGCGGTTGTAGATGCGGGTGCTCTGGCCGATGAACACGCCCATGCCGATCACGCTGCCCTTCTCCACCACCACGCCCTCGACCACTTCGGCGCGGGCGCCGATGAAGCAGTCGTCCTCGATGATGGTCGGGCTGGCCTGCAGCGGTTCGAGCACGCCGCCGATGCCGGCGCCGCCCGAGAGGTGGCAGTTCTTGCCGATCTGCGCGCAGCTGCCGACGGTGGCCCAGGTGTCGACCATGGTGCCGGCGCCGACGTGGGCGCCGATGTTCACGAAGCTCGGCATCAGCACCACGTCCTTGCCGATGTGGGCGCCGGCGCGGACGATCGCGCCCGGCACCACGCGCGCGCCCAGCTTCTGGAAGTCGCCTTCGTCGAAGCCCTCGAAGCGCAGCGGCACCTTGTCCCAGAACGGCGCCGGGTAGCTTTCCACCAGCTGCATGTCGTTGACGCGGAAGTAGAGCAGCACGGCCTTCTTCAGCCACTGGTTCACTTCCCAGCCTTTGCCGGCCGGCACCGCGACGCGGGCCTTGCCGGATTCCAGCAGCGCGATCGCCTCTTCCACCGCCGGGCGGGTGGAGCCCTCGATCTCGGCGGCGCTCAGGGTGGCGCGGCGCTCGAACGCGTCCTCGATGATCGCCTGCAGCTGCTCAAGGGCGGGCTTCTTTCTTGCCATGGTCCGTCTCTCCGTCGACGCAGGCCACGATGGCCTGGCTCAGCTTGTCCAACAGGGCCTGGTCCTCGACGGCGCGGTCGCGCTCGTCGGTGAGCAGGAAGAAATCCTCGACCTTCTCGCCGAAGGTGGCGATGCGGGCGTCGTGCACGCGCAGGCGGTGCTGGCGCAGCACCTGGGCCACGCCGGCCAGCAGCCCGGGCTGGTCGGTGCAGACCAGGCTCATGCGGGTGCGGCGGCCGTCGGCCACGGTGTCGAAGGCGACGCGCGCCGGCACCCGGAAGTGGCGAAGCTGCCGCGGCGCGGCGCGGCGCACCGGGCGCACGCGCGCGGGGTCGCGCAGCGCGGCCTTGATCGCCGCCACCACCGCGTCGGCCTCGGGCGCGATGCCCTGCGGCGCGATCAGCTGGAAGGTGTCGAGCGCGTGGCCGTCGCTGGAGTTGAGCACGCGCGCCTCGAGCACGTTCAGGCCGAGGCGGTCGAGCGTGGCCACCAGCGCCGCGAACAGGCCGTCGCGGTCGAGCGCGCGCACGAACACCTCGAGCCCGCCCGCCTGCAGGTGCGGACGCACCAGCACCACGGTGTCGCCGGCATCGGATTCGGCGATGCCGCGGGTCTGCCAGGCGATCTGCTCGGGCCGGTAGCGCAGGAAGCCCACGTCCGGGTACGCCGCCCAGATCGCCTGCACCGTGGCCTCGTCCAGGCCTTCGCCCAGCAGCCGCTCCATCGCCTTGGCGCGGGTCTCGGCCATGATCTCGTTGGCGTGCACCGGGTTTTCCAGGCCGCGGCGCAGCGCGAAGCGCGTGGCCGAGTACAGGTCGGCCAGCAGCCGGTCCTTCCACGCGTTCCAGAGCTTGGGGCTGGTGCCGGCGATGTCGGCGCAGGTCAGCAGGTACAGGTAGTCGAGGTGCTCGCGGTCGGCGACCTTGTTGGCGAAGCGCGCGACGACCTCGGGATCCGAGATGTCCTGGCGCTGCGCCGTCACCGACATCAGCAGGTGCTGCTCGACCAGCCAGGCCACCAGGTCGCCGTCGGCGGCGGGCAGCGCGTGCACCGCGGCGAACTCGCGCGCGTCCACCGCGCCCAGTTCGGAATGGTCGCCGCCGCGGCCCTTGGCGATGTCGTGGAACAGCCCCGCGAGCAGCAGCAGGTGCGGCTTGCGCAGGCGCGGCAGCACCTCGTGCGCGATCGCGAAGCGCTCGTCGGCGCGGCGCGCGAAGCCGTCCATGTGCGCCAGCACGGTGAGCGTGTGCTGGTCGACCGTGTAGACATGGAACAGGTCGTACTGCATGCGCCCCGAGACCCTGCCGAACGCCGGCAGGTAACGTGCCAGCACGCCCAGCCGGGCCATGCGCGTGAGCGTGGCGACGGCCTGGGGCGATTCCAGCAGCGCCATGAACTGCTGGCGCACTTCGGGCGGCTGCTCGTCGCAGGGCTTGATGGCCGCCAGCGACTCGCCCAGCGCGCGCGCCGTTTCCGAATGCAGGCCGCGGGCCTGCGGCGCCTGGTCCCAGGCCGCGAACAGTTCGAACATCGGCGCCGCGCCCTCGCGCAGCCGCGCCGGCGCGCGCATCGCCAGGTAGCCGTGGCGCAGCTCGTAGCCCTCGGCCACCGGCACCGGCGATTCCTCGCCGGAGAGCTGCTCCTCGAAGCGCTGCAGCAGGCGGTCGTTGATCCGCATCACCGTGGCGGCGCTGCGGAAGAAGGCCTGCATCATCTGTTCGACCGCGAGGTTGTCGCGGTGCTCGTCCTTCAGGCCGAGCATCGCCGCCAGCGTCTTCTGGTGGTCGAAGCCCAGGCGCTCCTCGCGCCGCCCGGCCAGCAGGTGCAGGCCGAAGCGCAGCCGCGCGAGCTGGCGCCATTCGCGCTCGAGGCTGGCGCATTCGTCCTCGCCGAGCAGGCCCAGCGGCACCAGCGCGCGCAGGCCCGGCACGCCGTAAAGGCGCATGCCCATCCAGGTCACGGTCTGCAGGTCGCGCAGGCCGCCCGGGCCTTCCTTGAGGTTGGGCTCGAGGTTGTGGGCGGTGTCGTGGAAGCGGGCGTGGCGGGCGCGCTGCTCCTCGCGCTTGGCGGCGAAGTACGCGGCCGGCGGCCACAGCACGCCCGGTGCCAGGGCGGCGGCCAGCGTCGCGGGCGCGCCTGCGTCGCCGGCCAGCGCGCGGCACTCCATCAGCGAGGTCAGCACGGTGATGTCCTCGCGCCCGGCCTCGACGCACTGCGCCAGCGAGCGCACCGCCTGGCTGGTGGCCAGCCCGGCGTCCCAGAGCAGGGAGAAGAAGCGGCCGATCGCGGCCTCGTGCGCCTTCTGCGCGGCGGGCTCGCCGAGCACCAGCAGGTCGATGTCGGACTGGGGATAGAGCTCGGCGCGGCCGTAGCCGCCGGTGGCCAGCAGCTGCAGCGGCGCGCCGGGCGGCAGGCAGCGGGACCAGGCCGAGACGACCACGGTGTCGCTGGCCTCGCAGCACAGGCCGACCAGGCGGTCGATCGCCTCGCCGGCCTCGAAGCGGCGGCGCAGGTCGGCGCGCCGGGCGGCCAGGCCGGCCTTGGCAGCCTCGCGCCAGGCGGCGTCATCGGCCGCCGCGGCAAGGGCCGCGGCCAGCGGGGGTTCGGGCGTGGGGACGGCGCTCACCGGCCGGCCCCGGTCACAGCTCGTTGTCGTCGCCGGGCAGGCGGGTCAGGATCTCGACGCCGTCGTCGGTGACGGCCACCGTGTGCTCCCACTGGGCCGACAGCGACTTGTCGCGGGTGACCACGGTCCAGCCGTCGCCGAGCAGCTTGGTGTGGCGGCTGCCCTCGTTGATCATCGGCTCGATGGTGAAGGTCATGCCCTTCTGCAGCACGATGCCGGACATCGGCTGGCCGTAGTGCAGCACCTGCGGATCCTCGTGGTAGATCTGGCCGATGCCGTGGCCGCAGTACTCGCGCACCACCGAGAAGCGCTCGCCCTCGGCGTACTTCTGGATGGCATGGCCGATGTCGCCCAGGGTGGCGCCCGGCTTGACCACGCGGATGCCGCGGAACATGGCCTCGCGGGTCACCTCGACCAGGCGCCGGGCCTTGATGCTGGGCTCGCCGACGAAATACATGCGGCTGGTGTCGCCGTGCCAGCCGTCCTTGATGACGGTGACGTCGATGTTGATGATGTCGCCGTCCTTGAGGACCTTGGACTCGCTCGGGATGCCGTGGCAGATGACGTTGTTGACCGAGGTGCAGACCGTGGCCGGGAAGCCCTTGTAGCCGACGTTGGCCGGGATGGCCTTCTGGACGTCGACGATGTGGTCGTGGCAGATCCGGTCCAGCTCGGCCGTGGTCACCCCCGGCTTCACGTGGGGGGCGACGACCTGCAGCACCTCGGCGGCCAGGCGGCCGGCGACGCGCATGCGCTCGATGTCTTCGGGGCTCTTCAGGGTGATCCTCATGGGCCGGGATTATCCATTACTTGCGGGGGGTTAGGCCAGCGGGCTATACTCCCGCGGCTCGAAACGGCCCGTTCCCCCAACGGCACGGCCCGCCCTCGAACCGCCCACGCCGGGCGTCACCGGTGAATACACACACCAGGCCATCCCCCGTCCCGGGGTGCCTCGGGACTTCCCGAGGTTCGAGACGGCCGCCTGGTGGAGGCCCAACCCCGGAGCTCCGAAGCCGCCAGCGTGCGGCCGGCTCCCTGTCGTGAAAGGAAATTCGCAATGTCCCAGGTCACCATGCGCCAGATGCTGGAAGCCGGCGTGCACTTCGGCCACCAGACCCGCTACTGGAACCCCAAGATGGGCCCGTACATCTTCGGCGCCCGCGGCAAGATCCACATCATCAACCTCGAGAAGACCCTCCCGCTTTTCACCGACGCGATGAACTTCATCTCGGGCATCGCCCAGAAGCGCGGCACCGTGCTGTTCGTCGGCACCAAGCGCTCGGCGCGCGAGTCCATCAAGGAAGAAGCCATCCGCTGCAACATGCCCTACATGAGCATGCGCTGGCTGGGCGGCACCCTGACCAACTTCGCCACCGTGAAGAAGTCGGTCGCCCGCCTGAAGGAACTCGAGGCCGCCGAGACCGACGGCACGTTCGAGAAGCTGGTCAAGCATGAGGTGCTGACCCTGCGCCGCGAGCGCGACAAGCTGGAAGCCTCGCTGGGCGGCATCAAGGAAATGAACCGCCTGCCGGACGCGCTGTTCGTGATCGACATCGGCCACGAGAACATCGCCGTGCAGGAAGCCAAGAAGCTCGGCATCCCGGTCATCGCCGTGGTCGACACCAACTACGACCCCAACCTCGTCGACTACCCGATCCCGGGCAACGACGACGCCATCCGCGCCGTGCAGCTGTACGTCCGCGCCGCGGCCGACGCCGTGCTCGAGGGCAAGGCCGCCTCGCCGCAGGCGCACGTCGCCGCCGACGAGTTCGTCGAGCTCGACGCCGAGGGCAACCCGGTCGCCAAGGAGGACAAGAAGGCCGCCCCGCGTGGTCCGCGTCCGCCGCGCGACGACGCCAAGCGCGCCCCGCGCGCGCCCCGCGCCGCCAAGTAAGTCACCGCGGCGTCATGCCGCGGCGCCAGAGTGCGCCGCGGCACCTGTTCCGGCCGAGGCGACCCCGCGTCGCCGCGGCTCCCACTGATTCTGGAGAACCCCATGGAAATCACCGCATCCCTGGTCAAGGACCTGCGCGAGCGCACCGGCGCCGGCATGATGGAGTGCAAGAAGGCGCTCACCGAGAACGCCGGCAACATCGACGCCGCCGCCGAGTGGCTGCGCAAGTCGGGCCTGGCCAAGGCCGACAAGAAGGCCGACCGCGTCGCCGCCGAGGGCCGCATCGTGGCCGCGCAGGACGGCGGCAAGGCCGTGCTGGTCGAGGTCAACTCCGAGACCGACTTCGTGGCCAAGGACGACAACTTCCTGGCCTTTACCGCCGCCGTCGCGCAGGCCGCGCTGGCCTCGGGCGCCGCTGACGCGGAAGCCCTGAAGTCGGCCAAGCTCGCCTCGGGCGAGACGGTCGAGGAAGGCCGCGCCGCGGTCATCGCCAAGGTCGGCGAGAAGGTGGACGTGCGCCGCCTGGCCCGTGTCGACACCACGAACCACGTCGCCGCCTACATCCACGGCGGCCGCATCGGCGTGCTGGTCGAGCTCAAGGGCGGCGACGCCGAGCTGGCCCGCGGCATCGCCATGCACGTGGCGGCGATGAACCCGCCGTACAACAAGGCGGCCGACGTGCCGGCCGACTTCCTGGCCAAGGAAAAGGAAATCGAGCTGGCCAAGATGTCCGACAAGGACCGCGCCAAGCCGGCCGAGATCCTCGAGAAGATCATCGGCGGCAAGGTCGCCAAGATCGTCAACGAGGTCACCCTCTACGGCCAGCCGTACGTGCTCAACACCGACCTGTCGGTCGAGGCCACCCTGAAGGCCGCCGGCGCCGAAGTCATCGGCTTCCAGCGCCTGGCCGTCGGCGAAGGCATCGAGAAGGTCGTCGAGGACTACGCCGCCGAGGTCGCCAAGGCGATGGCGGTCTAAAGGACCTCCGCTCCACGAAAAACCCGGCCCCGGCCGGGTTTTTTTTTGCGCCCCGGACTGCACTTGCACGGCCGGCGGTGGAGCCAAGCGAAGCCAGACGCGGATTAAAGCGGATAAACGCGGATAGAGCAGAAGCTGGGATTGGACGTCGGCCAGGACCACCTGTTCTTGCTTCTCCCCCGATCGCTTTTGCGCTATCCGCGTTTATCCGCGTTAATCCGCGTCAAAAAACAAAAGCATCGGGACTGAAGTCCCTCCCACAGGGAGCGGATCGGCTAGAATCTGCGCGTTTGCCTGTCCCCGGAGAGACCCATGAGCAC
The DNA here is from genome assembly GCF_000747155.1 of Arenimonas metalli CF5-1. Taxonomy (GTDB): domain Bacteria; phylum Pseudomonadota; class Gammaproteobacteria; order Xanthomonadales; family Xanthomonadaceae; genus Arenimonas; species Arenimonas metalli. The sequence goes on along the minus strand of NZ_AVCK01000015.1, from coordinate 65,934 downwards.
CGCCCCCCTCAAGTACCGCCGCATCCTGCTCAAGCTGTCCGGCGAGGCACTGATGGGGAACGTGGATTACGGCATCGACCCGGTGGTGATCAGCGACCTGGCGGCCGAGATCGTCGCGGTGCAGCGCGCCGGCGCCGAAGTGGGCCTGGTGATCGGCGGCGGCAACATCTTCCGCGGCGCCGGCCTGGCCGCCGCCGGCATGGACCGCGTCACCGGCGACCACATGGGCATGCTGGCCACCGTGATCAACGCGCTGGCCATGGCCGATGCGCTCGAGAAGCAGGGCGGCTTCGCCCGCGTGATGAGCGCCATCAAGATCAACGAGGTCTGCGAAGACTACATCCGCCGCCGCGCCATCCGGCACATGGAGAAGGGCCGCATCGCCCTGTTCGCGGCCGGCACCGGCAACCCCTTCTTCACCACCGACTCGGCCGCGGCCCTGCGCGCCAGCGAGATCGGCGCCGACCTGCTGCTCAAGGCCACCAAGGTCGACGGCATCTACGACGCCGACCCGAAGAAGAACCCGGGCGCGAAGAAGTTCGACCGCCTGAGCTACGACGAGGTCATCGCCCGCAACCTGCAGGTCATGGACACCGCCGCCTTCGCCCTGTGCCGCGACAACCAGGTGCCCCTGCGCATCTACGACATGATGCAGCCCGGCGCCCTGATGCGGATCCTCCGGGGCGAGGACCTGGGCACCCTGGTCTGCGCCTGAACCACCGGCCCCCTGCCCGCCTATAATGCCCGACTGCCCAGATCCGACGCGGAGCCCCAGATGCTGAACGACATCAAGAAAGACGCCACCACCCGCATGGCCAAGAGCGTGGACGGCTTCCGCCAGGAGCTCACCAAGCTGCGCACCGGCCGCGCCACCACCGCCCTGGTCGACCACCTGAAGGTGAACTACTACGGCTCGGACATGCCGCTGTCGCAGGTGGCCACGGTGTCGGTCGCCGACGCGCGCTCGCTGCTGATCACGCCCTGGGAGAAGGGGATGGTCGCCGCGGTCGAGAAGGCCATCCTGTCCTCCGACCTGGGCCTGAACCCGAATACCGCCGGCACCGCCATCCGCATCAACCTGCCGCCGCTGACCGAGGAGCGCCGCAAGGAGCTCTCCAAGCACGTGCATGCCGAGGGCGAGAATTCGAAGGTCGCCATCCGCAACATCCGCCGCGACGCGATCCAGCACGTCAAGGAACTGCTGAAGGAAAAGCAGGTCACCGAGGACGACGCCCGCCGCGCCGAGGACGAGATCCAGAAGCTCACCGACAAGCACGTCAAGGACGTGGACGACGTGGTGAAGGCCAAGGAACAGGAACTGATGGCGGTCTGAGCCACGCCGCCCGAATGTCCGCCGCCCCGCCCGCCGCGCGCCTGCCCCGCCACCTCGCCGTCATCATGGACGGCAACGGGCGCTGGGCCGAGCGTCGCCAGCGCCCGCGCACCCTCGGCCACCGCGCCGGGGCCAAGGCCGTGCAGGTCTGCGTCGACTACTGCCTGGACCGCGGCATCGAGGCCCTCACCCTGTTCGCCTTCTCCAGCGAGAACTGGAACCGGCCGCAGGAGGAAGTGGGCGCGCTGATGAAGCTGTTCCTGCGCATGCTCGACTCCGAGGTGGACGAGCTGCACCGCCGCGGCGTGCGCGTCGCCTTCATCGGCGAGCGCGCGCAGTTCCCCGAGGCGATCCGCACCCGGATGGCGCAGGCCGAAGCGGCCGCGCCGGCCCAGCCGCGCCTGGTGCTGACGATCGCCGCCGGCTACGGCGGCCGCTGGGACATCGCCCAGGCCTGCCGCCACCTGGCGGCCGAGGCCGCCGCCGGCCGGCTTGACCCCGACCACATCGACGAGGCCCTCGTCGGCCGCCACGTCGGCCTGGCGGACCTGCCCGCCCCCGATCTCTTCATCCGCACCGGCGGCGACCTGCGCATCAGCAACTTCCTGCTGTGGCAGCTGGCCTACACCGAGCTGTGGTTCACCGAAACCCTCTGGCCCGACCTCGATCGCACGGTGCTGGATGCCGCCCTCGCCGACTTCGCCGACCGCGAACGTCGCTTCGGCCTGACCAGTGCCCAGGTGGCCGGGAGCAACGCATGAGCCGCCGCCAGCGCATCACCACCGCCCTGATCCTGGCGCCGCTGCCGATCCTGGCGCTGCTGTTCCTGCCCACGCCCTGGCTGGCGGCGCTGGTCGCCGCGGTGATGCTGGCCGGCCTGTGGGAATGGACCGCCTTCGCCGGCATCGAGGACAAGACCCCGCGCATCCTGTTCCTGACCGCGAACGCGCTGATGATGGCGGCCCTGGTCTGGGGCGGCGGGCCGAGCCTGTTCACGCTCAAGCTGGTCGGCCTGGTCGGCGTGGCCTGGTGGGGCCTGGTCTGCCTGTGGCTGGCGCGCCCGGGCTTTGGCACCGGCGACAGCCAGCGCGCCCGCGGCCTGAAGCTGCTCGCCGGCAGCCTGTGCGTGGTGCCGGCCTGGTGCGCGCTGGGCTGGCTGCACTCCGAGGGCGACTTCGGCCCGCGCTGGACCCTGTTCGCGGTGCTGCTGGTGTGGGCCGCGGACAGCGGCGCCTACTTCGCCGGCTCGCGCTGGGGCCGGCGCAAGCTGGCGCCGGCGATCAGCCCGGGCAAGACCTGGGAAGGCGTCTGGGGCGGCCTGGCCGCCAGCGCGCTGCTGGCGGTGCCGGCGCTGCCGCTGCTGGGCCTGGGCTGGTCCTCGCTGCCGGCGCTGGTCCTGCTGACCGTGCTGACGGCGGCGATCTCGGTGGTCGGCGACCTGTTCGAGAGCCTGATGAAGCGGCACTCGGGCGTGAAGGACTCCGGCGCGCTCTTCCCCGGCCACGGCGGCCTGATGGACCGGCTCGACAGCCTGCTGGCCGCGCTGCCGGTGTTCGTGGTGGGCAAGGCATGGCTGGGCCTCTGAAGACGATCGCGCTGCTGGGAGCCACCGGTTCGATCGGCGGCTCCACCCTCGACGTCGTCGCGCGGCACCCCGGGCGCTTCCGGATCGGTGCGCTCAGCGCCCATTCCCGGGTCGATGAACTGCTGGCGCTGTGCGCGCGGTTCCGCCCCGAAGCCGCGGTGATCACCGACCCGGCCGGCTACGACGCGCTGCGCGAGGGCCTGCGCGCGCTGGGCCTGCCCACGCGCGCGCTGGCAGGGCCGGCGGCGCTGGACGAGGTCGCGGCCGACCCGGCCAACGACACCGTGGTGGCCGCCATCGTCGGCGCCGCCGGCGTCGCCTCCACCCTGGCCGCGGCCCGCGCCGGCAAGCGCCTGCTGCTGGCCAACAAGGAATCGGTGGTGCTGGCCGGCGACCTGCTGATGCAGGCCGTCGCCGAAGGCGGCGCCACCCTGCTGCCGGTGGACAGCGAGCACAACGCCATCTTCCAGTGCCTGCCCGCCGACGGTGGCCGCGGCGGCGTGCGCCGCCTGCTGCTCACGGCCTCCGGCGGTCCCTTCCGCGGCCGCAGCCGCGACTCGCTGGCCACGGTCACGCCCGACCAGGCCTGCGCGCACCCGAACTGGGTCATGGGCCGCAAGATCTCGGTCGATTCCGCCACCCTGATGAACAAGGGCCTGGAGGTGATCGAGGCGCGGCACCTGTTCGGCCTGCCGGCCGACCGCATCGAAGTGGTGGTGCACCCGCAGAGCGTCATCCATTCGCTGGTGGACTACGTGGACGGCTCGGTGCTGGCCCAGCTCGGCAACCCGGACATGCGCACCGCCATTGCCTATGGCCTGGCCTGGCCCGAGCGCATCGATTCGGGCGTGGCACCGCTGGACCTCGCGGCGCTGGCGCGCTTCGATTTCGAGGCGCCCGACCTCGCCGCCTTCCCCTGCCTGGCGCTGGCTTTCCGCGCGCTGGAGGCCGGCGGCACTGCGCCCGCGGTGCTGAACGCGGCCAACGAAATCGCCGTTTCAGCCTTTCTTCAGGGCGAACTGGGTTTCCTAGGCATTCCCGACCTCATCCAGGCCTGCCTCGACGCCATGCCCGCATCGCCCGCCGGCTCCCTGGACGACCTGATGGCCACCGACGCCGAAGCCCGGCGCCTGGCCCGCGGGCTCGTCGCCCGCGGGGGCGCGCGATGACCGAATTCTTCGGCTCGATCTGGTGGCTGATCGTCAGCCTCGGCATCCTCGTCACCTTCCATGAGTTCGGCCACTACTGGGTGGCGCGCCGCTGCGGCGTGCGCGTGCTGCGCTTCTCGGTCGGCTTCGGCAGGCCGCTCTGGACCCGGCGCGGCAAGGACGGCACCGAGTACGTGGTGGCCATGCTGCCGCTGGGCGGCTACGTGAAGATGCTCGACGAGCGCGAGGTCGAAGTCGCCCCGCACGAGCGCCACGAGAGCTTCAACGCCAAGTCGGTCTGGCAGCGCATCGCCATCGTCGCGGCCGGGCCGGTGGCCAACCTGCTGCTGTGCATCGCCCTGCTCTGGCTGATGTTCGTGATCGGCAAACCCGACGCCGTGCCCGAGCTCGGGCGGGTCGAGGGCATCGCCGCCGAGGCCGGGTTCCAGCCGGGCGACCGCCTGCTGGCCGTGGGCGAACGCGAGACGCCGACCTGGACCGATGCCGGCATCGCCCTGTCCACCGCCATCATGGACCGCGAGGCCACCCCGGTCCGCGTCCGCACCGCCGAGGGCCGAGAGGCCGTCCGCCAGCTGCCGCTGGACCGCCCGGGCCAGGCCCTGCGCGAGGAACAGCCGTTCGAGGACCTGGGCTTCATGCTGCGCTTCCCGCCCGTGGTGGGCGGCATCCAGCCCGGCGGCGCCGCCGAGGGCCGGCTGCAGGTCGGCGACCGCATCGTCTCGATCGAGGGCGAAGCCCTGCTCGGCTACGACCAGATCGGCCCGGCGCTGCAGCGCCTGTCGGCCCCGGGCCGCACCCTGGACCTGGTGGTCGAGCGCGGCGGCCAGCGCGTGGCCGTGCCGGTGGACCCCCGCCTGGTCGGCGAGGGCGAGGCCGCCACCTGGATCCTCGGCATCCTGGCCGCGGCGCCGGAACAGGACGCGCTGCTGCGCTACAACCCGCTCCGGGCGGTCCCGGCGGCCCTGGCCCAGACCGGCCAGATGGCCTCGGACGTGGCCGGCATGCTCTGGCGGATGGTCACCGGCAAGGCCTCGCTGCAGAACATCTCGGGCCCGATCACCATCGCCCGCGTCGCCCACGGCAGCGCCAGCCTGGGCCCGGCCTGGTTCCTGAACTTCCTCGCGATCCTGTCCCTGAGCCTGTGCATCATGAACCTGCTGCCCATCCCGGTCTTGGATGGCGGGCACCTGCTGTATTACCTTATCGAGCTGGTCAAGGGCAGCCCGGTCGGCGAGCGTGCGCTCGTGGCGGGCCAGTACATCGGCTTGGCCATGCTGGCCAGCCTCATGGGACTGGCCTTCTACAACGACATTCTCCGGCTCGGTTCCTGACCCCACCCCTTTCGCGGGCGCCCTTGCGCCCGCCGCCAACGGATTGATGATGACGCGACCCATTGCTCGCCGCTGCCTCCTGAGCCTCGCGCTCGCCGCCGCCCTCGCCGGGCCGGTGCAGGCGCAGAACCAGCCCGCCTTCACGGTCTCCGACATCCGCGTCGAGGGGCTGCAGCGCATCTCCGCCGGCACGGTGTTCACCTACCTGCCGGTCGAGAAGGGCGACACCCTCGACCGCAGCAGCTCGGCCGAGGCGATCCGCGCCCTGTTCCAGACCGGCTTCTTCAGCGACGTCCGGCTCGAGCGCCAGGGCGACATCCTGGTCGTGGTGGTCACCGAGCGGCCGGCCATCAACACCATCACCCTGACCGGCAACAAGGACATCAAGTCCGAGGACCTGCTGGCCGGCCTGCGCAACATCGGCCTGGCCGAGGGCGAGACCTACAACCCGCTGGCCCTGGACCGCGTCACCCAGGAGCTGATCCGCCAGTACAACAACCGCGGCAAGTACAACGCCTCGATCACCCCGTCGGTGGCCAACCTCGACCGCAACCGCGTCGACATCACGATCACCGTGGTCGAGGGCAAGGCCTCGCGCATCAGCGACATCAACATCGTCGGCAACGAGGCCTACCCCGAGTACGAGATCCGCAAGGGCTGGGAATCGGGCACCACCAACTGGCTGTCCTGGTACCGTCGCGACGACCAGTACTCGCGCGAGAAGCTCTCGGGCGACCTCGAGAAGCTGACCAACTTCTACCTCGACCGCGGCTACGTCGACTTCAACGTCGAATCCACCCAGGTCGCGATCAGCCCCGAGAAACGCAACATCTTCGTCACCGCGAACATCGCCGAGGGCGAGGTCTACACCATCTCCTCCACCAAGGTCTCGGGCGACACCATCCTGCCGATCGAGGACATCGAGAAGCTGGTCATCCTCAAGGAGGGCGACACCTTCTCGCGCCGCCTGGTCGAGCTGACCACCGACGCCGTCATCGCCACCCTGGGCAACATCGGCTATGCCTTCGCCCAGGTGAACCCGGTGCCGGACATCGACCGCGAGAAGCGCACGATCGGCATCAACTTCTTCGTCGACCCGGGCCCGCGCGTGCAGGTCCGCCGCATCACCTTCAAGGGCAACGTCGGCACCTCCGACGAGGTCATGCGCCGCGAGATGCGCCAGTTCGAGGGCGCGTGGTTCTCGCAGGCCGCGATCGACCGTTCGAAGATCCGCCTGCAGCGCCTGGGCTTCTTCGAGGAAATCGACATCGAGACCCCGGAGGTCGCGGGCCAGCCGGACCAGGTCGACCTCGTCGTCAACGTCAAGGAGCGCAACTCGGGCCAGTTCACCTTCGGCCTGGGCTACCAGCAGAACTTCGGCCTGGTGACCACCATCCAGCTGGTGCAGAACAACTTCCTGGGCACCGGCAACCGCGTCAGCCTGTCGGCGCAGAACAACAGCTTCTCCAACCAGTTCTCGCTCGGCTTCACCGACCCGTACTTCACCGACGACGGCGTCAGCCTGGGCTACAACCTCAGCTACAGCGACTACAGCTACTCGAACCGCGACGCCAACCTGGCGCAGTTCGACAACGCCGTGGCCGCCGGCGAAGTGATCCTGGGCATCCCGCTGACCGAGACCGACAGCATCAGCATGTCGCTCGGCATCGACCGCAACCAGATCAGCACCGACGACTTCGCCACCCCGCCGCTGCTGATCGACTACCTGGTCGACGCGCTCGGCGACCGCGCGCGCTTCCCGCAGTTCCACGTGCCCGACGACACCGATCCCAACACCCCGATCGAGAACGACGACGCCGACCCGACCACCACCGACCCGCTGACCCTGGGCCCGAACCGGCGCTGGAACGTCAACGCCTGGCGCCTGAAGACCGGCTGGCAGCGCGACTCCCGCAACGACTTCCTGATGCCGACCCGCGGCACGCTGCACCGCATCGGCGCCGAGTTCGTGCTGCCGGGCAGCGACCTCGAGTACTACCGCCTCACCTACGTATTCGAGAACTACCGCCTGCTCAAGCCCTGGCTGGGCCTCAAGTCGGCGCTCGACGTCGGCTACGGCGACAGCTACGGCGTCACCAAGGACCGCAACTGCCGCGTCTACGACGACTTCGGCAACATCGTCACCGGCGCCACCCAGCAGTGCGGCATGCCGTTCTTCAGCAACTACTACGCCGGCGGCCCGAGCTCGGTGCGCGGCTTCGAGATCAACACCATCGGCCCGTTCTACCGGTTCACCGACACCTTCCGCCAGCCGATCGGCGGTCCGTTCAAGACCGTGGGCACCTTCGAGTTCTTCTTCCCGACCCTGTTCGACAACCGCAGCACGCGACTGTCGGCCTTCCTCGACTACGGCAACATCTACAACGGCGTCGACGAGTGGGAAGCCAAGACCCTGCGCATCTCGACCGGCCTGGCCGTGCAGTGGCAGTCGCCGATGGGCCCGATCTCGATCAGCTACGCACTGCCGCTGCAGCGCGAACGCACCGACCAGGTCGAGCGCCTGCAGTTCACCTTCGGCGGCCAGTTCTAAGGCGGCCGCCCTGGCCGCGCAGCCGCCCCGCTTCGACCTGGCCGGCCTCGCCGGCCGGTTCGGGCTCGAACTGCGCGGCGACGGCAGCGTCCTGATCGATGGCGTCGGCACCCTCGCGGGTGCCCGCGCCGGCCAGGTCAGCTTCCTGGCCAATCCCCGCTACCGCAGCGAGCTGGCCGGCACCGCCGCCAGCGCCGTCATCGTCTCCGCGGCCGACGCCCGCGATTGCCCGGTGCCCTGCCTGGTCGCGAAATCCCCGTACACCGCGTTTGCCCGGATCGCCGCGCTGTTCGAGCCGGCGGCCGCGCCCGTGCCCGGCGTCCACGCCCTGGCCACGGTGGACCCGACCGCCGAGGTCGACGCCGGCGCCGAAGTGGGTCCGTTCTGCAGCATCGGTGCCCGCAGCCGCATCGCCGCCGGCGCCGTGCTCGGCCCCGGCTGCGTGGTCGGCGAGGACTGCGTGGTCGGCCCCGCCAGCGTGCTGGTGGCGCGCGTGACCCTGGTGGCGCGGGTGCGGCTGGGCGCGCGCGTGCGCGTGCATCCCGGCGCCGTGCTGGGCGCCGACGGCTTCGGCCTGGCGATGGACGCCGGCCACTGGATCAAGGTGCCGCAGCTGGGCGGCGTGGTGGTCGGCGACGACTGCGAGATCGGTGCAAACACCTGCATCGACCGCGGCGCGATCGAGGACACCGTGCTGGCCGAGGACGTGCGCCTGGACAACCTGATCCAGGTCGGCCACAACGTCCGCATCGGCGCCCACACCGCGGTCGCCGGCTGCACCGCCATCGCCGGCTCCGCGCGCATCGGCAGCTACTGCCTGATCGGCGGCGCGGTGGGCATCACCGGCCACCTCGAGGTCTGCGACCGGGTCACCGTCACCGCCATGAGCCTGGTGACCCAGTCGATCACCGAGCCGGGGGAATATTCCTCGGGCATGCCGGTGCAGGAAAGCCGCCAGTGGCGCCGGAATGGCGCCCGTTTCAGGCAATTGGACCAGCTGGCGCGTAAGATAGGCGCCCTGTCCAAGGATTGACGCAAGGAACCCGATGAGCGACGACGCCATCAAGCTGCCCGTGGATGTCTCGTGCATCCTGCACCTGCTGCCCCACCGCTATCCCTTCCTGCTGGTGGACCGGGTGGTCGAGCTGGAGCCGAACCAGCGGATCCGGGCCTACAAGAACGTCACCTTCAACGAGCCGTTCTTCCAGGGCCACTTCCCGGGCCGTCCGGTGATGCCGGGCGTGCTTGTGGTCGAGGCCATGGCCCAGGCCGGCGGCCTGCTGACCCAGCTCTCGCAGCCGCGCGACAAGATCAGCGAAGGCAAGCTGTTCTACCTGGTGAAGGTGGACAACGCGCGCTTCAACCGCATGGTGGTGCCGGGCGACAAGCTCGAGTTCGAAGTCAGGGTCAAGCGCCTGATCCGCAACATGGCGCTGTACGACTGCACCGCCAGCGTCGATGGCCAGGTGGTCGCCAGTGCCGAGATCCTCTGCGCCGAAGGCAAGGAATGACATGATCCACCCGAGTGCGCAGGTTGATCCGGGTGCGCGGCTGGGCGCGAACGTCCAGGTCGGCGCGTTCGCGGTCATCGGCCCCGAGGTCGAGATCGGCGACGACAGCCGCATCGGCCCGCACTGCGTCATCACCGGCCCGACCCGCCTGGGCCGCGGCAACGTCGTCCACGCCCACGCCACCATCGGCAACGACCCGCAGGACAAGAAGTTCCGCGGCGAGCGCACCGAGCTGGTGATCGGCGACCGCAACACGATCTTCGAGTTCACCACGATCAGCCGCGGCACCGCCGACGGCGGCGGCATCACCCGCATCGGCGATGACAACTGGATCATGGCCTACGTGCACGTGGCCCACGACTGCATCGTAGGCAACCAGTGCATCCTGGCCAACAACGCCACGCTGGCCGGCCACGCCGTCCTCGGCGACTGGGTGATCCTGGGCGGCTTCGCGGCCATCCACCAGTTCTGCAAGATCGGCGACCACGCCTTCATCGGCATGGGCAGCCTGGTCAACGCCGACGTGCCGCCGTTCGTGATGGTGGCCGACAAGTACGCGGGTCCGCGCGGCATCAACGCCGAGGGCCTCAAGCGCCGGGGCTTCGACGCCGAGCGCATCGCCGCGATCAAGCGCGCCTACCGGGCGCTGTACATGTCGGGCAAGCCGATGGCCGAGGTCCGCGAGCAGCTGGCCCAGGGCGCCACCGAATCGCAGGACGTGCGGCTGATGCTCGAGTTCATCGAGCGCAGCGCGCGCGGCCTGCTGCGCTGACCTGCGCGCACCGGCCGTGGCCGGCGTCACCCTGACCCCTTCGCTGGAACTGGCCCTCGCGGCCGGCAAGAAGCTTCGCATCGCCATCGTCGCGGGCGAAGCCTCGGGCGACCTGCTGGCCTCCGGCCTGGTGCGCGAACTGCGGCTGCGCTTCCCCACGGCCGAATTCGCGGGCGTCGGCGGCGAACACCTGCGCGCGGCCGGCCTGGACACCTGGCACGACTGCTCCGAGCTGGCGGTGATGGGCCTGGCCGAAGTGCTGCGGCACCTGCCCCGCCTGCTGCGCCTGCGCCGGGCCCTGCACCAGCGCCTGCTGCAGTGGCGGCCGGACGTGTTCATCGGCGTGGACGCGCCCGACTTCAACCTCGGCCTCGAGCGACGGCTCAAGCAGGCCGGCATCCGCACCGTGCATTACGTCAGCCCGTCGGTGTGGGCCTGGCGCGAAGGCCGCGCGGCGAAGATCGGCCGCAGCGCCGACCGCGTGCTCTGCCTGTTCCCGATGGAGCCACCGATCTACGAACGCCACGGCGTGGACGCACGCTTCGTCGGCCACCCGCTGGCCGACGCCTTCCCGCTCGAGCCCGACCGCGGCGCCGCACGCGGGCGCCTGGGCCTGCCGGGCGAGGCGCCGGTGCTGGCCCTGCTGCCCGGCAGCCGGCTGGGTGAGATCGACCGCCTGTTCCCCGAATTCATCGAGGCCGCGCGCCGGGTCACCGTGCAGGTGCCGGGCCTGGTCGTGGTGGTGCCGGCCGCGAACCCGGCGTGCCGCGCCGCCATCGAGAACGGCCTGCTGGCGCGGCCGCTGGCCAACGTCATGGTCACCGACGGCAAGGCGCACGACGCCATGGTCGCCTCCGACGTGGTGCTGCTGGCGTCCGGCACCGCCGCGCTGGAAGGCTTGCTGGCCAAGCGCCCGATGGTCGTGGGCTACCGCATCTCCGCGCTCACCTACCGCATCGTGATGCTGCTGGGCATGATGCGCGTGAACCGCTACAGCCTGCCCAACGTGCTGGCCAACGAACCGATCGTGCCGGAGCTGATGCAGCAGGACTGCACGCCCGAGAACCTGGCCGAAGCGGTGATGCACTGGTTCCGCAGCCCCGATGCCCGCACAGCGCTGCTGCCGCGCTACCAGCACATCCACCTGAAGCTGCGCCGCGACGCCTCGTCCGCGGCGGCCGACGCCGTGGCCGAACTGCTGGCCTCGCCGTGAGCGCAGCGCGCGTCGCCGGCGTCGACGAAGCCGGCCGCGGCCCGCTGGCGGGGCCCGTCGCGGTCGCCGCCGTCATCCTCGATCCCTCGCGCCCGATCGCGGGCCTCGGCGATTCGAAGGCGCTGAGTGAAACGCGGCGCGAAGCGCTGGCGCCGCTGATCCGCGAACGCGCGCTGGCCTGGCACCTCGAGCTGGTGCCGATCGAAGAGATCGACCGCCTCAACATCCTGCACGCCACGATGGCCGGCATGGCGCGCGCCGTGCGCGCGCTGTCGCCCGCCGCCACGCTCGCGCTGGTGGACGGCAACCGCCTTCCGCCCGGCCTGCCCTGCCCTGCGCAGGCGCTGGTGAAGGGCGATGCGCGCGAACCGGCGATCATGGCGGCCTCCATCCTGGCCAAGGTCGCACGCGACCAGCTGATGCGCGAACTCGAATCCCTGCATCCCGGCTACGGCTTCGCGCTGCACAAGGGCTACCCCACGCCCGAGCACCTCGACGCGCTGCGCCGGCTGGGCCCGTGCCCGCAGCATCGGCGAAGTTTCGCGCCGGTGCGCGCCTGCCTCGCAAGCTCGCTGCCGGGCATTTGACAGCCGCCCCGGGCAGGCGTAGACCAAGCGATGCATCCCGCCGGATGCGGCTGCCCGCGGCACCCGCCGACCAGCCACGCGCAGCGCCTACCACCGGCCGGCAGCGAGGCCTGCCATGCGCCACGACGCCCCCCTCCCCGCGACACCCGCCCTGCCGCTGCACGCCGCGCGTGCAGGATTGATGGGCGATCCCCGCGACGCCCCGGTCACGCTCGACCCCCAGGCCGTCGCCGACTTCAATGCCCTGCTGCACGAACTGCATCCGGACGCCCCGCACGTCGAGGCCGCCGCCATCGCCAGCGTCGCGCGCTGGCTGGTGGCGCTGCCGCCGGCGCAATCCGAGGCGCTGCTGCAGGCGCGCCTGGGCCGGCTGCAGGAACTGCGCGACCTCGCCGTCGATCCCGACTGGGGGCTCGAGCCGGCGCTGGCGCGGCGGATCTACCGCCTGCTCGACTACGTCTCGCAGCCGCGCGACCTGATCCCCGACGACCTGCCGCGCGTGGGCCGGCTCGACGACGCGCTGCTGGTCGAGCTGGCGTGGCCGATGGTGGCCGAGGAGCTCGAGGACTTCCGCGACTTCTGCCGGTTCCGCGACGAGTCCGGCGCGCATTTCGGCGGCCACCCGGGCCGCGACGACTGGCTGGCCGCGCGGATGGAGGAAGGCGCGCTGTGGGAGCAACTGCACCGCGTGCGCAGCCAGCACTACGTCGAGTTCGGCCCCAGCACCGGCGGCCTGCGCGTGGTGTAAGGCAGCGGCGCATCGCATCGCGTCGCGCGAAGCTGTCGCGACGCTGAATTAGCCCGGACGTCACGCTGACTTCAGGGCGTCGTGGCGCGCGCTGCAACGGTCCATGCTGGCCGCGCATCCCAGAGGATGTGCGCCTGCCCCGGAATGGTTCCGGTGGCCCGCGGCCAGACCGGGAAACCACCATGAACGCCCGCCACGACCCCGCCCCGCTCGACCTGCCGCTGCCGCCGGAATCGCGTGATTCGCGCCGCCGCCAGGTCGGGAAGATCGAACTGTGCGATGCCGCCGTCCAGCAGTTCAACCAGCTGCTCGCCCAGATCGCACCCAACGCCCCGCGCGTCAGCGCCGACCAGCTGGTCACGCTGGCGCGCTGGCTGCAGGACCAGCCGCGCGAGCATGCCATCGCGATCCTGTCCGAGCGCCTGGCGCGCGCCGAGCACCTGCGCCGCATGCTCAACGACAGCGACTGGGACGTGTGCGTGGACACCCGGGAACGCGCGCGCATGTTGATCAGCTACCTGCAGCAGGTGGACGACCTGATCCCCGACACCCAGCCGCTGCTCGGCCAGCTCGACGATGCGCTGCTGGTGGAGCTGGCCTGGCCGGCGTTCGCCGACGAAACGACCGACTACGGCGACTTCTGCCGCTTCCGCGCCGACGAGCGCCCGCGCGGCACCCCGCTTGAACGCCGACTGGCCTGGGAAACCGCCTGTCTGGCCGAGGTCGCGCTGCTCCAGCAGCGGCGCCAGGTCCGCGCCCGCCACTACATCGGCGGCGAGCCGCTGCAGCCGCTGTTCCGCGTCGGCTGAACCGCCGCGCGGCGGGTTTCACGGGGCGGGCGGCAGGGCCTGGCAACAGGGACTGTCAAGCCTTGTCCGCCCCCACCCTCGGGGTAAACTGCCGGTCGGCCATCGGTCCCCGGCATGACGCCAAGCTTCGTCCACCTGCACCTGCACAGCGAGTATTCGCTCACCGACTCGACCATCCGCATCCCGGAGCTGGTCGGGCGCTGCGCGGCGCTGGGCATGCCCGCGGTGGCGGTCACCGACACCAGCAACCTGTTCGCGCTGGTGAAGTTCTACAAGGCCGCCGAGCCCGCCGGCCTCAAGCCGGTGGCGGGCGCCGACCTCTGGCTCGCCGGCGACGGCGGCCCGCCCTCGCGGCTGACCCTGCTGTGCCAGGACCGCAGCGGCTACCTGGCGCTGTCGCGGCTGATCAGCCGCGCCTTCCTCGAAGGCCACGCCGGCGATTACGTGGCGATCGAACCCGACTGGCTGTACCGCGACTGCGCCGGCCTGGTGGCCATCGCCGGGCGCGAAAGCCTGCTCGGCCAGCTGCTGGCCGCGGGCCGCGAGGAACAGGCCGGGCGCCTGCTGGGTGAATGGCGCGCCGCTTTCCCCGATCGCCTGTACCTGGAACTCACTCGCACCGGGCGCGACGGCGAGGAGACCTTCAACGCCGCGGCGGTGGCGCTGGCCGGCCACCACGACCTGCCGCTGCTAGCCAGCAACGACGTGCGCTTCCTGTCGCCCGACGACTTCGACGCGCACGAGGCGCGCGTGTGCATCGCCACCGGCCGCGTGCTCGACGATCCCAAGCGGCCGCGCGACTACAGCCGCGAGCAGTACCTGAAGTCGCCGGAGGAAATGGCCGAGCTGTTCGCCGACCTGCCCGAGGCGCTGGAAAACACGGTCGAGCTGGCCAAGCGCTGCAACCTCGAGCTGAGCCTGGGCAAGTACTACCTGCCCGATTTCCCGGTGCCCGAGGGCCACACGCTCGACAGCTGGATCCGCGAGGAGTCGCACCGCGGCCTCGACGGCCGGCTGGCAAAATTCGAAGTCGCGCCGGGCCACGACGCCGCCGGCTACCGCGCGCGCCTGGACACCGAGCTCGACGTCATCTGCAAGATGGGCTTCCCGGGCTACTTCCTGATCGTCGCGGACTTCATCAACTGGTCCAAGCGCAACGACATCCCGGTCGGCCCGGGCCGCGGCTCGGGCGCCGGCTCGCTGGTAGCGTGGGCGCTGGGCATCACCGACCTCGACCCGATCCGCTACGACCTGCTGTTCGAGCGCTTCCTGAACCCGGAACGCGTGTCGATGCCCGACTTCGACATCGACTTCTGCATGGACCGGCGCGACGAGGTGATCGACTACGTCGGCCACAAGTACGGCCGCGACAAGGTCAGCCAGATCATCACCTACGGCACGATGGCGGCGAAGGCGGCGATCCGCGACTGCGGGCGCGTGCTGGGCTATCCGTACGGCTTCGTGGATTCGGTGGCCAAGCTCATCCCGCTCACGCTGGGCGTCACGCTCGACGACGCGCTGGGCCTGAGCGAGGCCGCTAAGAAGAACGCCGACCTCGCCTCCTCCGAGCTGATCCAGCGCTACCGCGACGAGGACGACGTGCGCGACCTGGTGGACCTGGCGCGCAGCCTGGAAGACCTCACCCGCAACGCCGGCAAGCACGCCGGCGGCGTGGTGATCGCGCCGACGCCGCTGACCGACTTCAGCCCGCTGTTCGCCGAACACGTGGCCAAGGGCGAGACCGCCAAGTCGGTGGTCACGCAGTTCGACAAGGACGACGTCGAAGCCGTGGGCCTGGTGAAGTTCGACTTCCTGGGCTTGCGCACGCTCACCATCATCGACTGGGCGGTGAAGGCCATCAACGTCCGGCGCAAGCGCGCCGACGTGCCCCCGCTCGATATCCTGTCGCTGCCGCTCGACGACCCGCAGACCTACGCGCTGCTGTCCAAGGGCCTGACCACCGCGGTGTTCCAGTTCGAATCGCGCGGCATGAAGGAGTACATCAAGAAGCTCCAGCCGGCGCACTTCGAGGACCTGATCGCGCTGGCCGCGCTGTACCGACCCGGTCCGCTGGGCGCGGGCATGGTGGACGACTTCATCGACCGCCGGCACGGCCGCGCCGACGTCAGCTATCCGCATCCGCTGCTCGAGGCCATCCTCAAGCCCACCTACGGCGTGATCGTCTACCAGGAACAGGTGATGCAGATCGCCCAGGTCCTGGCCGGCTACTCGCTCGGCGGCGCCGACCTGCTGCGCCGCGCGATGGGCAAGAAGAAGCCCGAGGAGATGGCCAAGGAGCGCGTCAAGTTCGAGGCCGGCGCCGAGGCGCAGGGCATCGCCGCCAGCGTCGCCAGCCCGATCTTCGACCTGATGGAGAAGTTCGCGGACTACGGCTTCAACAAGTCGCACTCCGCCGCGTACGCGCTGGTGGCCTACCAGACCGCGTGGCTGAAGGCGCACCACCCGGCCGAATTCATGGCCGCGACGATGTCCTCCGACATGGACAACACCGACAAGGTGGTGACCTTCCTGGAGGAATCGCGCGAGATCGGGCTGTCGGTGCTGGCGCCCGACGTCAACGAATCCGACTACATGTTCGTCGCGCTGGACCCGAAGACCGTGCGCTACGGCCTTGGCGCGGTGAAGGGCGTCGGCCGCGGCGCCTGCGAATCCATCGTCGAGGCGCGCCAGTCCGGCGGGCCGTTCCGCGACCTGCTCGATTTCCTGAGGCGGGTGGATTCGTCCAAGCTCAACCGGCGCGTGCTCGAGGCGCTGGTGAACGCCGGCGCGCTGGATGCACTCGGCGCCAACCGCGCCTCGCTGATGCTGCAGCTGCCCGAGGTGATCAAGGCCACCGAACAGCTGGCGCGCGAACGCGCCGCCGGCCAGGTGTCGCTGTTCGGCGGCGGCGGCGCGGAACCCGGGATCCACCTCGACCTGCCCGAGGTGCCCGACTGGCCGCTGGAAACCAAGCTGCTGGGCGAGCGCGAGACGCTGGGCCACTACCTCAGCGGGCATCCGCTCGACCCCTGGCGCGGCGAACTGCAGTCGCTGGTGGGCGTCACCCTGGCCGACCTCGATTCGCTCTGGAGCGCGAAGAAGGACCGCCGCGGCGAAGCGGCCGTGGTGCTGGCCGGCATCGTGACGGCGACGCGCCGGCGCGGCGACACCATGGGTTTCGCGCGCATCGAGGACGGCCGCGGCCAGCTCGAGGTCGCCTTCTTCCGCGAGGCCTTCGCGGAATGCGCGCACCTGCTCTCGCGCGACCGCATCCTGCTGGTCGAGGGCAACCTGGCCGAGGACCAGTTCAGCGGCGGCTTCGTGCTGCGCGCGCGCCAGTGCTGGGACTTCCGCGCGCTGTGCGCCCAGCACGCGCGCCGGCTGGCGCTCACCGTCGACCTGCGCGCGCAGGGCACCTGGGACCGCCTGCAGCAGGTGCTGGCGGGCTTCCGGCCCGGCGCCACGCCGCTGCGCCTGGACATGCTCACGCCCGCGAGGGCCCGGGGCTCGATCGACGTCAACGGCAGCGAGGGCGTCCGCACCGAGCCCGAGCTGATCAGCCAGCTGCGCGCCCTGCCCGGCGTCAGCCAGGTCACCCTCCACCTCCACCGCCCCTGGCAACAGGGCGGCTGACCGCCTCCCGCCGGCGGGCCGGGGGCGATAGAATCGCCGCCCTAGACCCTTTGCTCTAGACTGCCCGGCCCAAGCTGGGGCGTCTGAACCGAGACACCGCATGAATCCGAACTTCCTCGATTTCGAACAGCCCATCGCCGAACTGGACGCCAAGATCCAGGAGCTGCGCAAGGCCAGCACCGGCCCCGCGGTCAACATCGAAACCGAGGTCAAGGGCCTGGAGGACAAGCTGCGCGCGCGCACCGCCGAGATCTTCAAGGCGCTCACGCCCTGGCAGATCTCGCAGCTGGCGCGGCACCCGCAGCGGCCGTACACCAACGACTACATCGGCCTGATGTTCGAGGAATTCCACGAGCTGGCCGGTGACCGCGCGTTCGCGGACGACGCCGCCATCGTCGGCGGCCTGGCCCGCATGGACGGCCGCGCCGTGATGGTGATCGGCCAGCAGAAGGGCCGCGACACCAAGGCCAAGATCAAGCGCAACTTCGGCATGCCGCGGCCCGAGGGCTACCGCAAGGCGCTGCGCCTGATGAAGATGGCCGAGCGCTTCCAGCTGCCGCTGCTCACCTTCATCGACACCCCGGGCGCCTACCCCGGCGTCGGCGCCGAGGAGCGCGGCCAGTCCGAGGCCATCGCCCGCAACCTGCTGGAAATGGCCGAGCTGAAGATCCCCGTCATCTGCACCGTGATCGGCGAAGGCGGCTCCGGCGGCGCGCTGGCGATCGGCGTCGGCGACCGCACGCTGATGCTCGAATACAGCACCTACTCGGTGATCTCGCCGGAAGGCTGCGCCTCGATCCTCTGGAAGTCCGCCGACAAGGCCCGCGACGCGGCCGAGGCCCTGGGCCTGACCGCCAAGCGCCTGTTCGAGCACGGGCTGGTCGACAAGATCGTGCCTGAGCCGCTGGGCGGCGCCCACCGCGATCCCGCCGCGATGGCGGCCACGCTCAAGCAGCTGATCCAGTCCGAGCTGGCGGTGCTGGACCGCGTCGAGATCCCTCAGCTTCTCGAGAACCGCTACCAGCGCCTGCGCAGCTACGGCGCCTACGAGGCCGCCTGACCGCGCCGCGGCAGCCGGGCCGGGCGGAACGTCGCATGCCCCTGGATTCGCCGCCTCCGTGCCCCGGTTGCCCCGTCCGCGTCGCCTTCAGCGGCGGCCTGGATTCGACCGTTCTGCTGCACTGGCTGGCGGCCAGCCCGGCGGTGCGCGCCAGCGGGCTGCGGGCGATGCATGTGGACCACGGCCTGCAGCCCGGTTCCGCCGCCTGGGCGGCCCGCTGCGCCGAGACCTGCGCCCGGCTGGGCATCGACTTCGAATCGCGCCGCGTGGCCGTGCGCGACGCCGGCGACGGCCTGGAGGCGGCCGCGCGCGCGGCGCGCCATGACGCCCTCGCGGACGGCCTGGTGCCCGGCGAGCGGGTCGCCCTCGCCCACCACCGCGACGACCAGGCCGAGACCATCCTGCTGCGCCTGCTGCGCGGCAGCGGCGACGGCCTGGCGGCGATGCGGCCGCTGCGCCGCTTCGGCGCCGGCTGGCTCTGGCGGCCGCTGCTGGACCAGCCGCGCGAGGCGCTGGCCCGCTACGCGCGCGACCATGGCCTGGACTGGATCGAAGACCCCAGCAACGCGACCGACCACGCCGACCGCAACTTCCTGCGCCGCCAGGTGATGCCGCGGCTCACCGGTCGCTGGCCGGGCGCCGCGGCGGGGCTGGCGCGCAGTGCGTCCCTGCTCGCGGGCCAGGCCGACCTGCTCGCGGGTGAAGACGCGCGCCGGCTGGCCCGGGTGCAGGGCGTGGATCCGGCCACCCTGTCGGTTCCCGCGCTGGAGGCACTGGCGCCGGACTGGCGCGACCGCGTGCTGCGCCGCTGGGTGCGCGAGCTCGACCTGCCGCCGCTGCCGCCCGCCGGCCTGCGCGCGATCGCCGATGAAGTGCTGCCGGCACAGGAAGACGGCGAGCCGGCGTTCGCCTGGTCCGGCGCGGCGGTGCGGCGCTGGCGGGACCTGCTGTACGCGGGCCCAGCCTTGCCGCCGCTGCCCGAAGACTTCTCGAAGCCCTGGGATGGCCGCTCGCCGCTGGTCCTGCCCACCGGCGACGTGCTGTCGCTCTCGCCCGCGGCTGCCTTCGACGCGCCGCTGCGCGTGCATGCGCGCCAGGGTGGCGAACGCCTGGTGCTGCCGGGCCGTGCGCATTCCAGCGAACTCAAGCACGTGCTGCAGGAGCTCGGCCTGCCGCCCTGGCTGCGTGCGCGGCTGCCGCTGCTGTCGGGCCCCGGCGGCGAGCTGCTGGCCGCCGGCGACGTCGCCATCGCGGCGCCGCTGCACGACTGGCTGGCCGCCCGCGGCGCCTGCCTGCGCCTGCGGTCGCCGGCACCGCCGCGGCAACGTTGACCACCCGCTGCCTCGCCCCGCAAACTCCGCGCATGGCCGCCAAGACCCCCGCATCGCCGCCGTCCCCCGTCGCCCAGTTCGAGACCTCGCTCGACGAGCTCGAGCAGCTGGTGCAGAAGATGGAGAAGGGCGACCTCTCGCTCGATGATTCCCTCGCGGCGTACGAGCGCGGCGTCGGCCTTTATCGCCAGTGCCAGGGCGCGCTGGAGCAGGCCGAACTGCGCGTGCGCCTGCTCAGCGACCCGGCCGATCCCGACAGCGGCCAGCCGTTCCAGCCCGATGCCGTTTGATCCGGCCGCGGCGCGCTGGCTGCAGCGCGTCGAAGCCCGCCTCGAAAGCGCATTGCCCCCGGCCAACGATTCGCCGGAACGCCTGCACGCGGCCATGCGCCACGCGGTGCTGGGCGGCGGCAAGCGCCTGCGCCCGATGCTGGTCTACGCCGCCGGCGCCGCCACCGGCGCCGATGAATCCCTGTGCGATGCGCCGGCCGCCGCGGTCGAACTGGTGCACGCCTACTCGCTGGTGCACGACGACCTGCCGGCGATGGACGACGACGCGCTGCGCCGCGGCCGGCCTACCGTGCACGTCGCCTTCGACGAAGCCACCGCCATCCTCGCCGGCGACGCGCTGCAGGCGCTGGCCTTCGAAGTCCTGGCCGACGCGCCGGCGGACGCCGCGCTGCGCGTCGCCTGGCTGCAGTCGCTGGCGCGCGCCGCCGGTGCCCCGGGCATGTGCGGCGGGCAGGCGCTCGACATCGACGCCACCGGCCGGCAACTGCAGGTGGTGCAACTCGAGCGGCTGCACGCGCTCAAGACCGGCGCGCTGATCCGCGCCGCGGTGCGCATGGGCGGGCTGGCGGGCGGCGCCGATGCCGGCAAGCTGGCGCGGCTGGACGACTACGCGAGCGCGCTCGGCCTCGCCTTCCAGATCCGCGATGACATCCTCGACGTCGAAGGCGACAGCGCCCAGCTCGGCAAGACCGCGGGCAAGGACCAGGCTCAGGAAAAATCCACCTACCCGGCCCTGCTGGGCATGGCCCGCTCGAAGGCGCTGCTGGCGGAGCTGGCGGAAAAAACAAAAGCGGCCCTCGGGCCGCTTGGCGACGAGGCCGGCGCACTGCGCCGGCTCGCCGAATTCGCGGTCGCGCGGGCCAGCTGACCCGCGCGACCCGCGGGGCTCAGCTGACCAGGCGGATGGCGACCGGGTAGCGGTAGCTCTCGCCGTTGTTGGCCTTGATGCCGGCCAGGATGCAGAACACGATGTTGCCGATCAGGATCACCGGGTAGAGCAGGAAGCCGATCAGCAGGAAGCTCAGCACCACGGCCACGATCCAGGCCAGCAGCACGGTGATCTGGAAGTTCAGCGCTTCCTTGGACTGGCCGGTGAGCCAGGCCTTGTCGGCCTTGTCCTTGTTGATCAGCCAGATGATCAGCGGAACGATGAAGCCGGCGATGATGCCCGACAGGTGGGTGATCAGGGCGAGGGTTTTGTCTTCGGCTTGCACGTCGTTCATTCGATTCCCCTTCGATTGGATGCTTGGTTTGCTGGCGCCGGGGGCGCCTTGGCCCGGGTAATTTCCGGGCTTGTGAAGGGGCTGTCAAGGCAACGCAGGATCAGGCCTCCCCGGCCACCATCATCCGCCCGACCAGGATCGAACCGACCGAAACGTGCGAGCGCCGGTCGACGTCCGCGCCCACCGCCTCGATGGCCAGGAACATCTCCGGCAGGCGGCCGGCGATGGTGAGTTCGTCGACCGGGTGCGCCAGCTCGCCCCCCTCGACCCAGAAGCCCGCGGCGCCGCGCGAATAGTCGCCGGTGACGGTGTTGGCCCCCTGCCCCATCAGCTCGGTGACCAGCAGGCCGCGGCCCATGGCCCGGGCCATGTCCTCGAGCCCGCTGGCGTTGGCGGCGACGTCGAGGTTGTTGACGCCGCCGGCGTTGCCGGTGCTCCTGAGCCCCAGCTTGCGGGCCGAATAGCTGCCCAGCACGTAGCGCTGCAGGATGCCGTCGCGCACCAGGTCGGAATCCACCGTCGCCACGCCCTCGGCGTCGAAGGCCGAGGAGCGGATGCCGCGTGGCTTGTGCGGCCGCTCCGAGATGGCGAACCACGGCGGCAGGATCTGCTTGCCGGCATGGTCGAGCAGGAAGCTGGCGCGCCGGTACAGCGCGCCGCCGGACACGGCGCCGAGCAGGTGGCCGATCAGGCTGCGCGCCATCTCGGGCGCGAACAGCACCGGGTACTCGCCGGTGCGGATCGGGCGCGGATCCAGGCGCCGGAGCGTGCGTTCGGCGGCGCGGCGGCCGACCTGCACCGGCGCCTCGAGGTCGTCGGGCGAGAGCGCACTGGTGTACCAGTAGTCGCGCTGCATGCCGTCGCCGCTGCCGGCGATCAGGGACACGCTCAGCGAATGGCTGGTGCCGCGCTCGGCCCCGAGGAAGCCGTGGCTGTTGGCATACACCGACACGCTCTCGCTGCTGTAGGCACCGGCGCCGTCTGAATTGGAAATGCGGGCGTCGGCGCCGCGCCCGGCGGCCTCGGCCTCCAGCGCGAGCGCGATGGCGCGGTCGGCATCCAGCGGCCACGGGTGCCAGCCGTCGAATTCGCGCAGGTCGGTGGCCATGCGTTCGGCATCGGCCAGGCCGGCGGCCGGGTCGGCCTCGGTGTGGCGCGCGATCGCGCAGGCCTGCTCGACGGTGGCGCGCAGGCTGTCGGGCTGCAGGTCGGCGGTGCTGGCGCTGCCCTTGCGCTGGCCGAAGTACACGGTGAGGCCGACGCCGCGGTCGCGGGTGCGCTCCACGGTTTCGACCTCGCCCATGCGGACGTTCACCGACAGGCCGGCGTCCTCGTTCATGGTCACCTCGGCCTGGCTGGCGCCGAGGCGCGCGCACTGGTCCAGGACCTCGCGGGCCAGGCCGGACAGGCGGTCCATCCGGGCCAGGGAATCATCGGAAGCTGCGGTCAGGGGCTGCATGGGCGTATCCTTTCGCTCCAGGACGGTGATGGACGATGCACGAAGAAGACTTCGAAGACGAGGAACACGACTACGGCCCGAGCCGCAGCGAGCAGCGCCGCGAGGCGCTGGCGGTGCTGGACCTGGCCATGAAGCTGGTCGGCGAGAGCGACGCGCGGCTGCAGCAGATCCCGATGGACGAGGACCTGCTGGCGCTGGTGATCGCCTCGAAGAAGATCACCTCGCAGATCGCGCGCAAGCGGCAGATCCACTTCCTGGCCAAGCAGATGCGGCGGCAGGACGACGAGGCGCTGCAGGTGATCCGCGCGGCGCTGGACCACGACAAGGCCGAAGGCCGCCGCGAGGCGCAGGCCCTGCACGAGGTCGAGTACTGGCGCGACAAGCTGGTGGAGGACGGCGACGAAGCGCTCTCGGAGCTGCTGGCCAGCCACCCGCACGCCGACCGCCAGCACCTGCGCCAGCTCGCCCGCAACGCGCACCAGGAACGCCTGAAGAACAAACCCCCGCACGCCTACCGCGAACTCTTCCGCGAACTCCGCACCCTCCTCGCCGCCTCCGGCGACGGCTCTGGCGAGTGAGGCCGGGTGGCTCCGCGGGATCGCGCCGCGAAGACTGTGGGCCAGGTGTCCGAACGCGGATAAAAGCGGATGCACGCGGATAAGAGCGGATGAAGATGGGTTTTTTGGCCTTGGGTTTTTCAATGGCTCAATCCGCTTTTATCCGCGCGCATCGGCTCTGATCCGCGTTCAACCGCGCCAGCGACCGAAGCGCCGGAAAAATCAGGCACGCGTGCCGCCGATGGTCATGGCGTCGATCTTGAGGGTGGGCTGGCCGACGCCGACGGGGACCGACTGGCCGTCCTTGCCGCAGATGCCGACGCCCTGGTCGAGTTCGAGGTCGCGGCCGACCATGCTGACGCGGGTCATGGCCTCGGGGCCGTTGCCGATCAGGGTGGCGCCCTTCACCGGCCGGGTGATCTTCCCGTCCTCGATCAGGTAGGCCTCGGTGGCCGAGAACACGAACTTGCCGCTGGTGATGTCGACCTGGCCGCCGCCGAAGTTCGGCGCGTACAGGCCCTTCTTAACCGAGGCGATGATCTCGGCCGGGTCGTAGTCGCCGGCCAGCATGTAGGTGTTGGTCATGCGCGGCATCGGCAGGTGCGCGAAGCTCTCGCGGCGGCCGTTGCCGGTCGGCGCCACGCCCATCAGCCGGGCGTTGAGCGTGTCCTGGATATAGCCGCGCAGGATGCCGTCCTCGATCAGCGTGGTGCACTGCGTGGGCGTGCCCTCGTCGTCGACGTTGAGCGAGCCGCGGCGCGCCGCCAGCGTGCCGTCGTCGACGATGGTGACGCCCGGTGCCGCCACGCGTTCGCCGATGCGGCCCGCGTAGACCGAGGTGCCCTTGCGATTGAAGTCGCCCTCGAGGCCATGGCCCACCGCCTCATGCAGCAGCACGCCCGGCCAGCCCGGGCCCAGCACCACCGGCAGCGTGCCGGCCGGCGCGTCGACGGCCTCGAGGTTGACCAGCGCCTGGCGCAGTGCTTCCTTCGCCACCGCGCGCGGCCGCCCGCCGGAGAACAGCTCGGCATAGGAATAGCGGCCGCCGGCGCCGGAGTAGCCCTGCTCGCGGCGGCCGTCGTGCTCGACGATCACCTGCACGTTGAAGCGCACCAGCGGCCGCACGTCGGACGCGAGCGTGCCGTCGCTGCGCGCCACCAGCACCGTGTCGACGCCACCGGAGAGGCTCACGACCACCTGCTTGACGCGCGGATCCTGCGCGCGCAGCCACTGGTCGACCTCGCGAAGCGCGTGGATCTTCTCGTCCGTGGCCATGCCGTCGATCGGGTCCACCGGCGCATAGAGTTCGCGCCCGCGCACCACGACGCGCTGGCCGCCCGCCGACTGGCCGCCGCTGCGGCTGATCGCGCGCGCGGCCGAGGCGGATTCGAGCAGCGCATCGGCGCGGATGTCGTCGGAATAGGCGAAGCCGGTCTTCTCGCCGCTCACCGCGCGCACGCCGACGCCCTGCTCGATCGAATGCGAGCCGTCCTTGACGATGCCGTCCTCCAGGCTCCAGCCCTCGCGCCGGCTGTGCTGGAAATACAGATCGCCGTAATCCACGCCCGGCCCCATCAGCCGCCCGAAGGCCGCGTCCAGGCCATCGAGGCCGAGGCCGCCCGGCGTGAGCAGGCGCGATTGGGCGAGTTGCAGGGTGTCGGTCATGGGCGTGGGCGACGTGCGGGAGTGATGATCAGGGTGACAGATGTGGGGGATGGGTGGGGTGATCAAGGGGTGGAAGACGGGAAAAGCGAGGAAATAGTGAAGAGGAGTTAGGAGATAGTGAGAAGCGGCGTTCGCGCGGCTGATCCGATGCGGCGTCCTCTTCCACTGGTTCCTGTTTCCTCTTCACTAGTTCCCATCCCCCCGGAAACCTCACCGAGCCACCCACTACCTCCTACCTCCTACCTCCTATCCACTATTTCCTAAGCTCCTCGCTCGCTAGTCCCCGCCGGCCACCGGCGGCCCCTTCTCCACCACTTCAATCACCGGCTCCTTCCACGGCCCGGTCACCCGGTACACCGTGCGCGCGGCTTGCTTGAGCGGTTTCTGCAGCACGGCCTGCGCGACCGCGCCGACCGCGGCGCCCACCGGGCCGCCGGCGATCGCGCCGATCGCGGGCAGCACG
Organism: Arenimonas metalli CF5-1; assembly: GCF_000747155.1. Lineage (GTDB taxonomy): Bacteria > Pseudomonadota > Gammaproteobacteria > Xanthomonadales > Xanthomonadaceae > Arenimonas > Arenimonas metalli. The sequence continues at coordinate 40,644 of NZ_AVCK01000015.1, read as the reverse complement.
CCGCCGGCCTTGGGCAGCACCTCGATGCGCTGGTCGTACTGCTGCGCGCGCAGGTCGGTCGAGCCGCTGACGCGGATCTCGGCGGCGGGGCCGTTGATCTGCAGCAGGTCGGTGCTGGCGCGGCCGTCGGCGAACACGAATTCGCCCTGCATGGTGTTGAAGCCGAAGCCCTTCTCGAAGAAATCGCTGAAGTCGAGGCTGAGCCGGCGCGGGATCTCGGCGAGGCTGATCAGGCCGAGCACGCGCCCGCCGCCGCCGGGCTCGACCTCGAGCAGCTGGCCCTCGCCCACTTCGACCGACAGCTTGCCTTCGAAACGCGCCAGCGCGAAGGCGCCGGGCGAACCCGGCCAGTCACCCTCGAGCCGGCCGCGGGTCTCGCCGTCCTCGACCATGCCGGCAAGCCCGAAAGCCCCGAGCATGTCGCCCAGGCTGTCGGCGCCGAAGTCGACCGCGAAGCGCGAGCGGCTGCTGCCCTCGCCGGCGCGCAGCCATTCGCCGCGCGCGCGCAGCTGCAAGGCGTCCGAGGTGGTGTCGAAACGGTCGATGCGCAGGCCCTCGGGCATTGGCTGCGCCTCGAGCTCGGCCACGCCCAGCGCCAGCTGGCCCAGCCGCAGGTCCTGCACCCGGAAGCGCAGCGGCGGCAGCTTGGCCGGGTCGTCGCTGCGGCCGGCCTCGAGCGTCGCCCGTTGCTCGGGCGTGGGCTCGGGCTTCTCCGGCCAGTGCAGGCGCGCGAAGCGGCCGTCGATGCCTTGGGCCAGATCGCGCGGGATGTCGATCTCGCCCGCCACCGCGGGGCCCTCGAGCGACAGGCGCGTGCGCTCGGTCTCGCGCCGCAGCTGCAGGCGGGTGTCGGCGAAACGGGAGCCGAGCAAGTCGAGGTTGGCGACGCGCAGGTCCACTTCGCGCAAGCCGCCGGCACCCTCGCCCTTCGCCGCGAACGCGATCCAGCCGGCGGCGTCCAGGGTTTCGGTGCGGCCCAGCGCCACCAGGCCCTGCTGCGGCAGCGGCGGCTCCTCGCCCGGCCCGAACAGCAGCAGGCCGCCCATCGCATCGTCGCTGCCCATGCGCCCGCGCAGGCGCAGGGTGTCGCCGAGCTGCATGCGCACTTCGCCCCCCGCGAGCGGCAGCGGCGCCTGCAGCCGCAGCGGCCAGCGCGCCTCCGCCGGCTTGGCCAGCGGCGCCGGCAGCGCCACGGCGGTGCCGACCAGGTCGGAATTGATGGACAGCCGCGAGGGCGCCGCCGCCGCGCCCGGCGCCGACTGCGGGATGTCCACCGCCACGGTCCAGGTGCTGCGCCCGACCAGCCACGGGTCGAGCCAGGCCAGCGGCGGGTGCCTCGCGATCAGCTTCTGGGCCGGGAACGCGCCAACCAGGCTGGCGCGGGCCGCCAGCGCGGCGTCACCGGTGTAGTCCGCGCCGACCATCAGGCTGAAGCGCGCGGGCTCGCCCTCGAATTCGACCTCGAGGGCGTCGGCGATGAAGCCGCGGTCGCTGAAGCGCGTGCGCCCGTTCACTGCCTGCAGGTCGATGTCCCAGCGCGGATCGGACAGGCGCGCACCGGCAAGGTCGATGGTGCCGTCGATGCGGCGGCCGCCCAGGCGCGCGGCCAGCGGCAGGTCGAGCGACAGCCGCACTTCGGCCGGACCGCGGATGCTGGCGTTGAGCAGGTGCTCCTCGAAGCGCGCGCGCAGCGGACTCTCCAGCATCAGCGCCTGCAGCGAAGCGCCGTCGGCGGGCGCCTCGATGTCGAGCACCAGCCGCGGGTCGCGGAAGTCGGCGATGCCGCCCGCCACCCGGCGCACGCGGTTGCCCAGGATCATGCCCTGGCCCTCGAGCGTCATGCCCGGGCCGTCGAAGGCGACGTCGAGGTCCATCGCCTCGGCGTCCGGCCACTCGGGATTGAAGGCCACGCGCGCCTGCGAGACGCGGGCGCGGGCGTCGAAGCGTCCCTCGCCGTTGCGGAACGGCCAGTCGGCCAGGTCGCCGGCGAGCACGGCGCGGCCCTGTTCGACCGAGCCGTCGAGCAGCGCCCGGTCGAGCCACTCGATGGTCGTGGGCGGCATCTTGCCCTGCACCCAGAACTTGCCGGCGGCCGGCACCGGCGACGGATCCACGATCGCCGCGAGGTCTACCCGCGGCCGCCGGGCCTCGCCGGGGAAATGCAGCTCGGCGCGCAGCCGCGCCCCGAAATCGGCACCCCGGATGCGCAGGTCGCTGGCGCCCGCCGTCCACAGCCCACCCTCGCGCCACCAGCCCAGCGTGCCGCCCAGCCGGAAATCCAGCGGCTGGCGGAACTTCGGCCAGTCGAAACGCGCCGGCCCCTCGGCCAGGCGCAGCACGCCGCCGTCCTGGTCGTAGGCGACGCTGCCGCCCAGGCCCTGCACGCCCGGCTGGCCGCCGTAGGGCGCCCAGCCCACGGCGTCGATCCGCGCCGAGCCGGACCAGTCGCCCTCGCGGCCCTGCACCTGCACGTGGTGCAGCACGCCGTCGGGCGCCGCCTCGTGCAGCCACTGGCGCAGGCCGGCGGGCACGGCCGGGGCCAGGGTGGCAAGCGCGCGCGCCGGGGCCAGGTCCATGCGCGGCGCCTGCAGCGCGAAGCGCTCGCCGCCGGCCAGCCACAGGCCATCGAAGCTGTGCGGTTCGCGCCGCCCGCCCTCGTGGAAGTGCAGCTCGGGCGCGTGCAGCTGCCAGCCGTTCGCGTCGGCCTGCCAGCGCGCCAGCAGGTCGGCGCGCTCGAAGGCCACCGGCGGCGACGACAGCGCGTCGCCGCCGTCGCGGTGCCAGGGCGTGCGCGCCACCAGCGCGATCGGCGCGAGCTGGGCGCGGACGCGCACGTCCATGACCCGTTGGGTATCGATACGCGCCCAGAGGTCGACCGCGCCCTTGCCGGCCACCACCATGCCGGTGTCGGCCAGCAGCGGCGACCATTCCTCCAGCGCCAGCGGCTTGCCGCCGGCCCAGAGCAGGCCCGACCAGGTGCCGCGCTCGAGGTCGGCGACGGCCTGCAGCGGCGTGCCCTCGCGATCGGCCCAGGCGCGCACGCCGGCGAGCAGGCGATCGCCGCCGACGCGCAGGCGCAGGTCGACGCGCGGCAGCCGCAGTTCGCGCTTGAAGGCGGGCGAGCGCACCGCGAGGTTGGCGCGTTCCACCTGCAGTTCGCCCAGCGCTTCGAGCGTGTCGAGCGGATCGACCGCCGGATCGGGCTGGAACGGCAGGCCGACCATGCGCCAGCGGCGGTCCTCGCCCTGCTCCAGCACCAGCGAAAGCTCGCGCACCTTGAGTTCGGTCAGCGGCGCGCCGGGCAGCAGGCCCGAGTACACCGCCACCAGCAGTTCGGCGCGGCCGATGTCGAGGCGGCGGCCTTCGGGGCCGATGCGCAGCCCGTCGAGCGTGAAGCGCGGCCCGCGCCGGGTCCACTCGCCGCGCGCGGCGTCGAAGGCAACCGGCTGGCGCAGCCGTTCCGACAGCCAGCCGGCGATCTTGTCCGGGTGTCGCTCGACCAGCGGCAGCAGCTGGTTCAGGCCGCCGACCAGGGTGGCCGCGAGGATCAGCAGCACCAGCAGCCCGTAGCCGGTGAAACGGCGGGCATGGCGGATCCGGCGGCGCAGCGGCGAACTCATCCGCGGCTCAGAGCAGGACCACGTCGTACTGTTCCTGCGCGTACTGCTCGTCGGCCTGGAAGCGGATGGACTTGCCCAGGAACTCCTCGAGCTCGGCCACCGCGGCGGATTCCTCCTCGGTGATCTTGGTCACCACCCGCGGCGACGCGATCACCAGCAGCTGCGAGGCCTCGAACTGGCGCACGGCGCGGGTGATCTCGCGGAAGATCTCGTAGGTCAGCGTTTCCGGCGTCTTCAGCGTGCCGCGGCCGCCGCATTCGTGGCAGGGCTCGCAGAGCTGGCGCTCGAGGCTCTCGGTGGTGCGCTTGCGCGTCATCTCCACCAGGCCCAGCGGCGAGAACTCGTGCACCGAGGTGCGCGCATGGTCGTGCAGCAGGCCTTTCTCGAGCGTGCGCAGCACCTGGCGCCGGTGCTCGTCGTCGGTCATGTCGATGAAGTCGATGATGATGATGCCGCCGAGGTTGCGCAGCCGCAGCTGGCGCGCCACCGCCTGCGCGGCCTCGAGGTTGGTGCGGTACACCGTTTCCTCGAGGTTGCGCTGGCCAAGGAAGGAGCCGGTGTTGACGTCCACCGTGGTCATCGCCTCGGTCTGGTCGATGATGAGGTGGCCGCCGGACTTGAGCGGCACCTCCTTCTGCATCGCCCGCAGGATCTCGTCCTCGACGCCGTAGAGGTCGAAGATCGGCCGCTCGCCGGCGTAGTGCTCGATGCGCTCGGCCAGGTCGGGCATGAACTGGTTGGCGAAGGTCGTGAGCTTCTCGAAGGCCTCGCGCGAATCCACCCGCACCTTGTCCACGTCCTTGCGCATCAGGTCGCGCACCGCGCGCAGCGGCAGCGCCAGGTCCTCGTAGATGCGCTGGCCGACCCGGGTGCTGGCGCTGGCGGCGCGGATCACGCCCCAGGCGCGCTGCAGGTAGGCCACGTCCTCGGCCAGCGCCTCGTCGGGCTGGCCCTCGGCATTGGTGCGCACGATGTAGCCCTGGCCCGAGCCGTTCGCCAGCGACGCCATCAGGGCCTTGAGCCGCGCGCGCTGCGCCTCGTCCTCGATGCGGGCCGACACGCCCAGCACGCGCGAGTGCGGCAGGAAGACCAGATAGCGCGACGGGATCGAGAGCTGGGTCGTGAGCCGCGCGCCCTTGCTGCCGATCGGGTCCTTGACCACCTGCACCACGATCTCCTGGCCTTCGTGCACCAGCGAGTTGATGGTCGGCGGCGGACCGGGCGGCGGCGGCGCGTCGTCGCCCTCGCCGGCCAGCGCCGGCTTGAGGATATCGGAGGCGTGCAGGAACGCCGCGCGGTCCAGCCCGATCTCGACGAAGGCCGCCTGCATGCCGGGCATCACCCGCTGCACGCGGCCCTTGTAGATGTTGCCGACCACGCCGCGGCGCGAGGCGCGCTCGATGTGCAGTTCCTGCAGCATGCCGTTCTCGACCACCGCGACGCGGGTCTCGCGCGGGGTGACGTTGATCAGGATTTCCTCGGACACGCGGTTCCCCGGTTCAGTGCAGGAGCCCGAAGCCGCGCAGCAGGCGCGCGGTTTCGTGCAGCGGCAGTCCCATCACGCCGGTGTAGCTGCCGGCGAGGTGGGCGACGTGGGCGCCGAAGCGGCCCTGGATGGCGTAGGCACCGGCCTTGCCGAAGCAGTCGCCGGTGGCCACGTAGGCGGCGATCATCGCCTCGTCGAGCGGCTCGACGCGGACCTCGGAGACGCAGGTGGCGTTCGCCTCGCGGCCGGCGCTCACCAGCCAGACGCTGGACACCACGCGGTGGGTGCGGCCCGAGAGCATGCGCAGCATGCGCGCGGCGTCGTCGGCGTCGGCCGGCTTGCCGAACACCTGGTCGCCCAGCACCACTTCGGTGTCGGCGCCGAGCACCACCGCGTCCTTGTTCGCGACCACCGCCAGCAGGCCGGCGCCGGCCTTTTCGCGGGCGACGCGGCGGACGTAGTCATCGGGCGGTTCGCCGGGCAGGCGCTGTTCGGGAACGTCCACGTCGAGCAGGCCGAACGCGAGGCCCAACTGGGCCAGGAGGTCGCGGCGGCGCGGGGATTGCGAGGCGAGATAGAGCATCGCCCAAGCATAGCCGCTGGCACCGTCCGCGGGCAGTTCCCCGGCGGGAGGCTTCAGCGGGCAGCCGGTCGCGTCAGGCGCGGTGGTAGGGGTGGTTGGCGAGCAGGCTGGCGGCGCGGTAGAGCTGTTCGGCCAGCACCAGCCGCACCAGCATGTGCGGCAGCGTCAGCGGCCCGAGCGACCAGCTTTCGCCGGCCGCGGCGATCACTTCGGGCGAATGCCCCTCGGGCCCGCCGACCAGGAAGGCCAGGTCGCGGCCCTGCTGGCGCCAGTGTTCCAGGCGCTGCCCCAGCTGCTCGGAGGAATACGGCTTGCCGCGGCCATCGAGGGTGACGACATGCGCGCCGCGCGGCACCGCCGCCAGCACGCGCTCACCCTCCTCGGCCATGGCCCGCGCGGCATCGCGGCCCTTGCCGCGCATCCCCGGCGCCACCTCCACCAGCTCCAGCGGCAACCAGTGCGACAAGCGCTTCTGGTACTCACCAAACCCCGCGGCCACCCACTCCGGCGCCCGCTCCCCCACCGCGATCAGCCGGGCCTTCATCGGTGATGGGGCGCCAGGGGAATGAACGCGGATAAAGGCGGATGCACGCGGATAAAAGCGGATTGACTGAACAAGGAATTCATCCGCTCTTATCCGCGTGCATCCGCTTTGATCCGCGTTAGATACGAAGCGCCTGCCAGCGCGAGGACTAGACCGTCGCGGAGTCTTCGGGCGGCTGGTCGCCGACGGTCCAGAGGCGCTCGAGGGCGTAGAACTCGCGGACGCGGGGCAGCATGACGTGGACGATGACGTCGCCCAGGTCGACCAGCACCCACTCCGCCTCGCGCTCGCCTTCCACGCCCAGCGGCATCACGCCGCACTTCTTGGCGAACTTGACCACTTCGTCGGCCACCGACTTCACGTGGCGGGTCGAGGTGCCCGAGACCACGACGAGGTAGTCGGCGATGCTGGTCTTGCCGCGCACGTCGATCTCGACGGCATCCTTGGCCTTCATTTCCTCCAGCGCCAGGTGCACCTGCTTGAGGATGGCTTCCGGCGACGGGGCCGGGTCGGGCATCTGGGTCTTGATGACGTGGGCTTGGGTGGTCAACGTGGCGCTCGAATCGGAAAGACGGGCCGCATTATACGCCCGCCGGGCCCGGGCCGCCCCGGTAGAGCCCTTCCCGGGCGATGTAGGCCGCCACTGCCGGGTCCAGCCAGCCCGCGCGGCCGCCGGCCCCGGCGAGGCCGCGACGCACTTCCGTGGCCGAGGCCGGGTGCAGGGCCATGTCCAGCCTGAACAGCCGGCCGGCCGGCGCGGCCGCCAGGTCGGCGGGAGCCTCGCGCCAGCGGCCGGCGCAGGCCGCGGACAGCGCCGGCGGCAGCGGGTCGAGCGCGTGCCCGGGGCGCACCGCGACGACGAAATGGGCCAGCCCCAGCAGCGCCTCCCACTCATGCCAGGTCGGCAGCCCGCGGAAGGCGTCGGCGCCCAGCACCCAGGCCACGGCCGCGGTGGGCCCGGCCTCGGCGCGCAGGTCGCGCAGCGTGCGCACCGTCCAGGACGGCCCCTCGCGCCGCAGTTCACGGGTGTCGATGCGGAACCCGGGCTCGCCGGCCAGGGCCAGCTCCAGCATCCGGGTGCGCTGGGCGGCGCTGGCGCCGGGCGCGGGGCGATGCGGCGGATCGGCGGCGGGCACGAAGGCCGGGGCGGTGCCGAAGGCCTCGCGCACCGCCCGCGCCACAGCCAGGTGGCCGGCATGGACCGGGTCGAAGGTGCCGCCGTAGTAGAGCGCCAGCGTCACGACGCCAGCAGGCCGCGCGCGCGCGCGTCGGCGATCGCCGCCAGCAGCCGCTCCAGGCGCAGCCAGGGATCGCCGCCGCCGCGGCCCTTGGCGGCGCGGTCGATGGCGCCGCACTCGGCCACGAAAGCCTCCCAGCGCGAGGGCGGATGCCGCTCGATCGCGCGCCGGTACATCGCCTGCTTGCTGTCCCAGACCCGCGCGTCGCGCATCGCCGACATCACGTTGCCGGACTCCGCCGCGCGGGCGAGCGCGCACAGCGCCAGCACCTCCTTCGCGACCATCGGCATCAGGCCCGCCACCTGGTCACCCTCGGCGCGCAGCGCGGCCAGCATGCGCACCGCGCGCGCGGCATCGCCGGCCAGCGCGGCATCCACCAGCTTGAACACGTCGAAACGCGAGGAGTCCGCGACCAGCTGCTCCATCTGCGCCTCGTCGATCGCCTGCGCCGCGGCGCCGCGGCCGGTGCCGACCAGCAGCGCCAGCTTGTCCACCTCCTGCGCGGCCGCCAGCAGGTTGCCCTCGACCCGGTCGGCCAGCCGCTGCACGGCGTCGGGCGTGGCCACCAGGCCGCGGCCGCGCAGGCGGCGCTGCAGCCAGTCGCCCAGTTCGTGCGTCTTCAGCGGATAGATCGGCAGGAAATGGCCCGCCTTCGCGATCGCCTCGCTCCACTTGCCGGCGTGGGCCTTGCTCCAGTCCTGCGCGGTGATCAGCAGCACGGTGTCGGGCGGCGGGTTTTCGCAGTACTCGCGGATCGCCTCGCTGCCGTCCTTGCCCGGCTTGCCGGTGGGCAGGCGCAGGTCGAACACGCGGCGGCTGGCGAACAGACTCAGCGAGGCCATGCCGCGGCTGAGCGTGTTCCAGTCGAAGCTGCCCTCGGCGTCGTAGACCTCGCGCTCGGTGTAGCCCTCCTCGCGGGCGCGGGCGCGGATGGCGTCGGCGGCCTCCTGCACCAGCAGCGGTTCGCCGCCGGCCACCAGGTAAACCGGGCGCAGCGGCTCGCCGGCGAGCTGGCGCTCCAGGCGGTCGGCGCGCAGCTCCATCAGTCGGCGCGCAGCACCGCGTCCAGGCGCCGCAGGATCGCGGCCTGCATCTCGCGGCGCAGCTCGTCCTGGATCAGGGCCTGCTCGGCCGGACTGCCGGCGGAGGCGACGCTGTCGTAGGTGTATTCGCGCGACAGCTCGACGTCCTGGGCCGGCACCCGCACGGCGCCGTCGGCGCCGACCAGGTCGAAGCGGACGCGATAGGTGGTTTCGTACTCGCGCACCTGGGCCAGGCGGTCGAGCGCCAGCGGGCGGGTGCCGAGCGACTCGGACAGCACGCGCAGCTGCGCGGACGGCTGGCCTTCGACGGCGGGCGCGGCGCCGGCGCGGGTGAGCGCCACCGACAGCCCCTGGCCCAGCGGGCTGTAGGGATCGCTGGTGGACACCTTCACCGGGCCGAGCTCGTCGGCGAGCGCGAGCGAGGCGCGCGGGCGGAAACCGCAGGCGGTGGCGACCGCGAGCAGGCAGACCAGGACCAGTAGACGCTGCATCAGCTTCACCCCGCGACGATGTTGACGATCTTGCCCGGCACCACGATCACCTTGCGCACGGCCAAGCCTTCCAGGAACTTCTGCACGTTGGGCTCGGCCAGGGCCAGGGCCTCGATCGTGTCCTTGCCGGCATTCACCGACACCTCGATGGTACCGCGCAGCTTGCCGTTCACCTGCACCGCCAGGGTGGCGGCCTCGCGCACCAGCGCGGCGGGGTCGGGCTGCGGGAACGGCACGTCCTCGAGCGTCACCTCGGCGTGGCTCAGCCGCTGCCAGAGCGCGTGCGAGGTGTGCGGCGTGATCGGGTTGAGCAGCAGGGTCACGGCCTCGAAGGCCTCCTGCCGCAGCGCCCGGCCCGGCGCGCTGGCGTCGTCGAACTTCGCGATCGCGTTGAGCAGCTCCATCACCGCGGCGATCGCGGTGTTGAAGGTGTGCCGGCGGCCGTAGTCGTCGCCGACCTTCTGGATGGTCTCGTGCACCTGGCGGCGCAGCGCCTTCTGCGCGCCGTCGAGCGCGGCGGCGTCCAGCGCCGGCGCCGGGCCTTCGGCCACGTGCTTCTGCACCTGGCTCCAGAGCCGGCGCAGGAAGCGGGCCATGCCCTCGACGCCGGCCTCGTTCCACTCCAGGCTCTGCTCGGGCGGCGCCGCGAACATCGAGAACAGGCGCACGGTGTCGGCGCCGTAGCGGTCGACCATGGTCTGCGGGTCGACGCCGTTGTTCTTCGACTTCGCCATCTTCTCGGTGCCGCCGATCTGCACCGGCTGGCCGTCGCTGCGCAGCACGGCGCCGGTGGCGTGGCCCTTGGCGTCGCGCACCACGTCGACGTCGGCCGGGTTGAACCAGTCGTTCGGCGCGCCCGGATTCTCGCGGAAGAAAGTGTCGGCGACCACCATGCCCTGGCACAGCAGGTTGGTGGCCGGCTCGTCCGACTTCACCAGGCCCGCGTCGCGCATGAGCTTGTGGTAGAAGCGGAAATACATCAGGTGCATGATCGCGTGCTCGATGCCGCCGATGTACTGGTCGACCGGCAGCCAGTAGTTGGCGCGCGCGTCCACCAGGTCGGTGGCGCCCGGCGAGGTGTAGCGCGCGTAGTACCAGCTCGACTCCATGAAGGTGTCGAAGGTGTCGGTCTCGCGCTCGGCGGCGCCGCCGCAGCCCGGGCACGTGGTCTTGCGCCACTCGGGGTCGGCCTTGATCGGCGAGGCGACGCCGGTGAAGGCGACGTCCTCCGGCAGCTTCACCGGCAGCTGGTCCTCGGGCACCGGCAACGCACCGCACTTTTCGCAGTAGATGACCGGGATCGGGCAGCCCCAGTAGCGCTGGCGGCTGACGCCCCAGTCGCGCAGGCGGAAGTTGACGCGGCGGCGGCCGAGGCCTTCCCCGGCCAGCTTTTGCGCCAGTGCGTCGAACGCGGCCTGGTAGCCAAGGCGATCGAGCGCGCCGGAATTGACCACGTGCATGCGCGGGTCGGCCTTGTCGGCGTACCAGTCCTGCCAGGTGTTGGTGTCGTAGGTTTCGCCCTCGATCGCGACCACCTGCTTGATCGGCAGGCCGTACTTGTGCGCGAACTCGAAGTCGCGCTCGTCGTGGCCCGGCACGGCCATCACGGCGCCGGTGCCGTAGCCCATCAGCACGAAGTTGGCGATCCACACCGGCACCTTCTCGCCCGACACCGGGTGCACCGCGTGCAGGCCGGTGAAGATGCCCTTCTTCTCCTGCGTCTCGAGCTCGGCCTCGGACACGCCGCCGCGGCGGCACTCGTCGATGAAGGCGCGCACGGCCGGATTGCCCGACGCCGCCCATAGCGCCACCGGGTGTTCGGCTGCGACGGCGACATAGGTAACGCCCATCAGCGTGTCGGGGCGGGTGGTGAACACTTCCAGCGGCTCGGCCAGGCCGTCCACGGCGAAGCGGATCTCCAGGCCCTCGCTGCGGCCGATCCAGTTGCGCTGCATGGTCTTGACCGCCTCGGGCCAGCCGGACAGCGTGTCCAGGCCGTCCAGCAACTCCTGCGCGTAGTCGGTGATCTTGAGGAACCACTGCGGGATCTCGCGCTTTTCCACCAGCGCTCCCGAGCGCCAGCCGCGCCCGTCGATCACCTGCTCGTTGGCGAGCACGGTGTGGTCCACCGGATCCCAGTTCACGACCGAATTCTTGCGGTACACCAGCCCTTTCTTCATCAGGCGGGTGAACATCAGCTGCTCCCAGCGGTAGTACTCCGGGGTGCAGGTGGCGAACTCGCGGGTCCAGTCGTAGGCGAAGCCCAGGCGCTGGAGCTGGCCGCGCATGTGCTCGATGTTCTTGTAGGTCCACTGCGCCGGCGCGGTCTTGTTCTTGATCGCGGCGTTCTCGGCAGGCAGGCCGAAGGCGTCCCAGCCCATCGGCTGCAGCACGTTGAAGCCCTTCATGCGCCGGTGCCGGCTGATCACGTCGCCGATGGTGTAGTTGCGCACGTGGCCCATGTGCAGCGCGCCCGAGGGATAGGGCAGCATCGAGAGGCAGTAGTACTTCGGGCGCGAGGCGTCCTCGCGCACGGCGAAGGCGGCCGTGGCCTGCCAATGGGTCTGCGCGGCGGCTTCCACCGCCTTCGGGTCGTAGGCGCTGGGGTCTTGGATGTCGGACATGGGTTTGGGGCGGGAAAAAACAGGCCGCCAGCGTAACAAATCGGCGCCCGCCCGGGCGAAAGAACGGGGTCAGGTTCACTTCTCCCGAGTTGGCGCCGGCAACGGGGCCGGATGTAGGGAGAAGTGAACCTGACCCCGTTCTTTCCCGGGTACCATCGGGCGTCCATTCCAAGGGGAATCCGATGCGCCCGATCCGTGCCCTGTTCCCGCTCGTGCTGTTCCTGGCCATGCCGGCCATGGTCCAGGCCGAGGTCCTGGCCCTGCACTGTGGGCAGCTGTTCGACAGTGCCGCCGGCCGCAACCGCGCCGAGCAGACCATCGTCGTCGCCGAGGGCAAGGTCCGCGAGGTCCGGGCCGGCCTGGCCGCGGTCGACGGCGCCCGCTCGGTGGACCTGCGCGGCCACACCTGCAGCCCTGGCTGGATCGACCTGCACGTGCACCTGGGCAACCAGTCCAGCGCCCAGTCGTATTCGGAAGGTTTCCGGCTCAACCCGGAGTTCACCGTCCTGCGCTCGGTCGGCTATGCCCGCAAGACCCTGCAGGCCGGCTTCACCACGGTGCGCGACCTGGGCGGCGAAACCACCCTGGCCTTGCGCGACGCCATCGCCCAGGGGCTGGTCGAGGGGCCGCGGGTGTACGCGGCCGGCAAGTCCATCGCCACCACCGGCGGCCACGCCGACCCCACCAACGGCATGAACCACCTGCTGGAGGACGCCATCGGCGAGCCCGGCCCGGCCGAGGGCGTGATCAACAGCCCCGAGGAGGCCCGGCAGGCTGTCCGCGAGCGCTACCAGGATGGCTCCGACGTCATCAAGATCACCGCCACCGGCGGCGTGCTGAGCTATGCCAGGAGCGGCGACGGCCCGCAGTTCACCGTGGACGAAGTGCGGGCCGTGGTGGAGGCCGCCAATGACTACGGCTACCGGGTAGCGGCCCACGCCCACGGCAAGGAGGGCATCCGCCGCGCCATCGTCGGCGGCGTGACCTCGATCGAGCACGGCACCTACATGGACGACGAGATCTTCGCACTGATGAAGAAGAACGGCACCTGGTACGTGCCGACCATCAGCGCCGGCCGGTTCGTGGCGGAGAAGGCGAAGATCGACGGTTTCTACCCCGACGTGGTGCGGCCCAAGGCCGCGCGCATCGGCGCACTGATCCAGACCACCTTCGGCCAGGCCCACCGGGCCGGCGTGCGGATCGGCTTTGGCACCGACGCCGGCGTAAGCCTGCACGGCGACAACGCCGACGAGTTCCTGTTCATGGTCGAGGCTGGCATGCCCGCCGCGGCCGCGCTGCAGACCGCGACCGTGAACGCCGCCGAGGTGCTCGGCGTCACCGACATCGGCCAGCTCGCGCCGGGCTTCCGCGCCGACGTGGTCGCGATGCCGGGCGACCCCCTGGCCGATATCCAGGCGGTCAAGGCCGTGGACTTCGTGATGAAGGACGGCGTGGTCTACATCCAGCCCTGAGGCCGCGTGGCGGGCTCAATCCCGCCACTCGAACACGTCCTGCACGCCCACGCCGAACACGCGCGCGATCCGGAACGCCAGCTCCAGCGACGGCGCGTACCTGCCGGCTTCGAGCGCGATGATCGTCTGGCGCGTGACCCCGGCGCCGCGCGCCAGCGCTTCCTGCGTCAGCTCGCCGTGCTCGAAGCGCAGCCGCCGGATGTGGTTGACCAGCGCGGTTCCGGTCACGCGCGCCGGTCCAGGGCGTAGCGGACGACGCTGTAGCCAAACTCGGTGATGAAGCCCAGCAGGATCGCGTACAGGAGCAGGTGCGCGATGGCTTCGTGCGACGCCCAAGCCAGGTGCTCGGCGGGTGAGCCCGCGAGCATCGCCAACACCGTGAACACCAGCAGCGCCAGCGCTGAGCGCCCCCAGGCGACCGCGCGGGCCTGGATGTCGCGATCGCGCTCGTCCGACTGGATCCGCTGCTTCCAGCGCCGGTCGATGGCCCAGCCGATGCCGCCGATGGCGATCACCAGCAGGTAGCTGCGCCCCACGATGCGCTCGAGTTCGCCCGCGCGCAGCACGCCCAGCAGCTCGCCCGATTCCACCACCACGCAGGCCAGGATCACCGTGCTGACCAGCAGGTTGCCCCAGGCCCGGCCCTCGGCGGGCGAGATTGCCTCGTCGAGCTTGCTGGCGGGCAAGGTGCGCAGGGCGACGAGGGCGGCGATCGCGGCCAGCGCCACCAGCGCGAACCCGAGGCTGCCGGCATCCGCGCCCAAGACCCGCGCTGGCCCGCCCAGCTGCAGCCACACCCCCGTCCCCGCGAGCAACAGCCAGCCGACCACCCACCCCCTGTTGAACTGCATCGTCTGCTCCGGCGTACTAAATGTACGCTGTAATTTACATTCGCAGCGAGCAATGTCAAGTACAGCGTACATTCGCTTGTGTCCCCGCCGGGCTGGCACCATCTCGGCGCCATTCCCGCCGCTACCGGATCCGCCATGACCGCCGACAACCCCCACGTCTTCGACGCCAGCCTTGCCCAGTTCGAGCAGGAGGTCCTGCTCCGATCCAAGGAAGTGCCGGTGCTGGTGGACTTCTGGGCGACCTGGTGCGGCCCGTGCAAGACGCTGGGCCCGGTGCTGGAAAAGCTGGCCGCGGAGTTCAACGGCGGCTTCCTGCTGGCCAAGGTCGACGTGGACAGGGAACAGCAGCTCGCCGGCTACTTCCAGATCAAATCCGTACCGACCGTGATGCTGCTCAAGGATGGCCAGATCGTCGACGGATTCCCGGGCGCCCTGCCCGAGGGCCAGCTTCGCGAGTTCCTGAAACACCACGGCGTCGAGGCCAAGGCCCCGGCCGAAGTCCCCGAGCCGGAGGCCACCGCACCGGCCGACCCGCACGAGGAAGTGGTCCGCCTGCGCGCGCTCACGCTGGCCGAGCCGGACAAGGACGAGCACCGGCTGGACCTCGCGCTGGCCCTGCTCAACACCGGCGCGGTCGCCGAGGCCGAACAGCTGCTCGACGCCCTGCCCGCCAACCTCGCCCAGGACGACCGCGCGCTGCGCGGCCGCGCCCGGCTCGGCTTCGCCGCCCTGCTCAAGGATGCGCCGCCGGCGCCGGTGCTCGAGGCCGCCATCGCCGCCAACCCGGCCGACCTGCGCGCGCGGCACCTGCTGGGCGTGCGCCTGATCGTCGCCGGCGACGCCGCCGCGGCGATGGACCAGTTCCTGGAGATGCTGCGCCGCGACCGCGGCTTCGAGGACGGCCTGCCGCGCAAGGCGCTGATCGATGCCTTCCGCGTGGTCGAGGACGAGGACCTGGTCGGCGCCTACCGGCGCAGGATGGCCTCGGTGCTGTTCTGATGAAAGCCGCCAGCCTGCGCCGTTACATGAACTTCTGGCCGCCGTTCCTGTTCTCCGGCATCCACATCACCCGCTTCAGCGAAGACTTCCGCCACGTCCGGGTCGAGCTTCGGCAGCGATGGTACAACCGCAATTACGTCGGCACCCATTTCGGCGGCAGCCTGTTCGCGATGACCGATCCGTTCTGGATGATCATGGTCCTCAAGCGCCTGGGCAGCGATTACCTGGTCTGGGACCAGGCCGCCGACATCCGGTTCGTCAAACCCGGCCGCGGCACGGTGGCGGTCGAGTTCGACCTGGACGAGGCGACGCTGGACGAGATCCGGACCGCGGCGGCCGGCGGCGAGAAGGTGCTGCGCTGGTTCGCGATGGACGTCCGGGACGAGGCGGGCGATGTCGTGGCCGAGGTCCGTAAGCAGGTCTACGTGCGCCGCAAGCGGCGCGGCGCCGGGCCCGAAACCGCGGAAGCGTGACCCGGTTCACACTTTCACAAATGGCTTGCCTGAACGGCCGGACGCCGTATGCTGGCCCTCCCGGCCCCCCGCCCTGCCCCCGACCGCGACATGCAGCAGGAAGAAGAACTCTCCCCTGACGAGCTGACCGCGCTGCTCTCGAGCTACATGCCCGAGATCCCCGGCTATCGCGTGCTGCGCCGGATCGGCAAGGGCGGCATGTCCCAGGTCTACCTGAGCGTGCAGGAGTCGCTGGACCGCCAGGTGGCCATCAAGGTCATGTCGCCGGCCGCACTCACCGACGAAATCTCCAAGCAGCGCTTCGAGCACGAGGCGCGCACCATCGCCAAGCTCGAGCATCCCTGCATCGTCGGCATCCACGAGGTCGGCCGCACGCGCCAGGGGCTGCTGTACTACGTGCTGCCCTACCTGGCGAAGGGCCACCTGGGCCAGCGCGATTTCACCCACGACGAAGCGCGCGCGATCGAGGTGCTGCGCTCGCTGCTCTCGGCGCTGGAGTACGCGCATGCGCGCGGCATCGTCCACCGCGACGTCAAGGCCGAGAACGTCCTGTTCGACAACGCCGACCGGCCGCTGCTCACCGACTTCGGCATCGCGCTGAGCAAGCGCGACCAGACCCGCATCACCACCGCCGGCCTCGCGGTCGGCAGCGGCGGCTACATGGCGCCGGAGCAGGCCCGCGGCGAAGTCGTCGATGGCCGTGCCGACCTCTACAGCGTCGGCGTGCTGGCCTACGAACTGCTGATGGGCCGCCTGCCCTACCAGGCCGCCGATCCGCTGGCGCTGGCGCTGATGCACGCCCAGGACCCGGTGCCGCGGCTGCCGCCCGAGAAGAAGCACTGGCAGCCCTTCCTCGACCGGGCGATGGCCAAGTCGCCGGACAACCGCTATCGCAATGCGCAGCAGATGCTGAGCGCGCTCAACCAGATCGCCAACGGCAAGCCGCCCGAGCCGGCGGTGGACCTGGCCAGGATCAAGGGCAAGCTGGCGCCGCACTGGAAGCCCGCGCTGGCGGCGGTGGCGGGCGTGGCCCTGGTCGCCGTGCTGTTCGCCTGGTTCTCGCGCGACCGCGCGGAGGCGCCGGCCGGCAGCGATTTCTTCACCGTCGAGGACAGCCCGGCGGCCGCACCCGCGGTTACGGCACCGGCGGCTGCGCCAGAGGCTGAACCGGCGGCCGAGCCTGTCGCTGCGCCAACCGAAGCCGCGGCCCTGCCGACGTCCGCGTTCGCAGGCGTCAACGCCGAAGTCACCGTGACGGCGCTCGATTACGACCCCACCCGTGCCGGTGCCCGCGAGCTGTCCGCTGCGCGCCGCCAGATCGACCGCCAGCGGCTGAGCCTGCCGCCGGGCGACAACGCGATGGAATCGCTGCGCGCCGCCCGCGCGCTGGCGCCGCGCGAACCGGCCATCGCCCGCCTGTCCGACGAAGTGATCGCGTTCTACGCCGGCCGCATCGTCACCGCGGCCGAGGCGGGCAAGGACGCCGAGGCCGTGGACGACCACGCCCGCGTGGCGCCCTTCGTCGAGGAGATGGCGCGCGCCGACGCCCGGCCGTGGACTTCCATGCGCGAAGCGCTGGTGCCGGTGCTGCTGGCCCGCCTCCAGGCCGGCCTCCAGGCCGTGGATGGCGAAGCCGTGGACCGCACCAAATCCCTGGCCGGCACGCTCGGCATCGCGTCGAGCCAGCTCGAGCCCGCGTGGTCGCAGGCGGTGCAACTGCCCAAGGCCGGCGACCCGATCGACGACAAGGGCGTGGCGATGGTGCTGGTGTCGCTGCCGCGCGACGGCCGCCCCGGCCTGGCCGCGATGCGCGCGGAGGTGACGCGCGCCGAATACGCCGCCTTCGACGCCGCCACCCGCCGCGCCGACGCCCGCTGCCGCAACCGCATCGCGCCGATTTCGCTCAAGCGCCGCGGCTGGGACGAGCCCGGCTTCAGCCAGGCTGGCAGCCACCCGGTGGTCTGCGTCAGCTACGACGACGCCCGCGCCTACGCGCAGTGGCTGGGCAGCCGCACCGGCGAAACCTATCGCCTGCCCACGCGCGCCGAATGGGTGCCGCTGGCCAGCTACCGCGGCTCCGGCAACGCCTGCCGCGACGGCCGCATCGCCTGTGGCAACGAAGGCACCGTGGCCGCCAGCCAGGGCCCGGCCAGCCACCTCGGCCTGACCGGCCTGCGTGGCAACGCCCGCGAGTGGCTGTCCGACTGCGACCGCGGCTGCACCCGGCGCCTGGCCGGCGGCATCGGCTGGCGCGACCCGGCGGCCCGCGCCAACCCGACCGGCACCAATGATTTCGACGCCGACACCGGCTTCGACGACATCGGCTTCCGCCTGGTGCGCGAAGTCACCGCCGAGGAACTGGCCGCGCGCTGATTGCCCTACAATCCGGGCATGCGACGCCTCCGCGCCTACTTCTTCACCGGCCTGCTGACCCTGCTGCCGATCTGGCTGGTCTGGATCGTCTTCAAGTTCGTGCTTGGCCTGCTGTCCGACATCAGCCAGCCCTGGGTCGGCCCGGTCTCGGTGCGGCTGGCCTCGGCGCATCCGGAATGGCTGGGCTGGATGGACGATCCCTGGGCGCAGTCGGCGTTCGCGGTGGTGGGCACGGTGCTGGTGATCGTTGCGGTGGGCGCGCTGGCGCGCCGCGTCGTCGGGCAGCGGCTGCTGGCCTGGTTCGAAGGCCTGATCGCACGCATCCCCCTGCTCAAGACCGTGTACGGCAGCGCGCGCAAGCTGCTCGACCTGCTGCAGACCAAGCCCGACGGCACCCAGCGCGTGGTGCTGATCGACTTCCCGCACCGCGAGATGAAGTGCGTGGGCTTCGTCACCCGGGTGATGCGCGAGAACGGCACCGGCCGCGAGCTCGCCGCGGTGTACGTACCGACCACGCCCAATCCGACCTCGGGCTACCTCGAGATCGTGCCCGTGGACCGGCTCACGCCCACCGACTGGACCGTGGACGAGGCGATGGCGTTCATCATCTCGGGCGGCGCGGTGAGCCCGGACAGCATCCCCTTCCAGCGCGCCGGCGACTCGCCGTGACCGGCCAGGAGCGCGCCAACCGCCTGTTCCTGGTGTTGGCCGCGTTCTTCGTCAGCAATGCACTGCTGGCCGAGCTCATCGGCGTCAAGATCTTCGCGCTGGAGGAGACCCTCGGCCTGGCGCCGTTCGAGTGGAACCTGTTCGGACAGACCGGCTCGCTCAACTTCACCGCCGGCACCCTGCTGTGGCCGATCGTGTTCGTGATGACCGACGTCATCAACGAGTTCTACGGCAAGCGCGGCGTGCGCTTCATCAGCTGGCTCGCGGTGGTGCTGATCGTCTACGGCTTCGTGTTCGCCTATCTCGCGATCTCGCTGGCGCCGGCCTCGTGGTGGGTGGGCGTGGCCGCGGACCAGGGCGTGCCCGACTACCAGAAGGCGTTCGCGGCGGTGTTCGGCCAGGGCCTGTGGACCATCGGCGGCTCGCTGGTCGCCTTCCTGGTCGGCCAGCTGATCGACGTCAGCGTCTTCCACCGCATCCGCCGGGCCACCGGCGAGCGCCTGGTGTGGCTGCGCGCCACCGGTTCGACCGCGGTGTCGCAGTTGGTCGACAGCTTCATCGTCCTCTACATCGCCTTCGTGCTCGGCCCGCAGCAATGGCCGACCAGCCTGTTCCTCGCGGTCGGCAGCCTGAACTACGCCTACAAGATGGCCGCGGCGATCGCCCTGATCCCGCTGCTCTACCTGGTGCGCCGCGGCATCACCGCCTACCTCGGGCACGGCCAGGCTGCGCAGCTCCGTGCCGCGGCGGCGCGCGACTGATGGCGGGCGCCGGAAGATCGGTGACGCGCCGGCGGCCTTGGCGGTTCGCAGCCTTGGTGCCGCGGTTGCTGCGCTGAGCCCGCGCCTGGCCCTGTGCGCTGGACGGACCGCGCCGCCGCGTAGGATCCTTTTCCTTTCCCCCGGACGAAACCCAGCCCCCATGCGAATTCTTCTCCCTGCCCTGCTCGCCCTTCCCTTGCTGTTGGCCCTCGGTGGCTGCGGTGGCGCCGACGACGCGGCCGGTGGCGACGCCAACGTGGCCAACGCCCCGATGGACGAAGGAACCGAAGCGGCTGCCGGCGCCGACACGCCCGCCGCGGAAGACAATGGGCTGCCGCCGCCGCTGGCGCTCGCGCCCGCGCACCTCGATGCGCTGGTGCGCGGCATCACCGCCGAGAACGCGCAGCTCGAGCGCGCCGTCCGGGAGCTGGAGGCCGCGGACGGCGACACTGAAACCCTCGCGGCACTCATGGGCATCGGTATTGAATCGCTGGACGACCATGGCACCGCGGCCTCGGGCCTGGACGCGCGCGACTACCCCTTCCTGCGCAACGCGCTGTACGAACACCTGGACCAGCTCGATACCCGCAATGCCCTGCAGGCCCATTACCGCGACATCGACACGACCGGCCTGGACGAGGCCACGGCGGCCGAGGCCCGCCGCGTCGCGGCCGAAGTGCTCGCGGCGACCCCGGATCCTTACGCCGACCTGGACCCGGCCCTGGCGGACGCGTTGCGCCAGCGCGAGGGCGAACTGACCGCGCTGCGCGATGCCAACGCGCGCCTGCTGATGAAGGTCGCCGAGAGCTGATGTCGTCCGACGCGACCGCCGCCAATCCCCTGCTGGACCGCATCGTGGCGTTCCTGCGCGGCATCGGCATCACGGTGCGCGAGGCCGAGCTCGACGACGACGCCTTCCTGCCCGGCGTGCGCGTGGCCGACGGCGCGCTGCTGTTCGACCGCGCCCGCCTGCGCTGGCCTGGCGACCTGCTGCACGAAGCCGGCCACCTCGCGGTGCTGCCGCCCGGGCTGCGCGCCGCGATGTCCAATGACCTCGCCGGCCACGACGACGTCCCGCACGCCGGCGAGATCGAGGCGACGGCCTGGGCCTACGCGGCCACCGTGGCGATCGGCCTCGCGCCTGCCGTGCTGTTCCACGAGGGCGGCTACCACGGCAAGTCAGCGAGCCTGGCGATGACCTATTCGATCGGCGTCTTTCCCGGGGTCCACGGCCTGGTGCAGGCCGGGATGACTGCCAGCGGAACGGAGGCGGCCCAGCGGGGCGAAACCACCTATCCGGCCATGCAAAGATGGCTGCGACAGTGAACACGCCCGCGGCCATCGAACGGAGGCACCGCCCATGCTCGCCATCGCCCTGACCACTACCCTCGCCCTGTCGCCGGCCCCGCCCGTGGCCGAGGAGCGCGTCTTCCAGCAGGCCAGCCAGCTCCAGCCCTGGTGCCGGCAGGAAGCCGAGGCCCATTTCACCGGTCGCGGCATCGAGACCTACCAGTGGACCGCGTCGTACTCGGAAAGCGGCCGCATGCTGGAGGTGCGCGGCACCCTGCGCGCCGGCGGCCAGGACGTCGCCGTCACCTGCCGCATCGCCAAGGGCGCGCGCGAGCGCTACGCCAGCATCCGGATCGATCCCGCCTGACGGCCGCACCGCCGCCCATCAGTCCAGCCGCGGCCAGTCGCTCGCGTCCAGCGTTTCGCGGTACGCGTGCCAGGCGCTGTAGGCCAGCCAGGGCATGACCACCACCAGGCCCAGGTAGGCGGTCAGGAAGCCGACCGCGGTCAGCGCCGCGATGATCGCCGCCCACAGAATGCAAACGCCTTTGTTGCGCAGGACGGCGTTCACGCTGGAGATGCCGGCGGTGACCATGTCCACGTCGCGGTCGGCGATCATCGGCAGCGAGAACGCGGCGATGGCGAAGGTCAGCGCGGCGAACACCGAGCCCGCCAGCGAACCGATCAGCAGGAACTCCAGCAGCGCGCGCGTGCTGCCGTCCTCGATCGGCACGAAGGCGTTCACCATCATGCCGGCGCGCGACCACAGCAGCAGGATCACGAGTTGCACCAGCGCGAACACGCCGGCCTGCCCCGCCACCCGGCGCGCCAGCACGAAGCTGTCGCGCAGGGTCGGCGTGCGGCCCGCTTCGAGTGCGCGGCTGACGCAGTAAAGCCCGACCGCGACCAGCGGCGCCACGAACACGAAGCCCGACAGCAGCGTCGCCAGCAGCGCGAAGCGCCCCAGCGACCAGGCCAGCGCCGACACCACCACGCTGACCACCAGGATCACCGCCCCGAACAGCAGGCTCAGCCCCGGCGCGCGCCGCAGGTCGCGCCAGCCCAGGGCCAGCCAGCGCAGCGGCGCCCCCGGCGCCAGGTCGGCACACGGCACCACGAACGGGCGGTCTTCTTGCGGGGAGCTCATGCTGGCCAAGGGCGTGCGGGGCGGTGCGGTGAAGCTATCATGGCCCCCGACGAGATCAAGGAAGCCGACCCATGCACGTGCGCCCGGGAAACCCGCGTTGGTTGCTGGCCGCGGGCGGCGTCATGGTCCTGGGCGCGGTCGCACACTTGCTCGCGCCCCTGGGCGGGCCCGCGTGGTACCAAGCGCTGGGTGCCCCGCCCGGCCTGGCGGTGATGGCCGCGGCCGGCTCGATGCGTCCGGCGATCACTTGCGTCGTGATCGCCACGCTGCTCCTGGCCTGCGCTGCCTTTGCGTTCTCGGGCGCCGGTCGGCGACGGCCGCTGCCGCTGCTTCGCCCCGCGCTGGCGGCGATCGGCGTGGGCCTGTTGGTTCGCGGCCTGGCCTTCATCCCGCTCGCGGCGTGGCGACCGCAGCTGCTGTCGGGACTATGCGGGCGCTGCGAGGGCGCCAACGCCTTCGTGTGGATCACGTCGCTGCTGTGCCTGCTGTTGGCGGCGGCCTACCTGCACGGCGCCTGGGCGCTGCCGCGGCGAGCGCGATGACACGGTGCCTGCGCAACACCCCGGGGGGATGACCATGGCCGGGAACAAGACCCAGCCCACCGACGCAAGCGTCGAGGCTTTCCTCGCCGCGATCCCGGACCCTGTGCGGCGCGAGGACTGCCGCCGCGTCGCGGCGATGATGCAGGCCGCCACCGGCGCGCCGCCGGTGATGTGGGGCGCGGCCATCGTCGGCTTCGGCTGCTATCGGTACACGTACGCCAGCGGCCGCACCGGCGACTGGCCGGTCATCGGCTTTTCGCCGCGCAAGAACGACCTCACGCTTTACCTGATGCCCGGCTTCGAGCAGCACGCCGATCGCCTGGCGAGGCTGGGCCGGCACAAGACCGGCAAGAGCTGCCTGTACCTGAAGAAGCTCGCCGACGTGGACCTGGCGGTGCTGCGTGACCTGGTCGAGTGGTCGGTGCAGGCCATGGCACCGCAGCGCATCGACACGCCGTCGCGCTAAACCTCGCGCACGTTGCCCGGCCGCGCCAGCTCGACCGCGGTGCCACGCTCGCGCAGCTTGCCGGCCAGCGCCTCGCGGGCGTCGTCCTCGCCGTGCACCAGCACCACCGGCGGCTTGTTGGCGAAGCCGGAATACCAGTCGAGCAGCCCGGGCTGGTCGGCGTGCGCCGACAGGCCGCCGACCGTGTGCCGCTGCGCGTTGACCTGGATGTCCTCGCCCAGCATCTTCACGTGCGATGCGCCGTCCACCAGCCTGCGCCCCAGCGTGCCGCGCGACTGGTAGCCGACGAACATCAGGTGCGCCTGCCGGCGGCCGAGGTTCTGCCGCAGGTGGTGGCGGATGCGGCCACCGTTGCACATGCCGGCGCCGGCGATGATGATCGCGCCGCGCTCGTGCGCATTGATGCCGCGCGACTCCTCCACGCTCTCGGTGTAGCGCAGGTTCGGCAGCCGGAACGGATGCGGCTGGCCGCGCCAGACGTCGCGCGCCTTGCTGTCGAACAGGTCGACGTGGCGGTCGTAGACCTCGGTGACCTTCGAGGCCATCGGGCTGTCGAGGAAGATCTTCCAGCGGTCGAGGTTCCAGCGGTCCCAGTAGCGCGCGAACCAGTACAGGATCTCCTGCGTGCGGCCGACCGCGAAGGCCGGGATCAGCAGGTTGCCGCCGTCGGCCCAGGCGTGCTCGAGCACCTCGCCGATCTCGGTGACGGTGGCGGCGCGGTCGCGGTGGGCGCGACCGCCGTAGGTGGCTTCCAGCAGCACCAGGTCGGCCTGCGCGACCGGCTCGGGGTCGCGCAGGATCGGCGTGCCCTTCATGCCGATGTCGCCGGAGAACACCAACACGCGCTCGTCGACGCCGTTGCGCGCGCGCAGCTCGACCGTGGCCGAGCCGAGGATGTGGCCGGCTTCGCGCAGCTGCACGGTGAGGCCGGGCAGGATCTCGGTGGGCGCGTGGTAGGGCAAGGCCCGCACCTGCCGCATCACCTGGCCGACATCGGCGCGGGTGAACAGCGGCTTGTGCCGCGCGTGCCCGTCCTCGTTGCGCTTGTTGGCGAACTCGGCGTCCATCTCGGCCAGGAAAGCGGAGTCGTCGAGCATGATCTTCAGCAGGTCGGCGGTGGCGGCCTGGGTCCAGATCGGGCCCTTGAAGCCGCGCTTCACCAGCACCGGCAGGCGGCCGCAGTGGTCGATGTGGGCGTGGCTGAGCACCACGGCGTCGACCGAGGCGGGATCGAAGGCGAAGGGTTCGAAGTTGCGCTTCTCGTCCTCGTCGCTGCCCTGGATCAGGCCGCAGTCGAGCAGGAGGCGGCGACCGCCGACCTCGACCTCGTGACAGGAACCGGTGACCTCACCGGCGGCACCGTGGAAACGGACTCGCATGCGCGTTCCTTGCTGGAGGGACCGGCTATGTATCGCAGAAACGACGACGGCCGGGCAAGCCCGGCCGTCGCGGTGGTGCCTGGCGCCGCGGATCAGCGCTTGGCGTTGAGCTCCTGCACCAGGCCCGGGGCCGGGAAGACCTCTTCCATGATCCACAGCATGTAGCGGTGGTCGACCGCGATCATGCGGGTCATGGTCGGGTCGAACACCCAGTTCGAGCTCACGCTCTCCCAGTTGCCGTCGAAGGCCAGGCCGACCAGCTCGCCCTTGCGGTTGAGCACCGGCGAGCCGGAGTTGCCGCCGGTGATGTCGAGGTCGGACAGGAAGTTCACCGGGATCGCGGCCTTCTCCGCAGCGCTCATCTTCGCGATGGCGTCGAGCTGGGCCTTGGGCGCGTCGAAGGGCTCTTCGCCGGTGGCCTTGGCGGCCAGGCCGTCGAGCGTGGTGAACGGCGTGTAGGCGACGCCGTCCTTCGGCGCGTAGCCCATCACGTTGCCGTAGGTGATGCGCAGGCTGAGGTTGGCGTCGGGGTACACGCCCTGGCCCTGGCTGCGCTTGTAGGCCTGCACCGCGGCCAGGTAGACCGGGCGGTGGCGGGTGCTCTCGCCGCTGCGGGCCTTGGCCTTGTCCTCCAGCGCCAGCACGGTCGGCTGCAGCGCGACCGCCAGCTTCACCAGCGGATCGGTGCTGGATTCGAACGCGGCGCGGTCGGCCTTGAGCAGCGCGAGGCGGGCCTCGGTGTCACCGACCTTGGTCCCGGCATAGGTCTCGTCCAGCGCCCGCTGGATGGCGGCGGCGTCGTTGCCGCCCAGCCACGCGTCGATGGCGGCGACGCGCTGGTCGGCCGGCAGCTTCACGTATTCCGCCAGCCAGTAGGCCATCAGCTGCTTTTCCATGCGCGGGTCGTAGCGGCGCTCGAGCTGGCGGGCGTTGCCCTCGATGCCGGGCAGGTCGCGTTCCTGGTAGCCCGGGGCGCGCTCGGCGTTGGGCTTCTCGTTCTCGGTGGCCAGGCGGTAGAGGCCGCGGATGTTGGCCAGCAGGCCGGTGCCGGCGATCTGGCCGACCACGAGGTCGCGCTGGCGCGTCTCGCGGGTCTCGGCCGACAGCGCCACCAGGCGCGCGTGCGCTTCGAGGGCGGCCTTGCCTTCCTCGCCGCGGCCGCGCAGCCAGGCCAGCACGGCCTCTTCCTCGGCGCGCTTGGTGGCCGCGGCGTCGATGCGCGCGAAGCCCTCGAGCTGGCCGTCCCAGTTCTTGCTGGTGTTGTTCCAGCCGCGCACGGACGTGGCGTACTTGACCTCGATCTCCGGGTCGGCCTTGCCGGCGGCGTCGACGAGGTTGATCAGGTTCTTCAGGTGCTGGCCGACCACCGGGTACTGCCAGCCCGAGACGTTCTGGAATTCATCGAACAGCGCGTAGCGGTTGGTGGTGCCCGGATAGCCGGCCACCATCACGAAGTCGCCGGCGTCGAGCGCCTCGGTGGCGAGCTTGAGGTGGTGCTTCGGGCGGAACGGCACGTTGTCGGCCGAATAGGCGGCCGGCTTGCCGTCCTTGCCGACGTAGGCACGGTAGAAGGTGAAGTCGCCGGTGTGGCGCGGCCACATCCAGTTGTCGATGTCGCCGCCGTAGGCGCCGATCGAATTCGGCGGCGCGTACACCAGGCGCACGTCCTTGATCTCGATCTGGCGGAACAGGCGGTAGGTCTGGCCGCCGAAGAAGCTGTAGACGGTGCAGCGGTAGCCCGGCTCGGACTCGCACTCGGCGATCAGCGCCTTCTGGGTGTCCTCGAGCGCCTTCTGGCGGGCCAGGCCGTCCTGGTCGGGTGACGTGGCGGCCAGCATGCGATCGGTGACCTCGGTGATCTGGTCCATCACGTAGACGCGGGCGTTCGGGCCGGCGGAGAGTTCCTGCTCGCGGCTGTTGGCGACGAAGCCGTCGCGCATCAGGTTCTTCTCGGCGGTCGAGTTGAGCTGGATGGCGCCGTAGGCGCAGTGGTGGTTGGTGACCACCAGGCCCTCGGGCGAGACCAGGGAGGCGGTGCAGCCGCCGAGCGCGACCACGGCGCCCATCGGGTCGCCGGTGAGGTCGGCCAGCTGGCGCGGGTTGAGCGCGAGGCCCGCCTGCTTGAGCGGGCCGGCGATCTCCGGCAGTTGCTGGGGCACCCACATGCCTTCCTTGGCCTGGGCGGCGAAGGAGAGCGAGATGGCGGCGACGAGGACGGCAAGACGCATGGTGACTCCTGGGTTCTTCGGCGAAACCCCAAGCCTAGCAGCGCCGGCGATTGCGGGCGCGTGAGGGCGGAGTAGACTTTCGACAGGGGACAAAAGGGGGTCGGCCATGCGTGTGCTCGCGTTCTTCATCCTGCTGCTCGCGTCGGCCACCGGGCCGGCGCGGGCGCAATCGCCCGGCGATGCGCTGGCCGGGCTGTGGACCACCCTTTGCGCAGGCGCCGCGCCGGGCTCCGACCTGGCGGCGCGCTGCGCCGAGATCTTCGCCGGCGGGCCCGGCAGCCGGGACGGTGCGGCGGCCGGCAATTTCCTGGGCGAGATCCCCGGGCAGGGCCGTGCCGCCACCCGCGACGGGTCGCCGGACGATGCCGCGCTGCGGCAGGAGCTGGGTGCGGGCTGGGCGCTGTTCGCCTCCGCCGACGCCGGCCGGCTGACCCGCCGCGATGGCATCAACGAGGCGCCCTTCGATGGCGACACCGGCGCGCTCACCGCCGGCGTCGACTGGGCGCCCGGCAACCGCTGGCGGCTGGGCCTGCTGCTCAACCATGCCCGCGATTCGCTCGACTTCCTGGGCTCGGACGGCAGCACCCGCACGCGCTTCACCGGCGGCGTCGCCACCGGCGGCTGGAACCTGTCCGACGCGGTGGCGCTGGATGGCTACGCCGGCGCGCTGCAGGGCGACTACCGGCTGCGGCGGCAGATCGACTACACGCTGCTCAGCGGCGTCAGCGTGCGCAGCCTGGCGTCCGCCAATCCCGACGCCGACCGCCGCATCGCCGGGCTGGGGCTGACGTGGTTCCTGCCGACCGGCGCCTGGGAATGGCAGCTTGGCGCAGGGGTGGACTGGCAGCGCACCACCATCGATGCCTACGCCGAGACTGGCGGCGCCGGCCTGGCGCTGTTCGTGCCGGGGCGCAGCATCACCAGCCGGCGCGGGCGCCTGGATGCCACGCTGGCCCGCAACGTTTCCGCCGGCTGGGGCGTCTGGCAGCCGATGGCGCGCCTGGGCTGGCGGCGCGAGTTCGCCAATCCCGCGCGACCCCTGGGCGTGCGCTTCGTGGGCGATGCCAACGGCACCCGCGTGGCGTTCGAGACCGACGACGCCGACACCGGCTGGGCCGAGGCCGGGGTGGGCGCCGTGTTCGTGTTCACCGGCGGGCATTCGGCCTTCGTCGAGTACCGGCAGCGGCTGGGCCACGACTTCCTGCAGGAGCGCCTGCTGGCGCTGGGCTGGCGCATCGAGCTCCCCTGATCGGCACCCGGGCGGTCTTTCCGGGCGGTTCACGCCCGGCGGGTATAATCGCCGCCCTACCGGCCCGAGGGGCCCCCGCGGACGAAGTGAAATGGCACAGCCGATGATGAAAGCGCTGGTGAAGCGCCACGCCGAGAAGGGCATCTGGATGGAGCAGGTGCCGGTGCCCGTGCCGGGCCCGAACGAGGTGCTGATCAAGCTCGAGAAGACCGCGATCTGCGGCACCGACCTGCACATCTACAAGTGGGACGAGTGGAGCCAGCGCACGATCAAGCCGGGCCTGGTGATCGGCCACGAATTCGTCGGCCGGGTGGTCGGCATGGGCCCGGGCGTGACCGGCTACAAGGAAGGCGACCGCGTCTCGGCCGAAGGCCACATCGTCTGCGGCCACTGCCGCAACTGCCGCGCCGGCCGCCAGCACCTGTGCCCGAACACCGTGGGCATCGGCGTGAACCGCCACGGCGCCTTCGCCGAGTACATCGTGATGCCGGCCTCGAACCTGTGGCCGATCCCGGACAGCATCCCGTCCGAGCTGGCCGCGTTCTTCGACCCCTACGGCAACGCCGCGCACTGCGCGCTGGAGTTCGACGTGGTCGGCGAGGACGTGCTGATCACCGGCGCCGGGCCGATCGGCATCATCGCCGCGGGCATCTGCAAGCACATCGGCGCGCGCAACGTGGTGGTCACCGATGTCAACGACTACCGCCTCAAGCTGGCCGCCGACATGGGCGCCACCCGCGTGGTCAACGTCTCCAAGCAGTCGCTCAAGGACGTGATGAAGGACCTGCACATGGAGGGCTTCGACGTGGCGCTGGAGATGAGCGGCAACCCGCACGCCTTCAACGACATGCTCGACTGCATGTACAACGGCGGCAAGGTGGCCCTGCTCGGCATCCTGCCCAACGGCGCCGGAATCAACTGGGACAAGGTGATCTTCAAGGGCCTGGTGCTGCACGGCATCTACGGCCGCAAGATGTACGAGACCTGGTACAAGATGACCCAGCTGGTGCAGTCGGGCTTCCCGCTGCAGAAGGTGCTGACGCACCAGGTGCACATCGACGATTTCCAGCGCGGCTTCGAGCTGATGGAAACCGGGCAGTGCGGCAAGGTGGTCTGCAGCTGGGGCTGAGGCCCGGCCTTCCGCCATGAAAAACGGGGCGCCTCGCGGCGCCCCGTTTCGTTTGCAGCGGTGGATCGGTCAGCCGCCGATCGAGAAGGTCAGCACGATGCGGTCGTCGGCGGCGTCGCCGAAGTTGAAGTCGCCTTCGCTGTCGGTGTCGTAGTAGCCGATCGCGGCGTTCACCGGACCGAAGTCGCGGTTGATGCCGACCGACCAGTCCATGTAGTCCTCGAAGCCGGTGCTGTTGCCGAACATGCTCTTGCCCAGGCTCACGTCGAGGCCGACGCCGTTGCCCATGTCCCAGCTGCCGGCGGCGCCGAAGTAGTGGCCCTTGGCGCCGAGCGCGTAGACGTCGTTGGTGTAGCCGTACGAGAACGTGAGGGTCTCGTCCCAGCTCAGGCTGGTGATCAGCTCGTTGTAGTCGCTGCTGCCGAAGTCGTTCTCTTCGCCGATGTAGTTGTAGCGGATCAGCTGGACGTCGAAGTTCCAGCTGTCGCTGAAATCGGTGTTCCAGCCGACGTAGGTGTCGATCTCGAGGTCGGGGCCGCCGTCGCCGAAGTCGACGTTCGAGGCCCACACGCCGGCGTAGAAGCCGGAGTCGAAGTTCAGGTCGGCGCCGAGCTGCAGGGCCGGCTCCTCGTCGGTCTGGGAGACGCCGCGGAAGACGTAGTCGCTGGTGAGGGCGGCGTTCCAGCTGAAGATGGACGATTCGTCCTCGGCGGGAGCGGCTTCTTCACCCATCTCGTCCTGGGCGGAGGCCAGCATCGGCAGCGCGAAGAGCGCGGCGGCGAGCGCAAGCGAAAGCTTCTGGTGGTTCATCGGGAAGTCCTCTGCTTTCTTGGGGCGAAGTGCAGCGGTTGTTTTCTACTTTTTTGTTGCTTGGCCGTCCGTTTCGGATACCCGGCCGGGGTGTTGAAAATATTGGCCGCAGTGTCTCCCAGCCCGGCGGGACAGGCATGCCGCGATGCAGCATAGCGCCGGGCCGCGACCCGGTCGACGCCCCGCGCGGCCGGCTCCGCAACCCACCCCCGCGACGCCCCGCTTCGACCCAGGACCGGGCCCCGACCCCGATCCCTGGGCTCGCTTCGCCGGGGGCGCCGGCGGACGGACTGACCCGCGAGGCGCCGAATCCGGATAATGGCGCCCTTCCCCGCCCCACGAGCCCCTGACCATGTCCGACGCCGCCCTCGCCCGCTACGCCGCCGAACTCGACGCCATCCGCGAACAGGGGCTGTTCAAGGCCGAACGCATCATCACCAGCCCGCAGTCGGCCGAGATCACCCTGGACGACGGCCGCACGGTGCTGAATTTCTGCGCCAACAATTACCTGGGCCTGGCCGACAGCCCCGAGGTGATCGCCGCGGCCAAGGACGCGCTCGACACCCACGGTTTCGGCATGGCCTCGGTGCGCTTCATCTGCGGCACCCAGGACCTGCACAAGGAATTGGAGGCGAAGATCGCCGCGTTCTTCGGCAAGCAGGACACCATCCTCTACGCCGCCTGCTTCGACGCCAACGGCGGCCTGTTCGAGCCGCTGCTGGGCGAGGAGGACGCGATCATCTCCGACGCCCTCAACCACGCCTCGATCATAGACGGCGTGCGCCTGTGCAAGGCCAAGCGCTATCGCTACGCCAACTCCGACATGGCCGACCTGGAGAAGCAGCTGCAGCAGGCCCGCGCCGACGGCGCGCGCACGATCATGATCACCACCGACGGCGTGTTCTCGATGGACGGCTTCATCGCGCCGCTGGACCAGGTGGTGGCGCTGGCCCGCAAGTACGATGCGCTGGTGCACATCGACGAATGCCACGCCACCGGCTTCCTGGGCGACACCGGCCGCGGCAGCGCCGAGGTGAAAGGCGTGCTGGACGGCATCGACATCATCACCGGCACGCTGGGCAAGGCGCTGGGCGGCGCGCTCGGCGGCTTCACCACCGGCCGTCGCGAAGTAATCGAGCTGCTGCGCCAGCGCTCGCGCCCCTACCTGTTCTCGAACTCGCTGCCGCCGCACGTGGTCGCCGCGGGCAGCAAGGTCTTCGACATGCTGGCCGCCGCCGGCGACCTGCGCGCGAAGCTGCAGGAAAACACCGCCTACTTCCGGGAGCGGATGACCGCCGCCGGCTTCGACCTCAAGCCCGGCGTGCACCCGATCGTGCCGGTGATGCTGTACGACGCCCCGCTGGCGCAGAAATTCGCCCAGCGCCTGCTCGAGGAAGGCATCTACGCGATCGGCTTCTTCTTCCCGGTGGTGCCCAAGGGCCAGGCCCGCATCCGCACCCAGATGAGCGCCGCCCACACCCGCGAACACCTGGACCGCGCCATCGCCGCGTTCACCCAGGTGGGCCGCGAACTCGGCGTCATCCGCTGACGCAAATAAACCAGGTTCATTTGCTGGCACGAATCAAATGAACCTGGTTCATTTGATTCGTGCCAGCGAGAGGGCGTCGACGAAGGCGCCGTCGCGGAAGGCGAAGTCGCGATGGCGCCCTTCCTCGACGAAGCCATGGCGGGTGTAGAGGGCGATGCCGGCGGCGTTGTCGGCGTAGACCTGGAGTTCGAGCCGCCTGAGCTGCAGCCAGCGGTCGGCCAGGTCGATGGCCGCCGCGAGCAGCGCCGTGCCGACGCCGCGGCCCTGCCAGTCGTCGCGCACGCCCATGCCGAGGTCGCCGACGTGGCGTCGGCGCGGGTTCGTGCCCGCGTACAGCCCGAGCTGGCCCACCACCTCGTCGCCGGCGCAGGCCAGCAGCACGTGGGCGTTGGGGTCGAGCGCCTGCAGGCGATGCCGCCAGAGGTCGAGCGAGGGGAACGGGAGCTGGAGGGTGCCTGCCTGCGCGCGAGGGGCGGCATAGATGGCCTGCACCGCCGCGAAGTCGTCAGGTTCGGCGCGGCGGATCGTGATCGGCGTCGTCATGGCTTCAGCCCGTGGTGGGTGGCGCAAGCCCCGATACTTCCCCAGCCGTGAGTTCGCGCCAAGCCCCCTTCGGAAGGTCGCCCAGCGTGACGCCGCCGATGGCGACCCGCACCAGGCGCAGCACGCCCAGACCGTGCGCGGCCAGCAGGCGCCTTATCTGCCGGTTGCGGCCCTCGTCCAGCACGATCTCCAGCCAGGCGTTGCGGGTGCCGCTGCGCAGCAAGGTGGCCGACCGGGCCGCCAGCGCCTCGCCCTCGTCGACCACGCCCACCACCAGCTTTTGCAGCAGCGCCTCGTCGGGAATCGCATCCACCTGCACGTGGTAGGTCTTTTCGATCCCCTGCACCGGGTCAGTGATGGCGGCGGCCCAGGCCGGGTCGTTGCTCAACAGCAGCAGGCCCTCGCTGGCCTGGTCGAGCCGGCCGACCGGTGCCAGCCAGGGCAGCCCGCTCCCCTCGAGACAGGCGTAGACGGTGTCGCGCTGGCGCTCGTCGCGTGCGGTGGTGACCAGGCCGCGCGGTTTGTTCAGCGCCAGGTAGACCCGCGCACGGGCTCCGAGCGGCGCACCGTCCACCGTGACCCGATCCAGGCCTTGCCGCACCGGATGCTCGGGGTCGGCGACGGGCCGGCCGTTCACCGCGACGCGGCCGGCGCGCACCCAGTCGGCGGCCTGGGTCCGCGAGCAGAGCCCGGCCTTGGAGATGACGCGCGCCACACCGTGGCGCACGGTCGCCGTGGACGGCTTGGAAGGGCGCGATTGCATCCGCGAAGCATGGCGCATGCGTAGTGAACACGGCTAGTCTTGGCGCGTGGCGACGGCCCGCGCGACCCGCCGGTTCACCGACCCGTCACCGCTGGATGCCGACCATACCGCCATGCCCGACCGCTCTTCCGACGCCCTGCCCGCCTGGCGCCGCGCCCTCCGCGCGGCTGCCCTGTGGTTCGACACCTCCGCCGCGCCGGTCGACGGCGAGGATCCGGACCGCATCGACTGGCTGCGCGTGGTGCCTTTCATCGCCCTGCACCTGGCCTGCCTGGCGGTGTTCTGGGTTGGCTTCTCGTGGTTCGCGCTCGGCGTGGCGGCGGCGCTGTACGCCGTGCGCATGTTCGCCATCACCGGCTTCTACCATCGGTATTTCTCGCACAAGGCCTTCCGCACCTCGCGGCCGGTGCAGTTCGTCTTCGCCGTGCTGGGCGCGGCCTCGGTGCAGCGCGGCCCGCTGTGGTGGGCGGCGCACCACCGCCACCACCACCGCTTCGCCGACACCGAGCACGACATCCACTCACCGCGCCACGGCTTCTTCCGCAGCCACATGGGCTGGTTCCTGACCCGGCGCGGTTTCGCCACCAACCTCGACGCCATCAAGGATTTCGCTCGCTTCCCCGAGCTGCGCCTGCTCGACCGGTTCGACATCCTGGTGCCGGTGCTGCTGGCCGGCGGCCTGTACGCGCTGGGCGCGTGGCTCGAAGGCGCCTATCCGCAGTTGGGCACCACCGGGCCGCAGCTGCTGGTGTGGGGCTTCTTCGTCTCCACGATCGTGCTGTTCCACGTCACCGTGACCATCAATTCGCTGGCGCACCGCTGGGGCACCCGCCGCTTCGCCACCCGCGACGACAGCCGCAACAACGCCCTGCTCGCCCTGCTCACCTTCGGCGAGGGCTGGCACAACAACCACCACCACTTCCCCGGCTCGGCACGGCAGGGCTTCGCGTGGTGGGAGCTGGACATCACCTACCTGGTGCTGCGCACGATGGCCCTGTTCGGCCTGGTCAGCGACCTCAAGCCAGTGCCGGCCAACATGCGCGGCGCGCGTCCGGAATCAGCATGAGGATCGCGGTCATCGGCAGCGGCGTGGCCGGCATGGGCGCGGCCTGGCGGCTTTCGCGCGAGCACGAGGTCGTGCTGTTCGAGCGCGAGGCCCGGCTCGGCGGCCACACCCACACGCACAAGGTGACGCAGGGCGAGCGCAGCTACTCGGTCGACAGCGGCTTCATCGTCTTCAACGCCGACAACTACCCGCTGTTCACGCGCATGCTCGACGAGCTGGGCGTGCCCTCGCAGCCCACCACGATGAGTTTCTCGGTGCAGGACGCGCGCAGCGGCCTGGAGTACAACGCCACCGACTTCGACAGCCTGTTCTGCCAGCGCCGCAACCTGGTGTCGCCGCGCTTCTGGGGCATGGTCCGCGACATCCTGCGCTTCTACCGCGAGGCGCCGGCGCTGCTGGCGCTGCCGGGCGACGGCCCGTCGCTGGGCGACTACCTGCGCGAGAACCGCTACTCGGCGATGTTCGTCGAAGACCACCTGGTGCCGATGGCCTCGGCGCTGTGGTCCTCCCCGGCCGAAGGCATCATGGGCTTCCCCGCGAAGTACCTGGCGCGCTTCATGGACAACCACCACATGCTGCAAGTGCAGGGCCGGCCGCCCTGGCGCGTGGTGACGGGCGGTTCGTCGAGCTACATCCGCGCGCTCGAGAAGGACTGGGCGGTGCAAGTGCGGCTTTCGGCGCCGGTGCGCCAGGTGCGCCGCGACGCCGGCGGCGTGGACGTGCACACCGACGCGGGCGTCGAGCGCTTCGACCAGGTGGTGCTGGCCTGCCACAGCGACCAGGCCCTGGCCCTGCTGGCCGACCCGAGCGCGGCCGAGACCGAGGTGCTGGGCGCCATCCCCTACCAGGCCAACGAAACCGTGCTGCACACCGACGCGCGCCTGCTGCCGACCCGCCGCAAGGCCTGGGCGGCCTGGAGCGCCTACGTGCCCGCCGAGCCGGACGCGGCCTGCACCGTCAGCTACTGCATGAACCTGCTGCAGGGCATCGATTCGCGCGAGCCCTTCGTGGTCACGCTCAACCGCAGCAAGGACATCGACCCGGCCAAGGTGCTGGCGCGGATGCGCTACCACCACCCGGTCTACACCCACGCCAGCGTTGCCGCGCAGTCGCGGCGCGGCGAGATCAACGGCACCCACCGCACCTGGTACGCCGGCGCCTACTGGGGCTTCGGCTTCCACGAGGATGGCCTGCGCAGCGGCATCGAGGTCGCGCGGGCGCTGGGCGCTTCGTGGCCCTGAATTCTGCCATCTACGAAGGTTGGGTCCGGCACCGCCGGTACGCACCGCGGCCGCACGACTTCCGCTACCGGATGTTCCAGCTCTACCTCGACCTGGCCGAACTGGACCGGGTGTTCGCGGGCCGCTGGTTCTGGTCGGTCGGCCGCCGCAACCTGGCCCAGTTCCGTCGCAGCGACTACCTGGGCGACCCGGCGGTACCGCTGGACACCGCCGTGCGCGACCGGGTCGAGGGCGCGCTGGGCCGGCGCCCGGACGGGCCGATCCGCCTGCTCACCCACGGCCGCTACTTCGGCGTGGTGATGAACCCGGTCAGCTTCTACTACGGCTTCAAGGCCGACGGCACCACGCTGGACTGGATCCTGGCCGAGATCACCAACACCCCCTGGAACGAGCGCCATGCCTACCTGCTCGCGGTGGACCGCGCCGAGCGCCGGGGCGACGCCCTGCACTGGGACTTCGACAAGGCCTTCCACGTCTCGCCGTTCATGGCCATGCAGCGCCGCTACCGCTGGGCCTTCCAGGTGCCCGGCGAGGCCCTGCGGGTGCACATGGACGTCCTCGACGGGGAGGCCCGCGAGTTCGACGCCACCCTGGTGCTCGAGCGCCGGCCGATGGACGCGCACACGCTGGCTTCATGCCTTGCGCGGTATCCATTCATCACCGTGAAGGTCGCCGCCGCCATCTACTGGCAGGCGGCCCGGCTCTGGTTCAAACGCATCCCGTTCCACCCGCACCCCGACCGCCCCACCCGGAGTTGATTGATGAGCAGTCCCGCCGACACCCTGGCCAGCGCCCCCGGGGCCGCGGCCCGCTACGGCGCCCTGGACCGCATGCTGCGCAAGCGGCTGCTGGCCACCCTGGACGGCCTGGCCGGTGGCCAGGTGACCGTGCGCGACGGGCTGGGCACCGAGACCCTGGGCAACGCCGGCGACGGCCTGGCGGTGACCCTGGACATCCTGGACCCCGGCTTCTACCGCGCGCTGGCCGGGAACGGCTCGGTTGGCGCCGGCGAGGCCTACATGGACGGCCTGTGGCGCTGCGACGACCTGGTGGCGCTGGTGCGCCTGCTGGTGATCAACCGCGACCGCCTCGACGCGATGGAGACCGGCCTCGCCCGCCTCGGTGGCCTGGCGATGCGCACCCTGCATGCCTTCAACCGCAACACCCGCGGCGGCAGCCGCCGCAACATCGCGGCGCACTACGACCTCGGCAACGACCTGTTCCAGCTCTTCCTCGACGAGAGCCTGATGTACTCCTCGGCGATCTTCGCCGAACCCGGCGAGTCGCTGGAAACCGCCCAGCGCCGCAAGCTCGAGCGGATCTGCCGAAAGCTCGACCTCCGCCCCGCCGACCATCTGGTCGAGATCGGCACCGGCTGGGGTGGCATGGCGCTGTACGCGGCGAAGCATTTCGGGTGCCGCGTCACCACCACCACGATCTCGCGCGAACAGCATGCGCTGGCCACCGCGCGCATCGCCGAGGCCGGCCTCGCCGACCGCGTCACGGTGCTGCTGGAGGACTACCGCGACCTCACCGGCGAGTACGACAAGCTGGTGTCCATCGAGATGATCGAGGCCATCGGCCACCAGTACCTCGAGACCTACCTCGACAAGTGCGCCTCCCTGCTCAAGCCGGACGGGCTGGCGCTGATCCAGGCCATCACCATCGAAGACCACCGTTACGAGCAGGCGCTCAAGTCGGTGGACTTCATCAAGCGCTACATCTTCCCGGGCAGCTTCATCCCCTCGGTCAGCGCGATCACCGGTGCGGCGGCCGCCGCCAGCGACCTGCGCCTGGTCAACCTCGAGGACATCGGGCCGAGCTATGCCATCACGCTCAACCACTGGCGCCAGCGCTTCATGGCGAAGCTCGAGCAGGTGCGCGCGCTGGGCTACGACGAGCGCTTCATCCGGATGTGGGAGTTCTACCTCTGCTACTGCGAGGGCGGCTTCATCGAGCGTTCGATCGGCGACGTGCACCTGCTGTTCGCGCGCCCCGGCAATCGCCGGCCGCAGTACCTGCCCGCGCCCGAGGCCGTCTGACATGAACCGGGCACTGGCCAACGTCGCCAACGTGGTCGGCTACCAGGCCGTGTGGCTGGCCAGCGTCGCCGGCGCCGGCGCCGGCATGGTCTGGGCCGGCCCGGTCACGGCGCTGGTCTTCGCCGTGGCCACGCTGGCCTACGGCGGGCGGCGCGCGGAAGACCTGCGCCTGCTCGCCGTGGCGCTGCCGCTGGGCATCCTGCTCGACACGGCCTTCGCCGCCTCCGGCTGGCTGCGCTACGCCGAGCCCTGGCCGTGGACCTGGGCCGCGCCCGCCTGGATCTGGTCGCTGTGGGCCGGGTTCGCGCTCACGCTCAATCACTCGATGGCCTTCCTGCGCGAGCGCCCGGTCGCCGCCGCCCTGCTGGGCCTGTTCGGCGGCCCGCTGGCCTACTGGGCCGCGGCGGGCGCCTTCGACGCCGTCAGCTTCGGCGCGCCGGTGGGCTGGGTGATGGGCGCGCTGGCGATCGGCTGGGCCGTGGTGCTGCCCGCCCTGTTCGCGCTCGATGCGCGGCTGGGCGCGTCGGTGCCGGACAAGGCGCTGGCGTGAACTGCTGGCAATCCCTCGGCATCATCTGGCTGGCCTCGGCGCTGGCCATGGCGGCGCTGTGGGCGTTCTCGATGCGGGTGAAGAACGTCGGCTACGTGGACGTCGGCTGGGCCGGGCTGATGGCGGTGGCGGCGCTGTTCGCCGGCATCGTCGGCGAGGGTGCGCCGCTGGTGCGCAGCCTGGTGGCGATGTTCGGCAGCGTCTGGGGCGCGCGGCTGTGCCTTCACCTGCTGCATCGCGTGCTAAATGAGGAAGAAGACGGCCGCTACCGCGCGCTGCGCGAGGCCTGGAACGGCAGCCCGGCGCGCTTCTTCGCCTTCTTCCAGCTGCAGGCCGTGGTGGTGGCGCTGTTCTCGCTGCCCTTCCTGGCCGCGGCCGCGAACCCGGGCTACCACTTCAACGCGTGGCTGCTGCTGGCGATCGCGGTCTGGCTGGTGTCGATGGCGGGCGAGTCGTTGGCCGACCGCCAGCTCGCGCGTTTCCGCGCCGAACCCGCGAACCGCGGCAAGACCTGCCGCGACGGGCTGTGGGCTTGGTCGCGGCATCCGAATTACTTCTTCGAGTGGCTGCACTGGTTCAGCTACGTGCTGCTGGCCGTCGGCAGCCCGCTGTTCTGGTTCTCGCTGGCCGGGCCCGTGGTGATGTTCGCCTTCCTCTACCGCGTCAGCGGCATCCCGTGGACCGAGGCGCAGTCGCTGCGCTCGCGCGGCGAGGACTACGCGGCCTACCAGCGCGAGGTCAGCGCCTTCTTCCCCTGGCCCCCGCGCCGCAACCCCTGAAACACCGGAGCCCTGAATGTCCCTGATCGACCTGTGCGAGCGCGGCCTGCTGCCCGATGCCCTCACCCGCCTCGGCATCCGCCGGCTCAGCGCCCAGCGCCTGCGCGACGAGGGTGCGCATGACCTGGAGGCCGCCGACCAGCGTTTCCGCCGCCTGCTCGACGAACTGCGCCGCAGCCCGATCGCGATCGAGACCGCCGCCGCCAACGAGCAGCACTACGAAGTGCCGACGCGCTTCTTCGAGCTTTGCCTGGGCAAACGGCTGAAGTACTCGAGCTGCTTCTACGCCAACGGCGACGAGGACCTGGATACCGCGGAAGAGGCCATGCTGGCCCTGTACGGCGAGCGCGCCGAGCTGGCCGATGGCCAGCGCATCCTCGAGCTCGGCTGCGGCTGGGGCTCGCTGACGCTGTGGATGGCGCAGCGCTACCCGAACGCGCGCATCACCGGCGTCTCCAACTCGCGCACCCAGCGCGAGCACATCCTGGCCCAGGCCGCGCGCCGCGGGCTGGGCAACGTCGAGATCATCACCTGCGACGTCAACCAGCTGCAGCTGCCGGAGCACCAGTTCGACCGCGCGGTGTCGATCGAGATGTTCGAGCACATGCGCAACTACCAGCACCTGCTGGGCCGCGTGTCGCGCTGGCTGGTGCCGGGCGGCAAGCTGTTCGTGCACATCTTCTGCCACCGCAGCCTGATGTACCCGTTCGAGACCGAGGGCGAGGACAACTGGATGGGCCGGTACTTCTTCACCGGCGGCCTGATGCCCTCGGCCGATACCCTGCTGCACTTCCAGGACGACCTGTCGATCGAGCAGCGCTGGCTGCTGTCGGGCCGCCACTACGAGCGCACCGCCAACCAGTGGCTGGAGAACCAGGACCGCAACCGCGACGAGGTGATGGCGGTGCTGACGGAAGCCTACGGCGCCGCCGAAGCGGCGCGCTGGCACCAGCGCTGGCGCATGTTCTGGATGGCCTGCGCCGAACTGTTCGGCTACTCAGGCGGCAACGAGTGGGGCGTGGCCCACTACCGCTTCAGCACTTCTGCGTAGCGGTCACCTTGCAACCCGCGGCCACCGGCGCGGGCGCCGCGGCGGCCGTGGCGGTCGCCGCACCCGGCTTGCCGGTGGCGACGCGGATGCCCTTGGCCTTCATCCACGCATCGAACTCGTCGGCCGTCATGCGGCGGCCGTTCTGGCTCATGTCGAAGCGCCAGGGCGAATTGTCGTGGGCGGTCTTGGGCTGGTAAGCCGGCGCGCTGGCCGGCGCGGCCGCCGGCTTGGCCGGTTCGCGGGCCGCCACCTGCTGCGGGGCCGGCTTGCGGGCGCGCGCGACGAAATCATTGACGTTGACGCAGGCGGACAGCGCCGGCGGCGCACGGTACATCTCCGGCGCGGGCACGGTGGCCGGCACGGGCGGAGCGCTCGGGGTCCCGCAGGGCGCGGTGGCAGCGGCGGCGATGGCCGGCAGGAACAGGGAAAGCAGGAGGGCGCTGCGGATCATCGGACACCGGAGGGAGCGGGGGGTTGCGGAAGCTTAGGTGTGACGACGGTCTCACGCAATCCGCGAAAACGTGCGGTAGTTCACAAAACGCATTCAGCCCCCGGATAAAAACGGTTCTTCACCCAAGTCCGGGGAAGGCCGCCCGGATCTTCAGGAAGAAGTAGGCGTCGTCCCGGTAGCCGTAGGCCACCCGCTTGATGACCTTGATCTTGTTGTTGATGCCCTCGACCAGGTTGGTGCCCAGCGGCCAGCGGCAGTGGGCCAGGATCCCCGACAGGTAGGGCTCGAGCCGCCGCACGAACACGCGCAGCGGCTCCAGGCCGCTGCGCAGGGCTCGTCGCTTCCAGCTTCTCCAGGCCTTCCTAGCCCAGCCTTCGCGGCGGTAGAACCACAGCTGCTTCAGGTCGTCCTTGAGCAGGTAGACGGTCAGCAGGGCCTTGTTGGCGGCCAGCAATTCGTCCAGTCGGACCACCTGATCTTCCGGCACGTTCTCGCGGTTGCGCAGCAGCAACCAGCGCGATGTCTTGACCACTTTTCGCGCCTGTCGGTCGACGGATAGTCGATTCGCTTCGTCCACGCGCACGCGATCAATCACTTCGCGGCCGTACTTGGCCACGACGTGGAACAGGTCGTAGACGACCTCCGCATTCGGGCAGTGGGCTTGCACCTCCAGGTCGTAGGCCGTGTTCATGTCCATGGCCACGGCCCGGATCTGCGCGCAGCGCGCCGGGCCCAGCAGCTCGAAGAACGGCCGGATCTCAGCCCGGGAGCGGCCACGGCCGATCCACAGCACCCGCTTGCGCTCAGGGTCGACGACGACCGTGGCGTAGCGGTGACCCTTCTGGATCGCGAACTCGTCCATCGCCAGTAACCGCACCCCGTCCAGATCCGGCGGGCCCAGGGTGCGCTCCAGATGCCGGAAGTCGATCGTCTTGACCGTCTTCCAGTTCAGGCCAAACCACTGCGCTGCGTGCCGAATCGAGGTGCCCGTGCACAGCCGGGCAACGCTGTCGGCCAGCCTCCGGGTGACCCGGGCGTGGGGGTCGATCCAGTCCAGCCGCTCCAGTCGCGGGCCGCAACGCGGGCAGGCCAGGCGCAGACGCGGCACCACCAGTTCCACCGCGTGCTCGAACAGCGGCAGG
>NZ_AVCK01000014.1 GCF_000747155.1 Arenimonas metalli CF5-1 | reverse complement strand
GCCCCGGCCCCGGCCCCGGCCCCGGCCGAAGCCTGGCCGACTCGCCCGGGCCCTTGAACCCGGCGGGGCGGCCCCCAGAACAGGAACGTCGCCAGGGGATTGGCTGTTCCATTCATGGGACGGACAGGGAACTTTTGGCCTATTCAGCACTCCAACAGGCCGAGTGCTAAACTCCGGCCCATGAAAGAGGAACGCATGACCACCACCGCCCTGATCGCGAACAACCTGCCGATCCCGAGTGCGCTCGGTTCGCTGGACGCGTACATCTCCGCGGTCAACCGCGTGCCCGTGCTCACCGTCGAAGAGGAGCAGGACCTCGCGCGCCGCTTCCGCGACGAGGAAGACCTCGACGCCGCCAAGGCCCTGGTCGTCTCGCACCTGCGCTTCGTCGTGCACGTGGCCCGCGGCTACCAGGGCTACGGCCTCGGCATGGGCGACCTGATCCAGGAAGGCAACATCGGCCTGATGAAGGCCGTCAAGCGCTTCGACCCCGACCAGGGCGTTCGCCTGGTGTCCTTCGCCGTGCACTGGGTGCGCGCCGAGATGCACGAGTTCATCCTGCGCAACTGGCGCATCGTCAAGGTCGCCACCACCAAGGCGCAGCGCAAGCTGTTCTTCAACCTGCGCAAGAGCAAGAAGCGCCTGGGCTGGATGAACGACGCCGAGGTCACCGCGGTGGCCAAGGACCTCAACGTCTCCAAGCGCGAAGTGCTGGAGATGGAGTCGCGCCTGAGCGGCCGCGACGTCGGTTTCGACGCGCCGGACGAGGACAACGAGAACGCCCCGCCGTCGCCGGTCGCCTACCTGCGCGACGCCAGCGACGACCCGGCCATGGCCTACGAGCGCGAGAGCCACGAGGACGACCAGCTCGAGCTGCTGCGCGAGGGCCTGGCCGGCCTCGACCAGCGTTCGCGCGACATCCTCAAGCGCCGTTTCCTGGGCGAGCCCAAGGCGACGCTGCAGGAGCTTGCCGACGAGTACGGCGTCAGCGCCGAGCGCATCCGCCAGGTCGAGGCCAATGCGCTGAAGAAGATGCGGGCGCTGTTCGCGGCCTGATCCGCGCGGCGATGCAGTGAACGACGGCCCCGCGAGGGGCCGTCGTCGTTTCAGGGCCCGGAAGGGGGCGGCCGGACCCGTCGGCCGGGCTCAGCCCAGGTCGGCCAGCAGGCCGCGCTCGCGGGCGATGCGGGCCAGCTCGGTGGCGTTGCGGGCGCCGAGCTTCTCCATCAGGTTGGCGCGGTGCCGGTACAGGGTCTTGTCGCTGATGCCCAGGTCGTAGGCGATGGCCTTTGGCGGGCGGTCCGAAAGCAGCCCGCGCAGGGT
Source organism: Arenimonas metalli CF5-1 (assembly GCF_000747155.1). Classification (GTDB taxonomy): domain Bacteria; phylum Pseudomonadota; class Gammaproteobacteria; order Xanthomonadales; family Xanthomonadaceae; genus Arenimonas; species Arenimonas metalli. Next base: position 69,877 of record NZ_AVCK01000014.1, on the reverse strand, counting down.
GGCGCGCTCGCGCGGCGTCAGCAGCGGCACCGGGTTCGACACCGGCGGCGCCAGGTCCGAGCTCAGCACCACTTCGCCGGCGGCGATGCGCCGCAGCCCGTCGAGCAGTTCGTCGGCGGCCACCGCCTTGGTGAAGTAGCCGCGGGCGCCCTGCTCCAGCGCGCGCAGCACCAGGCCGGAATCGTCGTGCATGCTCAGCACCACGCAGCGCAGGCCGTGCATCAGGTCGCGCAGCAGGGCGATCAGGTCGAGGCCGCTGCTGGCGCCGTCGCCCAGGCTGATGTCGACCACGGCGATGTCGGCGGACACGCGTTCGAGCGCCGAGAGTGCCTCGTCGGCGTTGCGGGCTTCTGCCACCACCAGGAATCCGGGGGAACTCTCGATCAGTCGCTTGAAGCCCTCGCGGACGATGGCATGGTCGTCTATGAGGAGGACGCGGATCATGGCGCGGAGTTTGACAGTTCCGCGTCTCGGCCGAACCCCGGGGTGAGATTTTTTCTTAGTGTGACCGGAGTCCTTGTACGCGCCCCGATTGCGTACGGACAATCCGCGGATGCACGCGGCGCCTTCCCCTCCCGCCCCCGGAACCGCGTCCTGGCCCGCCTGGGTCGCGGTGCTGGCCCATGGCATCGGCTATTGGCTGCTGCTGGTGCTGGGGTTCCTGCACTGGCACGTGGCGACCGGCCTGCTGTTCCTCGTGCTCTGGCTGCTGCCGCGCCGGCAGTGGCCGGCGGTCATCGTCGTCACCATCGTGGTGCGCTGCCTCAACGGCATGCTGGTGGGCTGGCGCAACGGCGTCGAGGGCGGCTTCCTGCATTACTGGCACGACGCCGGATCGTTCCTGCTGGGCAATTTCGCCGAACCCTTCCTCGCCATCGCCGGCGTCGCGCTGCTGTGCCGCGCCAATGTACGGCCGCTGGCGCTGGCCAGCGTGGCGGGCATCGAGCGCTTCCTGGCCGCGGCCCTGGTCGCGGCGGCGCTGCTGGCGGGCAAGGACCTGGCCTACGTGCTCAACGAAGGCAGCGTCAGCGACCTGCGCCTGGCGCTGCTGGTCGACACCCAGCGCCTGGGCACCGACGTTTCGCTGCTGGCCTTCTTCTTCGTCAAGAACCTGCTGGGCCACTTCATCGGCATGCTGCTGGTGGTGCCCTTGGGGGCGTGGTGCGTGGAAGCGCGCCACCGCAGGGGTTCGCGCCGCATCCTGGGCGAGGCGATGATGCTGGCGCCGTTCTTCATCGGCCTGCTGGTGCTGGTGGCGTTGGCGCGCGACTCCAACGCGCTGGCCGAGCTGCTGCGCATGCTGGTGCTGGTGGCGGTGGTGGTGTTCTCGATGCGGCACGGCTGGCGCGGCGCGGCGCTGTCGCTGTGGTCGGCCAGCACCCTGATCGCGCTCGAGGACCACCTTGGCTTTGCCGCGCAGTGGCCCGTGTGGCTGCAGCTGTTCATCGCGATCGCCGGGGCCATGGCGCTGATGTTCGGCGCCACGGTGGACGGATTGCGGCAGCAGGCCGGGGAGCTGGCGCAGGCCAAGCGCCACCAGCTGCGCCTGGCGGAGGAGCTGCACGAGGCGGCGCTGCGCAACCTCAAGGTCGAGGAGCGCGAGCGCCACCGCCTGGCCGGCGAACTGCACGACGAGTTTGGCCAGAACCTGGCCGCGCTGCAGACCCACCTGAAGCTGTCGGCGCCGGACCTCGCCGCCGCCGGCCGCGTGGGCGTGGTCGATCGCCTGCTCGAGATCACGCGGCTGATGCAGCAGAACATCGGCCGCGTGCTGGATTCGCTGCGCCCGGCGGCGCTCGACGAGCTGGGCCTGTTCGGCGCGATCGACCGCGGCAGCCTGCGCCGGCTGGCCGAAGACGCCGGCCTGGTGTTCGAGACCCGGCTCGAGGGCGATGCCCGGCTGCTGGCGCGCCTGAACCCGGTCTACCGGGTGGCGGCCTTCCGCGTGGCGCAGGAGGCGATCACCAACGTCGTGCGCCACGCCCGCGCCTCGCGCTGCACGCTGCGGCTGCGCGTCAGCGCGCGCGACGGCCAGCTGTGCCTGTTCCTCGACATCCGCGACGACGGCCAGGGCCGCGTGGAGCAGATCCGCCCGGGCAACGGCATGTCCGGCCTGCAGGACCGCGTGCTGGCGCTCGGCGGCCGCCTCGTGATCAGCCAGCGCAAGCCGGGCCTGCGCGTGCACGCGATGCTGCGCCAGCCGCTCCGTCGCTGAGTCCATCGATCGGGCCAGGCCCGGCGGGTCGCCTTCAGTAGAGGTCGGTAGGGTCGACGTCGAGCGACCAGCGCACGCGGCGGGCCGACTTCAGCGCCTGCAGCTTCGGCAGCCAGTCGTGCAGGGCGGCATGCAGCGGCGCGCGCTGGGCCGCGTCGAGCAGGATCTGGCCGCGCGCCTTGCCGGCGCGGCGCGCCATCGGCGCGGGCATCGGGCCGTTGAGCTGCACGCCCTCGCGCGCGACGAAGGCCTCGCGCGCCTCGCGCAGGAAGCCCTGCATGTCGCCCTCGGTGGGTGCTTCGGCGCGCAGCAGCGCCAGGTGCGCGTAAGGCGGGAACTGCGCCACTTCGCGCTCGGCCAGCTGCAGCGCGGCGACGGCGGGGTAGCCGCCCGCGAGCAAGGTGTTGAGCAGCGGATGCTCCGGGTGGTGCGTTTGCAGCAGCACTTCGCCCGGCAGCTGGGCGCGGCCGGCGCGGCCCGCGACCTGGATCAGCAGCTGCGCGAGCTTTTCGCCGGCGCGGAAGTCGGCGCTGAACAGGCCTTCGTCCACGCCCACCACCGCCACCAGCGTCAGCCGCGGCAGGTCGTGGCCCTTGGCCAGCATCTGGGTGCCGACCAGGATGCCGGAGCGGTCGCCGAAATCGGCCAGGTGTTTCTCGATGGCGTCGCGACGGCGGGTGGTCTCGCGATCGACGCGGATCATCAGCGCCTCGGGGAAGCGTTCGGCCAGCGCCTCCTCGATGCGCTCGGTGCCGGCGCCCTGCGGCTGCAGCGCCAGGCTGGCGCAGTCGGGGCAGGCATTTGGCGGCGTGGCGCGCGCGCCGCAGTGGTGGCAGATCAGTCGCCGTCCGCCGGCGTGCACGGTCATGGCGGCGTCGCAGCGCTTGCAGTGCGCGCTCCAGCCGCAGTCATGGCAGATCAGCACCGGCGCGTAGCCGCGGCGGTTCTTGAACACCAGCGCCTGCTCGCCGCGCGCCAGGCAGCGGCCGACCGCCTCGAGCAGGTCTTCCGACAGCCCGTTGCGCAGCGGCCGCTTGCGGATGTCGACCACCCGCACCGCCGGCGGCCGCGCGCCGCCGGCGCGCTGGCCCAGCCGCAGGTGCCGGTAGCGGCCGGAGAGGGCGTTGTGCAGGGTTTCCAGCGAGGGCGTGGCGCTGCCGAGCAGCACCGGCACGCCGAGTTTGCTGGCGCGCACCAGGGCGAGGTCGCGGGCGTGGTAGCGGATGCCGTCCTGCTGCTTGTACGAACCGTCGTGCTCTTCGTCCACCACGATCAGGCCGGCCTCGGGCAGCGGGCAGAACACCGCCGAGCGCGTGCCCACCAGCACCCGCGCCTCGCCGCGCAGCATCGCGGTCCAGGCGCGCGCGCGTTCGCCGTCGGCCAGGCCCGAGTGGTAGGCCAGCACCGGCACGCCCAGGCGGCTGCGGAAGCGCGCCAGCGCCTGAGGCGTCAGCCCGATCTCGGGCACCAGCACCAGCGCCTGCCGGCCGGCGGCCAGGCAGTCGGCGATGGCCTGCAGGTAGACCTCGGTCTTGCCGCTGCCGGTGACGCCTTCGAGCAGGCAGGGCCGGAAACCTTCGCCCTCGCGCAGGGCGGCCAGCGCCTGGGCCTGCGCCGGCATCAGGGGTGGGCCGGGCAGGGCGGGCGCCGGTTCGGGGCGGCCCGCCAGCACGAGGCGCTCGGCCAGGCCGCGCTCGGCCAGCGCGCGGGCGGCGGCGCGCCAGTCTTCCGCCTGCTGGTCGAGCAGGTCCTCGCCCAGCGGGCGTTCGGCGAGTTGGAGCAGCAGCCGGCGCGGTTTGCCGTCGCGCCCGGGCGCGGCGGCGGCGGCCAGGCCGGCTGGCGTCAGCGCCCAGCCGTGCCGGGCGGTCTCGGGCAGCGGCTGGCCCGCGCGGATCGGGCCGGGCAGGGCCGTGGCCAGCACTTCGCCCAGCGGGGCGTGGTAGTAGCCGGCCAGCCAGCGCAGGCTCTCGAACAGCTCGCCGCCCAGCAGCGGCGCCGCGTCCAGCCGCTCCAGCACCGGCTTGAGGCCGTCGCCGCCGCCCTCGGCCGGCCCGACGCCGACCACCACCCCGACCTGCTCGCCGTCCCCGCGTCCGAACGGCACCCGCACCCGGCAGCCGATCCAGCCGGCGTCCACGTCCATGCCGGCCGGCGGCCGGTAGTCGAACGCGCGCGGGAGCGGGACCGGCAGGGCGATGCGCAGCGCGGTGTCGGGGGTCGACGGCATGCCGTCAGTCTAGCCTGTGGCCCTGTAGGAAGACCGCTTGCCCCACTTGCGCACTATTGCTGTCCGGGACATCAGGAAACGCCCCTAAGCTACTGTTCATCAAACCGAATCCTCCTTATCCACACCGCATGTGGATAACTCTGTGGAAGAGGCTTGGAGGAAGCTTGCGCACCCCCCACGCCAAGGGCGCTTGGGCTGGGTTGGCGATTTTTTAACCAAGCCGTCATAGTGCTTTCCAATCAACGGGTTACGGCAATCACAAATCAGTCATCACGGCCTTCACGGCGGTTCCGGGCCGCCGATGGCCGCCCCGTCTGGCGCTGTGCACAACGTTTCACGCCGGAAGCCGCGCCGGGCTTGGCGGAGCAGGGTTTTCGGCCCTGTCAACCGGCCCGGACTGTGACGGGTTCGATAGAATGCGGCGTGCCTTCCGCTGCCCCGACCCCCGCCTCCCCCGCCCCTGCCTCGTCCGCCCTGTCCGCCTTCCTGCGCGGCATCGAGCGCCGGGCGTTCGTGTTCGTGCAGGTCCAGTGCGGCCGCGACGAGGTCGCCCAGGCCGCCCTGGGGCGCGCCATGCGGGCGTTCCGCGAGGTTTCCGCGCACAGCCCGCTCTCGGCCTGGCCGGCGGCCTTCTGGGCCCTGCTGGTGGCCCAGGCCGAGCTGGCCGAGGGCCAGAGCGACATCCCCGAGCTCGGTGCGCTCAGCTCCGGGCCGCGCGCCGCGCTGCTGCTGCGGATCGTCGCCGGCCTCGACTTCGCGCACGCGGCCCAGGTGCTGGGCGTCAGCGAGCCCACCTACCGCTTCGCCCTGCAGCGGGCGCTGCAGCAGCTGGGCGACGCCGGCGTCAGCTACGCCGTGCTGGGCGCCCTGCGCGAGCGCCTGCACCGGCAGGTCAAGACGCTGCCCCCGGAACGCGCCGAGGCGCTGGCGGAACTGCGCGCCCGCGTCCTGCGCGACGCGCCGGAACCCGGGCCGGTCGTGCCGCCGCCGCCGTCGCCCTGGCGCCGGCGCCTGGCCTGGATCGCGCTCGCGCTGCTGGCGCTGGCCTTCGCCGCCACCTTCTGGCCGCAAACGCCCGCGCTGGCGCCGGGTGGCGTGCAGGCGCTGCCGGTCGAGCCCGCGCCCGCGCCGATGCCGGCCGGCAGCGACGCCGACCTGGTCACCCATCCCGACTTCGCCCAGATCGCGGCGCCCGGGGACGAAGCCCTGGCCGCCGACCTGGCCCTGCTCAGCTGGCTGGCCTCGGGCGAAGCCGACGCCGCCCTCGGGGCCGCCGAACAAGCCACCCCCGACCCGGAGGCCGACGATGCGCCCTGACCGAAGCGCCCGCGCGCTGGGCCTGGTGCTGGCCCTGGTCGTCGCCCCGCTGGCGGCGTTCCCGTCGCTTCCGCTGGAAGAGCGCCAGCTGCTGGCGCCGCTGGCCTCGTCGTGGCCGGCGCTGGATGCCGACACCCGGGCGAGGCTGCGGGCGAACGCTGCGCACTGGGCGGCGCTGGACGCGGCCTCGCGCGAGGCCCTGCGCCAACGCGTCCGTGAATGGGACGCGCTGCCGCCGGCCGAGAAGGCGCGCCGCCGCGGACCGTTCGCGGCCTGGCTGGCGCTGTCCGATGCGGAGCGTGCGCAGGTGCGCGCCGTCGCCGCCCGCTTCGCCGCGCTGTCGCCCGAGCAGCAGCAGGCCCTGCGCGCCGCCTTCGACCAGCTGCCCTCGGACCAGCGCCAGGACTGGTGGCTGGGCCCCGAGGTCGGCGGCGGCTTCGCCGAACTGCGGCCGCTGTTCGCCTTCGTGCCGGAAGGCGAGCGCGCCGCCCTGCGCGCGCTGCTGCGGGAACTGACGCCGGCCACCCGCGCGGACCTCGCGATCCTGGCGCGGCGCCTGCCGGCCAGCGAACGCGAGGAGCTTCGCCGCACGCTGGTGGCCGCGCCCCCGGAAGCCCGCGAGGCGCTGGTGCGCGAGCGCCTCGGCCGCTGAGCCGGCTTACAGGTTGACGAGGCTGGCGAGCAGGCTCGCGGTCGCGCCGAAGCTCAGCAGCACCAGGTAGCAGGTACCCAGCAGCGTGTACTTGAGCAGGGTCATGATCCAGCCCTGGCGGTAGACGCGCTTCTGCATCAGCAGCAGGTAGACCGGCATCCAGCACACCAGCGCCACCTCGGCGATGCGGATGCTGGCGGGCAGCCAGCCCAGGCCGCTGGCCCAGCCCGCCATCGCGTCGAGCAGCAGCACCAGCAGCAGCCCCGCGCACAGGAAGCTGTGGCTGTGCAGCGCCACGATCAGGTGCTCCATGTACAGCCGGCCCTTGAAGACGTACGCCACCTTCAGCAGCGCCGCGAACAGCGGCAGCAGCACGAACAGCGTGGTCGGCACCGTCGAGAGGAAGGCGTCCTTGAGCAGGTTCGGGTCGTCCTGGATGCGCTTGATGTTGCCCTGCGCGCGATCGACATAGCCGTTGAGCCTGGCGTTGCCCGACTCGCCCAGCCAGCCGATGACCAGCGGGTTCTTCTCCCGGTCCCAGGGCGTGCCGTTGAAGCTGATGGTGCCGGTGTCCTCGCGCGTCACCGGCAGCGGCTTGCCGGTGCGCTCGCTCTCCCGGATCTCCTCGATCCGGCGATCGGCCTCGTTCTTCACCGCCTTCTCGGCGATGTCCAGGCCGATCGACACGCCCGGCACGCCCTTGGATTCGTCCCGCGCCGCCGTGACCTCGGCCAGCGCCTCGTCGCGGATCTGCTCGACCTTGGCAACGGTGTCGGCCGCGAGCATCCGCTCGCCGAAGCCCTCGTTGACCACGTCGCCTTCGTCGCCCAGCCGCACCTCGGCGGCATCGCGCGGGGTGTTGTCGATCTGGAAGCTCAGCTGCGCGGCGAAGAACGCGAACAGGCTCAGGAACACGAACAGCCGCACCGGGCTGACGTAGCGCACGCGGCGCCCCGCGAAATACTCGTCGCTGAGGTAGCCGGGGCGGAACAGCAGCGGGCCGAGCGTGCGCAGGATGCGCGAATCGAGCTCGAACACCGAGTCCATGAAGTCGCCGATGATCGAGCTGAAGTGCCGCACCAGGCCCTTGGTCGGCTGGCCGCAGGCGTAGCAGTGCTCGCCCAGCAGGGCTTCGCCGCAGTTCTGGCAGCGGCGCGCCGGGGCGGCGTCGGGGGACGGGGTGGTTTCCGTGGTCATGCGGGGCTCCGGGGCGGCAGCCGCTAATATAGCGGTCCTCCGCCGGTTGGCATCGCCCCATGAGTCACTCCGAAACCCGCGTCGCGCGCCTGCTGCGCGAGATGCGCGTCAGCTTCCTGCTGGCCCTGCCGCTGGTGCTCGGGCAGGTGTCGTCCATGGCGATGAACATCATCGACACGCTGCTGGCCGGCCGGCATGGCCCGGTCACGCTGGCCGCGGTCGGCGTTGGCAGCGCGGTGTGGTCGGTGGTGATCCTGGTCAGCATCGGCGTACTGATGGCGGTGCCGCCGACGGTGGCGCAGCTCAACGGCGCCGGGCGCCGGGCCGAGATCGGGCCGGTGTTCCGGCAGGCAGCGTGGCTGGCGCTGGCCCTGGGCTTCGGCCTGTTCTTCGTGGTGCGGGCCGGCGCGCTGGCGCTGGAGCCGATGGGCATCACCGCCGAGGCGCGGCCCGAAGCCGTGGCCTTCCTGCGCGCGATCAGCTGGGGCGCCCCGGGGCTGGCGCTGTACTTCTGCCTGCGCAACCTCAGCGAAGGCGTGGCCTGGACGCTGCCGACCATGGTCTTCGGCATCGCCGGGCTGGTGCTGCTGGCGCCGTTGGGCTGGGCCCTGATGTTCGGGCTGCAGATGGGGGCGGCGGGCCTGGGCTACGCGGTGGCGATCACGCTTTACTGCCAGTGCGCGGCGCTGGGCAGCTACCTGTTCCATTCGCGACGCTTCGCCGACCTCGGCTTGTTCGCCCGCTTCGATCCGCCGCGCTGGGCGCCGATCCGCGACCTGCTTCGGCTCGGGCTGCCGATGGGTGTGTCCGTCTTCATGGAAGGCAGCCTGTTCGTCGCCACCGCGCTGCTGATCGGCAAGCTGGGCACGACCCAGATCGCGGCGCACCAGGTCGCGATCCTGATGGCCAGCCTGTGCTTCATGGTGCCGCTGGGCGTGGCGATGGCGACCACGGTGCGGGTTGGCCACGCGGTCGGGGCCGGCGATCCCTCGGCGGTGCGCTGGTCGGCGGCGGCCGGCTACACGCTGGCGATGGTGGCGCAGACGCTGTCGGCACTGGTGCTGGTGTTCGCGGGCGTGTGGCTCGCCGGTTTCTTCACGCAGGATCCGGCGGTGATCGCGCTGGCGGGGCTGCTGATGGCCTACGCCGCGGTGTTCCAGTACCCGGACGGGCTGCAGGCGATGTCGGCCGGCGCGCTGCGCGGGCTCAAGGACACCCGCGTCCCGATGTTCATCACGGTGCTCGCCTACTGGGGCGTCGGGCTGCCGCTGGGCTACTGGTTCGGCCTGGTGAAGGGACAGGGTGCGCCCGGGCTGTGGACCGGCCTGATCCTGGGCCTGAGCGTCGCGGCCGGCCTGCTGGGCTGGCGCTTCTGGCGGCTGGCGCGCCGGCCCCTGGCGCCGGTCCGGGTGACGTAAGGCGCATGCGGTCTTCACCCCGGCTGGGTATGCTGGCCCGAAGTTAAGTGGAGTACCGCAATGTCCGAAGCCAAGCGCGGCCCGATCCTGGGTTTCTTCCGGGGGGTCTGGAGCGTCCTCACCTTCTTCCAGCAGCTGGTGTTCAACATCTTCTTCCTGCTGTTCCTGCTCTTCGCCTTCGTCTTCCTGCTGGCGATCGCCGCCAGCCCGGGCGTGCAGCCGATCCAGGAGGACACCGCGCTGGTGCTGGACCTGGATGGCCGCCTGGTCGAGCAGTTCAGCTCGGCGCCGGTGGACCGCGTGATCAACCGCGCGACCGGCCAGGCCCAGCCCGAGATCCAGCTGCGCGACCTGCTGCGCGCGATCGAGGCCGCGCGCGAGGACAAGCACATCGATCGCATCGTGCTGCTGACCGACGGTTTCTCGACCTCGGGTTTCGCGGCGCTGCGTGACCTGGCGACCGCGCTGCGCGAGTTCCGCGACTCGGGCAAGCAGGTGGTGGCGTACGGCACCGACCTCGAACAGCGCCAGTACTACCTGGCCGCGCAGGCCGACGAGGTCTACATGGACCCGCAGGGCGGGGTGCTGCTCGAGGGCTTCGGCCGCTACCGCATGTACTACCGCGAGGGCCTGCAGGAAAAGCTCGGCGTGGACGTGCACCTGTTCAAGGTCGGCGAATACAAGTCTGCCGCCGAACCCTACGTGCTCGACGCCGCCTCGCCGGAGGCGCGCGAGGCCGACCTGTACTGGATGAACGACGTCTGGCAGCGCTTCGTCGCCGACATCGCGCAGGCGCGCGAGCTCGAGATCGACGCGCTGAACGCGATGATCAACGAGCTGCCGGCGCGCGTGCAGGCCGCGCAGGGCAACCTCGGCCAGCTGGCGCTGGACGAGAAGCTGGTGGATGGCCTGCGCACCGGCCATGAGTTCGAACAGATGCTGGTCGAGCGCGGCGCGCTGGACGAAGAGAACCAGACCTTCCGCCAGATCGGCCTCGACGGCTACCTGATGCACGTGGACCGCCCGCACCTGGGCCCGGACCAGCGGCCGAAGGTGGCCGTGGTGGTGGCGCAGGGCGAGATCACCTACGGCGAGCAGCCGCCGGGCACCGTCGGCGGCGAGTCGACCGCGGCGCTGCTGCGCGCGGCGCGCGAGGACGAGAGCGTCAAGGCGGTGCTGCTGCGCGTGGATTCCCCGGGCGGCGGCGTGTTCCCGTCCGAGCAGATCCGCCGCGAGGTGGAGCTGGTCAAGGCCGCGGGCAAGCCGGTGGTCGTCTCGATGGCGAACGTGGCGGCGTCCGGCGGCTACTGGATCTCGATGAACGCCGACAGCATCTACGCCGACGAGTCCACCATCACCGGCTCGATCGGCATCTTCGGCCTGTGGATGACGGTGCCGCGCGTGCTCGAGAAGATCGGCGTCAGCACCGACGGCGTCGGCACCACGCCGCTGGCCGGCGCCTTCGACCCGACCCGCCCGCTCGATCCGAACGTGGGCCTGCTGATCCAGTCGGTGATCGACCGCGGCTACGCCGAGTTCATCGGCAAGGTGGCCGAGGCGCGCGACGGCACCCCGGCCGAGATCGACCAGCATGCGCGCGGCCGCGTCTGGAGCGGCGCGCAGGCCAAGGAGCGCGGGCTGGTGGATGAACTGGGCGGCTTCCAGGCCGCGCTCGACGCCGCGGCGAAGCTCGGCGAGCTCGGCGACGACTACGTGGTGAGCTACATCGAGAAGCCGCTGACGCCGTTCGAGCAGTTCGTGGTGAACATGGGCAAGAGCTCGCGCACCGAGGGCCTGCTGCGCGTGCTGGCGCCGACCCCGCTGATGATCGACCGCGAGACCCTGGCCACCGCCGAGCGCGAGCTGGCCTGGCTGGACGGCAAGGGCCGCTCGCCGTTCCGCGCCGTGGCGCACTGCCTCTGCGCCTACTGAGGCGCGGTCGCATCGGAACCCGCGACGCCCGGGCTTGCCCGGGCGTCGTCGTTTCAGCCGCCGGCGTCCTCGAGCGTGCGCTGGCGCTCGGCTTCTTCCTTGGCCTGGGTGTCTTCGACGGCGCGGGCCTTGTCCAGCGGTGCCTGGATCGCGTCGCGCAGTTCGGTGTTGGCGGCCTGCGGTTCCGGCACCGTGTCGGGCGTGGGGTCGGGCTTGGGAGCGTCGCAGGCGGTGGCCAGCACCAGGCTGGCCAGGATCAGGACGAGGCGCATGGGCATGCTCCGTGGGGCGGTTGGCCGGTATCCTACCCCCGGGCCGCAGGGAGCATCCGATGACGATCAACCGCTGGCGACTGGACGGGCAGGTGGCGCTGGTGACCGGCGCCAGCGCGGGCATCGGCCGCGCCATCGCCGCCGAACTGCTGGGCCTGGGCGCCGACCTGCTGCTGGTCGCGCGCGACGAGGCCGCGCTGGAGGCCACGCGCACCGAGCTCGAGGATGAGTTCCCGGAAGCCCGCGTACGCGCCTTCCCCGCCGACGTGTCCGACGCCGAGCAGCGACGCGAGATCTTCGATTGGGTCGAGGACCTGGGCGAGGGCCTGCAGCTGCTGGTCAACAACGCCGGCACCAACACCAGCCGCGCGGCGATGGATTACGGCGACGAGGAGTGGCGGCAGATCTTCGAGACCAACCTGTTCTCGGCCTTCGAGCTCAGCCGCTTCGCCTTCCCGCTGCTGAGCCAGCACGCGGTGTCGTCGATCGTGAACGTCGGCTCGGTCTCGGGCCTGACCCACGTGCGCACCGGCGCGCCCTACGGCATGAGCAAGGCGGCGCTGCACCAGCTGACCAAGAACCTGGCCTGCGAATGGGCCGAGGACGGCGTGCGCGTCAACGCGGTCGCGCCCTGGTACATCCGCACCCGCCGCACGTCGGCCAAGCTGGCCAATCCCGATTACCTCGACGAAGTGATCGACCGCACGCCGATGGGCCGCGTGGGCGAGCCCGAGGAAGTGGCCGCCGCGGTCGCGTTCCTGTGCCTGCCCGCCGCCAGCTACATCACCGGCGAATGCATCGCCGTCGACGGCGGCTTCCTCCGCTACGGTTTCTGACGGGCGCCTTTTGTGGGAGGGACTTCAGTCCCGATGCTTCTCGTCGAAAGGCATCGGGACTGAAGTCCCTCCCACAATGGGCGCCGCTCAAGGGCAGGATTCGGCGACGATGGCGTCGAGGCGCAACACTTCCGACTTGCGGTAGGCCGCGGTGTCGCTGAAGGCGTGCAGGGCGTCGGAGCGGGCCTGTTTCAGCTTGGCGCGGAACTGTTCGCAGGCGTCGCCGTCGTCCAGGCGCACGCAGGATTCGGTGACCCAGCGGCAGGTGCCGGCCGCGGCGCTGGAGCCGCGCACGTCGTAGCCCAGCACCGGCAGCGGCACGCAGCGCGTGGCCGGGTCGTAGTCCTCGCTGAAGCGCTGGCTGCCGTCGTAGTCCGTGCACTGGAACAGCGGCGGCGGCGGGAAAGGCAGGCCCGGCTCGTAGTACGCCGGCGGCGGCAGCGCGGCGTCGACCGGCGCGGGCTCGGGCTCGCGTTCCGGTGCGGGCGGCGGCGGCGCGGGATCTCGCGGCCGCACCATGCTGCGCGCGGACTGCTGCTGGCCGGCGGGGCAGGGCTCGTCCTGCAGGGTGACGCGGCCGCCCGCGTCCTGGCAGCGGTATACGGTGAGGTCCTCGCCCGCGGCCGGGCCGACGAGGGCGAGCAAACTCGCTAAGCTGGCGATGACCCACGGGCGCATGCCGGGATTCTCCCTCCGCGCCCCCGCCACCGCCAGCCCGGGACACGCCATGACGCGCCTGCTGTTCATCCTCGCCCTGTTTGCCGCGTCGCCCGTCTTCGCCGCCATCCCGGCCGCGCCCGACCGCACCGAGGGCGAAGGCCCGTATCCCCAGCTGATCCTGCGCGGCGCCACCGTGATCACCGGCACCGGCGCGCCGGCCTACGGCCCGGTGGATATCGTCATCGAGGGCGACCGCATCCGCGAGGTGCGCATCGTCGGCAGCGCCAACACGCCGATCGACCCCAAGGGCCGGCCGGTGCTCAAGGCCGGCGGCCGCGAGATCGACCTGGCCGGGCAGTTCGTGATGCCCGGCATCGTCGACCTGCACGGCCACATCGGCGGCGAGGAGCAGGGCGTGGACGCCGAGTATGTGTACAAGCTCTGGCTCGGCCACGGCATCACGTCGGTGCGCGACCCCGGCTGCGGCAACGGCATCGACTGGTGCGTGTCCGAGCAGAAGCGCAGCGAGCGCAACGCGATCACCGCGCCGCGCCTGTTCCCGTACGCGTTCTTCGGCCAGGGCCGCGAAACGCCGATCACCACCCCGGAGCAGGGCCGCCAGTGGGTGCGCGACATGAAGGCGCGCGGCGCGCTGGGCATGAAGTGCTTTGGCTTCCGCCCCGACATCCTCGAGGCCGTGTTCGACGAATTGAAGAAGCAGGGCATGGGCAGCGCCTGCCACCACGCCCAGCTCGACGTCGCGCGCGTGAACGTGCTGACCACGGCGCGCTGGGGCCTCACCACGATGGAGCACTGGTACGGCCTGCCCGAGGCGCTGTTCGAGGGCCAGACCGTGCAGCAGTACCCGGCCGGCTACAACTACCTCGACGAACAGGACCGCTTCGGCGAGGCCGGCAAGCTCTGGGCGCAGGCCAGCGAAAAGGGCAGCGATCGCTACGAGGCGGTGATGAAGGAGCTGCTTGCGCTCGACTTCACCCTCGACCCGACCTTCAACATCTACGCCGCCAGCCGCGACCTGATGCGCGCGCGCCGCGCCGACTGGCACGAGGACTACACGCACCCGGCGCTGTGGGATTTCTTCACGCCCAACCGCGGCAACCACGGCAGCTTCTTCTTCGACTGGGGCAGCGAGGAGGAAGTGGCCTGGCGCGACAACTACCGGCGCTGGATGGCCTTCGTGAACGACTACAAGAACCGCGGCGGCCGCGTCACCGTCGGCAGCGATTCGGGCTACATCTACAAGACCTATGGCTTCGGCACCATCGAGGAGCTGGAGATGCTGCGCGAGGCCGGCTTCCACCCGCTGGAGGTGATCCGCGCCGCCACGCTGTCGGGCGCCGAGGTGCTCAAGGCCGACGACCGCCTCGGTTCGGTCGAAGCCGGCAAGCTGGCCGACCTCGTCGTGCTGCCGGAAAACCCGCTGGCCAACCTGAAGGTGCTCTACGGCAACGGCCACCTGCGCCTGGGCGAAGACGGTCGCCTGCGCCGCGTGGGCGGCGTGCGCTACACGATCAAGGGCGGGCTGGTGTTCGACGCGCCGGCGCTGCTGGCCGACGTGCGCCGCAAGGTCGCCGGGGAAAAGGCGCGCCGCGGCATCGAGCGGCTCGCGCAGCCCGGCGAGTAGCCGGGCCGCGCGCGCAGGCGGTCAGGCCGCCTTCGTCGCCTTCTTCACCGCTTTCTTGGCGGCGGGCTTTTTCGCCGCGGTCTTGGTCGCTTTCTTCGCGGCCTTCTTCGTGGCTTTCTTGGCCGCCTTCTTGGCCGGTGCCTTCTTCGGCGCGGCCTCGGTGGCTTCCTTCTTCACCGCCTTCTTCGCCGGCGCCTTCTTGGTCGCGGCCTTCTTGCCGAAGCGGCCGCCCTTGCGCACCGGCTTGCCCTCGGCCAGCAGCGCCACGCATTCCTCCTGCGTGAGGCTGGCGGGGTCGCGGTCCTTCGGGATCTTGCCGTTCTTCTCGCCGTCGGTGATGTACGGGCCGTAGCGGCCGTTCAACACCTGGATGTCGGTGCCGGGGAAGACCTTGATGGTGCGGTTGGCGATCATCTCGATCTTCGCCTGCACGCGTTCCACCGCCTGCTCGAAGCTGATGGTGTACGGGTCGTCTTCCTTGCCCAGCGAGGCGTAGGTGTCGCCCCACTTGGCGAACGGGCCGAAGCGGCCGATCGCGACCGTGACGTCCTTGCCCTCGAACTGGCCCAGCGCGCGCGGCAGGTTGAACAGCGGCAGCGCCTCCTCCAGCGTGATGGTGTGCATGCTGGTGCCCGGGCGCAGCGAAGCGAACTTGGGCTTGTCCTCGTCCTCGGCGGTGCCGATCTGCGCGAACGGCCCGTAGCGGCCCAGGCGCACGGACACGGGCTTGCCCGACTTCGGGTCGGTGCCGAGCACGCGCGAACCGGTGGCCTCGGAGCGATCAACCGACTCGCTCTTCTCGTCAATCGTGGCCTTGAACGGCTTCCAGAAGCGCTCGAGCAGCGGCACCCAAGCCGCCTCGCCCGCCGCCACGGAGTCGAGCTCGTCCTCGAGCTTGGCGGTGAAGTCGTAGTCCACGTACTGCGTGAAGTGGCCGGTGAGGAAGTTGGCCACCGCGCGGCCGACGTCGCTGGGACGGAAGCGGCGGTTGTCGAGGTACACGTACTCGCGGTTCTGCAGCACCTGGATGATGCTGGCGTACGTCGACGGACGGCCGATGCCGTATTCCTCGAGCGTCTTCACCAGCGAGGCTTCCGAGAAGCGCGGCGGCGGCTCGGTGAAGTGCTGGTCGGTGTGGATGCTGCCCAGCGGCACGGTCTGGCCGGTCTTCATCGGCGGCAGCTTGCGGCCTTCGTCGTCGTCCTCGGCCGACTTGGCGTCCTTGCCTTCCTCGTACACGGCCAGGAAGCCCGGGTCGATGACGGTGGTGCCGCTGGCGCGGAAGCTGTGTTCGCTGCCGGCGGCCAGTTCGACCGAGACGGTGTTCATCGTCGCCGGCACCATCTGCGAGGCGACGGTGCGCTTCCAGATCAACTCGTACAGGCGGCGCGCGTCATCGTCGAGGTACTTCGCGATCGAGGCCGGCGTGCGCAGGGCGGACGTGGGGCGGATCGCTTCGTGCGCTTCCTGCGCGTTCTTGGACTTGGACTTGTACTCGTTGGGCTTGTCCGGCACCGCCTGGGTGCCGAAGTCGCGCGCGATCACGTCGCGGATCTCGACCACCGCGTCCACCGACAGGTTCACGGAGTCGGTACGCATGTAGCTGATCAGGCCGACCGAGCCTTCCTCGCCTATCGCCACGCCCTCGTACAGCTTCTGCGCCACGCGCATGGTGCGCGAGGTGGTGAAGCCGAGCTTGCGCGCGGCCTCCTGCTGCAGGGTCGAGGTAATGAACGGCGGCGACGGCCGGCGCTTGCGCTCCTTGCTGACCACGTCGGTGACGCGCAGGGCGTCGCCGGCGGCCTTCACCAGGCGCGCGCGCGCGGCTTCGGCGGCCTTGGAATCGGTGATCGTGAACTGCTCGAACTTCTGCCCGTCCAGCTTCACCAGCCGCGCCGTGAACGCCTGCTGCGGGTGGTTGAGCTCGGCTTCCATGGACCAGTATTCGCGCGGCACGAAGGCTTCGATCTCCTCCTCGCGCTCGACGATCATGCGCAGCGCCGGCGACTGCACGCGGCCGGCGGACAGGCCGCGCTGGACCTTGCGCCAGAGCACGGGCGAGAGGTTGAAGCCGACCAGGTAGTCCAGGGCGCGGCGCGCCTGCTGGGCGTCCACCAGGTCGCCGGCGACCTGGCGCGGGTTCTCGACCGCGGCCTTGATCGCCTTGGGCGTGATCTCGGTGAACACGACCCGGTGCAGGGTCTTGCCCTTGAGCAGGCCGCGCTCCTTGAGGATCTCGGAGATGTGCCAGCTGATCGCCTCGCCTTCGCGGTCCGGGTCGGTGGCCAGGTAGACGGCGTCGGCGACCTTGGCGGCCTTGGCGATGGCCTCGACGTGCTTCTCGTTCTTTTCGATCAGCTCGTAGCGCATGGCGAAGCCATGCTCCGGGTCGACCGCGCCCTCCTTGGGCACCAGGTCGCGCACGTGGCCGTACGAGGCCAGGACGTGGAAGTCCTTGCCCAGGTACTTGTTGATCGTCTTGGCCTTGGCGGGCGACTCGACGATGAGGAGATTCTTGGCCATGGCCGGGGGGTTGCTCCGCTGGGGCGCGCTTCGGGGCGCCCAGATGGCACGGCCCGCGGGGGTCGCGGGCCGGGGGTCTTCTTTTTCATTAAGGCACCAGCCCGGCCGGCACTGTCAAGCCGGGCCGGCGGGCCGGAGGGCGGGGGTGGGGGCCCGGCGGCGGGCCCCGGACCGGGTCAGAAGCAGTTGGACGGCAGGTATTTGGCCTGGTCCAGGTCACTGGAGCAGGCGTAGCGGCCGTTCTCGTCGCGGGTCAGGTACAGGCTCCGGCCGGCCAGGGCGCCGTTGGCATGCAGGCCGCCCAGGGCGAGCTCGATCACACATCGGCCTTCGCCCAGCGAGACCAGCTGCACCGACAGCTGGCCGTCCAGGGTCGGCTCGGACAGGCCCAGGTCGTTGAAGTCGGTCGGGCAGCGGCCCTGGGTCTGGAAGTGCTCTTCCACGGCGACCACCAGGCCGCGTCCTTCGGCCAGGGCCGTGGCCAGCTTGGCGCGGATGATGTAGTCCTGGTAGGCCGGCAGGGCGATCGCCGCCAGGATGGCCAGGATGAAGACCAGGACCATGCCGCCGCCGCCGATCACCAGGGCAGGGATCAGGCAGCCGTTCTTCTTCTTGTCCTCCGCTGCCGGCGAGGCGGCAACCGCGATGGTCGGCGCGGTGGCGGCCGGGGCCATCGGCGGGCCCATGCCCAGCTCGTCGCGGAACTGCCGCAAGGGCGCCCATTGGGCCAGGCCATCGCGCCAGACCAGGCTGTCGTCGGTCAGCTGTCCGGCCTGGAAGGCCGCCGCCACGGCCGCGGCATCCACCGGCCCCTGGCGGTTCCGGGCTTTGTCCACGTAGTACCAGATGTCCATCGTTTCCCCCATGCCGCCCCGGGCGGTTTTCCCCAAAGAAAACGCCCGGCCGGGGCCGGGCGCCGTGTCATTCCCGGCCGGGCTAGTGCACCGGTTCGGGTTCGTCCTCGAACATCTGGCTTTCCATCCAGGCGTAGGCCGCTTCCGAGCCCGGCTGGTTGAACAGCACCATCAGCACGACCCATTTCAGGTCGTCCACGTCCACTTCGTCCTGGTCCAGGGCCATCACCCGGTCGAGCACCAGCTCGCGCTGGTCGGCGTCGATCACGCCGGTCTGCTCGAGGAACATCAGGAAGCCGCGGCACTCGATGTCCAGGCGGTCGAGCTCGGGCTCGGCGTAGACGCGCACCGGGGTGTCGAGGCGGGCGACGGACGACGCCGGGCGCTGGCGCGCGAGTTCGTCGAGCCAGTCGAAGGCCTTGTTGATTTCCGCGGGGCTGAAGCCGGCCTGGATCAGGCCATTCTGGAGCGAGTCACGATCCCGGACGGCGTCGGGGTCGTCGTAGAAGTAGTGTTCGAACAGGTACAGCAGCACATCCAGGATGGTCTCTTTCATTACCCTCAGCCTGCGCCCCGGGGGCGCGTTGGGAAGGTCAGGGACGGCGGGCGTAGCGACCGTTGTCGGCGACCACTCGCCCTTCCAACTCCATGAGAAGCAGCATGGAGGACAGGGCGGCCACCGTCAATCCTGTCCGCTCGGCCAGGGAATCCATGCCGGTGGGGTCGTGGCCCAGTGCCGACCACAGCCGGTTGTGGTCTTCATCGGTCGGCGCCTGTCCGCGGGCTGACCGGGCGACGGGCGGTGGCGGGGCGGTTTCCAGGCGTCCGCGCAGGGCATCGGCCAGGGCCTGGGCCACCGGCGCGAGGGCCTCGACCACCTCCTCCGGCGACTCGACCAGGGCGGCCCCGTCCCGGATCAGGCGGTGGCAGCCGCGGGCGGTGGGGTTGTCCACCGAGCCGGGCAGGGCGAAGACTTCGCGGCCGGCCTCGGCCGCCAGCCGCGCGCTGATCAGCGCACCCGAGCGCATCGCGGCCTCGATGACCACCGTGCCCAGGCTGAGGCCGGCGATGATCCGGTTGCGGCTGGGAAAGTGGCTGGCGCGCGCGGGCGTCCCGGGCGGATGCTCGGTCACCACGGCGCCTGTGGCCACGATGCGCGCCATCAGGCCGGCATGCGAGGCGGGATAGCAGCGGTCCGGCCCGGTGCCGACCACGGCGACGGTGCGCCCGGCGGCCAGGGCGCCGGCATGCGCGGCCGCGTCGATGCCCTCGGCCAGCCCGCTGGTGACGGCCCAGCCGGCGCGCGCGAAGGCCTCGGCGAACCGGTGCGCACGCTCGCGCCCACCCGGGCTCGGATGGCGGCTGCCGACGATCGCCACCTGCGGGTGCCACAGCAGGCCGGCGTCGCCCGTCATGAACAGCAGCGGCGGCGGGTTGGGCGAGCGGCGAAGCAGCGCCGGGTAGTCCGGGTCCTGCCAGCCAAGCAGGCGGTTGCCCGGCGCGGAGCACCAGGCCAGGTCGGCCGCGAGCGCGGCGGGATCGGGCTGGCGCATGGCCATCCGCGTTTCGGGCGCGAGGTCCAGGCCGGCACCGTGGCGCGCGGCGTCAAGCGCGGCCGCGGGAGCGGGCCGGGCCTCGAGCAGGGCGCGCAGGGTCGCGGCCGGCAGGTCGGCGCGGGCCAGGATCAGGAGGGCGCGATCGTTTTCCAAGGTCCCCAAAGCATCGCGGCGCCCGAAGGCGCCGCGATGTAGGAACACTGCCTGACGCGATGTCTTACTCGGCCGCGTCCGGGTGCTTGAGCACGTCGCCCTGCGAGATCGGGCGGATGCCGTTCATCACCAGCGCGTAGCTGACCTTGTCGAAGGTGCGGAACACCATCACGTGGCCGAGGAAGTCATCCGGCATCTCGACCTTGTCCCGGCTGGCCATGAAGGCATTGCGGTTGGCGATCCGGTCCGGACGCACCGCACCCTCGCCCCAGACGGAGAAGGTGTGGCCGTTGCGGATGCCTTCGCGGGCACCCACCGACAGCGCGACCACGTAGCGCGGACCGGCGCCCATGCCATCGGCCACGGCCAGGATGCGGCCGTTGTCCGGGATGCTGTCCGGCGCCCGCGGCATGAACTGCAGGTCGTAGGGCTGCGATTCCGGCGGCAGGACGCGGTCGCCGACGCGGATCTCGCGGCCTTCGTCGCGCAGCAGCACCACGGCCACTTCGCCCTGGACGCGGGTCACTTCGCCGCTGGCGTGCAGCTGCAGCTCGTGGCCCAGGACTTCGCCCGAGGCTTCGCCGAAGCCCATCGGGGTCGTCCAGTGGCCGTGCAGGCGGTCGCCGCGGTCATCCAGGCGGGTGAAGCCCGGGATGCGCTTGCCCTTGCCACCGCCGAAGAGGTTGACCGGGCGGACGATGTCCACCAGCTGGCCCGGCTGGGCCCCTTCGAGGCCGCGGACGTAGACCAGCTGGCCAGCCGCCGCGCGCATCCGGTCTTCCTCGAGGCCGACCACGTGCGGCAGCGACTCGATGTCGTCCAGCACGGTGAACTGCTTCAGGAAGGCTTCGATGTCGGACAGCGGGATCGTGTTGACCGCCTCGCCGATCTGCGGGCCCTCGGCCTGCACGACGGGCTTGCCGTCGATGTAGACCAGGCTGAGCACGTCCCCCGGATAAATGAGGTGCGGGTTCTTGACCTGCGGGTTGGCCTGCCAGATCTCGGGCCACAGCCAGGGCTTCTTGAGGAAGCGACCGGCAATGTCCCAAAGGGTGTCGCCCTTCTTGACCGTGTAGGTAGTCGGATGATCGCCGGCAAGCTCCGCCGCGACAGCGGCAGTGGCGATGGTGAGCAACATGGCAGCAGTAACTGCAAGAAGCCGTTTAAGCATGGCGGCTATCCACCTGATTTTCCCCGGACAGGTTGGACGACTATAGCCCAAATCCCGTCCCTGAATGCAAGCCCACCCGGGCTATACTGACGACCCGGTCCCTTGAGGTCCGGTTCCGTCCTCCCCATCTCACCGTCCATGGCCAAGCTCCCCATCCTGGAATTCCCCGATCCGCGCCTGCGGACCGTCGCCAAGCCGGTCGCGCAGGTCGACGACGCCCTAAAGGGCCTGATCGCCGACATGTTCGAGACCATGTATGACGCGCCCGGCATTGGCCTGGCCGCGACCCAGGTCGATGTCCACCTGCGCCTGCTGGTATTGGACGTAAGCGAGGACAAAAGCAGGCCAATGGTCTTCATCAACCCGGAGATCCTCGAGACCGAGGGCAGCCAGGTCTACCAGGAAGGCTGCCTGTCCGTGCCCGGCATCTACGCCGACGTCTCGCGCGCCGACCGCATCCGCGTGCGTGCGCTGGACCGCGACGGCAAGCCGTTCGAGCTCGAGGCCGACGGCCTGCTGGCGGTCTGCATCCAGCACGAGATGGACCACCTGGCCGGCAAGGTCTTCGTCGATTACCTCTCGCCGCTCAAGCGCGAGCAGGTCCGCAAGAAGCTCGCCAAGCAGCAGCGCGCCGGCGCCGCCTGAGTGGCCCTGCGCATCGTCTTCGCCGGCACGCCCGGCTTCGCGGTGCCCTGCCTGCGCGCGGCCGCCGGCCGCGGCGAAGTGGTGGCGGTCTACACCCAGCCCGATCGTCCCGCCGGCCGCGGCCGCCAGCCCGCCGCCTCGCCGGTCAAGGTCGAAGCCCTCGCGCGCGGCCTGCCGGTGTTCCAGCCCGAGAACTTCAAGTCCGCCGCGGCGCGCGAACAGCTGCGCGAGCTCAAGCCCGACCTGATGGTGGTGGTGGCCTATGGCCTGATCCTGCCGCAGTCGGTGCTCGACATCCCGCGCATGGGCTGCTGGAACGTGCACGCCTCGCTGCTGCCGCGCTGGCGCGGCGCTGCGCCGATCCAGCGCGCGCTGGAAGCCGGTGACGCCGAGACCGGCGTCTGCCTGATGCAGATGGAGAAAGGCCTCGACACCGGCCCCGTGCTGCTGTCGCTGGCCACGCCGATCACCGCCGAAGACACCGGCGGCAGCCTGCACGACCGCCTGTCCCTGCTCGGCGCCGAGGTGCTGGAGGATGGCCTGAAGCTGCTGCGCGCGGGCATGCGTCCGCTGGTGCAGCCGCAGCCGGCCGAAGGCGTCACCTACGCCCACAAGCTCGACAAGGCCGAGGCCCGCCTCGACTGGTCGCGCCCGGCGCGCGAGCTGGCCAACCGCGTCCGCGCCTTCAATCCGTGGCCGGTGGCCGAGGCGGAGCTGGCCGGCGAGCGGGTGCGCATCCACGCCGCTGCGGCGCTCGACCACGCGCACGGCCGCCCGCCCGGCACGGTGCTGGCCGCGGGCCGCGACGGCATCGACATCGCCTGCGGCGACGGCGCGCTGCGCCTGCAGCAGGTGCAGCGCGAAGGCGGCCGCCCGATGGCCGCCGCCGACTACCTCAACGCCCGCCCGGCCCTGCGCGGCGCATGAATTCCCCCGCCGGCGCCGCCCTGCGCGCCCGTGCCGCCCGCGTGCTGGCGGCGGTGCTGGGCGAAGGCCGTTCACTCAAGGCGATGCTGGGCCAGGCGCTGCCGGCCGTGCAGGATCCGCGCGACCGCGCGCTGCTCGAGGCCATCTGCTTCGGCGCGTTGCGCAACCGGCGCCGCTACGACTACGCACTTTCACAGTGGCTGGCCAAGCCGCTGGCCGCGCGCGATTTCCCGGTGCACTGCCTGCTGCTGGCCGGCCTCGCGCAGCTCGATGCGCTCGGCCTGCCGGCGCACGCCGCGGTCGGCGCCACCGCCGAAGCCACCCGCGAACTGGGCCGTGCGCCCCTGGTCGGCCTGGTCAATGCGCTGCTGCGCCGCGCCAGCCGCGAGCCCTTGCCGGCCAGCAAGGACCTGGCCATCAGCAGCAGCCACCCGGACTGGCTGGTCGCCGCGCTTTACCGGGACTGGCCCGACGAGGTCGCGGCGGTGCTTGACGCCAACAACCGCCCGGCGCCGATGTGGCTGCGGGTGAACCCCGGCCAGTTGGGCATCGACCGCCTGTTGCGTTCCCTGCGCGAGGACGGCCTCGCCGCCACGGCCCTCGAGGCCTTGCCCGATGCCGCCCGCGTGGACGATCCGATCCCGGTCGAGCGGCTGCCGTTCTGGCATACGGGCGCACTCGGCGTGCAGGACGGCGCCGCGCAGCTGGCCGTGCACGCGCTCGCGCCCGGGCCGGACGACCGCGTGCTCGATGCCTGCGCCGCGCCCGGCGGCAAGACCGCGCAGATCGCCGAACGCCTCTACGGCGGCCACGGCGAGCTGCTGGCGCTCGACATCGAGTCGCGCCGGCTCGCACGCGTCACCGAGACGCTGGCGCGCCAGGGCCTCGACTACGACCGCGTGCAGGTGAAGGTCGCCGACGCCGCCGCGGTCGAGACCTGGTGGGACGGCCGCCCCTTCGACGCCATCCTGCTCGACGCGCCCTGTTCGGCCACCGGCATCATCCGCCGCCAGCCGGACATCAAGTGGCATCGCCGCGCGGACGACATTCCCGCGCTGGTGGCCCAGCAGGCGCGCCTGCTCGACGCGCTGTGGCCGCTGCTGCGCCCCGGCGGGCGGCTGCTTTACGCCACCTGCTCGGTGCTGCGCGACGAGAACGAACACCAGGTCGACCGCTTCCTGGCGGCGCATGCCGATGCCGCCGCGCTGCCGCTCGACGCGCGCTTCGGCCGGCCCAGCGGCGCGGGCCGCCAGCGCCTGCCCGGCGAGGACGGCATGGACGGTTTCTACTACGCGCTGCTGCAAAAGAAGGCGTGAGGCCGGGCGTGCCGGTTTGACGATCGTCAGGACGCACGGCCGGGCCGCCTGCTAACTTTTTCACCATGACCGCTTCCGCCACGAATCGTCGCGACGCCTGGTTGTTCTTCCTGCTGGCCTTCTGGGTGCTGGCGGTCGGCTTCGGCCTGCGCGATCCCTGGCCTGCCGACGAGCCCCGCTTCGTGCTGGTGGCCAAGCAAATGGTGGAGAGCGGCGACTTCCTGTTCCCGCATCGCGGCGCCGAGCTGTATCCGGACAAGCCGCCGCTTTATTTCTGGCTGCTGTCGCTGGCCTACGGCCTGGTCGGCAGCTGGCGCTGGAGTTTCCTGCTGCCCTCGCTGCTGGCCGGCCTGGGCACGCTGGCGCTGGTGCGCGACCTGGGCGCGCGCCTGTGGTCGCCCCGCGCCGGGCTGTGGGCGGCGACGGCGGTGCTGGTGTGCTTCCAGTTCCTCTACCAGGCCAAGCGCGCGCAGATCGATCCGACCCTGGTGTTCTTCACCACGCTGTCGCTGTACGGGATCCTGCGGCACCTGCTGCTGGGGCCGGCCTGGCGCTGGCTGTGGCTGGGTGGGTTCGCGGCGGGGCTGGGCGTGATCAGCAAGGGCGTGGGCTTCCTGCCGCTGCTGGTGCTGCTGCCGTATGCGCTGATGGCGCGGTCCGGCTGGCAGGGGCTGGCGCCGCGCGGCGCGAACAACGCCGCTCGCTGGGCGGGCCTGGCGCTCGCGTTCTTCCTGCCGGTCCTGCTGTGGCTGGGCCCGGTGCTGGCGGTGGCCTTCGCCAGCGGCAACCCGGAGCACGAAGCCTACCTGCGCAACATCCTGCTCAAGCAGACCGCCGAGCGGTACGTCGATCCCTGGCACCACAACGAGCCGTTCTGGTATTTCGGCCAGGTGGTGCTGCTGTTCTGGCTGCCGTTCTCGCTGGCGTATCCATGGCTCGTGTCGCCGTGGCGTGCGGCCTGGCGGGCGCGCGATGCGCGCGTGTGGCTGCCCTTGGCCTGGGTGGGGCTGGTGCTGCTGTTCTTCAGCGCCAGCGGCGGCAAGCGCGACATGTACATCCTGCCGGGGCTGCCCGCGCTGGCGTTGGCGGCGGCGCCCTTCCTCGAAGCGATCTCGGTTCGCGCGGGCTTCCGGCGCGCCGTGCTCGCCTTCGTGCTGCTGTTCTCCGCGTTGCTGCTGGTGGCCGGCGCGATGGCGCTGTCGGGCGAGCCCGGCTTCGAGCGCAAGCTGGTGCAGGAGCGCGGGCTGGGCGACGAGGCGCGCTGGCTGTGGTGGATGCTGGCGGGCGTGGGTGGCGTGGGCCTGCTGGCCGCCGCGCTGGGGCGTGTGCGCCACGCGCTGGCGGCCTGCGCGCTGCTGCTGGGCCTGCTGTGGAGCGGCTACGGCCTCGTCGTGCATCCGGTGCTCGACGACGAGAACTCCGCGCGGCGCCTGATGGCGCTGGCGCGTGAACGCGCCGGCGACGGCGTCGCCATCGGCCTGGTGGACTGGAAGGAACAGCAGCTGCTGCAGGCGGTGGGCCCGGTGGCGGAGTTCGGCTTCCGGCAGCCGGTGCCGGTGCAGCTGGGGCGCGCCGCCGCCTGGGTGCGCGAGGCGCCGGGCGAGCGCCGGCTGCTGGTCCAGCGCAGCGACGCACTCGCCTGCGTCGCGTTCGACGACGCGGCCCAGGCCGAACCGCTGGGCACCGCCAACCGCCGCGACTGGTGGCTGCTGCGCGCCAGGGCCCTGGCCGGCTGCCCCTGACGCTGGCCGCGCGTACACTATGCGCGCCGGGGTCGCCCCGGGCGCGACCGCGGCACCCCTCGACGACAAGGCCAAGGCTTCAATGAAGATCCTCATCCTCGGTGCCGGGCAGGTCGGCAGTTCGGTCGCCTCGGCGCTGGCCTCCGAGAACAACGACATCACCGTCGTCGACACCGACCACGCCCGCCTGCGCGAACTGGCCGAGAAGCTCGACATCCGCACCGTCGTCGGCCACGCCTCGCTGCCCAACGTGCTGGCCCAGGCCGGCGCCGACGAGGCCGAGCTGCTGGTCGCGGTGACCTCCAGCGACGAAGTGAACCTGATCGCCTGCCAGGTGGCCCAGCACCAGTTCCGCACGCCGACCCGCGTGGCCCGCCTGCGCGAGGCGCAGTACCTGGAAGTCGCGGCGCTGGCCGACCCCGAGCATTCGGCGGTGAGCGCCGCGATCAGCCCCGAGCAGCTGGTCTGCCGCCATGTCGAGCGCCTGATCGAATTCCCGGGCGCGCTCCAGGTACTCGATTTCGCCGACGGCCGCGCCCAGCTGGTGGCGGTGCGCGCCGTGCCGGGCGGTGCCCTGGTCGGCCACGAGATCCGCGAGCTGCGCGAGCACCTGCCCACCGGCGTGGATGCGCGCGTGGCGGCGATCTTCCGCAAGGGCAAGCCGGTCAAGCCCGAGGGCAACACCGTGATCGAGGTGGACGACGAGGTGTTCTTCCTCGCCGACCGCAAGAACATCCTCACCGTGATGAGCGAGCTGCGGAAGGTCGACCCGCGCCCGGCCCGGCGCCTGCTGATCGCCGGCGGCGGCAACATCGGCCGCAACCTGGCCCGCAGCCTGGAATCGCGCTATTCGGTGAAGGTGCTCGAGCGCTCGAAGGAGCGCGCCCGCGGCATCGCCGAGGACCTGCTGAACTCGATCGTGCTGGTCGGCGACTGCGCCGACGAGGACCTGCTGCGCGAAGAGAACATCGACCAGACCGACGTCTACTGCGCGATGACCAACGACGACGAGGCCAACATCCTCTCGGCGATGCTGGCCAAGCGCATGGGCTGTCCGCGCGTGATCTCTCTGATCAACCGGCCCTCGTACGCCGAGCTGGTGGAAGGCGGCAGCATCGACATCGCGGTCAGCCCGCAGCTGGTGACGCTGGGCGCGCTGCTGGCGCACATCCGTGAAGGCGCGCCGGCCCGTGTGTACTCGCTGCGCCGCGGCGCCGCCGAGGCGATCGAAGCCGTGGTGCGCGGCGACCGCCGCACTTCGCAGGTGATCGGCCGCGGCCTGGACGAACTCGAGCTGCCGCCGGCCACCACCATCGGCGGCCTGGTGCGCGGCGACAAGCTGCTGATCGCCCACCACGACGTGGTGATCGAGCCCGGCGACCACGTGATCCTGTTCGTGATGGACAAGCGCGAGATCGCCCAGGTCAGTGCCCTGTTCCAGACCGGGGCGACCTGGCTGTGATGAGCCAGCGCTTCCGCGCGATCCAGCGCATCCTGGGCGTCATCATCGTGCTGTCCTCGATGACCAAGCTGCCGCCGGCGCTGCTGGCGCTGGCCTGGGGCGAACAAGGCACGCCGCAGGTGTTCTTCGGCAGCTTCCTGGTCAGCCTGCTGATCGGCATCGGCCTGTGGCTGCCGGTGCGCAACGTCAACTACGACATGCGCCTGCGCGACGGCTTCCTGATCGTCACCATGACCTGGGTGTTCGCCAGCCTGGTGTCGGCGCTGCCCTTCGTGCACGGGCCGCCGAACCTGAGCTACACCGATGCGATCTTCGAGGCCACCTCGGGCCTGACCACCACCGGCGCCACGGTGATCAACGGGCTCGACGACCTGCCGCGCAGCGTCCTGTTCTACCGGCAGCTGCTGCAGTTCCTGGGCGGCATGGGCATCGTGATCCTCGCCGTGGCGATCCTTCCGATGCTCAAGATCGGCGGTACGCAGCTGTTCCGCGCCGAGAGCACTGGCCCGACCAAGGACACCAAGCTCACCCCGCGCATCGCCGAGACGGCCAAGGCCCTGTGGGCGGTCTATTTCGGCCTGACGGTGATGTGCGCCGCGTCTTTCTGGGTCGGCGGCATGAGCCTGTTCGACGCCATCGGCCACGCCATGTCCACCGTCTCCACCGGCGGTTTCTCGACCTATGACGCCGGCTTCGGCACCTGGAACAGCCCAGTGCTCGAGTGGATCGCGATCCTCTTCATGATGCTGGGCGGCATCAATTTCGGCCTGCATTACATCGCCTGGCGGCGGGCGTCGATGGGCGTGTATGGCACCGATTCGGAGCTGCGTTCCTTCCTGCGCATCGTGCTCGGTGCCAGCCTGATCGTCGCGGCCACGCTGTGGTTCGGCGGGGATTACGCGGGCATGACCGACGCGGTCCGCAACGCGACCTTCCAGGTGGTGTCCAACATCACCACCACCGGCTTCGTGGTCACCGGCTTCGACCAGTGGACGGGGCCCGCGCCCTTCCTGGTCGTGACCATCGGCGTCATCGGCGGCTGCGCCGGCTCCACCGTCGGCGGCCTGAAGGTCGCGCGCGTGGTGATGGTAGTGCGCCAGGGCTATCGCGAGATCAAGCAGCTGGTTCACCCGAAGGCGCAGTTCCTGGTGAAGATGGGCGGCCGGCGCGTGTCCGAAAGCGTGGTGCTGTCGGTGAGCGGCTTCATCGCGATCTGGATGCTGTGCTTCATCATGCTCGTGGTCGGCATGAGCGCCACCGGCCTCGACCTCGAGACCTCGTACGGTGCGGTGGTGGCCACGCTGGCGAACTCCGGTCCCGGGCTGGGCGAGGTGGCCTACAGCTTCGCCTCCGTCAACGACGCCGCGATCTGGCTCGGCACCCTCGGCATGATCCTCGGGCGCCTCGAGGTCTTCTCGCTGCTCGTGCTGCTTACTCCGGCGTTCTGGCGGGAGTAGCCGCGGCCTCCATCGCCGCGGCCAATTGGTCGCGCAGCGCGCGCGCCTCGGCCTCGGGCAGGTAGCGCACCCGCAGCGGGGGTTCGAAGGGGCTGGCACCCACGGTGTCCATCAGCAGGCTGGCCATGCCGTGCCGGCGGTCGAAGGGCGACTGCGCCAGCCGTAGCGACTGCAGCTTGCGCACCTGGGCGAAGCGCCAGGATTTGTCCAGCCAGCCCTCGCGTACCGCCACCAGGCCGCCTTCGAGGCTGTAGCCGGCGTAGCGTGCCCATACCACCGCGCGCAGCGCGAACACCGGCAGCAGCGCCAGCGCAGCCAGGCCCCACAAGCCATTGAGGAAAGTCAGTACGCCTGTCAGCGCGAGCGCGAACAATGCCGGGATGGCGAACTGACGGCGCCAGGCCTTGGGATGCAGCGGCCGCCACTGCGACATCGGCCAGGCGTGGCCGGGCAGCAGGTGGCGGATCAGCGCCTGCATCGCTTCCGGCGTCGCCACCGGCGCGAGGTCGCGCAGCGAACGGTTGTCGTTGGCGGTCTCCATGGAGGCGCTGTCCACCCGCAGGCCCTGCCGGCCCAGCCAGCGGTGGGTGAGGCTTTCGCGCAGGCTCCAGGCCTGGATGCGCGAGCGCGGCATGCTGGCGCGCACGCGCGTGAACAGGCCGCGCTGCGCACTGAGCCGGCGACCGTTCTCGGTGAGGACGAAGCCGTGGTATTGCAGCAGCGCCAGCAGCACCGACAGCAGCCGCAGCGCCACCAGCGCGAACACCAGCATCGCCACCGCCGCGAGCACGCTGCCCGCCACGCCGAGTTCATAGGCCCTGGACCAGTCGGTGGCGTGGTCGGCGACGTACTCGATGGCGTCGCCCACCTGCTCGCCCGCGGTCTGCGCCGCGATGCCGAAGGCCGCGGCGACCAGCAGCATGCCGCGGTTGGAGATCAGGCCGAGGCGCACGACTTCGCTGGTGGGCAGCGCGAGCAGGGCTTGAGCCTCCCGCGGCGAAGTCGTTTCGCCGGGCGCCGCCTCTCGCCGCGCCTCGCGGCCGTGGCTGCGCACCAGCAGCTCCAGCGCATGGGCATCGGCCAGCGACAGCACGCGCATCTCGCCTTCGGCCTGCATGCCGCCGGCCGATTCGAGCCGCACTTCGGCGACCTTGAACACGCGGTGCAGCAGCGTCTGGTGCAGCGCCACGTTGTGGATGCGCTGGAACGGGATGTGGCGCAGGCTCTTCTGCAGCAGGCCCTTGCGGATGACGATGCCTTCGTCGTCGACCCGGAACCGGAAGGTGAAGTATTGGCCCAGCGACACCAGCACCAGCACGCCGGCGCCGACCAGGCCCCAGAGCTCCCAGCTGTTCCCGCGCCCGGTGAACAGCAGCACCAGCAGCGGCAGCGCGAAGCTCTTGAGCTGCTGGATCAGGACGAACAGCCAGGACCAGGGATGCAGCCGGCGCTCGTCGCCGCCCGCGACCACGCCCTCAGAGGGAGTCGTCATCGCGCTCCGCCTCCGGCAGCAGGGCGTCGCGCAGGGCCAGGGCATCGGCGTCGAGCAGGCCGTGCTGGCGCAGCGCGTGCAGGCGCGTGCCGGCGGTATGCACCACCAGGGTGGCCAGGCCGAAGCGGCGCTCGATCGGGCCGCGCTCGATGTCCAGGTGCTGCACGCGCGAACGCGGCACCAGCAGCTCGTGCTTCCAGACCAGGCCGCGCCGGACCTGCAGGCCGCGGGCGTCGAGCTTCCAGTGCGTGCGGCGCGTGCGGGCGCGGCCGAGCAGGGCGCCGATGCCGGCCGCCGCCACGAACAGCGCGATGCCCAGCGCGAGCCGCGCCGGCAGCCCGTCGAAGGCCGTGCCCAGGATGCCCGCGCCGACCAGGAACGGAAGCCCGACCAGTGCGCCGACGATGGCCGAGACCTTGGCGGCCGCGGGCGGCAGCGCCTGCCAGTCGTCGGGCGTGGTCCAGGCGGAGGGAAGGGGCGTGTCGTTCAAGGCGTCACCTGCATTCTGGGCCGTAAGGGTCGATTTCGCCGGAGCCGGGTGGCCGCAGCGTGAAGCGTTTGTAGGTCCACTGGTATTGCCTGAAGTCACGCCGGGCAATCGCCTCCACGCCGGCATTCATCGCGGCGGTGGCGGCGGCGATGTCGGCGCCGCCGATCGCGGGATCGGCCGGCTCGAAGCGCAGCTCGAAGCGGCCGTCCCCGCGCCGCTCGGCATAGGCGAACAGCACGGCGGCGCCGCTGCGTTCGGCCAGCCGCGGCACCAGGCTCAGCGTCAGCGCCGGCTTGCCGAAGAAAGGCGCGAACTCGCCCGCGCCCAGCTTGGGCTGCTGGTCGGGCGTGATGCCGGCCACGCCGCCGGCCTTGAGCGCCTTCCACAGCGGGCGCATCGCGTTGCCTTCGGCCGGCACCAGGGTGATGTTCTCGCCGCCGCGGGCCAGGCGCAGGAAGCCATCGCCGATGCGGCTTTCGGGCACGCGGTAAACCAGCGTGAACGGGCCGCGCGCCGCCATCGCTTCGATCACCAGTTCGAGGTTGCCGTAGTGCGGCGCGGCCAGGATGACGCCGCGGCCGGCCGCCAGCGCGGCGGCCAGGTGCGTTTCGCCGGAGACCGCCGCCACCAGCGCGAGGTTGTCCGCGCGCGGCCGGGTCCAGATGCGCAGCGTTTCGAAGGCGTTGCGGCCGGTGGCGCGCAGGATGCCGGCGATCGCCTCGTCGCGCGCGACGTCGTGCGGCGCGGCGGCGACCAGTTCGAGGTTGCGCCGCGCGACGCGGGCCTCGCGGGTGCCGCGGCGGTGCGCGAACCGGCCCAGCGCATCGCCCAGCCGCTGCTGCAGCGCCAGCGGCAGCCGCCCCACGCACCACGCGGCGGCGAACAGCAGGCGGCTGGCGAACGGGATCGGGGGCATGCGCCGAGTGTAAGGGATGCCCGCCGGCGCCCGCGCCCTTACACTCGCGCCATGATCGCCCTCATCCAGCGCGTCACCGAAGCCAGCGTCCGCGTCGAAGGCGAGCTCGTGGGCGCGATCGGCCCCGGCCTGCTCGCGCTGGTCGCCGTCGAGCCGGGCGACGACGAGGCCCGCATCGGGCGCATGGTCGACCGCCTGCTGGGCTACCGCGTGTTCGCCGACGCCGCCGGGCGCATGAACCGCTCGCTGGCCGACACCGGCGGCGGGCTGCTGCTGGTCAGCCAGTTCACCCTGGCCGCCGACACCTCGAGCGGCATGCGCCCCGGCTTCAGCACGGCCGCCACGCCCGAGGCCGCGCGGGCCGGCTTCGAACGCCTGGTCGCCGCCTGCCGGGCCCGGCATCCGCGGGTTGAAACCGGCCGCTTCGGCGCCCACATGATGGTCAGCCTGGTCAACGACGGCCCGGTGACCTTCCGACTGCAGTCCTGAGCCCCTCCGGGGCCTCCCGTTTTCCCCAGGTTAATCAAAAGGTTATCCACGGGGCGGCGGCACCTGTATACTGCGCGGTTCCATTTTCCCAGTCTCGGGACAGTTTTCATGGCCAACGATCGTCCGGCTCAGCAGTCCGAAATCAAGCAGCTGATCAGCAAGGGCCTCGAGCAGGGTTATCTGACCTATGCCGAGGTCAACGACCACCTGCCCGACGACATCGTCGATGCCGAGCAGCTCGAAGACATCATCGGCATGATCAACGGCATGGGCATCGAGGTGCACGAGGTCGCGCCCGATGCCGAGACGCTGCTGCTGTCCGATTCGTCCTCGCAGCGCGATTCCGACGACACCGCCGCCGAAGAAGCCGCTGCCGCGCTCACCGCGCTCGACAGCGAGGGTGGCCGCACCACCGACCCGGTGCGCATGTACATGCGCGAGATGGGCTCGGTCGAGCTGCTGACCCGCGAGGGCGAGATCGCCATCGCCAAGCGCATCGAGGAAGGCCTGAACCAGGTCCATGCCTCGCTGGCCAGCTTCCCGTGGTCGATCCAGCTGCTGCTCGAGGACTACGACCAGCACCTCGAGGGCAAGAAGCGCCTGAACGAAGTCGTGGTCGGCTTCCTCGACATCGAGGAGCCGGAGGAAGTGATCCCGGTCGCCGCGGTCGAGGAGATCTCCGAGGACGACGACGACGCCGAGGTCGAGGCCGCCGACGAGGAAGAGACCGCCGTCGACACCGGCCCGGATCCGGCCGAGGTCGGTCGCCGGATGGACACGCTCAAGGGCCTGTACACCAAGTTCCAGAAGACGCACGCCAAGTACGGCGCCGCCGACAAGAAGACCATCAAGGTCCGCGAGGAGATGGCCGCCGAGTTCCTGCGCCTGAAGCTGCCGCTGGCGCTGATGGACGCCTTCGTGCGCAAGCTGCGCGAGGTGGTGAACTCGATCAAGGAGCACGAGCGCCGCATCCTCGACGTCTGCACCCGCAACGCCAAGATGCCGCGCAAGGACTTCCTGCGCGCCTGGCCGGGCAACGAGGTCAACCTCGACTGGGCCGACGACGTCATCCGCCGCAAGCAGAAGTGGTCGTCGGGCATGCGTGAGTTCAAGGACCTGATCGTGGCCGAGCAGCAGAAGCTGGTCGGCATCGAGCAGTCGCTGTGGCTCACCCTGCCAGACATCAAGGAAATCAATCGCGCGATGGCCTACGGCGAGGCCAAGGCCCGCAAGGCCAAGAAGGAAATGGTCGAGGCCAACCTGCGCCTGGTGATCTCCATCGCCAAGAAGTACACCAACCGCGGCCTGCAGTTCCTCGACCTGATCCAGGAAGGCAACATCGGCCTGATGAAGGCCGTGGACAAGTTCGAGTACCGCCGCGGCTACAAGTTCTCCACGTACGCCACCTGGTGGATCCGCCAGGCCATCACCCGCTCGATCGCCGACCAGGCGCGCACCATCCGCATCCCGGTGCACATGATCGAGACGATCAACAAGCTCAACCGCATTTCCCGCCAGATGCTGCAGGAAATGGGCCGCGAACCGACCCCGGAAGAGCTGGCGAAGAAGATGGAGATGCCGGAGGACAAGATCCGCAAGGTGCTCAAGATCGCCAAGGAGCCCATCTCGATGGAGACCCCGATCGGCGACGACGAGGACAGCCATCTCGGCGACTTCATCGAGGACACCAGCATCGAGTCCCCGATCGAGGCCACCACCAACCTCGGCCTGATGGAGACCGTGCGCGACGTGCTCGCCGGCCTGACCCCGCGCGAGGCCAAGGTGCTGCGCATGCGCTTCGGCATCGACATGAACACCGACCACACCCTCGAGGAAGTCGGCAAGCAGTTCGACGTCACCCGCGAGCGCATCCGCCAGATCGAGGCCAAGGCCCTGCGCAAGCTGCGCCACCCGACCCGGTCGGAGCAGCTGCGGTCGTTCCTCGACCTCGAATAACCTTCGGCAAGTGCTAGCATTCAGGGGCCCCGCATCCGCGGGGCCCTTTCGTTTTGGGGACCGGGATGGCAAGCAACAGCAAGCTCACGTGGTGGATCCTGGCCGGCCTCGTGCTCGGCGTGGTCGTCGGCACCACCCTCAACTACACCGTGCCGGACACGGCGCCCTGGGTCTCGGGCTTCGGCGTGGTCACCACCACCTTCCTGCGCCTGATCAAGATGATCATCGGCCCGCTGGTGTTCGCCACCCTGGCGGTGGGCATCGCCAAGATGGGCGACCTGGGAACCGTGGGGCGCGTCGGCATCAAGTCGCTGGCCTGGTTCATGGGTGCGTCGCTGGTGTCGCTGGGCCTGGGCCTGGTGCTGGTGAACCTGCTGCAGCCGGGCGTGGACCTGGGCATCGAGCTGCCGGACCTGGCCGCGCGCAGCGACATCGCCGTCACCGGCCTGAGCTTCGCCGAGTTCGTCACGCGCCTGGTGCCGACCAGCATCGCCGATGCGATGGCGCGCAACGAGATACTGCAGATCGTGGTGTTCTCGGTCTTCTTCGGCGTGGCCGCCTCGGCCGTGGGCGAGAAGGGCAAGGTGCTGGTGGATGCGCTCGAGGGCCTGTCCTACGTGATGCTCAAGGTCACGATGATCGTGATGTGGGCGGCGCCGTTCGCGGTGTTCGCCGCGGTGGCCGCCGCCATCGCCAAGAGCGGGCTGGGCGTGCTGGCGGTGTACGGCAAGTTCATGGGGCAGTTCTACCTCGGCATCCTGATCCTCTGGGGCCTGCTGTTCCTGGCCGCCGTGGCGGTGCTGGGCAAGCGGGCGCCGAAGCTTTTCCGCGCCGTGCGGGAGCCCACGCTGCTCGCCTTCGCCACCGCCTCGTCCGAGGCCGCCTATCCGAAGACGCTGGCGCAGCTGGAGAAGTTCGGCTGCAGCAACCGCGTGGCCTCGTTCGTGCTGCCGCTGGGTTACTCGTTCAACCTCGATGGTTCGATGATGTACTGCACCTTCGCGGTGATGTTCATCGCCCAGGCCTACGGCATCGACCTGACGCTGGGCCAGCAGCTGGCCATGTTGCTGGTGCTGATGGTCACGTCCAAGGGCATCGCCGGCGTGCCGCGCGCTTCGCTGGTGGTGATCGCGGCCACGCTGGCGCAGTTCAACCTGCCCGAGGCGGGCCTGCTCCTGCTGCTGGGCATCGACCACTTCCTCGACATGGCCCGCTCGGCCACCAACGTGATCGGTAACAGCGTCGCCACGGCCGCGGTTTCCCGCTGGGAGGGGCAGCTGCGTGCGGAAGGCGAGATCCCCGAAGACCTTGCCGAGGCCATCAAGCCCGTCACGCCCAGGGATCTGCACGGCTAGCGCGACCGGTGCGGGTGGCTGGCACAGGACAACGCCGCGGCTCTATCATGGCGTCGTCTTAACGGGCCTATAGCTCAATGGTTAGAGCAGGGGACTCATCGAATGGTGTCGCCGCCCGGTAACGGGCGGACGAGAACGGGATGAACTCAGGGAAGCCTCAGCGGTTCGGCCGGTGGTAACCCTGAGCCAAGCCGGCGGTACACCGCCGGAAGGTGCAGAGACTACCTGAGGGCTACAGCGCCCTTGATGACAGGCTCGAGCGTCCCGCACCCCACCCGCGACAGCGGAGGGTGAAGAGATAGTCCGCGCCGGAGGGAAATCTCCGGGCTACGCGAATCCCTTGGTTCCAGGTTCGAGTCCTGGTGGGCCCACCACGCTGCCGCATTCCGGTCATGCACGTCTGCGCGATCCACCGAAGTCTGGCCAAAACGGCCAAACCTCGATGGACGTCCGGCAAGTTTGGCCGCGGATGTGACCGGTCATGTTCCGGCTGACTTGATCTTCGTTGTCGGTCGAGGCTGACCAAGCCGCTGTTGCTGACTGCGGCGAGGCCCGGGTAGCTGGCCACCGCCGGTTCCGACCCCGAGCGGACATCGGATCTGACCGCACCTGCCAAAGCCACAGCCGCCCGCTTGAGGTCCGAACGCGGGACGGCGAGAACGGTAATAGAGTGTCGGAAGATGAATGGCCAAGCGAGGACATAGCGTGCGCACATCCCATCCCCCTTATGACGAGTACGAGGAGGAACGCCGAAAGGCTTCGGCTGACTGGCTCGATGCCGCGTCGGTTGCGGCGCGGCTGGGCAAGGTCCCAGGTGAGATAACGGCGCTTCGCAAGGCAGGCGAACTCCTAGCGGTATGGCTGCCCAGCGACCAGCGATTTCTGTACCCCACATGGCAGTTCGACGAGCGAGGCAACCCCATTCCTGAGGTTGTGGCGCTGCTGGCACTGCTGAGGTCTCCCAACGGGATGGGTATTGGCGTCCCATCTACTGGCTGGGGTGAGGTGGAGTGGTTCATCTCATATCATGTCTTGCTCGACGGGCTGAGCCCTTCCCAGGTGCTTGCCTCCGATCCCGAGCGTGTGCTCGCGATAGCTCAGGAGGAGTTCTCAGGATAGATGTTAGGCAACCATGAGCCCGGCGGGCACCCAAGCGCCTTCGTTTAAGGAATCTCGCCTTCATCCAATTCAAACCAGTCTTGGCCGACCGGACGCCTTCCTGCTTCCGGTTCCGACCCATGGCGGACGTCGCGTAGTTACGGCCCACCACCGCCGTCGATCCGAGTCGAAGTTTCAGGGATGCGGCGCGGAGGGTTGTGGGCGGCTGCAAGCAATCGGACAATTAGGCCGTCGCGGAACTACTTCTAGGTTCGCCTCTACGGATCCCGGGCTGACCACAGGAGATGGCTATGCGCAATTCAGTCTGGGGCGCGCTTTCAGCGCTACTAATGGCGGGCTCGGCGTCAGCCGCGCAGCCGCGCACCGCGCCAATGGTTTTGACGGATCACGAACGTGGCCGTGAGATTCCCGTCCAGGTCTACTTCCCCGGCGAGCACAACGACTGTGTGGCGCGAGCAACTTGCCCGGTGGCATTCTTCAGCCCGGGCTATGGCATTCCGCACACGAGGTATTCCTTCCTCACGAACAATCTGGCGGAACAGGGCTATCTCGTCGTGGCTGTTCAACACGACCTGCCGTCAGACCCGCCGTTGGTTGGAAAGGGAGACTTGGTTGTGGTCAGGACGCCGGCCTGGAAGCGGGGCGCGGCCAATCTTCGCTTCGTAAAGACTGAGCTTACCCGGTTTCTTCCCGACTACCAGTGGTCGAATCTGACCTTGCTTGGCCACTCGAATGGCGGCGATATCTCCTCGCTACTCTTGACCACGTCGCCGGAGTTCGCTGCCAGGCTTGTCACCCTGGACCATCGCCGCGTCGCCTTGCCGCGGGATGCCTCGATATCCGTGCTTTCGATCCGTGGCAGCGACTTCGAGGCAGATGATGGCGTTCTGCCCTCTGAAACGGAAAACGCAAGCCGGCGAATCTGCGTCGTCGAAATACCGGGCTCTCGGCACAACGACATGTTCGATGGAGGGCCGTCGCAACTCAAGATTGACATCAACAGTCTGATCGACCCTTTCATGCGTCAGGGCAGCTGTGAGCGATAGTCCCCGTCTGAATCAGCGGTGCGACGTCCCGAGGAGCGGGTCCGCTCCTGGCCGGCGGAAGTCGGCCGCCCCCTCCCCGGGGTACCAGTCGTCGTCGCACCAGCGGGCTGGCTCCGTCAACACCAGCATCGCTGGTCAGCTCTTTTCGGCGCATAGGTCAAAGTCGACCAGCGCCTGCAACCGGAGCCTAACTTTTAATCTCTATCTCCCGCGAGTTCGTCGCCGATGCTGAAAGCTCCAACTCATCCCTACGAAATCCATTTCGACACTCGCGCCATGGGAACGGTCGACCAGTACGCTCTGCTGGCGCGGCAGGCGTACAACCTGGGCGACCCCGGCGCGTGGTTCGGCGCGTTTCGTGGCGGCTACCAGGGATTCAACGTGCGCCTGTACGCGGTAGAAAAGCACTACGCCGAGTTGCACGCTTGGCAGCTTCGCTGTCGCTGGCACCTCGAGCCGGAGTACCATCTCGCGACGATCTTCTTCGGCCTAGACTCCGCTCTGGAGTGTTTCGTGTTCGCGATGAATGCTTTGGGCTACGCCGCGCGCCCCGCGGAATTCGTCGATATCACCTCGGACAAGGCGCTGCGTTCGATCACGCCGCGGCTAGTGCTGGGCAGCGGCCCCCAGTCAGCGCCGCACCCTGCATTTTCCAGCCACTTCTCGCGCGTGACGGCGTTGTGGCAACAACGCCGCCACCTAGTCGACGAGGTACAGCGCCAGCACGACGTGTCCAAACATCGCTCGTCCATCTACCGCGGCGGCCAGCGGCGCATGGATCCGCCTCCCGGCTTCCATGCGCGCCTAGGACTCACCGACGATCACCCGCGCCGGTTCGACTTTGCTCCAATGGCCGCGATCATTCTCGATCCGGATCCCAAGCGTCCCGGCGCTTCGCCGCGGCCGCGCGTGAAGTACGAAGACCTGCAGACGCTCGAAGGCCTGTGCGTGGAGTTCGCTGAGCTGATCGAAGACTCCTGCCAGGCCCTGCTCGACGATGTCCGGCAATTGATGCCGCTGACTCATGCAGGCTTCCTGGAGGGTTTCGTGGTGGTCGGGCAAGCCGCCATTACGTTGTTTGCCGACGAGGATTGCCAGCAGCCGATCGAAGGCATCCAGGGCGTGCGCATCGACCACGGCCATGCCGGATATGCCGCCGAAACGGGCCGCGTGACGCCAGCCTGTGCAAGCATTGCGTACCGCGTTGGCGATCGCTTGCCCCTCGGCGGCGAGCATGACAAAACACGCAAAGTCGGCCCGGCGTGGTTTCGCGATCCCGATACCGGCGCCATCGAGCGCGCCTGGTGGTCGTCCTCGCTGGTTTACGTTTCGCCGCCGCTCGTACCCGAGGCGATCAAAGGGTAGGGCTGCCACGCTCTGCGCGCCAGGACACAATCACAAGACTCGGATCCGAGCGCTCCTGACAGTCGCCCAGAATCAAGCGGGACTTCAAGAAAGGAGATAGACGCGCTCATCGCTACTGAGGTGGACGCGTGAACGAAACAGCGAATGTGGCTCGCCCGTCGCCAGACACTCGATTGCCGGCTGCTGGCACCCTGCTGAGGCTGACATCTCGGTCGGAGTTGAATGTCATGTTTCCTTGCTTTGACCAGAATTCCTAGTCGGCGACGCGTGACCGAGGCACGTGCAGTCCATTTGCCTTCCGGTATCGGGTATACGCCTGCTGGCCAAGGTGCTTCTTCAAGGCTGCATCCGCAGCAAGCCGGCCAATCCGAACCCCGACTCCCGCATTCTTGGCGGCCGCGGCTGCCAGATGATCATGGCTTGGAAAGCGAGGGGAAGGGTAATCGGATACTGGGCCCGCAAGGAGGAATCTGGTTGCTCGGTCGATGCTTTCTTGGTACTTCAGCTTTCCGCACTCGCGCCGATGGCGCCCGTACGCGGCGCAAAGCGCAGTGAGGCGATAGTTCAAGAAGCCCTTGGAAACACCCAGATCGGTGGCGACCCTGCGCAACGAAGGAATCAAGTCGTAGTCCCTGCTCTCCATAGCTGTTGATGCGCGCCCAATATTGACCAGCCCTGCGCGTTCAAAATTGACCAGGGCATGGTCCGGGGGATTCCAGCCCCGGGGTTGATCGCAGTGTAGCTTCAGCCGCCGGTTTCGGTAGCCGGTTCGGCATCCTCCTTTGCCTGTTGCGCTCGCGCCTGCTCCCGGGCCCGGATCTTGGTCTTGGCCGTCCGGCTGCTGTGCCGGAACCGGTAGGAGTCGTTGCCGGTCTCGACGATGTGGCAGTGGTGGGTCAGCCGGTCCAGCAGCGCCGTGGTCATCTTGGCGTCGATGAAGACGTTGGCCCATTCGGCGAACAGCAGGTTGGTGGTGATGACCACGCTGGTGTGCTCGTAGAGCTTGGACAGCAGGTGGAACAGCAGCGCCCCGCCGGCCTGGCTGAAGGGCAAGTAGCCCAGCTCGTCCAGAACCACCAGGTCCAGGTTCAACAGTTGGTTCGCTAGTCGGCCGGCCTTGCCGGCCGCCTTCTCCTGTTCCAGCGCATTGACCAGCTCGATCGTGCTGAAGAACCGCACGCGCTTGCCGTGCCGGCCCACGGCCTCCACGCCCAGCGCCGTGGCCAGGTGGGTCTTGCCGGTACCGGTGCCGCCGATCAGCACGATGTTCTCGGCCCGCTCGGTGAACGCCAGGGTCGCAAACTGCTCGATCTGGCGCCGATCGACCTTGGACTGTTCAAACTCGAAGCCCGCCAGATCCCGGTGCAGCGGGAACCGCGCCGCGTGCATCTGGTAACGGACCGACCGCAAGGCGCGGTCGGTCGTCTCCGCCTCCAGCAGATGCCGCACGATCCACTCGGAGGCGGCCACCTCGGGGCCGCCGTTGCCCACCAACTCGCCATAGCCGCCGGCCATGCCGTGCAGGCGCAAGGCCTTGAATGCCGCGATTAGCTCAGTCATGGGCCACCTCCGGGCGCAGGTGGTCGTAGCGGGCCGTATCGGCCAGCGGGGCCGTGGTGACGGTCAACGCCGTTTCCACCCGATCCGGCGGCGGCCCCTCGTGCAGCCGCGCCAGCAGGTTCAGGACGTGTTCGGCGCTGGGCCGACCCGATTCCAGCGCCAGTTCGACCGCCACCAGCACGGCTTCCAGCCCAAAGCGCGGCACCGCCGCCAGCACCTGGGCCATCACCCGGTCGCCGCCGGCGCGGCGCAGCAGGTGTCGGCTCAGTTGCAGCAGCGGCGCCGGCAGGTCCGCGAACGGCGCGCCGTTGCGCAGTGCGCCGGGTTTGCGCTCGATCAGCGGCACGTAGTGCCGCCAGTCGTAGACCACCCGGTCCCGATCAATGATCCGCACGTGCTCGGCCACCACGGTGCGGTTCGCCACGACGCTCACCCGCTCCGGGTACAGGTGCACCACCACCCGGTGCCCGGCCAGGGCGCATGGCACGGAATAGCGGTTGCGGGCGACGGTCACCAGGCAGGTGCTCGACACCCGGGCGTCGGCCTCGACGTAGCCGTCGAAGGCCACCGGCACCGGCATCAGCTCCGGCAGTTCCAGCGCCCGCGCCTCGGCGATGCTCATGTCCCGGCAGTCCGGATGCGGGGCCGACCAGCCCTGCGTACATTGCGTCGCCAACCAGACGTTGAGCTCGGCAAAGCTAGCCCAGCGCTTTTCCTGCGCCCGCTGCCAGATGCGCCGGCGGCCATCCAGGACCGCCTTCTCGACCCGGCCCTTTTCCCAGCCCGACGCCACGTTGCAGAAGTCCGGCTCGAACAGATAGTGCGTCGCCATCGCCGCGAACCGGCTGTTCACCTTGCGCAACCGATCCGGCCGCGGGGTCTTGTCCACCGCCGTCTTCATGTTGTCGTAGATGCCCCGGCGCGGCACCCCGCCCAGCCCGGTCAGGCACCGCAGGTGCGCATCGAACAGCATCTCGTGGCCCTGGCTCGGATAGGCCACCAGCCAGAAGGCCCGGCTGGCGCACAGCTTCATGTGCGCCAGCTGCACCTTGCGCCAGATCCCGCCGATCACCAGCCCTTCCTCGCTCCAGTCGAACTGGAACGCCTCGCCCCAGCCAAACTGCAGCGGCACGTAGGCCGAGCGGGCCGTCACCGCGCCCACCGCCGCCCGTTTGGCCCGCAGGTACTCGGTCACCCGGCAGTAGTGGCCGGCAAACCCCTGTTCCTGCAGCTGCTCAAACAGCCGCCGGGCCGTCCGGCGCTCCTTGCGTGGCCGGTGCTCGTCGGTCTTGATGGCCTGGTCGAGCCAGGCCGTGAATCCGGCCAACACCTTGGGCCCGGGAGGCCGCTGGTAGGCCATCTGCGTCCGGGGCGCGGGCTCCCGGAGCCAGGTCTTGATGGTGTTGCGGGACAGGCTGGTCCGCCGGGCAATCTCGCTGATCGACAGCCCTTCGCGCAGCCTCAGCCGCCGGACCTTCGCGTACATCGACATGGTGTGCACCTCTTCTCCCCACAGGCCTGGTCGCCTGCAAGGTAAGGGGAAACACCCTGGTCAATTTTCAGCGCGCATTACCGCCGTTTGCTGGTCAATTTTCAGCGCGCCTCAACAGTAATGTCACATGTTACGACCCAGCTTCGGGTTCCGGCACCCTCTTGATGGCCTTGGCTCACGCCATCGGTGAAGCGCATTGCAGTATCTGGTCGCAAGACATCTCGCAGAAGTCCTCCAGCCTGCTGCGCCTGAATCTGGTCCTCAACAAGCTCGTGCACTCCATCCCGAACATAACCCAGGGCAACACCATCCTGCATCCGGTACATAAAGACGGGAAGGCGCTGAAGCAGTTCGATTACATCGTGTCCAATCCGCCGTTCAAAATGGATTTTTCAGATTTTCGCGACGATTTGGATAACGACGTCAACAAACGTCGCTTTTTTGCCGGCATCCCTAAAGTACCGAAGAAAAAGATGGAGGGCATGGCAATCTACTTACTTTTCATTCAGCACATCATTGCCAGCCTCAAGCCGGGTGGAAAAGCAGCCGTTGTCGTGCCCACCGGCTTTATTGCCGCGGTCAGCGGGATAGAACTGCGTATCCGCAAGAAACTGGTTGACGAAAGGATGATCGCTGGCGTGGTATCCATGCCAAGCAACATTTTCGCAACCACTGGCACTAATGTCTCCATCCTGTTCATCGATAGGACTGCGCACGATAGCGTGGTGCTCATTGATGCATCCGCGCTTGGCGAGAAAGTGAAAGATGGAAAGAACCAGAAGACACTCCTCAGCCCCACTGAAGAGCGTCGAATCGTGGATACCTTCAACGCGCGCAAGCAGGTGGAGGACTTCTCGGCGGTGGTGGATTGCGAGACGATTGTCGCAAAGAACTACTCGCTGAGTGCAGGACAGTACTTCGGAGTAAAGGTCGCATACGAGGACATTTCGACGAAAGAGTATGCGGCACGGATGGAAGCGTACCAATCGAATATTGCGGGGATGTTCGAAAACTCGCGGGCGCTCGAGGCCGAAATCCTCAAGTCGATTAGAGGACTCAGGTATGCCGACTGAATTGCAAACTACGCCTCTCAGGCGTTGCCTCGAGAAAATCATTGACTATCGAGGCAAGACTCCAAAGAAGCTTGGTTCGGATTGGAAGAATGATGGCTATCGGGCGCTGTCGGCGATCAACGTCAAGGACTCCGGCCTGACCAGCACGGAAACGATCCGTTGCGTGGATTCTGAGACGTACAAAAAGTGGATGAGGGAAGAGGTAAGAAGGGGTGACATTCTGTTGACCTCAGAGGCACCTGCCGGCGAAGTGATGATCTGGGAGTCCGACGAGAAGATTGTTTTGAGTCAGCGCCTGTTTTGCCTCAGGGTTAACAAGCAGTTCAATAACAGATTCATCAAGTATTACCTGCAAAGCCCGACCGGAAAGCGCGAAGTAAATAGGACGCGAAGCGGGAGCACTGTCGCTGGTATCTCTGCCGAGATGTTCGACCAGATTCAAGTCGTCCATCCGGAGAAGGGCAGACAAAAAAAGATCGCCTCCGTACTCTCTGCCATTGACGCCAAGATCGATCTCAATCAGCGTATCAACTTTGAGTTGGATGCTCTGGCGAAGACTATCTACGACTACTGGTTCGTGCAGTTCGACTTTCCGGACGAAACGGGGCGCCCCTACAAATCCAGCGGTGGCGAGATGGTATGGAACGAGGCGATGAAACGGGAGATTCCGCGGGGTTGGAAAGCCCAACCCCTTTCAGCTTGGATTGCGAAGCAAAAGGGTGGCGATTGGGGAACAGATGCCGCCAGCGGAAAGAACGACGCTCAAGTCACGTGCATTCGTGGTGCAGACATCAATGCGTTGAATGGTCGTGGCGACTTGAACGCGCCTACCCGGTACATCCCGCCA
Organism: Arenimonas metalli CF5-1; assembly: GCF_000747155.1. Taxonomy (GTDB): domain Bacteria; phylum Pseudomonadota; class Gammaproteobacteria; order Xanthomonadales; family Xanthomonadaceae; genus Arenimonas; species Arenimonas metalli. The sequence goes on along the minus strand of NZ_AVCK01000014.1, from coordinate 26,500 downwards.
TCGAAGGCGGAGAAGTATCTCGCGCCCCACGACTTAGTTATTGAGATCTCGGGCGGCAGCCCGACACAGTCTACAGGGCGTGCTGCTCTCGTCAGCCCTCATGTCATCGAGCGATTCAATGTACCGCTGGTTTGCTCAAATTTCTGCAAGGCGTTGACCTTGAAAGATGCGACGCAGGCGTTTTTATTCCTCCAGCAATGGAACGCGCTCTACACCGCGGGCGTATTTTTTGGTTGGGAGGGAAAGACAAGCGGAATCAAGAACCTACAGTTCGACTCTTTTGTAGGTGACTATCGCGTCCCTGTGCCGCCGGCAGCGCTGTCGAATTGCTTCCACGATTTGTGCAGTTCGTTGGAGCAGCGAAAGCAGCGTGGGCTTCACGAGAACCACGAACTTGTTCAACTCCGTGATTGGCTGCTGCCGCTGCTGATGAACGGCCAGGTGAGTGTGACTTGATAAGTGCCTATGGGCAAGACAAGACATCGGAAGGGTACTGTCTGTGAAGCCCGCAGCAGCCCTCGAAAGGATGAGTAGAACCAATGGCAGCCCCTAAAACCGAACGCCTGGGCGTATCTACTCTTGATCATTTTTTTTCCAGGAATGGATGGTTGTTTCGCGAGCAGACCACGCACGACTACGGCATTGACGCTCACGTCGAGATCGTCGAGAAGGATCGGCCAACTGGGAAGTTGATTGCGTTTCAGATCAAGAGTGGCGCGAGCTTCTTCGCCGAAGAAACTGACACCTCGTTTGTATTTAGAACGGACGATAAGCACGTTGCATATTGGGTAGGGCACTCGATGCCCGTCGTGTTGGCCTTGTACAACCCTGCGTCCGATACCGTTCATTGGAAGCAGGTGACAAGGGAGAGCATCCAGAGGACGAAAAGTGCCTGGAAGATCGAGGTTCCCAAAAACAACGTCCTAGCAGATGTCGTCCATGCTTTGGGTGAGCTAGCTTCAATCACACAGCCAGAACCTTACATCCGTAGGCTGAATAGGCTTCGTATCGACCGCAAATGGATGGACCTCATCCAGCAAGGCGTTGAGGTTCGAGTCACTTTCGACGACTGGATCAATAAGGGGCTTTCTCGATTCCAGGTGACGATCTACACCGAGGAAGAGAAAGAAGCTTGGCCAGTGCTCTATACGCCGGGAGTCGATGTAGGCGATATGTTGGAGCACTTTTTTCCGTGGGCCGACTTCGCAGTCGACGAGGAGGAATATCGCGAGGGCGTTTGGTCCATTTGGGAAGCAAACAGCTATCAGGGTCGCGACTCAGAGACCGGAACGATCTTTTACGGAGAGAGTTTCGAGGATTGGTACGAGCCGCCGAACGGGATCGTCCCGGTGGCCGAGAATGGTGAAACGGAAACGTATGTGCTCTTGCTGTCTTTGAACAATTTCGGGAGGAGTTTTCTCGCAGTCGATGACTATCTTTCCGATCCAAACGCGGCCGAAACTATCGGCTTCACTATGGATTGAGTTGGAGTTGCCATCGCTCGTGCACTTCACCCTAGTGCCAGACCCCACCATTTAAGGTTATGGCGGCCTGAGTCGAACAATGGTTAGGGAATGTGACGTGCGTATGCGCGAAAATCTATCGGAACCACATTTGCCATATCTTGCAATCGCGCCATCAACTCAAATAGAAATCGAGTTGCGGACGTGGGTGCGACCTCAAGCGAAGCAATTCCCGCCGTCGACCGGTGAAACCACCCGTGGCTTGCGACGCAACCAATGTCCAGGATGCCGCCATCCAAGTCAGCGTCTAGTTGGCGCTTGAACGCATCGCCGAACGGGGGATTCCACGAACTAGACAAGGCCAGTAGACCCGCAAGAATCGGCTGCGGCTCGCAGTTGGCAGGACCGTTAAGCGTTTTCACCATCGCGCTGTATCGATGCAGTCGCCGAACACTAGCCGCCTTCTTCTGCGCGCACTTAATAGTCGTGCTCGAAGCCTCCTGCTTAGCTTCGAAGACGGCATACACGCTCTCTACGGGTACGAAGAGCTTATTCTTGAAGGCAAACACCGTCGGTGAGTAATACCGATCGTGAATCACGACGTCGATCTGCTCGCTCACCTTGCCGCGACAGTCAACAACGTGCGCCTTGCTTGCTACATATCGACGAGGAAGATACTCGCTCAGGAGCTCGATCCACGTCGACTCGCTCGCATCGCCCTTGTCCGTCGGGTGTGCCAACGCCTGGCGTGCCGTCGCCAGGTCGCGCTCCACCTGCTCGTGGAGGTGCTCAAAGACGGTGCCAATCTTGAAGTGCTTCATCGCACAAGGTCTCCCCATGGGGTCTGCAGGGCGCGGGACGCGGCAAACCTGATCGCGTTCTTTTCGACCACAGTGAGGTCGTTCGAGATCACGTTGTTGGTGTTGGCGGGATCGACAAACCGCGCGCTCGCGAATGGCCCGGCGAGATATCGGTAAACCTCGCCGACGCGGAAGGATAAACTCATGGCCGAGCTTCCACGAAGCGCCTCGATCACCGCAAGTTCCAGATAGAATGACGGGAATTGCAGTCGGGCTTGATTGCGCCAGAGCTTCATGACGCGAGTTTCCGCCTGGCGGCCGCCATTCCTAATATGTGAAATGTGCGAAAGGACATTCGTCTTGGTCCACGTGTCGGCCTTGCGACGGTACAGACTGTGATCGGTGGTCAGGACCGTCTGCTGTTTCCCGGGGACAAGGTCGATATCGGTTCCGTCAACACGCAACCCGATGGAGACATCCTGCCTGCGCGCCTCGTATCCTGCCCACGAAAGTGCGCCGTAGAGGGACTCGTAGAGCACCTTGAGCGGTGCAGGATGTTCGGGAGACACCGAAAGGAACAAGTCAATGTCCGTACCGCTGCGATTCGCCGTCCCTTTGGCGAACGATCCGCTCGGTTCGACACTACGCAAGTAGCGACCGCCCCATGGCACCAGTACTGGCATCAGCGCCTTTTTTGCTGCTGCCAGTATTGGAGAAGTGGGTGACGCGTCGACGCGCTCGCGAGCAAGGATGGCAAACAGGTATTCGTCTGGCGTCATCAATTCCTCCACAACGCAATAGAGCGTAGGTGCGCACCACGGGCCGGTTCGGGCTTCGGGACAAGGTTCGCGCGTGGATGCCGAAGGCATTCAGCTCTTATCGGCGGTACCACCAATGCTGGTCACGACGCTCGCATACGCCGACCAGTCGATGGCGGGCACGGTCCCCAGCGATTGCAGCTTGGACAATAGGCGAAAGAGGAAGCGGATCAACCCGCCCTCGCTTGGATATATCTGCAAGGCCGGACCAAACGTATCGAAGGCGCCATCGTCCAGAGCGCACCCGCAATCCAAGAGCTCCTCGGCGGCCACGGGCAGGTTCTTCTGGAACGTCGGGCCCAAGCCATCTGCCCAGCTGGAGCGAGGTGCCACGAGCCCAGCGACGATGGGGAACAAAGCCTTAGCCGGGAACGTACCGCCCGCGTGCGAGATCGGCACGGACGTGCGGACCAATCTGCGCACCGAAGCGGCTTTCTGGCCGGCGTACTCCAGGTAGCTCTTGTCGAAGTGCGGCTTCGACTCGAATACGGCGTACACCGCCTCGGCGGGGATGTATCGATGCCGCTGCTGGTCGAGCAGGGTGGGGGTGAAGTGCCGATCGAAGATGATGATGTCTATCTGATCGCTACGACCTCCCGCGCTGTCGATTACGAAGCCGGTCTCGACCTTATAGCGATCCGGCAGGTAAGCGCGGAACACTTCGATCCAGTGGTCCTCGTTCACGCTGCCCTGAGTGCCGGCATGGCCGATCGACTGCGCCGCGCGACGGATCTTCAGAGTGAGCTCTTCCTGCACGCCCACGAACGCGTCGCGCAACCATGCGGTATCGTCTTGCGGCGTGTTCATTCCGGCATCCTTGCTCATGATTTGGGGAACTTCGGCCCAAACAGCTTACGCCAAGCATCGAGCGCCTCGCCGTGCTTGCCCTGCCGCGCCAGGTGAATCGCCAAGGTGGCCTCGCGCCCGGCCGCCTCTAGCAGGGACTTGGCCCGGTTCTTCCTCGCCGCGTCCATCCCGTCGCTCACGGGAGGACCGAGGCCTGCCGGATCCGGCCAGCTCTCGTGGATGCGGTTAGCAAGGGTCGCGAATAGGCCCTGGAATTCGCGGTCGAACTGACCTCCCCACTTGCCGTGCAGGCAATCGAGCGCCATCACTTCCAGAAGGAAGGAGGGCTTCACCGGCTTCTCGCCGTGCTTCGGGTTGTTGTTCCAGTACTTGAGCATACGCACAAGGCCCTTCCACTCGTTCGAATAGTTCTTGTGGGCGGCCGTTGCCTTGTCGGCGTGGACTTCCGGGTTGGTCTTGATCCATTTCCCAGACGTGGTGTCCGGGATCTCGTAGTCGACCGCGGCTCGGAACGCCGGCACAACGTCGACGCTGAGGATGCGGTAGTTGGTGTTGTCGTCCTCGTCCACGTCTACCCCGAAGTCGACACAAATCGAGCGTGCCTGCTTTTTTACCTTCTTGTCGCCGTACTTCTCCACCAGCGCCTTGTGGAAGGCATCGATGATCTCGGACGGCGGCCTTTCGCGATAGCCGCGCTCGCTTCCCTGCAGCACGAAGAAGATGTCCACATCCTTCAGCGGCTTGGTCTTGGTGTAGCGCGCGTATGAGCCGGTCAGGAAATCGCACTCGATTTTAAACTTGCTACGAACGTGTTCGCGCACTTCAGTATGCCGAGCACTAGCGTTCTTCTGCTCCCTTTCGTTGAGCTCAAGTCGCGAGCGGAACTTTCGGAAGGCGTCGTCCAAGGTGATCATCCGGCCTTCCTCCAGTAGGTGGCGTTGGCGCCGAGGCCCTGGTGCTCGATTGTGGTCCCCAAGCTCTGCGGCACCATGCCGGCCGTGGAGTGGCCCGTGGCATCGCCCCAGCCCAAGACTTCGGGCGCGCCCGGTGCGACGGTCAGCAGCAGGGAATAGCTGCACTCGCTGGGCACCAGCCCTTCCTTGGCGATGGCATAGCGCAGCTGCGCGGTGTCGGTCCAAAAGGTACCGTCGCCGCTTGACCAGCTGTAGACGATCTCCAGGTCCCACCGGAAGACCAGCTTGTCGGTTTTCGGGTCAATGATCTCGAGCTTTACGCTACGCAGGTGGCCGGATTCCATCCATGCCGTGAGCGCGCGCAAGTTGCTCTCCCGGCCTTCCACGAACTTCGACGGATTCAGCCCACTGAGAAGAAGGATGTTCTTCAGGCTGGTGAGGATGTTGTCCGCCACGTAGCGGACCGAATGCGTGTACGAGTAGACGCTGACAGTGCTCATTTCAGCAGGCCCTCCAGGTCGAGCGTCAACGCGCCGGTCGACGACTGGTTGTTCGCGCCTTCCGCCAGTTCGATGCCGATGGCAGCATCGCGCGCGGTGATGCGGGTGCTCTTGCTCTTGAGCGCCCCCTGTACCCATTTCAGGTCGTCCGCCAGGCACGGCAGCGAAATCGCCCAATCGTCCTTGAGCGGGTCGAAGCCGAGCGGCTCCTCGCTGGCCTCGGACTCGTCCAGCGCATCTTCGTCGTATGTGCAATACACGCGCGTGCGCGGGCCGTTGCAGGTCACCACGATCGGCGCCGAGCGCAGGGCGCCATCGCCGATTACGCTCGCGGCGATGCCAGCCACTGCTTCCATTTCCGCGGCCGCAGCCGGGTTCTTGCCCCGGGTGAGCAGCTGCACGATCACGCTCCAGGTGGCGCCAGCGTCTCGGTAAGGGACGCTGCGGATGGTGCGACGAACGGTGCTCATCGCTGCAGCCCTCCCTCGGTGCGCATCTTGCGAGCGCGCTCGAGCGCGTCGCGGAGGACGGGCAGCGTGAGCGTGTCCGGGTTCAGCGCGATGGAGAGGGAGCTGCTCAATGCAGCGGCCACCGTCTTGCGGATGGCGCGTCCGTCCAAGCCGACCGCGGCCGCCGCGCAGGCGTCCAACTCCTTTGACTTGGCAAGCGCCTGCATTGCCGGATAACTCTCCGCAAGGCCGTTCAAGCACTCGACCAAGATCTGCCGGCACGCCGCCGCCTCAGGCAGCGGGATCTCGAGGACCAGGTCACACCGCGAGGTGAAGGCGCTATCGACCGCCTTGGGGAAGTTGCTGGTGGCGACGAAGAGCAGGTCCGGATACTGCTGCGCCAGGGCGTCGAGCTGGACGAGTACCGCGTCGGTGGCGCGGTGGGCGTCGATGGGGTTGGCGTCCATGCTCATCTTGGCGCGGTCGGCTGCCAACGTTTCGACCTCGTCGAGCAGCACGATGGTCGGCCCGCGCAGCGCCGCCTCGGCGATGGTCTTCGAGAACAAGTCGGTCACCGCGCGCTGGCTCTTGCCCATCATCGAACTGGTCAGCGAGTGGGGCTCCACCTCGACCAGACGGAATTCCTTGCCCTTGAACGACTCGGCGACGCGGTGAGCCAGTCCGCGGGCCAGTGACGTCTTTCCCGTGCCTGGCGGACCGACGAGCAGGATCACCCCGTGTAGCGGCAGCACCGTGCGCGAGACCTTGCGGCGCATGGTGAAGTTGAGGACCGCCTGTCCGAGCAGCTGTTCTTTGAGCTGTGCATCCAAAACGATGGAGTTCCACAGCGCCCCCAGCTCCGGGTCGGGGAGGGGGCGGTCAACATTAATTCCCTTGACGAGGTCGCTGGGAACTGAGGCAAGATGGGACATGGGTATTGGCTCCTTGATCGGTCGATGGACGATCCGACCCGGAGGTCCCCTCGCCCTGCTGTTGACACTGGCTTACCGGCTGCTCAACTCTTGGTTAGCCGCTCCGGCCCGCGGCTACCCTTCATTACTTGGTGACGCTCTCCCGCGAGTTCTAGTGGACCCGCCGCGCGGCGATGTTTCCGCTGCAGCAATGGCACTTGTGGTAAGGCCCGTAGCGGCCGTCGATGAGGGCCCCCAGCGGGCCACCGCACTTTGGGCATCGCAGCCCCTCCCCCCGCTCCCACTGCCAGAACCGGTACATGGGCTCACTGGCCAACAACGCGGCGAGCCCGATCCCGCCCAGGAACACCCACGGTGCGAACCCCGCGAAGGTGGCCAGGAAGGGAAATGTCCCTGCCTGCTTGAGCACCAGCGCTAGTGCCGAGGTGAAGGCCAGGACCAAGCCCGACGGCACCAGCGCCCTCATGTACATCCAGTCCAGCCGATCCATTACCCTGTCCTCGTGTAGGTGGTTGCGTTCCGGGCGGCCCCCCCCCCCGTCACCCCGTATAGCCGGGGGCGGTCTCACGAACTGAGATTCGCCGGACTGGGAGGGCCGTCACCTAGTAGGGCTCCACCGAGGGCTGGTTTCGGACACGCGTCCGAGAATGCCGCCCGGCGGAGCCCTATAAAGCAAAGGAGGCTGCATTGGCGGATTCCAGCGAAGTTGAGCAACCGCCCGGGGGTGCAGGCCAGGCCGACGTCCTTGAGGCGATTACCGAGCAGGACCTGCGCTACCTGCGCGCCTGCGCCGGGCGCATGTGCCTGGGCGACGTGGTGTCGCCCGACGACCTGGTCCAGGAAGCGCTCGCCCGCACGGTCCTGGGCGACCGGACGTGGCGGAAAGACGTGGCGTTACGTACCCAGCTGGTCAGCACGATGAAGAGTGTCCTGCATGCTTGGCGCAAGGCACGAGGCCGGAATCCCGAGGTGCAATGGCAGGAAGCCGTTGATGGTTTTGTGTTGGAAGATGGCGATGGCGAGATGTCGCATGCTGACCCGGCCTACGAAGTGCGGCTGACAGAGCAACTCGATGAAGTGGGCGCGTTTCTCGCCAGCGATCCGGCGGCCCGGGATGTGATGCACGGCGCGCTCGCCGGCTACGAGGGAGAGGAATTGGAAATCGTTACCGGACTGAGTGCCGAACAGATTATCGCCGCGCGCAAGCGTATCGCGCGCAAAATTGGCAAACGGGAGAACTGACATGAGCAGCAGTGAACGCCCGTCGCAGAAATACCTGCGCTTGCTGAATTTCCTTCACGTGGATGTCGACGACCTGCCGGCCGATGCTGAACCGGTCAATGTCGATCGGGATGCAGTGCTGGCGGCCGCGCGCCAACGGGCGGGGCGGCTACGATTCTTGCGCGCAAGATCGGAGATGGAAGCAGCCAGATCAAGGTTCTCACAACCAACGTTGTCTGAGTTGGTTGTTCAAAAAGCAAGAGCAGTGCTAGAGCAGATCGTGCAGAGCGATTCTGCATCTCGCGAAAAGTTTTCTTTAGCTTTTCGCAGCGGAAAAGCGCTTCCAGACAGCGAAGTACTATCCATCTTAAGTGAGTTCCAGGCGCTTGGACACGACCTGGAAGCTATTGCTAAAAGACTGAAAGAGTGAATACGCCTGAGTCACTGCTCCGCTCGCTAGGCATCAGTTCGGCGGACGGAATAGATCTCGAAACAATTGCTTGGCACTGTGGTTTGACGGTGCGGTTCGCGCCACTGACCGGATGCGACGCACGAATTGTCGGGAAGGGCGATCGGGGCGTACTTACCGTCAGCTCAGCGCAAAGTCCTGCGCGTCGACGATTTTCACTCGCACACGAGCTCGGGCATTGGCAGCTACACCGAGGCCGTTTGATGTTATGTAGAGCCGAAGAGATCGAGGGCTCGGTAACGGAAGCTCGAGGGTTCGAGCTCGATGCTGATCAGTATGCGGCGTCGCTTCTCATGCCGCGTTTCCTATTCGTGCCGGCAGCTGACCTCATCAAGAACAAGCCGCCATGGTTGATAGCAGAAGCATTGTCCGCGCAGTTCCAGACAAGCCTGCTCGCTACGGCGTTGCGGATGATTGCGTTGGATGTTTGGCCCGGATGGTTGGTATGCCACACGCGCCACGGCCGCCCTTTCTGCTTCAAAGCACCTTCGGTCGATGACATCGGCCGACCGCCATTGGCTGTGGACTATCGTTCCGCCGCCTTCGATGTAGTTCATGCAAATGCCAGCGGGCTACACGCTCGCAAAGTCGCCGGCGACGTTTGGTTCGCGGGAGCCAAGCACCGAATTGCCATGGAGTATGCTCGAGCCTACCCGCCAGAACGCGTCTTAACTTTCGTCCGCCTGCTCTGATTCGGGGCGGGTCCCGGGCTGCAGAACGTCGTGGCGGCGCGATAACGAGCTTCGCGTTTCCTTCGAAGATTCTCCGCGCCAGTCACGCTAGGTCGCTGGCAATAGCGACCTAGCGGAACGCCTGTTAACCTATCTGGGTGTCCAACTATTCGAGCACGCGAAACAATGGCAGTCGGGGAATTTGATGCGGCGCTTTCGGAACTCGCGGCGTTGGACCGCCTCGAGCAGTTTTCCGCAATTGCGGAAGGCATACTTGCGCAGAATGCTGTCAACCAAGTGCGTTCTGACGAGCGTTTTGCCCAAGGAATATCTCGAGCGACCGCTCTCCTTCGCCAATCCTCTGACGAGGAATTCTTGAGAGGTATCGCCGCTCTCTTTCGGATGGGATCTGCCTCAAAGCCGGTAATGACCATGGTGCGCCATGCAACGCGCGGCCAGTTGGAGAGTCCGATCCCTCCCCTCGATAGGTTGAAGGACGGAGAATCTAGGTACTATGCGGCGCTCAGTTTAGAGGACTTGAATGCTCCTTGGATCGCGCCTTACTGCGCTCGCGGCATAGCAAATGAAGAGACTGCTGAGAAGGCAAGAGCTGGTCTCTCGCGAACGCTACTTAGGCTCTTGCCTCTGGACCAAGCGCTGGAATTGATTGCCGTGGAGCTTGGTAAGCTCAAGTTCGAGACGGACGAACCAATTGAATCCGCGACGCGACGAATGAAGCGAGTAGTCGCGGCTTTGAGGCCTGCCCTAGTGTCGGGATCGGTAACGGCTGGTGAGAGCATTGGCAAAGCTATTCAGTCCTTTCTCTTGAGCGGTTTCACCAGCGGGGTGCCTGCGGCTGGTAGAGCGCTGAATGAGTTTGCGGCTGAAAGTTGCGGTTTTGTCTTTGACCTGGCGAGAACTCAGGTTGCGACAATTGCGGACCCAAAAATTTATCGAGCCCTTGGGCCAATCCGAAATTGGATGACTCCTCCTCACTGGTCTCGCTTTGTCAAGAAGACAGCTCCGGCTCAAGGACTACTTGCAATACTCGTGAGTGCAATTGTCCTTCTAGGCAGACAGAACGTCGCGGACGGCGAGCTCCTTGAGGCACTGCAAATCTTCGCTGCGAACCGCAAGGAGGCGGAGGCTATCGCGGCAAATATCGCGACGGAGCACCCCGAGCTGCCGGCGGACATCCGCGAGTGGATTTCAAAGTTTGGTCGCACCCGCTCAACTCCGGTTCTCACGTCGATGAGCGAAGCAAGGGACGCGGGCTCTGACTTCGAGCTGGCGGGAATCCTGGTCGGGGCGGCGTCCTTGCGGAGTTCTTCACCTGATGGCGAAGGTAGGGGCGTGCTTAGACTTCTTGAGGCGATTGATTCGCTGGCAACCAAGAGGGGGATGCGAGTCAAACACCAAATCGGAGACGTGATCCCCTATTCGCCAGTGGCCCACGAGCTGGTTGGCGGACACAGATTAGGTATCGCAAGGGTTAAGGTCGTTGCGCCGCTCGTTGAGCGCACTGCGGCTGATGGAAGCGCGTTAACTGTTCTTAGGGCCGTGGTTGAACCTATCGGGGATTTAGCATGACGTCGAACGAATCCGAATTACTCGGTCTGCTGAGAAGTCTGGTCGCCAAGGTTGATGCGATCGAAGCTACAGTCGCAGATGTCGCTAGAAGGGTTGGTTCCGTCGAGGAGCGGCTGAAAGGAAGAGACGCAGAAAGCAACGGTTCGGGCGCGCCGCTGGCCGTCTTACGAGGCAATGCACTTTCCGTGCGGGCGGCTGAGGACCCTGACGTGTTGCTCTGCTTGGATTTTGGCACTGCCAGATCGAAGGCATTTGCGACTCGGGGAACTGACGAGAATCTGGTCGACATCGCGGTCGGCAGGCGAGCTGGGTCTCAAACGATGCACAGCGTCTTGTCTTGCATGTTTATCGGAGACGACGAGCGAATCTATTTCGGAGAGGACGCCGCCAACCGAAGCGAGCTGGCAGTGTTGCAAGGTTCCAGACGCCGGATCGATTCTTTCAAGGCAATCATTACGAACGCGAATCCAGGCGCCGACCTGCGGGCGACTATCCTAGGCGTAGATCTAAATCCTTCGGACATTCGCTTGTCCGAAGGCGACATTCTGAGCCTCTATTTGGCGTATCTAACGGACTTGGCGGCGAGCGAGCTAGAAGCGCAAGGTATCTCTCGCTACGTTACTCGCCGGTTTACCACCCCAGTTTTCCCAGACGATCATAGGCGCTGGGCGGCTCCGACTCTAACAAGGCACTACTCGGAGGCTGTCCTGCTTGCCGACCATTTCAGTGGGCAGTGGCGCGAGGGGATCACCGTGTCCGACGCGGCAAATGCTATTCGAAGCGCGGCGGCGAATTTCCCTGCGGTACTTCATCTGGTAGCCGAGCCAGAGGTTGAGCCGGTGGCTGCATTCGGTAGCCGCTTCCGTTCATTTGAGCCTGAAAGACGCAGCCGAAAGTTGTTGACGATCGTTGATGTTGGTGCGGGCACGACTGATTTCGCGACGTTTGCGTTGATCGTGGATCCAGAGTTGGGCCTCAAGATGTACCTGGTCCCGAACTCGGTCCACGCCCTACGAAAGGCCGGCAACGAGGTCGATCGGATTCTTCAGGAACTGATTCTTCGAAAGGTTCTGGCGGAAAGGCCTGGCCTAGACGCGTCGTTGCTAGCCAGGATACGAGCAACGCTTTCTCTCCAACAGCGTGTGCTCAAGGAACGGCTCTTCAGGGATCAGGTCGTTTCATTTGAACTGGCGGATGACACGCGAGGCGAGGTTACTATCGAGGAGTTTCTAGCGGACCCGGACCTGCAGCGGTTTTCGAGCGAGCTTCGAGAGCACTTCACGCGATCGCTCGCGAAAATCGAATCTTCGTGGTTTCGGGAAGCTGGCGGAAACACCCTAGAAGTGGTTTTCACGGGAGGTGGCGCGAACTTGCCAATGATCCAGGGCCTCGGCCGAGGGCAAGTTGCTGGTCTAGCCGATTACGTCGACTGCGTTGCGTCTCCCTCCCTTCCCCGGTGGGTTAGTCGGGATTACCCAGAGTTGGGAGACGAGTTCCCGCAACTGGCAGTGGCGATCGGCGGCGCTTCCCGAAATCTGCCGCAGTACCCGGAGCAGCAATTTGCCAGCTTTGGCGGGCTAACCGAGCAGGGAGCCTGGGTGATCCCCCCTGCCAGAAAGGGATAGAGCCCGGGGTGCTGCGGCCAAACTACCCTGGATTGACATGGCCAATCTTTATTGGATCGCGCAACGTCCGCTACGCTGCCGGGCTGCATCTCCAGGAAGCTTCGTCATGACCGCCACCCTGCGCGCCACCCTGCTGGCGTCGTCCTTCGCCCTCGTCCTGGCCGCCTGCTCCGAGCCGGCCACCGCGCCCGCCGCCGATGCGCCCGGGGAGCCCGCCCCGGCGGCCGCGATCGCCCCGACCGACGAAGCCGGCCTGCGCCAGGCCGTGCGCGAGGCGACCTCGGCGCAGCGGGTCTACGCACCCGCCGGCGACAATGCGATCGAGTACTACCTGGCCCTGCGCGACCTGCGTCCGGAAGACCCGGCGGTCGCCACCGCGCTGATGGAGTTGCTGCCGTATGCCGTCATCGGCAGCGAGCAGGCCGTCGGTCGCGAGGACTTCACCGAGGCCCGCCGCCTGCTCGGCCTGATCGAGCGCACCGACGCCAACGCCCCGGCGCTGTCTCGCCTGCGCGAGAGCATCGCGGCGGCCGAGGCCAGCGCCGCGCGCCGGCTGATCGCCGAGGCCGAGGCCGAGAAACTGCGCGAGCAGCAGGCCGCCGAGCAAGCCGCGGCCGCCGAACGCGAGCGCCAGCTGGCCGAGCAGGCCGCGCGGCAAACCCCGGCGCCGGCGGCCGCTGCGCCCGTGGCGGCGGCGCCTGCCGCGGCGCCGGCTCCGCCTGCGGCGGCAGCGGCGGCCCCCCGCGTTTCTGCCAACGGCATCGGGACGGAAGTCCCTCCCACAAGGGCGGCTGCGGTCGAGCCGCGGCTGATCAGTGCGCCGCCGCCGCGCTATCCGCTCACGGCGATGCGGCGCAAGCTCGAGGGCCAGGTCACGCTGGAGTTCACCGTGCAGCCCGACGGCAGCGTGTCCTCCCCGCGCGTGGTCAGCGCCACGCCGGAGGGCGTGTTCGACGAAGCGGCGCTGGTGGCGGTGTCGCGCTGGCGCTTCGAACCGATGCCGCGCGCGGTGACCACGCGCCGGCAGCTCCAGTTCAAGCCCTGACCCCGGCGATATCCCTGGTCAGGAGCGTCAGGACTTATCCGCCGGGCGACGGGCTGTCCGGGACCCTGCATCGCCGTCGGCCTGGGCCGAGCGCTTGAGCTCGAGTTTGGCGATCGTGGTGTTGTGCACTTCGTCGGGCCCGTCCGCCAGGCGCAGCGAGCGCGCCGCCACGTAGAACTGCGCCAGCGGGAAATCTTCGCTGACGCCGGCGCCGCCGTGGGCCTGGATCGCCCAGTCCACGACCTGCTGCGCCATCTTCGGCGCCACCACCTTGATCATCGCGATCTCGCGCCGCGCGACCTTGTTGCCCACCGTGTCCATCGCCTGCGCGGCCTTGAGCGTGAGCAGGCGCGCCTGCTCGATCAGGCAGCGCGACTCGGCGATGCGCTCGTGCCACACCGAGTACTCGCCGATCGGCCGCCCGAAGGCCACGCGCGTGCGCACGCGCGCGCACATCAGCTCCAGCGCGCGCTCGGCCAGACCGATCAGGCGCATGCAGTGGTGGATGCGGCCCGGGCCCAGGCGGCCCTGCGCGATCTCGAAGCCGCGGCCTTCGCCCAACAGCAGGTTCGACGCCGGCACCCGCACGCCTTCGAGCGCGATGTCCATGTGCCCATGCGGCGCTTCGTCATAGCCGAACACGGTGAGCGGCCGGATCACGCGGATGCCGGGCGCGTTGGCCGGCACCAGGATCATCGACTGCTGGTGGTGCACGTCGGCATTGGGGTCGGTCTTGCCCATCACGATGAACAGCTCGCAGCGCGGATCGCCGGCGCCCGAGGACCACCACTTGTGCCCGTCGATCACGTAGTCCTCGCCGTCGCGACGGATCGAGCACTGGATGTTGGTGGCATCCGACGACGCCACGTCCGGTTCGGTCATCAGGAAGGCCGAGCGGATGCGGCCGTCGAGCAGCGGGTCGAGCCAGCGGGCCTTCTGTTCCTCGGTGCCGTAGCGCTCCAGCGTTTCCATATTGCCGGTGTCGGGCGCCGAGCAGTTGAACACTTCCGGCGCCCAGGGCACGCGGCCCATCACTTCGCACAGCGGTGCGTACTCGAGGTTCGACAGGCCTTCCGGCGCGCGCTCGGAGCGCGGCAGGAACAGGTTCCAGAAGCCGCGCTCGCGGGCCAGCGGCTTGAGCTCCTCGATCACCGGGTTGGGCGTCCACGGTTTGCCGGCGGCGCGGGCCTTGTCGGCCTCGGCGCGGTAGCGGGCCTCGTTCGGGGTGATGTGCGCGTCGAAGAAATCGCCCAGGTCGCGCAGCATCGCCTGCACGCGCGGGGAATAGTTGAAGTCCATGGCCATCCTGCGGAGTCGGGGATTCGCCAGGCCCGGCAGGGGCTTGCGGCGACTGCGGCCAGCCTAGGCCGCGCGGCCGAAGGCTGGCAAGGCCGCCCCGGCTTGACATGCAAATGCGAACCATTATCATCAAGACCGCACCCCGTCCCGGAGCCCGCCATGAACCTGCCGCCCTTGCCCGCCCAGGCCCACGCGCCGACCGGCGATTCCCGCGCCGACGAGCTGCCGCTCGCCTTCGACAGCCGCGAACTGCTGCGCGGCGTCCGCGAAGTGCTGATCCGCCACGCCGGCCAGGTCTACCGCCTGCGCCACACCCGCAACGACAAGCTCATCCTGGTGAAGTGAAGCCGGGTCGCGCGCGCTGGGCATAATGGCGCGTCCCGCCACCGCCCGAAGCGCACCGATGACCCTGCTAGAAACCGTCGAACACCAAACCGGCCCCGATCCGCGCTGGTCCATCCTCTGGCTGCACGGCCTCGGCGCCGATGGCCACGACTTTGCGCCGATCGTGCCCGAGCTGCTGCGCGCGGGCTGGCCGGCGCTGCGCTTCGTGTTCCCGCATGCGCCGGTGCGCGCGGTGACGATCAACAACGGCGCCCGCATGCGCGCCTGGTACGACATCCGCAACCTGCAGATCGACCAGCGCGCCGACGAGCAGGGCGTGCGCGAATCCATCGCCCAGGTCGAGGCGCTGATCGCCCGCGAGGTCGAGCGCGCCGTGCCGCCCGAACGCATCCTGCTGGCCGGCTTCTCGCAGGGCGGCGCCATCGCCCTGGCCGCGGGCGTGCGCCGCGAGGCCGCGCTCGGCGGCCTGGTCGCGCTATCCACCTACCTGCCAATGGCCAGCACCACGGGCGCCGAGGCGACCAAGGCCGGCCTCGGCACGCCGGTATTCATGGCCCACGGCGTGCACGATCCGGTGGTGCCCGAATCCCTGGGCCAGCGCAGCCGCGTGGTGCTCGAGTCGCTGGGCATGGCCATCGACTGGCACGCCTACCCGATGCCGCACAGCGTCTGCGCCGAGGAGATCCGCGACCTCGGCGACTGGATGCACCAGCGCTTCCTCGCGGGCTGAACGCGGCGCGGGCCTCGGGCATACTGCCCGCATGAAACTCCTGCTCGTCGACGACGAACCGCTGGCCCGGCAACGCCTGGCCGCGCTGCTGCGCGAGATCGGCGGCCAGGAGGTGGTGGGCGAAGCCGGCAACGGCCGCGAGGCCGTGGAGATGGCCGAAGCCCTCGGCGCCGAATGCGTGCTGATGGACATCGCCATGCCGGTGATGGACGGGCTCGAGGCCGCGCACCACCTGGCCGGCCTGCCGGCGCCGCCCGCCGTCGTCTTCTGCACGGCCTTCGACCAGCACGCGCTGGCGGCCTTCGAAGCCGCCGCGGTGGATTACCTGGTCAAGCCCGTGCGGCGCGAACGCCTGGCCGAAGCGCTGGAGCGTGCCCGCCGCCAGCTGGCCGCGCGCGAACCGACGCGCCAGCTGCCGCCCGACGCCGAGCGCCGCCGCAGCCACCTCAGCGCCCGCCTGCGCGGCAGCCTGCGCCTGATCCCGGTCGAGGACATCCACTACCTGCAGGCCGAGGAAAAATACGTGGTCGTGCACCACGCCCGCGGCGAGGACCTGATCGAGGAATCGCTCAAGTCGCTCGAGGCCGAGTTCGCCGACCGCTTCCTGCGCATCCACCGCAACTGCCTGGTGGCCAACGACGAGTTCGCCGAACTGCGCCGTTCGCCCGACGGGCAGGTGCACGCCATCCTTCGCAATTCCAAGACTCCGCTCGAAGTCAGCCGGCGCTGCCTGCCGCTGCTGCGCGAGCGGCTCAAGCATCTCTGAGGGGAGAGACCCGATGCCGACCATCCGCCTGGCCACCCGCGAAAGCGCGCTGGCGCTGTGGCAGACCAACCACGTCGCCGACCGCCTGCGCGCCGCCCATCCCGGGCTCGAGGTCGTGCTGGTGCCGATGACCACCCGCGGCGACCAGGCCATCGACCAGCCGCTGGTCGAGATCGGCGGCAAGGGCCTGTTCCTGAAGGAGCTCGAGGTGGCGATGCTGGAAGGCCGCGCCGACGCCGCCGTGCATTCGCTCAAGGACGTGCCGATGGAGCTGGACGGCCCGTTCGCGTTGCCGGCCATCCTCGAGCGCGCCGATCCCTTCGACGCCTTCGTGTCGGTGAAGTACGAAGCCTTCGAGGAGCTGCCTTACGGCGCGAAGGTGGGCACGTCCTCGCTGCGTCGCCAGGCCCTGCTCAAGGCGCATCGCCCCGACCTGGTGCTGGTGGACCTGCGCGGCAACGTCAACACCCGCCTGGCCAAGCTCGACGCCGGCGACTACGACGCCATCGTGCTGGCCTGCGCCGGCCTCGAGCGTTTGGGCATGGGCGATCGCATCCGCGAGCGGCTGTCCGCGCCGCGCTTCATCCCCGCCGCCGCGCAGGGTGCCGTGGTCATCGAATGCCGCCAGGGCGACGCCGCCATCCGCGACCTGGTGGCCGTGCTCGACCACGCCGAGACCCGCGCCTGCGTCAGCGCCGAGCGCGCCATGACCCGCGCGCTGGGCGGCAGCTGCCACGTGCCGATCGCCGCCTATGCCACGCTCAGCAAGGACCGGATGTCGCTGGAAGGCCTGGTCGGCGACGCCAAGACCGGCCAGACCGTCCGCGGCTATGCCAGCGGCCCGATGTCCGAGCCGGACAAGCTCGGCACCCAGGTCGCCGACATGCTGGTCGCCCGCGGCGCCGACGCGCTGCTGCCCTGAAATTGTAGGAGGGCCTTCAGGCCCGAAGCTTTTCGCCAAAAGCTTCGCGCCTGAAGGCGCTCCTACAGGGTGGGGTCAGTAGTACAGGGTGACTACGTGGCGGGCCTGGGCGAAGAACAGCCAGCGCTCCACGCCCGCACCCAGCATCACCGACACCGCGGCGACGCCCATCGGCCAGGCCGCGTCGAGGTGCGGCAGCAGCCACACCGGCAGCGCGCACAGCGCCGGCACCGCCGCGAACAGCAGCACGCTGATCACCCGCAGCTTGCGCGCATGCTTGCGCGCCAGGACGTGGCCCATCTCGGTGGTGAGGTAGTTGGCTTCGGTGTGCGGCCGCTCGAAGACGCGGGCCTCGCGGTCGGCCGGCAGGCCCAGCGCCGAGGCGCGCGTGGCCGGCAGCGTGCCGGCGTCGATCGCCCGCCAGTACCGCCACTTCATCCCCGCCAGCAGCACCGACGACAGCACGATGCCGAGCCCGGCCAGGTTCCAGGCCTCGGTGAAGGTCGCCAGCAGGAAGGCCATCAGCACGCCGCCGGTGTGCAGCGCGAAGACCACGTACACCGCCGGCACCCAGCGGTTCGACCAGGCCGGGATCGGCTTGAGCGAGGCGTAGATCATCGCCGTGCAGGCCACCGTGGCCAGCGACAGCATCGCCAGCGACACCAGCAGCGCCGGCGCCATCATCTTCAAGGCCTGCAGGCCGGTGAGTGCGCCCAGCACCATCAGTACGAAGGGGACGTAGCAGGCCAGCGCCAGCACGCCTTCGCGCGAGAGCCAGCTGCTGCGCCACTGGCTGAAGGCGCGCCAGGCCCGCAGCGGCTTGCCCAGGTGCAGGGTGGAGCTGAGCAGCCCGGCCGTGACCAGCACGAAGCCGAGCACCATCGCGATGCCGTGCCCCGCCAGGCCTTCCTTCCCGGGCGGGAAGCCCCACAGCGCGAACGCGGCCCAGAACCAGAGCCCGTAGCCGGCGCCCGACAGGGTGGTGAACAGGATGACGGAAAAGGCCGGATGCATGTCAGCGGCTCAGCGCGCGGTCGAGCCAGCGCAGCAGCGGGTTGAGCTTCGAGGTGTCCAGGGTTTCCTCCGGCGCGGCCTGCGCTTCGCCGGGCGGCCCGGCGCGGCGTTCGCGCTGCGGCAGGTAGCGGTTCACCGGCGCGTAGCCCAGCTCCGGCATCAGCGCCACGCCGCCGCGCTCGACCACCAGCTTCGACACGGCCGATTCGGGATCGCCGAGGTCGCCGAAGTGGCGCGCCTTGGTCGGGCAGGCCTGCACGCAGGCCGGCTGGCGCGAGGCCTCCGGGATGGTCTCGTTGTAGATGCGGTCCACGCACAGCGTGCATTTCTTCATCACGCCCTCGACCGCGCTGTACTCGCGCGCGCCGTAGGGGCAGGCCCAGCTGCAGAGCTTGCAGCCGATGCACTTGTCCTCGTCCACCAGCACGATGCCGTCCTCGACGCGCTTGTAGCTGGCGCCGGTGGGGCAGACGGTGACGCAGGCCGGCGTCTCGCAGTGCAGGCAGCTGCGCGGGAAGTGCAGGGTGGTGGCCGGCTGGGCCGCCGTGGCTTCGACCTCGTACGAGTGCACGCGGTTGAACCAGACGCCGCTGGGGTCCTTGCCGTAGGGCCGCTCGTCGGTGAGCGGGCCGGCGATGCCGCCGGCGTTCCACTCCTTGCACGACACCGCGCAGGCATGGCAACCGACGCAGGTGTCGAGGTCGATCACCAGGCCGAGCTTCTTCTTTCCGGGAGGGTCGAGCGTGGTCATCAGAACGGGAAGAACCTCGGGATGAAATAGACCGCCATGCCCCAGAACAGCAGGTTGAGCGGGATGCCCATCTTCATGAAGTCGACGAAGCGGTAGTTGCCCGCGTTGTAGACCATGGTGTTGGTCTGGTAGCCCACCGGCGTGGCGAAGCTGGTGGAGGCGGCGAACAGCACGGCCACCAGGAAGGGCGTCGGGCTCACGTCCATGGACACTGCGGTCGAGTAGGCGATCGGCGTGATCAGCACGGCGGCGGCATTGTTGCTCATCAGCTCCGTCAGCGTCGCGGTGACCAGGTAGACCGCCGCCAGCACCGCCAGCGGGCCGAACGCGCCGACCCAGTTCACGGAGAAATCGGCCACGCCCTGCGCCAGGCCGGATTTCTGCATGGCGATGCCCAGCGGCAGCACGCCGGCCAGCAGCACGATCACGCGCCAGTCCACGGCCTGGTAGGCCTGGTCATTGCCGATGCAGCGCGTGGCCACCAGGGCGATGCCGCCGAGGATGGACGAGGCCACGATCGGCAGCCAGCCCAGGGCCGCGACGCCGATCGCGGCGACCATGATGCCGATCGCCAGCAGCGCCTTGCTGCGCGGCGGGTTGGCATCGCCGCGTTCGTTGAGCACCACCAGGTTCTGGTTGGCGCGGATGGCGGCCAGCTCGGCGCGCGGGCAGAGCAGCAGCAGCACGTCGCCGACGTTGAGGCTGACGTCCTTGATCTGCTCGCGCAGCACTTCGCCGCGGCGGTGCACGGCCAGCACGGTGGCGTTGTAGTTCCACTGGAAGTCGAGCTCGCGCAGGGTCAGCCCGATCAGCCGAGCGCCCGGCGCCACCATGGCCTCCACCAGCACCTGCGCCGCGTCGCCGTCCTCGCCGGTGAACTGGCTGTCCTGCAGCTTGAACTCCGGCTCGAGCTCGAGCTTGGCGCTGTCCTTGAGGGCCTTCAGCTTCTCCCAGTCGCCGCGCACCAGCAGCACGTCGCCTTCGCGCAGCAGCTCGGCGCGCGGGGCCCAGTGCTTGTCCTCGCCGCGCAGCAGCTCGAGCACGTACACCGAATGCTTCTCCGCCAGCTGCGAAGTGGACACCGACTTGCCGATCAGCGGCGAGTCCGGCATCACCCGCAGCTCGGTGATGTACTTGCCGAGCTCATAGGTCTCGGTGATGCCCGACGGCGGGTGGTGCGGCAGCAGCCAGCGCCGGAACACCATCAGGTAGGTGAAGCCCGCGGCCATGGTCACCAGGCCCAGCGGCGCGAAGTCGAACAGGCCGAAGCCCTCGTGGCCCAGGTCCTTGGCCAGCGAGTTCACCAGCAGGTTGGTGGACGTGCCGATCAGCGTGCAGACGCCGCCCATCTGCGCCGCGTACGACAACGGGATCAGCACCTGCGAGGGCGAGCTGCGGTTGGCCGCGGTCGCCGCCAGCACCAGCGGCAGGAACACCGCCACCGCCGCCGTGTTGTTGACGAAGGCCGAGATCGGCCCGACCACGAACATGATCAGCAGCATGAACAGCCACGGCCGCTTCACCCGCCCGAACAGGCGGCCGACCGACGACAGCGCGCCGGTGTGCGCCAAACCCGCGCTGAGCACGAACATCGCCGCCACCGTGATGGTCGCCTCGCTGCTGAAACCCGACAGCGCCTCGGCCGGCGTCACCAGGCCCAGCACCAGCAGGCTCGCCAGCACCAGCATCGCCACCACGTCCACGGGCAGCTTCTCGGTGACGAACAGCGCCACCGCGCCCACCAGCACCAGCAGCGTCAGCAGGGCATCCATCTCCATGCTCAGGGCTTCCTGAAGCCGGCGCCGTAGCGCAGCGGGCGGTCGTCACCGGGCCCGGCGCCGAGCGGCGGGAACTGCGGCAGGCTGGCTTCGTGCTCGCCGGCCTTGTGGATGCGTACGCGCAGGTCGAACCAGGCGGCCTGGCCGGTCACCGGGTCGGCGTTGGCGTAGTCGCCGCCGGGCAGCTGGTCGGAGATCAAATGGTTGAGCAGGAAGCCCTTGCGCGATTCCGGCGCGTCCGGCGACAGCTTCCAGGCGCCGCGGCGTTTGCCGATCGCGTTCCAGGTCCACACGGTGTCCGGCTGCACGTTGCCGGCGAGGCGGCACTGCACGGTGATGCGGCCGTGGTGCGAATCCACGTGCACCCAGTCATCGTCGGCCAGCCCGTGGCGCGCCGCGGTGTCAGGATGCAGGTAGAGGAAATTGCGCGCGGTGATCTGCCGCAGCCAGGCGTTCTGCGAGCCCCAGGCGTGGTACATGAAGGGCGGGCGCTGGGTCACCGCGCTCAGCGGATAGTGTTGCAGGTCGAGCCTGGCGCCTTCGAAGGGTTCGTACCACGTGGGCAGCGGATCGAAGTAGCGCGCCACGCGTGCGCGCTCGGCTTCGGGCGGCTGCACCGGGCCGTGGCCCTGGGCCGCGAGCCGGAACTTCTGCAGCGTCTCCGAATAAAGCTGCAGCACCACCGGCTCGGCCTTGGCGATGAAGCCCATCTGCTGCGACCACTGCAGGTAGTCGCGGTTGGCCATCTTGAAGTAGCGGCCCGCGGCCGGCACCGGCGCCTCCCAGAAGCCGCCGTGGCTGCGGTAGCGCTCGAGCTGCTGCGGATTCGGCGGGCCCTTGCCGTGCTGGCTGCCGTCGCCGCGCCAGCCGGCCAGCAGGCCGACGCCGGGCGCACGCTCGTGGTTGACGATGTAGTCGGCGTAATCGGCGTAGCGCGGCGTGCCGTCGTCCTTCAGCAGCGCGGGCAGGCCGATGCGCGCGCCCAGGTCGAGCAGCGCCGACTGGAAGCCGCGCACGTCGCGGCCCTCGCGCTGCGCCGCGGCGTCGAGCACCGGGTGGCGGATGGCGTCGGCGGCGTGGTCGGCGTCGGAGATCGGGCGGTCGAGCAGCGAGATCGCGTCGAAGCGCTCGAGGTAGGTGGTGTCCGGCAGCACGAGGTCGGCGTAGGCCACCATCTCGCTCGAGTAAGCGTCCGAGTAGATGATCTTCGGGATGCGGTACTCGCCGCTGGCGTCCTTGTCGGTGAGCCACTGCTGGGTCTCGGCGGTGTTCATGGCCGAGTTCCAGCTCATGTTGGCCATGAACAGGAACAGCACGTCCACCGGCTTCGGGTCGGCCGCCCAGGCGTTGCGGATGACGGTGTGCAGCATGCCGTGCACGGCCAGCGGGTAGCGCCAGGAATAGGCGTGGTCGAGGCGGCGCGGCTGGCCTTCGCCGTCCACCAGCAGGTCTTCCGGCCCGTGGATGAAGCCCAGCGGCGGCGCGTCGAGGGCGCCGTTGGGCTGGCGCGCCTTGCCCGGCCGGTTCGCCGGCGGGATCGGCCGCGGGAACGGCGGCTGGTAGCGGAAGCTGCCCGGCGTATCCACCGCGCCCAGCAGCAGCTGCAGCAGGTGCAGCGCGCGGCAGGTGTGGAAACCGTTGCTGTGCGCGCTGATGCCGCGCATGGCGTGGAAGGACACCGGGCGGCCGACCATTTTCTCGTGGCGCACGCCGTGGCTGTCGGTCCAGGGCTGGTCGATCACGCAGGGCGCATCGAAGGCCGCGGCCGCGAGCTCCTTCGCGATGCGGCGTATGGTGGCGGCGGGCACGCCGCAGCGCTCGGCCACGGCGTCGGGGGCGTATTGCGGGTCGAGGTAGCGTTCGGCGACGAGGTGGAAGACCGGCACGGCGCGGCGGCCGTCGGGCAATACGTACTCTCCGACGATGGCCGGCTGGACGCCGGTAGCCTCGGCCTGTGCCACGCCCCCTGTGGGAGGGACTGCAGGAGGGCCTTCAGGCCCGAAGCTTTCGGCGAAGGGCATCGGGCCTGAAGGCCCTCCTACAGGTTCGGCGCGGTTCCAGCACAGCGCACGGCCCTCGGCATCCCGCGCGAACAGGCCATCGTCGGCGCCGCCGGGATTCCGCACCACCAGCCAATGCGCATTCGTGTACCGCACCAGGTAATCCAGGTCGACCTTGTCCGCCTTCAGCAGCTCATGGATGAGCGCAAACGCAAACAACCCATCCGTACCCGGCCGGATCCCGATCCACTCATCCGCAATCGCGCCGTAACCCGTGCGCACCGGGTTCACCGCCACCACCTTGGCGCCGCGGCCCTTGAGCTTGCCCAGGCCGAGCTTGATCGGATTGGAATCGTGGTCTTCGGCCACGCCCCAGAGCATCAGGTACTTCGAGTGCTCCCAGTCGGGCTCGCCGAACTCCCAGAAGCTGCCGCCCAGCGTGTACAGCCCGCCGGCGGCCATGTTCACCGAACAGAAACCGCCGTGCGCGGCGTAGTTGATGGTGCCGTACTGCTGCGCCCACCAGCCGGTGAGCGCCTGCGACTGGTCGCGGCCGGTGAAGAAGGCCAGGCGGTCCGGGTCGCGCTCGCGGGTTTCGCGCAGCCAGCCGGCGGCCAGGGCCAGCGCCTCGTCCCATTCGATCTCGCGGAACTTGCCTTCGCCGCGCTCGCCCACCCGCAGCAGCGGCTTGTCCAGCCGCGCCGGCGAGTAGTGCTGCATGATGCCGGCCGAGCCCTTGGCGCAGAGCACGCCGCGGTTCACCGGGTGGTCGGGGTTGCCCTCGATGTAGCGCACCTGGCCATCGCGCAGGTGCACGTTGATGCCGCAGCGGCAGGCGCACATGTAGCACGTGGTCTGTTTGACCGCGTCGCCGACGGGCTTTTGCAGTTCGAGCACGGGATCCGACATGGCGCCATTGTGCCGGTCATGGCCGTCCGCGGCGAGGGCCGCGGCCTGGCATCATTCCGGCGGCAGGATCCGGATCGCGCTGCTGTTGAAGTCGGAGTAGCGGATCTCCGAGCGGGTGGGCTGGTCGCCCTGCTGGCTGGTGACGTCCAGCTTCAGGATCAACCCGGTCCTGGCCGATACCCAGGCCACCGTGGTGGCCTCGCCGGCGCCCGCGGCCGCGGCGGGCGCGCCGGGCAGGGTGGAGGGCGGGGCCACGGCCTGTACGTAGCGGTACTTGCGCACCGGCTCGCCGTCCAGGCTGTCATCGCCCAGGTCTTCGACCACCATGCCGTCCTGCAGCTTGCGCAGGAAGGCTTCGTCGCGGTACTGCGCGGTCAGGCTGTCCATGGCCATCGGCAGCTTCATGGTGCGGCCGCCGATCTGCATGTAGCCCGAGTCGCCGATCACCACGGTGGTCGGGCCGTCCGGGATGCTGACGCGGTAGCGGTCGGGCGCCTGGAACTCGAGCTGGGTGACGAGGCGGTTCGGCTCGATCAGGACGATCTCGGCGCGGAAGCTCTTCACGGCGAGGAAGGCCTGCCAGGCCTTGAACAGTTCGTCGCTGGCGTCGTCGGCGCGGGCAGCGGCGGGGGCCAGGGCGAGCAGCAGGGGCAGCAGGGCGAGCGTGGTGAAAAGGCGGCGGGGCATGGGGGGACTGACCTTCGCTTGGAGGCAGGATGCGCCAATGCCATTCTAGGCACACCCGCGAACCCACTGGAACGAAACGATGGACCGCTACGAGCGCATCCTGGCCCTGCACCGCAGCCTCAAGACCGCCCGCTACCCGGTGCCGATCAAGGGGCTGATGGAAGAGCTGGCCTGCTCGCGCGCCACGCTTTACCGCGACATCGCCTTCCTGCGCGACGCGCTGGGCGCGCCGATCGAGAGCGAAGGCGAGGGCAGCATCCGCTACGACCAGAAGGAAGCCGAGCGCTTCGAGCTGCCGGGCCTGTGGCTGAACTCCGACGAGCTGCACGCGCTGCTGGCCGCGCACCAGCTGCTCGACCGCACCGGGCAGGGCGTGCTGTCGAGCGCGCTGGCGCCGCTGAAAGGGCGCATCGAGTCGCTGCTGGCGCAGCAGGCCGGCGGCAAGCGCTGGCCGGTGGAGCGCGTGCGCGTGATCGCCAGCGGCGTGCGGCGCCGCGACGAGCTCGCGTTCCGGCTGGTGGCCAGCGCGGTGCTGGAGCGCCGGACGCTGGCCTTCGACTACCTGGCGCGTTCGACCAACGAACGCACCCACCGCACGGTGTCGCCGCAGCGGCTCACGCACTACAAGGACAACTGGTACCTCGACGCCTGGGACCACGACCGGGAGGGGCTGCGCAGCTTTTCGGTCGACCGCATCCAGCACGCCAAGCTGCTCGACGGCACCGCGCGCGACCTGCCCGATGCCGAGCTGAACCAGCACCTGGCCTCGAGCTACGGCATCTTCTCGGGCACGCCCAAGGGCATCGCCACGATCGTGTTCTCGGCGAAGGCGGCGCGCTGGGTGGCCGACGAACACTGGCACTCGAAGCAGGAGGGCCGCTTCCTGCCCGACGGCCGCTATGAGCTGAAGCTGCCCTACAGCCACGCCAAGGAACTGCTGATGGACGTGCTGCGCTACGGCGCCGATGCCGAGGTGGTGGCGCCGGAAGCGCTGCGCCAGCAGGCGCGCACGCTGCTGCAGCTGGCGTTGTCCTCGTATGAGCGCTGAGGCGCCCCGGAAACGGGTGGCGCCCGGGAAGAACGTCGCCCTGGTGCTGGGCGCCGGCGGCGCCCGCGGCATCGCCCATGTCGGCGTGATCCAGGCGCTGGAGGCGCGCGGCTATCGCATCGCCGGCATCGCCGGGTCTTCGATGGGCTCGCTGGTGGGCGGCATCTACGCGGCGGGGCGGCTGAACGAGTACAGCGAGTGGGCGCGCGGGCTCGAGCGCGGCGATGTGCTGCGCCTGCTCGATTTCGCCTTCGGCTACCCGGGCCTGATCCGCGGCGACCGCGTGATCGGCGCGTTGCGCGAGCTGGTAGGCGAGCACCTGATCGAGGAACTGCCGATTCCCTACGTCGCCGTCGCCACCGACCTGGTGCGGCAGCGCGAGGTGTGGCTGACGCGCGGCAAGCTGTTCGACGCGATCCGCGCCTCGATCGCGATCCCGATGGTGTTCACGCCGCACGTGTTCGACGGCCGCGAGCTGGTGGACGGCGGCCTGCTGTCGCCGGTGCCGATCGCCGCCACCCGTGCGATGCGCGCCGACCGCGTGATCGCAGTGGACGTGAACGGCCCGGTGAGCTGGCTCAATCCCGGCCTGGAGCCGCGCCACGAGGAGCTCGAGGCCGGCCACGGCATCGACGAGAGCGTCGAAGCGCTCGACGAGGACGGCCCGGCCACGCTGCGCG
This sequence comes from Arenimonas metalli CF5-1, assembly GCF_000747155.1. Lineage (GTDB taxonomy): Bacteria > Pseudomonadota > Gammaproteobacteria > Xanthomonadales > Xanthomonadaceae > Arenimonas > Arenimonas metalli. The sequence goes on along the minus strand of NZ_AVCK01000014.1, from coordinate 267 downwards.
AGCGCATGGCCGCGATCTGGGAGGGCCTGGCCAAGCCCGGCAACGGCGCCCCCAAGCCCGAGAAGAGTCGCGGCGTGATGGACCTGATGTCGCGCTCGCTCGACACCATGCAGGCCCACATGTCGCGCGTGCAGCTGGCCCAGGACCCGCCCGACCTGCTGATCCAGATCTCCCGCGAAACCGCCACCTTCTACGAATTCTGGCGCGCCGCCGACCTGGTCGAAAAAGGCCGCGAAGCCGCCGAAAAAGCCCTCGACGCCGCCGGCC
>NZ_AVCK01000013.1 GCF_000747155.1 Arenimonas metalli CF5-1 | reverse complement strand
CAGTAAGGCAAAAAGCGGTACCGGGTTCATTTTCTTTTTCAATGAGACGCGGTGAGGCGCCGCCTCACCGCGTCTCATTGAAAAAGAAAATGAACCCGGTACCGCTTTTTGCCTTACTGGAAGCCGGGTTGGCCGAGTTGGTCGGGGAACTGCGGCACGCGCTGCAGCTTCGCCGGGTCGTAGCCGTAGGCGGCGAACTTCGCGCGAAGTTGCTGGTACTGCGCGTCGTCCATCGCCTGTTCGCGGGCGAAGATCCAGGCCAGGTTGCGCTTGGGGTGGCCGATCAGCGCCCAGGAGTAATCCGGCGCCACCTCGAGGATGAGGTAATCCGCCTTCACCAGCCCGCCGAAGAACGCGATCGTCCACTGCGCGTTGTTGGTGCCCGGCACCACGGTGGCGACGCCGTTCATGGTCTTCTCGGGTTTGTCGAAGGCCTTGCGGTAGGCGTAGACGTTGCCGATGCGGCCGTCGGGGCGCCGGTCGTAGATGTCGGCCGTGGCCACCTTCCCGTTCTCGGCGAAGTAGGGGATGTTGGCGATCACCCACCAGCGGCCCATGTAGCGGTCGAGGTCGACGACGGCGTTCGTGGTCAGGGGCGGCATGGCGTTTCCTCCGGTGCTGGCGCAGGCGGCGAGCAGCAGCAGGCCGGGCAGGAGCAGGTACAGCGCGGCGCGTCGCATGGCGTGCCTCCTCTAAAGGTGAGCCCCGAGGCTGCGCCCCGCTTCCTGAAGCTGGCGTCAAAGCGAGCCCCTGTAGGAGGGACTTCAGTCCCGAACATCCCGCCCGGTACCAATCTCGACCCTTGAGACACCCCCCCGGCACGCTCTCCCCACGCCCACCGGAGACCGCCCGCATGCCCCGACTCCCCGTCCGCCCGGAACCCGTCCACCCGCTGCTGTCGCGCCTGCTCTGGCAGGCCCTGGCTCTGTCGCTGCTGGCCCTCGCCGTGGCGGCCATGTTCCGTGGCGCGGTCCCCGGCGCGCTCGCCTTCTGGCTGCTCGCCGCCCCCGCCACCGCCCTGCTCACGCTGCATCGCCAGGTTTTGGCGACGGCGTGGCGTGCGCGCCTCGTCCGCGCCACGCCCCGCCGCCGCCCCCCGCAAATGAACCCGGTTCATTTGCGGTCGCGTAGCCAGGCCCGGACTCCGGTGCCGCGGTATCGGCTCAGTCGCGCACGCCGAGCCGCTTTCGCTCCAGCCGCCGCAGGAACTCCGACATGATGCGGCGGTAGAGGTCCTCGCCCAGGTAGGCATCCTCCACGCCGGCGTCGATGCTCGGGTTGTCGTTGACCTCAATGATCACCGTGCGGTCCTTCACCATCTTCAGGTCCACGCCGTACAGCCCGTTGCCGATGGCGTTGCTGGCGCGCGTGGCCAGCCGCACCACTTCCGAGGGCGCCTCGCGGATCGGCAGGGTCTTGAAGCCGCCGGAGCGCACCGTGCCCTTGGCCGCGCCGGCCTTGGGCGCGTGGTCGTAGATCTGCCAGTGGCCGCGCGACATGAAGTACTGGCAGGCGTACAGCGGCTCGCCGTCGAGTACGCCGATGCGCCAGTCGAACTCGGTGTACAGGTACTCCTGCGCCAGCAGCAGCGCGGTCTGCTGGAACAGCTGGTCGGCGGCGGCACGCAGCTGCTCCACCGTCTCGACCTTGTGGATGCCGCGCGAGAACGACCCGTCCGGGATCTTCAGCACGATCGGCAGCCCCAGCAGGTCGGGCAGGGCGGCCAGCTTCTTCGCGTCGTCGCGGAACACGATCTCGGTGCGCGGCGTCGGCAGCTTCTTGCTGCGCAGCCGGTCGTTGAGATAGATCTTGTTGGTGCAGCGCAGGATCGACACCGGGTCGTCCATCACCACCATGTCCTCGCGGTCGGCGCGGTGCGCGAAGCGGTAGGTGTGGTTGTCGATCGCGGTGGTCTCGCGGATGAACAGAGCGTCGTACTCGGCGAGGCGCGTGAAGTCGCGCTTGCCGATCGGGTCCACCTCGATGTCCAGCTCCTTGCCGGCCTCGATGAACTGCTTGAGCGCCTTCTTGTTCGAAGGCGGCATCGCCTCGTTCGGGTCCTGCAGCATCGCCAGGTCGTAGCGGTACTTGCGCCGCGCCCGCGGCTTGCGCCACAGCTTGCGGCTGAAGGCATCGAGCGCGTTCGCGAACGCATCCTCCTGGTCATCCGACAGCGTGTGCAGGCCGGCGGGCTTGATCGCCGCGATCTGCCACACCCGCTGGCGCTCGAACTCGATCCGCAGCACGGGGCAGGGGAAGGTTTCGAACACCTGCTGGGCCAGGTCCTCCAGCGGCGCGTAGTTGGTGCGGCCGAAATAAACCAGCAGCCCGAAGTCGCTGGCGTCGCGCGAGCCCTCGGGCAGGAACTTGCCCAGCTGCGTGTTCAGGTCCTCGATGTCGATGCCGTACAGCGAGCGCCGGCGCAGGTCGTTGATGGTGCGCACGCTGGGGATCACCTTGTGCCCGCGCGCTTCGGCCAGCAGCGAGACGTAGTAGCCGGTGCCCATGTACTTGTAGCTGCGGCACAGGTTGATCACCTGGGTGCGCTCGCCCTCGGCGCCGACGTCGCCGCGCAGGTAGTCGGCGGCCGCCACCACGTTGTCGGAAGGGTAGTAAGAGCCCCAGTCGGAGGGCTTTTCGACAACGATGACGAGGCGGCTCATGGCGATGGCGCGGCGGGGAGTGGCGCGAGTGTGAGCCTTCCCGCCGACCTTGGATAGACTGGCGCGATGCCGCCCTCCGTTCGCCTCCGCACCGCCCGCGCCGCCGACCTGCCGGCGCTGCTGGCGCTGGAGCAAACCTTCCCGGGCGACCGGATGTCGGCACGCCAGTTCCGCCACCACCTGGCCAGCCCGCGGGCGCGGTGGCGGGTGGCCGACGCGGGCGGAACGCTGCTCGGCTACGCATTGGTTTTGCTGCGCCGCGACAGCACCCGCGCCCGGCTCTACTCGATCGCCGTGGATCCCGCCGCCCGCGGCCAGGGCCTCGGCCGCCGCCTCCTGGCCGCCGCCGAGAAGGACGCCGCCCAGGCCGGCTGCACCGCCATGTCGCTTGAAGTCCGCCAGGACAACCCGACGGCCAACGCCCTCTACCAGTCCGCCGGCTACCGCCGCCTCGCCGCCCTCCCGGCCTACTACGAAGACGGCGCCCCCGGCTGGCGCTACCTAAAGCGCGCCACCCCAAATGAACCAGGTTCATTTGCAGGAAGCGGCAAATGAACCTGGTTCATTTGGGGTGGGGACCGTGACTTTGGGCCTACGGCGGGTTCACGAGGGGGCGTGGTAGCGTCCGGGGCTTGCACCACTTCCGGGGATCCACCCAATGCGCCTGACCACCCTCGCCTGGCTCACCGCCGGCGCGCTTTCCCTTTCGCTGCCCGCCGCGGGCCAGAATCCGACCATGCAGACCACGCCCGACGACCCGCACCTCTGGCTCGAAGACGTCGAGGGCAAGGAGGCGCTGGACTGGGTCCGCGCCCGCAACGCCGTCTCCGAGAAGCAGCTCGCCGGCGACCCCGGCTTCGATGCGCTGCGCACGAGCCTGCTCGAAGTCCTCGACTCCGACGCCCGCATCCCCTACGTCGGCAAGATGGGCGACTTCTACTACAACTTCTGGCGCGACAAGCAGAACCCGCAGGGCGTCTGGCGCCGCACCACCCTGGCCGAGTACCGCAAGGACGCGCCGAAGTGGGAAGTGCTGCTCGACATCGACGCGCTCGGCAAGGCCGAAGGCGTGAACTGGGTCTGGGGCGGCGCCGACTGCCTGCGCCCGGATTACGACCGCTGCCTGGTCTCGCTGTCCCGCGGCGGCGCCGACGCCACCGTGACCCGCGAGTTCGACGTCTCCGACAAGGCCTTCGTCGAGGGCGGTTTCTCGCGCCCCGAGGCCAAGGGCCAGATGGGCTGGATCGACCTCGACACCGTCTACGTCGGCACCGACTTCGGCCCCGGCTCGATGACCAGTTCGGGCTACCCGCGCATCGCCAAGGAGTGGAAGCGCGGCACGCCGATGGCCGAGGCCAATGTGGTGTTCGAAGGCCAGGACGAAGACATCTCGATCGGCGCCTACCGCGACGACACCCCGGGCTACGAGCGCGACTGGGTCTACCGCGGCCTGACCTTCTACACCAACGAACTCTACCTGCGCGGCCAGGACGGCGGCCTCACCAAGCTCGACCTGCCCGACGGCGCCCAGAAGAGCGCCTTCCGCGAATGGCTCAGCGTCGAGCTGCGCCAGCCCTGGACCACCGGCGGCAGGGAGCATGCGGCCGGCAGCCTGCTCGCGATCCGGCTCGATGACTTCCTGAAGGGCGACCGCGATTTCGACGTGCTGTTCGCGCCGACCGCCAACACCTCGCTGGCCAGCAGCAGCGTCACCAAGGACCACGTCCTGCTCAACGTGCTCGAGGACGTCAAGAACCGCATCTACGTGCTGACCCCGGGTGAAGGCGGCTGGAAGCGCGAACCGCTGGTCGGCGCGCCGGCCTTCGGCACCGTCGGTGTCAGCGCGGTGGATGCGGACGAGTCCAACGACTACTTCATGACCGTCACCGACTACCTGACCCCGACCTCGCTGCTGATGGGCACCGTCGGCCAGGCGCCGGCGCCGCTCAAGCAGCTGCCGGCGTTCTTCGACGCCAGCCAGCACGAGATCAACCAGCATTTCGCCACCAGCAAGGACGGCACGAAAGTCCCGTACTTCATGGTCTCGCGCAAGGACCTGCAGCTTGACGGCGACAACCCGACCTTGCTCTACGGCTACGGCGGCTTCGAAGTCTCGCTGACCCCGGGCTACTCGGCCGGCGTCGGCCGCGCCTGGCTGGCCGACGGCGGCGTGTACGTGGTCGCCAACATCCGCGGCGGCGGCGAGTACGGCCCGCGCTGGCACCAGGCGGCGCTGAAGGAGAACCGCAACAAGGCCTACGAGGACTTCGCGGCGGTGGCCGAGGACCTGATCGCCCGCAAGGTCACGCGCCCGGCGCGCCTGGGCATGCAGGGCGGCAGCAACGGCGGCCTGCTGATGGGCAACATGACCGTGATGTACCCGCAGCTGTTCGGCGCCGTGGTCTGCCAGGTGCCGCTGCTCGACATGCAGCGCTACCACAAGCTGCTGGCCGGCGCGTCCTGGATGGCCGAGTACGGCGATCCGGACAAGCCCGAGGAGTGGGCATTCCTGCGCAAGTACTCGCCGTACCACAACGTCGGCCAGGACGTGGACTACCCGCCGGTGCTGTTCACCACCTCCACCCGCGACGACCGCGTGCACCCGGGCCACGCCCGCAAGATGATGGCGCGGATGGAAGCGCAGGGCCACGACGTGACCTACTACGAAAACATCGAGGGCGGCCACGGCGGCGCCGCCAACAACGCGCAGTCGGCCTACATGAGCGCGCTGGCCTACACCTTCCTCAAGCAGAAGCTGTTCAAGGACAACTGAGATGAAAACCCGCCTGCTGCCTTTCGCCGCGAGCCTGCTCGCCGTCGCCCTGGCCGGCTGCTACTCGCCGCCGGCCGAGCCGGAGGCGAGCACCGACACCGCCACGACCACCCCGGCCGTCCGCTCGCCGAGCGCGCTGGCCGAGCTGCCGCCCGCGCCCGTCGCCGCCGCCAAGCCCTACGAAGTGAAGGCCCCGCACGGCGCGGCCCGCAACGACGAGTACTACTGGCTGCGCGACGACAAGCGCGAGAACCCGGAGATGCTCGCGTACCTCAACGCCGAGAACGCGTACACCGACGCGGTGCTGCAGCCGCTCGAGGCGCTCGAGGAAACGCTCTACAACGAGCTGGTGGGCCGCGTGAAGCAGGATGACTCCTCGGTGCCTTACTTCGAGGACGGCTACTGGTATTACACGCGCTTCGAAACCGGCAAGGAGTACCCGATCCACGCCCGCCGCAAGGGCAGCCTGGACGCCGAGGAGCAGGTGCTGTTCGAGGTCAACGAACTGGCCGCCGGCAAGAGCTTCTACCAGCTCGGCAACTACGAGGTGAGCCCGGACGACCGCCTGGTCGCCTACGCCGAGGACACCAACGGCCGCCGCCAGTACACCGTGCGCATCAAGGACCTGGCCACCGGCGAGCTGCTGCCCGACGTGATCACCGGCGTCTCGGCCAACCTGATGTGGGGCAACGACGGCCGCACGCTGTACTTCGTCGAGAACGACCCGACCACCCTGCTCACCAAGCGCGTCAAGGCGCACGTGCTGGGCGGCGACGTGGCCAAGGCCAAGCTGGTGTACGAGGAAACCGACGACACCTTCTACATGGGCATCGGCCGCACCCGCTCCGATGATTACCTCTGCATCAGCGTCTCCAGCACCGTCTCGTCCGAGATGCGCTGCACCGAGGCCGACGCGCCGGGCGAGTTCAAGGTGTTCGCGCCGCGCCAGCGTGATTTCGAATACAACGCCGACCACTACGGCGGCCGCTGGGTCGTGCACACCAACTGGGACGCCACCAACTTCCGCGTCATGACCCTCGCCGACGGCCAGCCCTGGGGCGACCGTGGCCAGTGGCAGGAGCTGGTGCCGCATTCGGCCGACGTACTGATTTCCGGCGTCACCCTGTTCAAGGGCTTCATGGCGATCGGCGAGCGCTCGGGCGGCCTGCAGCGCGTGCGCATCCGCCACGACGACGGCAAGGAAGAGTTCGTGCAGGCCGAGGAGAGCGCCTACGCGATGGGCGTGTCCGTGAATGCCGAGCCCGAGACCGACTGGCTGCGCTACACCTACACTTCGCTGACCACCCCGGCCAGCACCTACGAAGTGAACGTGCGTACCGGCGAACGCAAGCTGCTCAAGGAGCAGCCGGTGCTGGGCGGCTTCGACAAGGCCAACTACGTCACCGAGCGCCTGTGGGCCACGGCCCGCGACGGCACGAAGGTGCCGGTGTCGGTGCTCTACCGCAAGGGCTTCGAGAAGAACGGCCAGGCGGCGCTGTACCAGTACTCGTACGGCTCCTACGGCAACAGCTCCGACCCGGGCTTCAACGCCAACGTGATCAGCCTGGTGGATCGCGGCGCGGTCTACGCCGTGGCGCACATCCGCGGCGGCCAGGAGATGGGCCGGCAGTGGTACGAGGACGGCAAGCTGCTCAACAAGATCAATACCTTCACCGACTTCATCGACGTCACCGATTTCCTGGTCAAGGAAGGCTATGCCGCGCCCGACCGCGTCGCGGCCATGGGCGGCAGCGCCGGCGGCCTGCTGATGGGCGCGGTGGCCAACATGGCGCCGGAGAAGTACCAGGTGCTGGTGGCGCACGTGCCGTTCGTGGACGTGGTGACGACGATGCTGGACGAGTCGATCCCGCTGACCACCAACGAGTTCGACGAGTGGGGCAACCCGAAGGACCCGGTGTTCTACGACTACATGCTGTCGTACTCGCCCTACGACCAGGTCGCGGCCAAGGACTATCCGGCGATGCTGGTCACTACCGGCCTGTGGGATTCGCAGGTGCAGTACTTCGAACCGGCCAAGTGGGTCGCCCGCCTGCGCGCGAAGAAGACCGACGGCAACCCGCTGCTGTTCCGCACCAACATGGAAGCCGGGCACGGCGGCAAGTCCGGCCGCTTCCAGCGCTACCGCGAACGCGCCGAGGAGTATGCGTTCGTGCTCGACCAGCTGGGCCTGGTCCAGCCGTGAGGGTTTGAACGCGGATCAAGGCGGATGAACGCCGATCAAAGCGGATAAAGCGGTTTGTTTTTTGAGGGGCTTCCCGGTGGCGGGAAGCCCCTTTCTCTTGATGGGGCGCCCGGGTCGAAGGGCGGATAAGCCACTGATGAACACAGCTGGACACGGATAGAGCAATGAGCGGATAGAAAAAGGGGTCAGAGTGAATATTTGCTTGAAACAAATAATTACTCTGACCCCATTTCATAGCGACCTCGTTTTCGATGCCCTATCCGTGTTCAGCCGTGGCTGAAAACGCTTTTCCATTCAGTCGCCTTATCCGCACTTATCCGTTCTTTCCGCTTTGATCCGCGTAACTGCGGTTGAGTTTGACCTCCTCACCACCCCGCCTGGTCCAGCAGCGCCTCGGTGGCCGGGTCGGCGGGTTTGGCGACGAGGCCGCCGCGGGGGTTCACGTAGACCTGGTAGGTCGCGCCGTCGAGCATCGGCAGGTAGGCCGCGCTGCCCCAGCGGGCGTCGGCGATGGGCAGGTTGGCCAGCCAGCGTTCGCGGAATTCCCAGAAGTCCCACTCGCCCCGCAGGTCGTGCACGCTGCGCTCGGCGGTGAGTTCCTGCTTCGGGTCGCCGTAGCGGCCGGACACTCGCTCGAAGCGATGGACCGGCGGCAGGCCGGCGAGCTGGCCCGGGAGGGTCCAACGGATCACGCGGGCGTCGAGCTGCCATTCGTCGCCGAGCAGCTCCAGGGTGCGTGGCGCCTGGTCGCCCAGCACCAGCGTGGCTTCGTAGCGCTGCGGTGCGAGCTGGCGCAGGCTGATCGTCGCCGCCGGCACGTCCTCGAGCAGCCACGCGTACTGCCGCAGCAGCCCGCCCAGGCCGGCCAGGCCCAGCGCCACCAGCACCAGCACCGTGCCCACGCCGCGCAGCAGCCATTTCCCGCCGCCTCGCACTTTCCGCGTCCAGGCCACCAGGCCCACCAGGAAAAGCACCGCCGCCACCACCCACAGCCAGGCCGAGATCGCCATCGTCCACCCCACGCGAAAGGACTTTGCCCAGACTATACTCGGCGCATGAACAAGCCCCGACTTGCCCTGCTGCTGTTGAGCCTCGCCCTGGTCGCCGCCTGCGGCACCAAGGGCGACCTGGTGCCGCCGCCGGCGGACGCGCCGCCCGCGAAGGCCGAATCCCCCGCGGCATGAGTGCGTCCCGCCCGCTGCATTTCTCGAAGATGCATGGCGCCGGCAACGACTTCGTCGTGATCGACCTGCGCGGCGGCCAGCCCGCCCCGCCCGCCGCGCTGGTGCGCACGCTGGGCGACCGCCATTTCGGCGTCGGCTTCGACCAGCTGCTGACCATCGAAGACAGCCATGCGCTGGACTGCGTCGCCCGCTACCGCATCTGGAACGGCGACGGCTCGCCCGCGCAGCAGTGCGGCAACGGCGCCCGCTGCGTCGCCGCCTGGCTGCGGCGCGACGGCGCGGCCACCGGCTCGCGCTTCCGCATCGACAGCCCGGCCGGCGTGATCGATGTCGAATGCCTGCCGGACGGGCGCTATTCGCTGGGCATGGGCCGGCCGGTGTTCGTGCCGGCGCGCGTGCCCTTCCACGCCGGCGGCGATGCGCCGGTGCACGAACTGCTGGTCGAAGGCAGCCCGCTGCGTTTCGGCGTCGCCTCGATGGGCAACCCGCACGCGGTGGTCGAGGTGGACAACGTGGACGCGGCGCCCGTGCACCGGCTCGGCCCGGCGCTGCAGGCGCGGCCGGAGTTTCCCGAAGGCGTCAACGTCGGCTTCGCGCAGGTGCTGGCGCGCGACCGCATCCGCTTGCGCGTGTTCGAGCGCGGCGCCGGCGAGACCCTGGCCTGCGGCAGCGGCGCCTGCGCCGCGGTGGCCGTGCTGGTGCGCCAGGGCCGCGTGGACCGCGCGGTGCAGGTGGAGCTGCCGGGCGGCACGCTGGCGATCACCTGGCCCGCCGACGATGCCCCGATCACCATGGCCGGACCCGCCACTTTCGTGTTCGAGGGCGAATTCGCCGTCGCCACGCCATAATGCCGGCATCGCCCGGAACGACCCGCCGCACGAGAGGCCCCCGATGATCGAAGAGAAGAACGAGCGCCTGAGCGCCCACGAGGTGGCGACCTTCCTGCGCCGCCACCCGAAGTTCCTGGGCCAGTTCCCGGACCTGGCGCTGTCGCTGGTGGTGCCCAAGGACGAGGGGTCGGCCGCGTCGCTGGCCAGCTACCAGCTCGACGTGCTGCGCGACAAGAACCGCGAGCTCACCCGGCGCCTCAACGAGCTCTACGCCAACGCGCAGGACAACGAGCGCCTGACCGTGCGCACGCACCAGCTGAGCCTGGCGCTGATGCGCGCCGGTTCCGCCGCCGACACGCTCAAGGCGATGGTGGCGGTGCTGGGCGAGGACTTCCACGGCGAGATCGTGCGGGTGGTGCTGTTCAAGCCGGTCGCGGGGCTGGAGGCGGAGTGGCTGCAGGTGGTCGCCGAGCAGGAGGCGGCGCTGGCGCCGTTCCGCGATTTCCTCGCCGGCAACGAGCCGATCTGCGGCCGCCTCAACCAGGACAAGCTGGCCCTGCTGTACGGCGCCGAGCAGGCGCGCGCCGCGTCGGCCGTGCTGCTGCCGCTGCCGGGCGTGGGCATGCTCACCGTCGGCAGCGCCGATGCCAACCGCTTCTTCCCGGGCATGGGCACGCTGTTCCTGCGGCTGATGTCGGAAGCGCTGGTCACCGCGCTGGGCCGCTACGCCCGCGACTGATGCCGTGAGCGCCGACGCGCCGCTGCAGGCGGGCATCGAGGCCTTCCTCGGCTACCTCGCGGTGGAGCGGCGGTTGTCGGCGAACACGTTGGATGCCTACCGCCGCGACCTCGGCGACCTGGCCGCGTGGATGGACGCGCAGGGACTCTCCGACTGGCGGCGGTTGAAGCAGGAAGCCCTGCGCAGCTACGTCGCCGGCGCGCACCGGCGCGGGCTGTCGGGCAAGAGCCTGCAGCGGCGTTTGTCGGCGGTGCGCAGCTTCTATCGGCACCTGAATCGCAGCGAGAGTTCGGAGCTCAACCCGGCGCTCGGCCTGCGGGCGCCCAAGTCCCCGCGCAAGCTGCCGCAGGTGCTCGACGCCGACGAGATGACGCGCCTGGTGGAAGTGCCCACCGACGGGCCCGAGGGCCTGCGCGACCGGGCGATGCTGGAGCTGTTCTATTCCTCGGGCCTGCGCCTGTCCGAACTGTGCGGGCTGCGCTGGAGCGCGCTGGACCTGGCCGACGGACTGGTGACGGTGCTGGGCAAGGGCGGCAAGAGCCGTGTGGTGCCGGTGGGCAGCCACGCGCGCGAGGCGCTGCAGGCCTGGCGCGAGGCATCGGCGCTGGGCGTCGGGGCGCCGGTGTTCCCCGGGCGAGGCGGCGGCCCGGTCAGCCCGCGCACGGTGCAGCTGCGGCTGCGCAAGCTGGCGATGCAGCAGGGCCTGTTCAAGCGCGTGCACCCGCACCTGCTGCGCCACAGCTTCGCCAGCCACGTGCTCGAATCCAGCGGCGACCTGCGCGGCGTGCAGGAACTGCTCGGCCACGCCGACATCGCCACCACCCAGATCTACACCCACCTCGACTTCCAGCACCTGGCCAAGGTCTACGACGCCGCCCACCCCCGCGCCCGCCGCAAGTAAAAGCCGTACCGGGTTCATTTTCTTTTTGCGTGAGACGCGCGCCCCGCCGCGCGGGCGCGCGTCTCACGCAAAAAGAAAATGAACCCGGTACGGCTTTCCCTAGCGGGAAAGACCTGCGGTTTCGAGCGCGGCAACGTAGTTTGCCCAGCGGGCCTCGTGCTCGCGGCCGAGTTCGTGCAGCAGGCTCCAGCTGAAGATGCCGGTGTCGTGGCCATCGTCGAAGCGCAGCAGCACGCCGTAGTTGCCCATCGGTTCGATGGCGCGCACGTTCACGTTGCGCTTGCCGGCCACCAGCACCTTCTGGCCGGGGCCGTGGCCCTGCACTTCCGCGCTGGGGGATTCCACCCGCAGGTACTCGCAGGGCAGGCGGAAGCGGCTGCCGTCGTCGAAGGCGACTTCGAGGGCGTGCGAGGCGCGGTGCAGGATCAGGTCGGTGGGGCGGGGCGTGCTCATGGCGCCATGTTACGGCGTGCGCAGCTGTTCGCGCAGGGCGGCAAGGCGCTGGCAGCGGGCGCGGGCCAGGTTGCAGCGGCGCACGCCGTAGCCGCCGACCAGCGGGATCATCAGGACGTAGCCAATCTGGACGGCAATCAGTTCGACGACGGTCTCCGCCGGCCAGCCAGCCAGCATGCCGATCCACATCGCGACGTGCATCACCAGCCAGAAAAGCAGAGTGAAGAACATGCCGAATCGCCAGTAGTGCAGGGTGGTGGTGCACCGGCGGATCTCGACGTCGAGCAGGTCGTCCACCTCCAGCCCTGACTCGCTCCACTCGCGCCGGCGCAGCCACAGCACATAGGCCTGGTAGGGCACGATCAGCACGGCCACGCTGCCCAACAGCCAGGTTTGCACCGGCGTGGCGTCGGGCTTGAGCGCGATCCAGCCGAGGAAAACCACCGAAAACACGGCCAGCAGCGTCTCGAGGACCAAGGTCCGGCGCAGCCGGCGACCCTGCTGTCCCGCCTCGACGCGCAGCGCGTCGACGTCGATGGTCGGCACGGCCTGTTGGCGCCAGTCCGCGCCCATCGCGTCCCAATCCTTCATCGGACCGTTCATGTCGCGTCTCCCAGCCATTCATTGAGTTGCCGGCGGGCGCGCGACAGGCGCTGGGTCACCGTGTTCTCCTCCAGCTTGAGGGTGTCGCCGATCTCGCGCTGTGAAAACCCCTCCAGCGCCAGCACCACCACCTGGCGCTGGCCCAGCGGCAGCGCGCGCACGGCGGCCAGCAGGTCCTTGCGGCGCTGGTGCGCTTGGGCGTGCTGGAAGGGGTTGGCGTCGGGGTCGGCGTGTTCGTCGTGCAGCTCGTCGCCGCGGGCGCGCTGCTCGCGGGCCAGGTGGTCGATGGCGCGGTTGTGGGCGACGCGGGCCAGGAAGGTGCGCAGCGAGGCGTCCCCGCGCCAGCTGGCCAGGGCCTTCCAGACGGCCAGGCTGATCTCCTGCAGCAGGTCGTCCCGGCGCGCGGCCTCGGATTCGTAGCTGCCCGCGATGCGGGCCAGCATCGGCCCGTGTTCGCGCAGCACGGCTTCGATGTCGGGCGTGGCCAGGGGCATGGCGGACTCAGCGCGGGTCGGGCTGGGGGCGAGGGCGGCGGCGGGCATGTCGGTTTTCATCCGGTCTTGAACCAATAGTCCGGGCTACCCGCGAAAACCTGACATCCGGCCGAAAAAAATGTACCAGGTTCATTTAAGCCGCCGGGATGGCGGCGAGGGCCGGATCCTGGAGGCTTAAATGAACCTGGTACATTTTTTTACAGGATGTAGCGGCTGAGGTCGGGGTCCTGGACGGCGTCGCCGAGCTGGGCGTCGACCATGGCGCGGTCGACCATCAGGGACAGGCCGCCCTTGTCGGGGGCCTCGAAGCTCAGTTTCTCCAGCAGCTTCTCCAGCACGGTGTGCAGGCGGCGGGCGCCGATGTTCTCCTGGCGCTCGTTGACCAGGAAGGCGATTTCGGCCAAACGGTCGATGGCGCCCTCGTCGAAGCCGATGTTCACGCCCTCGGTGGCCAGCAGCGCCATGTACTGGCGCACCAGCGCGTTCTTCGGCTCGGTGAGGATGCGCTTGAAGTCGTGCCGGCTCAGCGCGCCCAGCTCCACCCGGATCGGGAAGCGGCCCTGCAGCTCCGGGATCAGGTCGGAGGGCTTGGCCAGGTGGAAGGCGCCCGAGGCGATGAACAGGATGTGGTCGGTGCGCACCACGCCGTACTTGGTGCTCACCGTGCTGCCTTCGACCAGCGGCAGCAGGTCGCGCTGCACGCCCTCGCGGCTGACGTCGCCGCCGCCGATCGCATCCTTGCGCTTGGCCACCTTGTCGATCTCGTCGATGAAGACGATGCCGTTCTGTTCGCAGGCCTCGATCGCCTTGACGCGGACGTCGTCCTCGTTCACCAGCTTGCCGGCCTCTTCCTCGACCAGCAGCGGGCGCGCGGCCTTCACCGCCAGGCTGCGCTTCTGCGCCTTGCCGCCGCCCAGGTTCTGGAACATCGCCCGCAGCTGCTGGCCCATTTCCTCCATGCCGGGCGGCGTCATGATGTCCATGCCGCCCGGGGCCTGGCTGAGCTCGAGCTCGATCTCGCGATCGTCCAGCTCGCCGGCGCGCAGCTGCCGGCGCAGCTTGTTGCGCGTCTCGTTCTCGCCCTCGGCATTGACCTCGATCGCGAAGCCGGGGCCTTTGCGCCGCGGCAGCAGAGCATCGAGGATGCGGTCCTCGGCGCGCTCCTCGGCCTGGGTGCGCACGCGCGCCTTGGCCTGCTCGCGGAACATCTTCACCGCCCCGTCGGCCAGGTCGCGGATGATCTGCTCGACGTCCTTGCCGACATAACCCACTTCGGTGAAGCGCGTCGCCTCCACCTTCACGAACGGCGCGTTGGCCAGCGCCGCCAGCCGGCGCGCGATTTCGGTCTTGCCGACGCCGGTGGGGCCAATCATCAGGATGTTCTTGGGCATCACCTCGTCGCGCATGGCCGGGTCGAGCTGCATGCGGCGCCAGCGGTTGCGCAGGGCGATGGCGACGGCGCGCTTGGCCTCGTTCTGGCCGATGATGTAGCGGTCGAGCTCGCCGACGATCTCGCGGGGGGTCAGTTCGGACATCAGAGTTCCTCGATCACGAGGTTGCGGTTGGTGTAGATGCAGATGTCGCCGGCCACGTTGAGCGAGGCTTCGGCGATCGCGCGGGCGTCGAGCTGGCTGTGCTGCAGCAGGGCGCGCGCCGCGGCCAGGGCGTAGGGGCCGCCGGAGCCGATCGCCACCAGCCCGTCCTCGGGCTCGATCACGTCGCCGTTGCCGCTGATGATCAGCGAACTCTCCCTGTCGGCCACCGCCAGCAGCGCCTCGAGCTTGCCCAGGCGCCGGTCGGTGCGCCATTCCTTGGCCATCTCGACAGCGGCGCGCAGCAGGTGGCCGTTGTGCTGGCCGAGCTTGGCCTCGAATACCTCGAACAGCGTGAACGCATCGGCCGCCGCGCCGGCGAACCCGGCGAGCACCTTGCCCTCGGCCAGGCGCCGCACCTTGCGCGCGTTCGACTTCATCACCGTATGGCCGAGGGTGACCTGGCCATCGCCGGCCACCACGACGCGATCGCCGCGCCGGACGGAAAGGATGGTGGTGGCGTGGAAAACGTTCGGGTCCATGCGGGCTCCTGGTCGTGAACCCCTGTTCTGGGGTCGGCCCGGCCCCAGCACAAGCACCGCCCCCTGTAGGAGGGACTTCAGTCCCGAAGCTCCACGGCGAGAAGCTTCGGGACTGAAGTCCCTCCTACAGGGGGGCTGTTACAGGAGGGCCAGCAGGGCCTCGGTCGGCCGGCCAATGACGGCGCGGGTGGCCGACTCCAGCACCGGCCGCTCGATCAGCCGCGGATTCGCGGCCAGCAACGCGGCCCACCCGGCAGCCGGGCGCTCATCGGCCGGCGACAGCCCCAGCGCCGCGGCCTCGTCCTCCTTGAACCGCACCAGCTGGCGCGGGTCCCCGCCCAGCTTGCCCAGCAGGGCCAGCAGGTCGGCGGGCGAGGGCGGCTCGGCCAGGTAAAGCACCAGGTCGGGCGTGATGCCCCGGGATTCCAGCAGCGCCAGCCCCTCGCGGGACTTGCTGCAGCGCGGGTTGTGCCAGTAGCGAAGGGTTTCCATGCGTGAATGATGTCATGGCGCCGGCGGTGCGATAATCCCGGCCATGGACAAGACCCCCGAGACCGGCACCACCCACTTCGGCTTCCGCGACGTGCCCGTGGCCGAAAAGAAGAAACTGGTCGGCCAGGTGTTCAGCTCGGTCGCGCAGCAGTACGACCTGATGAACGACCTGATGTCGCTGGGCATCCACCGCCTGTGGAAGCGCTATTTCGTCGGCACCTCGGGCGTGAAGCGCGGCGACCGCGTGCTCGACCTCGCCGGCGGCACCGGCGACATCGCCGCCCTGCTGCACGAGCGCGTGGGCGACACCGGCAGCGTCGTGCTGGGCGACATCAACGCGGCCATGCTCGGGGTCGGCCGCGACCGCCTCACCGACCGCGGCCTGGTGCGCGGCCTCGAGTACGTGCAGCTCAACGCCGAGGCGCTGCCCTTTCCGGACGCCAGCTTCGACCTGGTCACGATCGCCTTCGGCCTGCGCAACGTCACCGAGAAAGCGAACGCGCTGAAGGAAATGCACCGCGTGCTCAAGGTCGGCGGCCGCGCGCTCGTGCTCGAGTTCTCGCAGGTCAAGCCCGAGTGGTTCCGCCCGGTCTACGATTTCCACTCGTTCAAGGTGCTGCCGCGCCTGGGCAAGCTGTTCGCCAACGACGCCGACAGCTACCAGTACCTGGCCGAATCGATCCGCAAGCACCCGCCGCAGGACGAGCTCAAGGCGATGATGGCCGCGGCCGGCTTCGGCCGCACCGACTACCGCAACCTCAGCGCCGGCATCGTCGCCATCCACTCCGGCTACAAGCTGTAGAAAAAAAGCGGTACCGCTTTTTCTAACTCCTAACTCCTCATCACTAACTCCTGCTTTTCCGTCTCCACGGCCTCAATCCGCCCGCACCCGCCAAGCCTCCCCGAGCGAAATCAGCCCCTCCCGGGCCAGCGCCACGGCGGCCTGGGTGATCGGCACCATGCCTTCCTCGATCGCGGTGCGGTGGATGGCGTCGGCCTCGGCGCCGGGGACGATCAGCGACTGGATGCGCGGCGTCACCACCATGAACTCGTACACCGCGCGGCGCTTGAACACGCCCAGCCCGTCGCAGTGCGAGCAGCCGCGGCCGACGTGGAAAACCTCGTCGGCGCCCACGCCCAGCACCCCGCGGATGTGCGCATCCACCTTCTCCACTTCCTGGCAGTGCTTGCAGGTCAGCCGCACCAGCCGCTGCGACATCACCGCCAGCAGCGAGGCGCGCAGCAGGTAGGCCTCCACGCCCAGGTCGAGCAGGCGCGTCACGGTCGTCGCCGCGGTGTTGGTGTGCAGCGTGGACAGCAGCAGGTGGCCGGTGAGCGCGCTTTCCACCGCGATGCCGGCCGTTTCCTCGTCGCGGATCTCGCCGACCATGATCACGTCGGGGTCGTGGCGCAGGAAATTGCGCATCGCGCTGGCGAACGTGAAGCCCGCCGCGCGGTTCACCTGCATCTGCTGGATCTCGTCGATGTAGAACTCGACCGGATCCTCGATGGTGAGGATGTTGATGCGCTGCTTGCGCAGCTCCAGCAGCATCGCGTACAGCGTGGTGGACTTGCCGCAGCCGGTCGGGCCGGTGGTGAGGAACATGCCGTGGCTGCGCCCCATCACGTCGTTGATGCGCTGGCGGTCGCCAGCGCTCAGGCCCAGCTGCTCCAGGTCCCACAGGCTCTCGTTGGTGTCGAGCAGGCGGATCACCACCGACTCGCCGTACACCGCCGGCAGCACCGAGATGCGCAGGTCCACGTCGCGGCCGTCGTCGAGGGTGAAGGTGGTGCGGCCGTCCTGCGGCTTGCGGTGCTCGGCCAGGTTCATCGAACCCAACACCTTCACGCGGCTGGTGACGGCCGGATGCAGGCTGCGCAGCAGGCGCCGCACCGGCACCATTTCGTCGTCGATGCGGTACAGCACCTCGGTGCCATGCTCGCCCGGCCGCAGGTGGATGTCGGAGGCGCGGCGCGCCACGGCTTCGGTGATCAGGCCCTGCACGATGCGCACCACCGGCTTCTCGCGCGAGAGTCGCTCGGCCTCCTGGATGGTGGTCTCGTGGCCCGTGGCGCCCGGGTCCAGGCCCAGCTGGTGGGCGACGTCGCGGTCCTCGACCTTGTCGTAGTGCTCGGCGATGGCCTCGCGGATGTCGCGGGCGGTGGCCACCAGCGGCAGCACGCGCTGGCGGCACAGGAAGTCGAGCGTCGCCAGCGAATCGGGGCTGCCCGGGTCCTCCATCGCCACCGTCACCACGCCCTCGAACAGCTTGACCGGCACCGCGCGCAGCCGGCGCACCACCTCCGGGCGCAGCAAGGCCGTCGCGTCCGCGCCCGAGGGCAGCTCCTTCAGACGGACCAGCGGCAGGCCCAGCCGGGCCGCCAGACGGTAAGCCCCCTCGTTGCAGTCGTCGCCCAAGGCCAGCCAGGCCTCGAGCGACAGCTGGCCTTCCGGGGCCTGCCAGGAGTGCCCGCCCGCGGCCACGTCCCGGACGTACGCGGCCAGGGTCGCGGCATCGGCGATCAGGTGCGGGGTGCGGGGCGGGTGGCTGGCGGGTTCCATGGGGTCCTACCGGTAGGGATTTCCCACAGTATCCCCGGATTACCGGGTCTGAAACTTGAGGCAAGTCATGGCCGGGCCCGGGGGTCCGGGGCGTCCCGGGGCTCCGGGGGGCAAACCCCGGCGGCCCCGCCCGCCTGCGCTAGAATCCCGGGGTCCTGTCAGTGGAATTGACCATGCCCCGCCTCGGCCTCCTGCTCGCCCTCCTGATCGCGTCCGTCCCGGCCTTCGGCCAGGACCGCCGCAGCGACGAGCATTCCTACGCCCAGCCCGACAAGGTCCGCATCCGCGACCTGGCCCTGGACCTCGCCGTCGACTTCGACAAGCGCCAGCTCAGCGGCAGCGCCACGCTCGGCCTGGAGTGGGTGGACCCGGCCCAGCGCGACCTGGTGCTCGACACCCGCGACCTCGCCATCGCCGCGGTCGAAGCCCGCAACGGCAAGCGCAAGTTCCGCGAAGTGCCCTTCGTGCTGGCCGAGCGCGACGAGCGCTTCGGCAGCAAGCTCACCATCACCCTGCCGCGCCAGTTCGAGCAGGTGCGCATCCGCTACGCCACCTCGCCCGAGGCCTCCGGCCTGCAGTGGCTGAGCCCGGCGATGACCGCGGGCGGCAAGACGCCCTTCATGTTCAGCCAGTCGCAGGCCATCCACGCCCGCAGCTGGGTGCCGCTGCAGGACACGCCCTCGGTGCGCTTCACCTACACCGCCCGCATCCGCACCCCGGCCGACGTGATGGCGCTGATGAGCGCCGACAACGACCCGGCCGCCGTGCGCGACGGCGATTACTCGTTCTCGATGCCCCAGGCCATCCCGTCCTACCTGATGGCGATCGCCGCCGGCGACCTGGTGTTCAAGCCGATTTCCGCGCGCGCCGGCGTCTGGGCCGAGCCGCAGACGGTGGACAAGGCGGTGAAGGAGTTCGAAGACACCGAGAAGATGATCGAGGTCACCGAGTCGCTCTACGGCCCCTACCGCTGGGAGCGCTACGACCTGCTGATCCTGCCGCCCTCGTTCCCGTTCGGCGGCATGGAGAACCCGCGCCTGAGCTTCATCACGCCCACCGTGATCGTCGGCGACAAGTCGCTGGTGTCGCTGATCGCGCACGAGCTGGCGCATTCGTGGTCGGGCAACCTGGTCACCAACGCCAGCTGGAAGGACATGTGGCTCAACGAGGGCTTCACCAGCTACGTCGAGAACCGCATCGTCGAGGCGCTGTACGGCAAGCCGCGCGCCGACATGGAGTTCGTGATCAGCCGCAACGGCCTGCTCGACCAGCTCAAGGACCTGCCGGCCGAGCGCCAGGTGCTGGTGCTGCCGATGCGCGGCGGCAGCGACCCCGAGGACGCACTGGGCGCGGTGGCCTACGACAAGGGCGCGTGGTTCCTGCAGTTCCTGGAGCAGCGCTATGGCCGCGAGGATTTCGATGCCTTCCTGCGCGCGTGGTTCGACACGCACGCGTTCCAGAGCGCCGACAGCGACCAGTTCCTGGCGTTCCTCAAGTCCGGGCTGATGGCCAAGCGCCCCGGCGTGGTGTCCGAGGCCGAGGTGATGGCGTGGCTGACCCAACCCGGCGTGCCGGCGTTCGCGCCGCAGACCGCGTCGCCGCGCTTCGATGCAGTGGATGCCGCGCGCGCGTCCTGGCTTGAACAGCGCGCGGCCGCGCGCGACCTGGACACGGCGGCGTGGACCACGCAGGAGTGGGTTTACTTCCTCGAGGGCCTGCCGGAAGTGGTGGACGCCGAGCGGCTGGTCGAGCTCGACCAGGCCTTCCGCTTCACCGGCACCAGCAACGGCGAGCTGGCGCAGCGCTGGTATCCGCTCAGCGTGCGCAGCGGCTACTTCGAGGCGCGGCCGGCGATGTCGCTGTTCCTGCGCAAGATCGGCCGCCGCAAGCTGGTGATGCCGACCTACGACGCACTGTCGAAGTCGGAGGAAGGCCTGGCCTTCGCCACCCAGATCTTCGCGATGGCGCGCCCGGGCTATCACCCGATCACCAGCGCCTCGGTCGAGGCCCTGCTGGCGCGCGCCCGCGCCGCGCAGAAGACCGCGGACTGACGTGCCCAGGCCGCGCTCCGGCACCCGCAAGCTCGTCATCGCCACCTCGCTCGGCCTTGCGCTGGGCGCGGTGGGCTTCGCCGCGACCGCCCCGCAGCGCGTGCTGGAGGCCGAGTTCGCGCGCCAGCGCTGGCTGGCCAAGGCCGGCGTGGCCGAGTACGACGTCGCCGGCCACCGCTGGGTGGTGCTGGAGTCGGGCCGCGACGCCGGCAAACCATTGCTCGTGTTCGTGCACGGCTTCACCGGCAGCAAGGAGAACTGGCTGCCGCTGATGCGCGAGATGGCCAGGACGCACCGCATCATCGCCCCCGACCTGCCGGGCTGGGGCGAAAGCGAGCGCCACCACGACGGCGACTACGGCCCGGTGGCCCAGGCCGAGCGCCTGGCGCAGTTCATCCGCGCGCTGCCCGAGCGGCCGGCGCTGGTGGTCGGGCATTCGATGGGCGGGCAGATCGTCGGCCTGATGAGTGCGCGCAACCCGGGCCTGGTCGACCGCATCAGCCTGATGTCGTCGGCGGGCGTGCGCTACGAGGAAAACGCCTTCGCCAACGCGGTGCTCGCCGGCGAGAACCCGTTCCAGGTGACCACGCGCGCCGAGCTCAAGCGCTACCTCGGCATCGTCTTCGCCGACCCGCCCTTCGTGCCGTGGCCGGCGAACGAGGCGCTGGTGCGCCGCCGCCGCGCCGATGCGGCCTTCGAGCAACGCGTGCTGGACGGCATCGGCCGCGGCCCGGACGCGTTCGCGCTCGAGGCCGAAATGCACCGCATCGAGGCGCCCACGCTGTTGCTGTGGTGCCGCGACGACCGGGTGATCGACGTCAGCGCCGCCGACGTGTTCGCGCGGGGCCTGCCCAGTAGCCAGTCGGTGCTGTTGGCCGGTTGTGGCCACATGCCGATGATGGCGCAGCCGCGGCAGGTGGCCGAAGCGCTGAACGCTTTCCTTGCCGCGCGCTGAGCCTGTCATGGACACGGCGCCCGGGGTTTCCTTCGCCAGGCTCGATGTCCCGGTGGCGCTGGCCGGCCTGCAGGCCGAGGTGGATCGCCTGCTGGCGCAGGGCTGGGTTGACCACGTGAACCAGCGCGACTACACCGGCCGCTGGGACGTGCTGCCGCTGCGCTGCCAGCGCCAGCATGCCGCGGCGCATCCGGTGCTGCAGGGCTTTGCGCTGGAGGGCGGCGAGGACTGGCAGGACTTGCCGGTGCTCGACGGCTGCCCCTCGATCCGCGGCCTGCTGGCGGCGCTGGACTGCCCGCTGCAGGCGGTGCGGCTGATGCGGCTGCACGCGGGCGCCGAGATCCATCCGCACCGCGACCCGGGCCTGGGCATCGAGCACGGCCTGGCGCGGCTGCACCTGCCCGTGCGCACGCATGAGGCGGTCGGCTTCCTGGTCGACGGCGAGCGCATGCCGATGCAGGCGGGCGAGCTTTGGTATTTCAACGCCGACCAGGTGCACGAAGTGCACAACCGCGGCGTCGAGGATCGCATCCACCTCGTGATCGATTGCGTCGCCAACGACTGGCTGGTCGCGATGGTGCAGGCGGGCCATCCGCGGCATCCGGCGGCGGGCTGAGGCGTGGACCTGCTGACGCACTACCGGGCGCTGGTGGTGTCGCGCGAGGCGATGGCCCGCGTGTGCGGGGCGGACTCTCCCGCGGCGCTGTTCCAGCGATTGCGTGAGGCCTGGGGCCTGGACGGCGTGGGTGACGACGCGTTGGTGGCCGAGCTCAACCGCTGCAACCGCGAGGTGCTTGATTGCGATGCCGACGCGCTCGCGGGCCACTGGTTTCCCCATCGCTATCACGCCGCCAGCCGCAGCCTGGCCTGGTGCCTGCCGGACGGGCCGGCCACCGAACCTTTCCAGGACGAATACATCGCGCGCTGCCGGCAACAGCTGGCGGGGCACTTCATCCAGCCGCGCACGGCCATTGCGCCGCTGCTGGCAACCGCGCCGGACCCGCTGCCGGTGCCTGCCGGGCTGGTGTTCCACCTCTCGCGCTGTGGCTCGACGTTGGTGTCGGGCTGCCTCTCGATGCTCGATGACACCACGGTGCTGTCGGAGCCGCCGCCGATGACCGAGGTACTGCTGGATGCATCGCTGGGCGACGCGGCCCGGTCCCGGCTGTTGCAGTGGCTGGTGGCGCTGCAGTCGGCGCCGTTCCCGGGCCGGGGCCGCGTCGTGGTGAAGTGGAATGCGTGGGACCTGTTCGCCTGGCCGCTGATCCGCGAGGCCTTCCCGGGCGTGCCCCGGCTGCTGCTGTTCCGCGCGCCCGAGGAAATCCTGGCCTCGCACGCCCGCAGCGCCGGCCGCCACATGTCCGGCGATCCCTCGCTGGCGCCGCTGTCGCCGGTGTTTTCGCCCGGGCTGGCCGACGGTACCGTGCTGGACCAGCGCATCCGCGTTCTGCTCGCACTGATGGAAGCCATGGCGCGGTTGCCGGAGGCGCCGGATTCGCTCGCGCTCGACTACGCCCAGCTCGATTCGCAGGCGCTGGACGCCATCTGCCGGCATTTCCGCATCGCGCTCGACGACGCCGGCGCGGTGCGGATGCAGGCGCGCATGGCGGTCCACTCCAAGGTCCCCGGGCAGGCCTTCCAGCCCGATGCCGAAGCCAAGCGCCAGTGGTTCGACCCCGGGGCCAGGCAAGCCATCCGCCAATCCCTGGCCGCCCCCTACAGCGATCTGGGCCAACGCTGCAGGCCGGGCTGTTCCGGATCAAGTCCTGACCCGGCCAGCCAACCCGCGTACGATC
Source organism: Arenimonas metalli CF5-1 (assembly GCF_000747155.1). Classification (GTDB taxonomy): domain Bacteria; phylum Pseudomonadota; class Gammaproteobacteria; order Xanthomonadales; family Xanthomonadaceae; genus Arenimonas; species Arenimonas metalli. Next base: position 15,837 of record NZ_AVCK01000013.1, on the reverse strand, counting down.
ACGGCTTGCTCAAGCCTTCCAGTCACTCATGACCCTGTCCCTCTGCGCCGACTCGGTTTCCGTTTTCCGGCAAGCGTTCGGAGGCCTGTCTGAGGCAATCGCCAGGGCGGCCAGCGGTGCGCTCATGGGCGGGCAGGGCTGACGCGCTTGCGCCGCGGCTTCGCCAGGGGGATCCATCCGGGCTGGCGGGTGCTGCGGTTCGTACTGCTGGCGTGGTTGGTGGTCACGGCCCTCGTGGTGCTGGGAAGCGCCTTCAGTTCGCGCAGCTTGCCCGACCTTTCGCCCTGGCACCGCTGGTCCTTCGACAGCGAGCCCGGCGCCGGCGAACTGCGCGACATGGACTGGGCCGCCTACCTGCGTGCGGAGCAGGCGGTGTTCGACGAGCTGCACGCCCATCTCGCTGCCGAGCCGCGGCCCGGCCGCTACCGCTACGAGGCGCAGAGCCCGCTGGGCGCGCGCGATGGCACCATCGACTGGAACCGCAGCCAGGTGCTCTCGCCCGAAGGCGAGGTGCGCGGCGGCGTGCTGATGCTGCACGGCATGAGCGATTCGCCCTACAGCCTGCGCCACCTGGCCGAGGTCTACCGGGCGCGTGGCTTCGTGGTGGTGATCCCGCGCCTGTCGGGCCACGGCACCGCGCCCTCGGGCCTGCGCAGCGCGCAGTGGATGGACTGGCTGGCGACGGTGGAGCTGGCTGCGCGAGAAGTGCGCGCGCGGGCGGGCGAGGACAAGCCCTTCCACCTGGTCGGTTACTCGAACGGCGCGGCGCTGGGGCTGAAGTACACGATGGACCGCGCCGAGGAGGGCGACGGCGCCGGGCTGCCGATGCCCGACCGCGTGGTGATGGTGTCGCCGATGATCGGCATCGGCCGGCTGGCGGCGTTCTCGCGGCTGATGCCGCTGCTGTCGTGGATCCCGTACTTCGAGAAGTCGCGCTGGCTGGACGTGCAGCCCGAGTTCAATCCGTTCAAGTACAACTCGTTCCCGGTGAACGGCGTGCGCCAGTCCTGGCTGCTGGTCGGCGCGGTGCAGACCCAGCTGCTGCAGCTGCGGGCGACGGGCCGCAGCGACCGGTTGCCGCCGATCCTGGCCTTCCAGTCGGTGCTCGACGGCACGGTGAGCACGGAGGCGGTGGTGCGCAACCTCTTCGACCAGCTGCCGGCCAACGGCAGCGAGCTGGTGCTGTTCGACATCAACCGGCAGGGCGTGCTGGCGCCGATGTTGCGGCGCTCCGCGGGCGCGATGCTCGACGACCTGCAGCCCGCTGATGCCTTCACTTACCGGCTGACGGTGGTGGGCAACGTTGACGCCGACTCCGCCAACGTCGCCGAGCGCCGGCGCGAGCCCGGCCAGCGCGAGGCCGTGCTGCGGCCGCTGGTGTACCTCTATCCGTCGAACGTGTACTCGCTCTCGCACGTGGCGCTGCCATTCCCCGTGGACGACCCGCTGTACGGCCTGTCGCCGCGGATGGACGAGGACTATGGCATCCGCCTCGGCACCCTGGCCCTGCACGGCGAACGCGGCGCCCTGTCGGTCGGCACCGACCAGCTGCTACGCCTGAACAGCAATCCCTTCTACGGCTACCTGGCCACCCGCATCGACGAAACCCTCGAAGAAAAGGGGTCAGAGTAAATATTTGTTTTAAACAAATATTTACTCTGACCCCTTTTCTTCCCAGACCTTCCTCATTCACTGCGAGACGCCCATGACGCTTTCCCTGCACGCCGCCACCGTTCCCGTGTTCCAGCAGATGCTCGGCGGCTTGTCCGACGTGCTGGCCAAGGCCGCGGCGCACGCCGCCGAGCGCAAGATCGATCCGGAGGCCTACCTGAAGCTGCGCCTGTTCCCGGACATGTTCCCGCTGGTCCGCCAGGTGCAGATCGCCTGCGATTTCGCCAAGTCGGTGTCGGCGCGGCTGGCGCAGGCCGAGGTGCCGGCGTGGGAAGACAACGAGGCCAGCTTCGACGACCTGCAGGCGCGCATCGCCCGCACCCAGGCCTTCATCGCCGGCCTCGAGGCCGCCGCGTTCGACGGCGCCGAGGCGCGCGAGATCGTGCTGCGCCCGGGCACGCCGAAGGAAAAGCGCCTGACCGGCCAGGCTTACGCCTTGGCGTACGGCCTGCCGCAGTTCTTCTTCCACGTCACCACCAGCTACGCCCTGCTGCGCCACGCCGGCATCGAGATCGGCAAGCGCGATTTCATGGGCCGCTACTGACTCACGGCGCGCCCACGAGGCGCGCCACGGTGAAGCGATCGAGCATCAGGCGATAGTGGTGCTCGTCGTCCTTGAGCGGACCCGATTGCCGGCGCCACGGATTCTGCAGCCGCTTGCCGCAGCCGCCGAACATGCAGGCCCAGTGCGCGCCGCGGAAGCCCTGGATGTCCACCGACCACGGTCCCAGGTCGGACAGCCAGTGACCCATGGGCACCTGCATCTGCGGCGGAGCATCGTCGGGACGGACCAGCTTGGCGTGCACGTTGCCTGTCAGCACCAACAGCCGGCCGCGGGGCAGGGCGTTGAAGGACGCCCGCACGCGTGCGGCCATGATCCTGTCGCGCTGGTTCCCGTCGATGCGTCGGCCCGGCTCGGCGTCGTAGGCGAGCAGGCTGACGTCACGGCCTTGAGCGCGCAACTGGCGCACCTGTTCGATGAGATCGATCACGTCATGGCTGCGGCGCCCGTCGTGCTGGTCGCCCTGCACGTTCCAGAACGGCGTGGCCAGCAGCGCGGCGCGGTCGGCGTCGGTGCCGGCCGAATCCAGGTAGCGGCGAAGGTGCGGCTGGCCCGAGCCCGGGATCTCCAGTCCCAGCAGCACCGGGCCTTCCGCGGCGTAGTGCTCGACCACGTGCGCAACGAGGCGCGGGATCTCGCGGGTGCCGTGCATCTCGCCCAGCAGGAGCAGCCGCGCATCGCCGGCGGCGGCGACCAGGGTCTTGGCGGCAGTCTCCGGCGGCTCGCCCTCGGGCGGCGCGGCACGCGTGGAGGTGATCATTGCCAGCGAGAGGAGTGCCGCCAGCAGCAGTCGATGCATGGGGTTCATCCGGAAGGGCCTGCCCAAGGACTGGCGGTGGACGCTGGCGAATTCAAGCGTCCTTTGGGAGGGACTTCAGTCCCGATGCCGTGGGTCCAAAAGCATCGGGACTGAAGTCCCTCCCACAAAGGAAAAAAGAAAAAGGCCGCCCGGGAGGGCGGCCTTTTCGTTTCCAAGCGCAGCGAGGGATCAGTTCGCGGCTTCGGCCCGCGACGCATCGCGGGCGGCCTTGAACGCATTGCCCTCGACGTAGTTCGGCCAGGCCTCGTTGCCGGCCAGCTCGCGGCCGACGCCGTAGAGCGCCATCAGGTCCTGCACCACGCCGCGCAGGTCCCAGTTCGGATCGAACTCGTCGGCCGGCTTGTGGTAAGCCACGCCCTGGTACTGCGCCTGGATCTCGCGGCCGTACTCCACGCCCTTCTCGACGTGGTCGATGCCGCCCTTGGCGTACAGCGCCGGCACGCCGAACTTGGCGAAGCTGAAGTGGTCGGAGCGGAAGAAGAAGCCCTTCTCGACGCCGTCCTCTTCCACCAGGGTGCGGCCCTGCGCGGTCGCGATCGGCTCGAGCACCTTGTCGAGCTCGGAGTTGCCGAGGCCGATGACCACGAAGTCCTTGGTCGGGCCCACCACACTCATCGCGTCCAGGTTCACCACCGCCACCGTGTCCTTGAGCGGGATCACCGGGTTGGCCGCGTAGTACTTCGAGCCCAGCAGGCCGGACTCCTCCAGCGTCACTAGCAGGAACACCACCGAGCGCGCCGGCTTCGGGTCCTGCACGGTGAAGGCCTCGGCGATCTCGAGCACGCCGGCCACGCCGGTCGCGTTGTCGATGGCGCCGTTGTAGACGTGGTCCTCGCCCTCGGTCGCCGCCGCGGCCTTGTCGCCGCCGTGGGTGGCGCTGTGGTCGCCCAGGTGGTCCCAGTGCGCGGTGTAGACGATGGCCTCGTCCGGCCGCTCGCTGCCGGGCAGCTTGGCCAGGATGTTGCGCGACGAGCTTTCCTTGATCGTCGAGTTCAGCGTGGCCGAGAACGTGGCGTCACCGAGGTCGACGGCCTTGAAGCCCGGCACGTTGGCGGCGGCGCGCATCGCTTCCAGGTCCAGGCCGGCGTCGGCGAACAGCTGCGTGGCCACTTCGCCCGTGATCCAGCCCTGCATCGGCAGGCGCGGCTCCGGGTCGGCGCTGGCGGGCAGGTCGTACTGCGCGCCGGACCAGCTGTTCTTCACCACGTCCCAGCCGTAGCCGGCGCCGCTGTCGTCATGGATGATCAGCGCAGCGGCGGCGCCCTGGCGGGCGGCCTCTTCGTACTTGTAGGTCCAGCGGCCGTAGTAGGTCATCTTCTTGCCGCCGAAGAGCTCCTCGCTGCCGGCGTGGTAGCCCGGGTCGTTGACCAGCATCACGACGGTCTTGCCCTTGACGTCCAGGCCTTCGTAGTCGTTCCAGCCGGCTTCCGGCGCGTTCACGCCGTAACCCACGAACACCATCTCGCTGGCGTCCACCTTCACCTCGGCCTGCGCGGTGCGGGTGCCGAGCGCCATCTGGGTGCCGAAGGCGAGCAGGCGGTCTTCGCCGCCGAGCTTGATCGCGGCGGTGGACGTGGCTTCGTCCGCCGTGGTCTCGACCATTGGCACGTCCTGGAACCAGCTGTCGCCGTTGCCCGGCTGCAGGCCCAGGCGCTGGAACTGCGCGACCAGGTAGTCGGCGGTCATCTGTTCGCCCGGGGTGCCCGGGGCGCGGCCGCCGAACTCATCGGACGAGAGCACCTTCACGTGCTGCGCGAAGTCCTCGGCCGAAATCTCGGGACCAAAGCCGTGCTCGACGGGCGGCGCGACGGCCACCGGCGTCGTCTCCGCCGCCGGCTCGGGCGCCTTGCTGCAGGCCGCCAGCGCCAGCGCCGCGGCCGCGAAAATCAGGGTACGTTTCATCGTCAGGGGTTCTCCACAAGGGGAACCCCGATTCTAAGCACTTTGTGGGAGGGACTTCAGTCCCGATAGCTTTCCGCCCAAAAGCATCGGGACTGAAGTCCCTCCCACAGGGGTCAGTCGCGGGCGGGCAGGGTGTCGGTGAAGGCCTGGGCAGTGGCGCCGGTGACGGGGCCGGTTTTGGCGGTGGGGTGCACGAACAGCTCGACCTCGTGCTCGAACACCAGCGAGCCGGCGACCACCGAGTTGGCGCCGATCACGATCCGCGGCACGCGCTTGTCTTCCGACTTCCACCAGTTGCCGGTGGGCTTCTCGACCAGGATGCCGCCGTCAATGTGGGTGCCGCCGGACAGCACGATGTCGCCGTTGGTGGTGGTCACGTCGCCGCCGACCTGGGCCGCGCGCAGGGTGATGGCGCCGTTGACGTTCTCGATGTCGCCGACCACCTCGGCCTGCTCGTCGACCCGGATGCCGCCGTTGACGGCCTCGATGTCGCGATCCACCCGCGCGCCCTTCGCCAGCCGGATGCCGCCGTTCACCGCCTCGAGCGAGCCGGCCCGGGCGCCTTCGCCCAGGCTGATGCCGCCGTTCACGGTCTCGGCGCTGCCCACCCGCGCCCGTTCATCGATGGTGATGCCGCCATTGACGGTCTCGGCGCTCTCCACCTTCGCGCCCTCGCGCACGGTGATGCCGCCGTTGACCGAGCTGAGCGAGCCGTATTCCTGGTTGGCCTGGGCGGTGATGCCGCCGAAGACCTTGTCCACGTCCTGCCGGGCCAGCGCCGGGCCGGCGGCCAGGGCCAGGGAAAGGGAGATCAGCGAAACGAGGGTGCGAACGCGCATGGGGTGGCTCCTTGGGGATTCCCTGCTGGGATGCGCCCGCCGCGGCGGGGGTTTAGAGCCGGTTCAAGGCCGGGCGGGCCCAGCCTGCGCGGCGGGGCTACAATTTGCCTGTGCCTAACGTCCCGGAGTCGCCCGTGCCCGCCGTCCAGAACCGTCCCAAGCCCCTGCTGCTGCTGATCCTCGACGGCTGGGGCCATCGCGACGACCCGGCCGACAACGCCCTGGCCCAGGCCCGCCTGCCGAACTGGCGCCGCCTGCTGGCCGAGTGCCCGCACACCCTGGTCCACACCGAGGGCAAGCACGTCGGCCTGCCGGATGGCCAGATGGGCAATTCCGAAGTCGGCCACATGAACATCGGCGCCGGCCGCATCGTCTACCAGGACCTGACCCGCGTGGACGCCGCCATCGAGGACGGCAGCTTCTTCGCCAACGCCGAACTCGTGGCCGCCTGCCGCGCAGCCAAGGCCAGCGGCGGTGCCCTGCACCTGATGGGCCTGCTCTCGCCCGGCGGCGTGCACAGCCACGAGGAACACCTGTTCGCGATGATCGAACTGGCCCGCCGCGAAGGCGTGGCCGACATCGCCGTGCACGCCTTCCTCGACGGCCGCGACACCCCGCCGCGCTCGGCCGAACCCAGTCTCGAGCGCCTGCTGGCGGTGTGCGCCGCCGGCAACGGCGACGCCCACGTCGCCACGATCAGCGGCCGCTACTACGCCATGGACCGCGACCAGCGCTGGGACCGCGTCGAGCGCGCCTACCGCGCCATCGCCGAAGCCGAGGCTGACGACACCGCCTCCGATGCCATCACCGGCCTGCACGCCGCCTACGGCCGCGGCGAGAACGACGAGTTCGTGCTGCCCACCGTGATCAGCGGCGGCCGCGCGATGCGCGACGGCGACGCCGTGGTGTTCATGAACTTCCGCGCCGACCGTGCCCGCCAGCTCACCAGCGTGTTCGTGTCGCCGCAGTTCAGCGGTTTCGCCAAGCCGCGTCCGATCGCGCTGTCGCGCTTCGTCTGCCTCACCGAGTACGACGCCTCGCTGCCGGCGCCCGTGGCCTACGGTCCCGAGGACCTGCGCAACACGCTCGGCGAAGTGCTGGCCGCGCACGGCCTGACCCAGCTGCGCATCGCCGAGACCGAGAAGTACGCCCACGTCACCTTCTTCATGAGCGGCGGCCGCGAGGCCCAGGTCGAAGGCGAGGACCGCGTGCTGATCCCGTCGCCCAAGGTCGCCACCTACGACCTGCAGCCGGAAATGAACCTGCCGCAGCTCACCGCCCGCCTCACCGACGACATCCGCGCGCGCAGGCACGACGTGATCATCTGCAACGTCGCCAACCCCGACATGGTTGGCCACAGCGGCATCCTGTCCGCCGCGATCCAGGCCGCCGAGGCGGTGGACGACGCGCTCGGCGCGATCCGCGGCGCGCTGCGCGAAGTGGGCGGCGAGATGATCGTCACCGCCGACCACGGCAACGTCGAGATGATGCGCGACCCGGACACCGGCGAACCGCACACCTCGCACACCGTCGGCCCCGTGCCGATGGTCTACGTCGGCCGCCCCGCCAGCCTGCGCGCCGGCGGCGCCCTGCGCGACCTCGCGCCCACCGTGCTGCACCTGCTGGGCATCACGCCGCCGCCGGAAATGACCGGTCGCTCGCTGGTGACGCTGGCTTGATCCGCTTCGCCGCCCTGCTCGCCGCCGCGCTGCTGTGCGCGGCGCCCGCGGCGTTCGCCCAGGGCGCGCCCGAGCGCGCGCGCCAGGAGGCCGAGGCGCAAAGGAGGCTCGACGCCCTGCGCGCCCAGATCAAGACGATCACCGCCGAGCAGCGCAGCGTCGACGCCGAGCGCGGCGAGGCCACCCGCGAGCTGCGCGCCGCCGACGCCACCGTGTCCGGGGCCGTGCGCGCCCTGCGCCGCACCGAGGCCGGCATCGCCACCCAGGAGCTCGAGCTGCAGCAGCTCGAGGCCCGCCAGGCCGAACTCGAAGTCGGTCTCGCCGACCAGCGCGAGGCGCTAGCCGCCCTCGTGCGTTCGGCCTACGCCCTGGGCCGCCACGAACAGCTCAAGCTGCTGCTGGCCCAGGACCGCATGAGCGACCTGGCCCGCGTGCTGGCCTACCACCGCTATTTCCAGGCCGACCGCCAGCAGCGCATCAGCGGCCTGATGGCCGAGCTGCGCGAACTGGCCGCCGTCGCCCAGCAGATCACCGACCAGCGCCAGATCCTCGAAGCCGCGCGCGCGCAGCAGCAGACCGAACTGGCCGCCCTCGAAGCCCAGCGCGGCGAACGCGCCGGCGTGCTGGCCGCGCTCGAGGCCCGCTTCAAGGACCGCGCCGCCCGCCTGGCCACGCTGGGCCGCGACGAGAAATCGGTGCTCAAGCTGCTCGAACAGCTGCAGGACGCCGTGGCCGACATCCCGCGCCAGGTCGACGACAACCGCCCCTTCGCCACCCGCCGCGGCCAGCTCGGCCGCCCGCTGGCCGGCAGCGTGCTCACGGCCTTCGGCGGCCGGCTGCCCGACGGCCGGAGCAGCGACGGCCTGCTGATCGCCGGCACCGCCGGCGCCGAGGTCCGCGCCGCCGCCCCCGGCCGCGTGGCGTATTCGGACTGGCTAAAGGGCTACGGCCTGCTGCTCATCCTCGACCACGGCGACGGCTGGATGAGCCTGTACGCCTTCAACGACGCCCTGCTCAAGGACGTCGGCGACTGGGTCCGCGGCGGCGAGCCGCTGGCCACCGTCGGCAGCTCCGGCGGCCAGGGCCGCCCCGGCCTCTATTTCGAACTGCGCCGCAACGGCCAGCCCCAGGATCCCAAACCCTGGCTCCGCCCCTAAAGCACTCCCTGTAGGAGGGACTTCAGTCCCGAAGCTCTTCGCCGAGAAGCTTCGGGACTGAAGTCCCTCCTACAAGGAACTGGCGCATAATCCGGCCCATGCGCCCCCACGCCCTCCTGCTGGCCCTGCTGCTTCCCCTGACCGTCCTGGCCCAGGAGGACGCGCCCGCCGAGCCCGCCGCGGCGCCCGAAGCGATGCCGCTCGACGAGATCCAGCGCTATGTCGCCGTCTACCGCGCCATCAAGGAAGCCTACGTCGAGCCCATCGACGACCAGACCCTGATGAAGGCGGCCCTGCGCGGCCTGCTCGCCGACCTCGACCCGCACAGCGCCTACCTCGAGAAGGAAGACGCCGAGGCGCTGGACGAGCAGACCGAGGGCGCGTACTCCGGCGTCGGCGTCGAGATCGAGCAGCGCCCCGACCGCAGCCTGCTGGTGGTCGCCCCGATCGACGGCACGCCCGCCCAGCGCGCCGGCCTGCGCGCCGGCGACGTCATCATCGCCATCGACGGCCAGGCGCTGGCCTCCGAGGGCGCCGACGCCGCCAGCCGCGAGCTGCGCGGCCCCGAGGGCAGCCAGGTCACCGTCACCTACCTGCGCATGGGCGAGCCCGCGCCGCGCGACCTGGTGATCACCCGCGAAACCATCCGCATCACCAGCGTCAGCAGCCGCGTGCTCGAGCCCGGCTACGGCTACCTGCGCATCGCCAACTTCCAGACCGACACCGGCCCGCAGGTGCTGCGCCAGCTGCGTGCGCTCAACGCGCAGGCGGAAGGCGGCCAGTTGGCCGGCCTGGTGCTCGACCTGCGCAGCAATCCCGGCGGCCTGCTCAACGCCGCGGTCGAAGCCGCCGACGCCTTCCTAGACGAAGGCCTGATCGTGCGCACCAAGGGCCGCCTCGTGTATTCCAACGCCAGCTTCCACGCCAAGCCCGGCGACCTGCTCAAGGGCGCGCCCGTGGTCGTGCTGGTGGACGCCGGCACCGCCAGCGCCGCCGAAGTGCTGGCCGGCGCCCTGCGCGACCACCGCCGCGCGCTGCTGATGGGCAGCCGCACCTTCGGCAAGGGCTCGGTGCAGACCGTGGTGCCGCTGGAAAACGGCGATTCGATCAAGCTCACCACTGCGCGCTACTACACGCCGCGCGGCCGCTCGATCCAGGCCCGCGGCATCCGCCCCGACGAAGTGATCCGCGGCGAAACCAGCCGCGACCTGCGCGAACAGGACCTGCCGGGCCACCTGCGCGGCGACCAGGAAACCGGCGACGGCTTCGCGATGGGTGAAGTGATCGCCGGCGACGAGGCCATCGCCAAGGCCCTGGCCCGCCTCAAGCTGCCGATGCGCTGGAGCGCGGCGCGCCCCGACGCCAGCAAGCACTGATCAGCCGGCGGAAACGCACACCATCAGCAGCGACAGCGGCCGCCCGGTGTCCGGATGGCTGGGCTCGCGCAGCGCCACCAGCCTGAAGCCCGCCGCCGCGAGCGCCGCGTGCCAGGACGCCAGCGTGCGGAAATACCAGGGCATCGCCTCGGGGAAGACCTGCGCGCCGAAGCCTTCGAAGGTTTCGAGCCGCCAGCCATCGCGATAGGGCTCGTCGCCGCAGGCGCCCCAGGGGTGCACGGTTTGCACCACGAGCCGGCCGCCGGGTGCCAGCAGGCCGTGCACCGCCTGCAGCAAGGGCGCCAGGTCTTCGTCCAGCAGCGCGAAATTGCAGGCCACCGCGTCGAAGTGGCCCAGCGCCGGCGCCGCTTCCGCCAGGTCTTCGTAGGCCATCGCCTCGAAGCGCCCGCCGCCCGCCGCGCGCGCCGCATCCACCAGCGGCCGCGACACATCGATGCCCACCGCCTCGATGCCGCGCGCGCTGAGCGTGCGGCACAGCCAGCCCTCGCCGCAGCCCACGTCGAGCACGCGCGCAGGCGCCGTTTCCAGCAATGCTTCGACCACGGCCTGGTCGGTCGCCAGCCGCCGGCTTTCGATCAGCCCGTCGCGAACCGCCCGGGTCCAGGCCTCGGCATTCCCGAACCAGCTGCGGACCAGGCGCTCGCGCGGCACGTCAGTCGGCCTGGCGGCTTTCCGCGGCGGCGTTGTCGCGCAGGGCGGCATCCTTGCCGAGCGTGTAGCCGATCACGACCTGGGTCGCGACCAGGGCGAACACCAGCCCGGCCCAGCCCCAGCTGCGCTGCCCCGGCTGCTTGAGCAGCGGCAGCGAAAACGCCACCAGCGCCGGGATGAAGAAGGCCGGATGGATGACCAGCGCCAGCGCCACCAGCACCAGGCCGGTGCTGCCCGAGGCGAAGACGTGGTGGCGCGAGGGATTCGTCGTTTGGTTTGTCATGGCGCGCCTCAGGAGTGGCCGGGATGGAAGTTGCCTTCCACCTCGGAGGTGGGCGCCGCGAACTCGCGGTCGAAGGCGCGGCGGATGCCGGCGATCGTGTCGGCCGGCGCCACGCCGTACTGCTGCTGCATGGCGTTGGCGATGTGGCGCGCCACGTCGGAAAGCAGGATGCCCCAGCCCGCGGCTTCGTCGCGGCCGCTCTCGTGCCATTTGCCCACGTTGAGCGAGCAGTGCAGGCCGCGCTCGGCGGCCCATGCGCTCAGAAGCTGCACGGATTTCTCGTCGCGCTGGGCGGCGGGGGGAACGACCAGGGGTTTCATGGCGCATCGGCTCCGAAGGGCAGGAGCGCCAAGCGTACTACCGGCGAAGCCCGCCGCGTTACCCCGCGGGCTGCGCCAGTTCGCGCCGCAGCCGGGCATCCACCCACAGGAAGCCGAACGGCACCACCGAACACAGCAGCGCCAGCAGCCAGAGGCCCACCGACCAGCGCCGCACGTGGCTCACCGCCAGCGACATCACCACGTAGGCCAGCCACAGCACGCCGTGCGCCATGCCCACCGGCCACACGAAGTCGTGGCCGAACTGGTACTTGGCCGGCATGGCGATGAACAGCAGCGTGATCAGGGACAGGCCTTCGAGCACGCTGAGTGCCCGGAAGGCCTTGAGCAGGAGCGTACTCACGGCTCGCGCTTGCGCTCCCACGGCGGCGCCGCGCAGATCTCAGGCACCTGCTCGTTCATCTCGAAGAACTGGTAGGCGAACGCGCCGGATTCATAGACCTTCACCAGCACGCGGATCTCACGCTCGACGTGCGGCACGCCTTCCTGGTCCTGGATCTTCATCCGCTGCATCACGCGCTGGGCCTGGCGATCGGCGGTGGGGTTGCCCGACTTGCGGATCACCGTGGTCTGCCGCGTGTGGCCCTGGTCGGTCAGGGTGGTGTGCAGGCAGACGAAGGCCGGGATGCGGCCCTTGCCCGGCTTGTCGTCCGAGGACGCCACCACGCCGCGGGTCGTGAGGGTTGCGCCCGAGGTGTCCGGCACGGTGATCTGGGACTCTTGCGCGGACGCGGCGGCGGAGAACAGCATCGAGGCGGCAACCAGGGCCGTGGCCAGTCGCTGGCGCGGCGCAAAGGGCATCACTTTCATCACGTGGGGGTTCCTGCGGACGGGGGACGAACGGCAACTTACGACGATCAGCGCCGATGCCGCAAGCCGCGATGCAGCGATTCCACGCTTCCGGCGGCAACTGCGAAAAATTCGCAGGCCGATGGCTTCAGCCCGCGACGATCGCGTAGAGCAGCCCGGCGCCCAACCCCAACGACGCCACGCCCAGCATCGGCAGGAACCGCAGCGCCTGCGGCACCGTGCGCCGCGCAAAGGCCTGGTGCCTGCGCCACGGCACCAGCGTGGTGCCCACCAGGACCCCGCCCGCGACCGTGAAGGCCTGCGGCCACGGCATCGCGGGGGCGCGGACCAGCAGCGCGGCGCCCACCAGCAGGCGCAGCGCCAGTTCCAGGTAATGCAGACGGGCGGAGCTGGCGTGGCCCAGCAGGAAGCCGCGCGCCATGGCGGGACGAAGCAGCGCGCATGCGCCCAGCACAAGCAGATACAGCGCGGTGAGCGCGAGGACGACGAATGCGAGCGAGGAGATCGGGAGGGCGCCTGGCATGGGGGTGGCCACTAGGCGGTCCGCTCGGGCACCGGATAGCGCATGTGCACGACCGAATCCTTCACATGATCCACTTCGAAACCGAGCCTCGCGTAGAGCGCCATCGCGGGATTCTCCGGGAAAACCCGCAGCCTGACGAAACGATACCCGCGCGACGACGCCATCTGCATCGCCTGGAGGATGGCCCATGAGCCGATGCCCCTCCCGCGGAACGCGGGATCGACCTGCAGGTCGCGGATCGCGAGCGCCTCGCCCTCGGGCATCAGCCGGAGGAAGCCGCGGCACTGCGGGCCCTGGACGATGGCCAGGTTCTCAAACTCGTGCCAGCTCTGGCGAAACCGCTCGGTGTCCCAGGCCACGCCGCGGGTGGCGCGATAGCTGGCCATGCTGTCCCGGCTGAGCGACTCGGAAAGAGCCAGTTCACCCGGGAGGGCGGGGCGAAGCGAGAGGTTCGAGGCGGGGCCTGGCTCTGGTTCCTGGCTATTCATTCGCGGTCCGGGCGATGGATTTCACGGGGCCTGATGCCTGGAAAAACGACCGTTGCGCAGGAAGGTAACTCGCTTGGCGCAGGTGTTTCCACGGATGTCCCCGCTACTGCGGGGGCCGGGGCTCGCTACTGCTTCCCCTTGAAGCAGTGGCCAATGCCAACAAGCCCTGCGCCGGAAGTCAGCACCGCGCCTGCATAAAAGACCAGTATCACGAACCAGAACTCGACCGGCTCTGTCGCGGCGTCTGCGTAAATGTGGCCGCTGCGCCTGAACTTGAAGTCCAGGATGCCCGCATCGAGCCAGGACAATTGCGAATAGGCGACTACGGCACCGATGGCGAACAGAAACAGTCCGCCGGCAAGCAGCACCAAGGGGTTGTCTGTAGCCGGGTTGGACCTTGGGTAAAGCTTTCTTGCAGCGACAACCGCAAGCGGGATGAACGCAATTGCAAACGTTGCCGCTGCCAGGGTTCCCATGTGCGCCCCTTTGTTTTTCTTGCCAGGGATCTGCCGCCTCAGTCAACCCGCACCGAACAAGTCGGCCTGGATCGATCGGCGGGGATTAGTCGCCGTAAAGCACGGCCGGCGGAAGGATCTCATTGGCCTGCGTATGGAACCGGAACTCGGTGGAGATCCATTGGCCATCCGTCTTGCGATAGGCCTGGAACCGACCGTAGGCAATGCCCTTCGCGTAGTTGACCGCGAAGTAGATGATCTCGGACCGTGGCGAAATCCGGGATCGCTTGATGATGTCGATGCCCTGGGGCTTGCCGTAATAGTCCTCGATCTGCCTGAGCATGTTCGCCTGCGTCAGGGCTTGCGTGTTGCCTTCCAGTCCGCTGCCGGCGATCCATACCTTGATCGCCGCTTCGGGACCGTCGGCGACATAGGCATCCGCGCCACGCTCGACCAGGGCCTGCGAGTTTGCTTCCTGGGCAACCGCGCCCGTCGAGATGAAGAACAGGGCGGTCAGAATCAGCGATCTGTAGGGAATCACGAAGCTCTCCTTGTGCCTGGCGCTGGGTCGGCCGGCCTTCGGCCGGCAGCAACCGGTGGATTCGAATCTGGTCCCGCGGACCCGCCAGGACACTGGCTTAGGTTACACCTCGACTTCGGCGCGGCCGGGGTCGGTCACGCTCCCAACGTTCGCCCGGCCAAGCCTCTCCATGAGTGCCCCATACCCGTGCTGCTTCGCAAATGCAGCCTCGGATGCGGTCACGCCCACGAGCTGGCGAAACTCGAAGGTCCCCGACGGCAGGCATTGGGAAGGCGCAACGCAGGAGGGTGGCACGGTAACCACGCAGGTGAGCGCGGAGCCCTCGCCGTCGATCGGGGCGCCGACCGGAACCCTCGAACCAAAGTTCAGGCCTCGCCGGTCCCCGAAGCGCCCATGCTCAGCCAGGACATGCAGGGCAAACAAGCGGCAGAGAAGCCGGATGGCCCAGTCTCCCTGGACGGTTGATTCGATAAGGAACTCGACCCCGAGCCAGGACTCGGCGTCCGGGGAGTACTCGGCGGGCTCCTGCTCCCACGGCGTAGAGCCGCCCGATGTGACGTAGAGCCAGGTACGACGCTGCTCGGTCGGTGCAAACTCGAAAACCCCCAGGTGCAGCCACCGAGGGTCGATTGAATCGGCGCCGAAGGAGGCGAAGTCGCTTTGGGACAGGACGAATATGCCCCGGCCGTGAGGGCCAAAAATCGCCGGGTAGAGGATCTCCTCCCGAAGCTCCCAAACAGACTCCAGATCATGCGACTCAGCCATGCCGATAAATCCAATGCGTTGAGTTGGACCGCGCCCAGGGCGTCGGCCGGAATGAGTGGTCAGGCGCCAGCCCGTGTTTCGTGCCAGTGCATGAACGTGTTGGCCGCAATTTCGCAATCACAGTAGCCGCCGTGTTCATTGCACCAATTCAGCAGGGAATTCGTCTCGCTTTCCGTCAGGCCCATTGCCTGGATCACGCGGAGCGAATGGCGAAGGTCGTGGAAGCATCCGTGCCCGGACCGCAAGACCTCAAGCGCCGAAAAGAACTCCCCGAGCCGCAGCTCCGTGAGCGGATACAGCGCTCGAGCTTTCTGGCGCTCACCTTCGCGCCACGCCTTCAGTTTGGCTTTCCTCTCAGACTCGCCGGGTCTGCCCATTGCGCCTGCCGCCCTGGTTATGCCGCGCCGCAAGCGTCGGCTTGAATGCCTGGTTAGTTATCGAATTTTACCGGGTAAGGACCATGCTGCTTTGGCCGAACGACGACGGTGCCGGCAAGTTTGTCATGCCAGCCTTGCTTGCGAGGGTCAAAAGCAACCCAGATGACGCCAATAAACAGGGGGAGCGATGCGATGAAGTACGCGACATACCTAACGATTGATTGGCCAACGGTCAGCGTGTTGCCGGTTGTCGCATCCACGACCCTGGCAGAGAGCGCCATTTTGCCTGGGGTCGCTTGCTTGTAAAGCCAGAACAAAATGACGGCGACAGCGGGAAAGACCCAGGAAATAGCGAAATCAGCCAGCCCGGAAATGAACGGTCGATTTGCGTCAGTGAAGTAGCCCGGGCCGTAGATGGCAATGAGCGGCGGAGCAGTAATGACTGTCAGGATGATCGCGTCAATGATGGTTGCGCCCACGCGCGGCCAGAAGCCGACGTACTCAAGTTCGGTCTCTTGCATGGAGCTCTCCATGGGAACATTGGGCCATATTAAAGGTTCTTCTCCCAACTGAGGGGAG